>JBEKUB010000028.1:0-46908 GCA_049515455.1 Occallatibacter sp.
CTCGTGCAGCGCGCGAGTGGCCGCCTTGATGTACGGGTTGTCGACGCGAATCAGGCTGGGGTCGCCGGAGTGGATCAGCCGCACTTCAACGTCCACGCCCGCGGGCACGATCTTTTCAACGTAGTTCTTGTATTGCGCAAAGGCCTTGGCAGGCGTCATGCCAGGAACCAGGCGCATGGAGACCTTGGCCACCGCCTTGGCAGGAATCACCGTTTTTGCGCCCGCGCCGATAAAGCCGCCCGGAATTCCATGCACGTCCAGAGTCGGCCGCGCCCAAGTGCGCTCCAGCACGCTGTAGCCGGACTCACCCACCAGTTGTTTTGAACCCACTTCGGTCTTGCGATAGTGTTCTTCGTCGAACGGCAGGCTCTTCCATGCGGCCAGCTCCTCAGGACTGGGAGGAATAATGTCATCGTAGAAGCCGGGGATGAGGATGTGGCCGTTCTCATCCTTGAGCTTGCACAGAATCTCCGCCAGTGCGAAGAAGGGATTGGGGGCCGCGCCGCCGTACATTCCAGAGTGCAGGTCTTGCTTGGCCCCGCGCACTTCAAGCTCGGTATAAATCATGCCGCGCAGGCCTACGCATAGGGTTGGCAGCCCGGGCGCGAAGAGCTCGGTGTCAGAGATGAGGGCGAAGTCGCACTTCAACTCCGGCGGCTTGGTAGCAACAAAAGTCGCAATTCCCTCCCCTCCAACTTCCTCGTCGCCTTCCAGCAGCACTCGCACGTTGATCGGCAACGATTTGTTGACGGCCAGCAGCGACTCAAGGGCCTTCACCTGGGACCATACCTGGCCCTTGTCGTCACACGTTCCGCGTCCGTAGAGGTTGCCGTCGCGCTCCGTGGGCTCGAAAGGCGGAGAAAGCCACTCATCCACCGGATCGACCGGCTGCACGTCATAGTGGCCGTAGATCAGCACGGTGGGCTTGCCCGGAGCTTGCAGCCAGTCGGCATAGACCAGGGGGTTGACCACGGTTTCAACAAGCCTCACGTTCTCCATGCCGATGCGCTTCAGTTCGGCGGCCAGCGTCTCGGCGGCTTTTCTGCAATCGCCTTTATGCTCTGGCAGCGTAGAGATGGATGGAATGCGCAGCAGGGCCTTCAATTCATCGAGAAAGCGCGGGGAATTCTGGCGGGCAAAAGCAACGGCGGATGACGGCATAGATACGCTCCTTTAGAATGGATTCACCATTCAAAACAAGAGTATAGGACATCGGACGCAGTTTCGGGCCCCTCAACCCCTGGTACGAAAGGATAAGTCTCTTGCGAAAGAACGAAAGTGCAGACCAGCCTGGCAGCACCCGCTATCTTTATCTCTTTACCTTGCTGACCATGTCCATTTGCTCTGCAAGCGCTTTAGCGCAATCCAAAGTCGAAAGTCCTTACTACGCCAGAGCCAACACATTCGGAGTCTTCGGCGCATACTCCGGCGACTCCAGCCATATCCTGATGGGTACTGCCGAAAATCGCAAGCTGCTTGATTTTGGTGTCTCCTATGGCCGGAAGCTCTTTCTCAACCGAAAGATGAATTGGCAGTACAGCGTAGAGCTGCTCCCGGTGGCGCTGGAAAGCGACCCCAACGCTCACGTTGTCTACAACCAAACTTCGCCAACGGTATATACCTTCACCGAGATCTATGACACCGCGCCCCCAATTTCGTGCGCGACGGTCACAACGCCTTACAGCATTACTGAAGGGAACCAAAATGGCGGTTCGACAACTTACAGTGGAACCTACACCACATCCTGCCAAGGTCGCGAATGGACCATCGGCGAAGCCATCTCTCCTGTCGGCTTTCAATGGAACTTTCTTCCACGCAATAAGCTGCAACCATTCTTCATAGGTCACGGCGGCTACATCTACTCCACACAACCAATTCCCGTTCAGTTCGCCGGTTCCTTCAACTTCACCTTTGATCTTGGCGCCGGGTTCGAACTGTACCGCTCCAAAACACGATCCATTCGCGCTGAATATCGCTTTCACCACATTTCGAACCATGGCACGGCCAACCAAAACCCCGGCATCGACAATGGCCTCTTTCAGGTGACCTACGCATTTGGCCGCTAGCCTGGCCCATACCTCCGCAGTGACCTTCTTCCTGGCACGGTACTCTTGTAAGAGATGCCTCCGATTCTCAACGCGCAATCCGTGACCAAGCAATTCGGGGCCGAGCCCTTGTTTCGCGATATTTCCCTCACCGTCGACGACGGCGACCGCATCGGCCTGATCGGCCCCAATGGCGCGGGCAAATCCACGCTGCTGGCGCTGCTAGCCGGGCAGGTCGAACCAGACTCCGGCGAGTTGACCGTGCGCAAACGAGCTCGCGCCGCCTACGTGCCTCAGGATTCGCGATTTGAGCCCGGCCTGACCATTCGCCAGGTCCTGGAGCGGGTGCTGACCGCTGCCCATGGAGACGAAACCGAGCGCGAAGGCCGGCTGCGCG
The DNA here is from genome assembly GCA_049515455.1 of Occallatibacter sp. GTDB lineage: Bacteria > Acidobacteriota > Terriglobia > Terriglobales > Acidobacteriaceae > Telmatobacter. The sequence goes on from JBEKUB010000028.1 coordinate 2,443, forward strand.
AACTAGCGGGCCGCGCCGGTTTTGAGGACCTCAGCATGCAGGCCTCGGCGCTCTCCGGTGGCTGGCGCAAGCGGTTGGCCATTACCGAGGCTATGGTTTCTGATCCTGAAGTCATGCTTCTGGATGAGCCCACCAATCATCTTGACCTGGCCGGCATCGAGTGGCTTGAAGAGTTGCTGCGCTCGTCGTCCTTCGCCGCGGTCACTGTCAGTCATGACCGCTATTTTCTCGAATCCACTTCCAGCCAGATCGTCGAGCTGAATCGCGTTTATGCCGGCGGGTTGCTGCGTGTGAAGGGCAACTTCAGCCATTTTCTTGAAGAGAAGCAAGCCTATCTCGAAGCACAGAACCGCCAGCAGGATAGCCTGCGCAACCGCGTGAGAACCGAGATTGAATGGCTCCGCCGCGGACCCAAGGCGAGGACTACAAAATCGAAGGCCCGCATCGACACCGCCAACGCGATGATCGGCCAACTGGCCGATATGGATGCGCGCACGGCGGTAAGCGCGGCCGGCATTGACTTTGACGCGAGCATGCGCAAAACCAAGCGGCTGGTCGAGTTCAAAAGCGTGGCCTGCGCTATCCCCGCTAACGACGCTAGCTCCGCTAACCCCGCTGACAACGCCTCCCGTGTCCTATTTACTGGCCTCAACTTCATTCTTACCGCTGGCATGAAGGTGGGACTCGTGGGACCGAACGGCAGCGGCAAGACCACATTGCTGCGCCTGCTCCGCGGAGAGATTGAGCCTGCTGCGGGAACGATTCGCCGCGCCGATGCTCTACGTATCGTTTATTTCAGCCAGATGCGAGAACTGGACGAAAGCCTGACGCTGCGGCGCGCTCTGGCCCCTGAAGGCGACTCCGTGATGCACCAGGGACGGATCGTACACGTGGCCAGCTGGGCCGCACGCTTTCTGTTTACCGGCGAGCAACTGAATCAGCCGGTGCGCAATCTCTCTGGCGGCGAGAGGGCGCGCGTGCTCATTGCAAAATTGATGCTCGAGCCGGCCGACGTTCTGCTGCTCGATGAGCCGACCAACGATCTGGATATTCCCACGCTCGAAATACTGGAAGAGAATCTGCTCGACTTTCCCGGCGCCCTGGTGCTGGTTACTCACGACCGCTATCTGCTCAATCGCGTCTCCAGCACCGTACTCGGACTCGATGGCCGCGGACACACAGGCCGTTTCGCTGACTATGCGCAGTGGGAAGACTGGATGGAAGAACAAGAAGAGAAGATGCAGAACAAGCCGGAGCGTTCAGCTAGCTCCGCTAACACCGCCAACTCCGCTAACACCGCCAAAAGGAAGCTCTCCTACCTCGAAGCCCGCGAGTTCGCCGCCATCGAAGAGCGCGTGGAGGAATCCGACGCCCGCCTGGCAGCCGCCCGCGATCGTGTCGAACACCCTGAGATTGCCACCAACGCCGTGGCGCTCCAGCAGGCGCTCGAGGAACTGGACGCGGCTCAGCGTGAGAATGACGCGCTTTACGCGCGCTGGGCGGAGTTGACAGAAAAAGCTGGCTAGGATTGAGTTCCTAATCGGTAAGCGCTAAATCAAGATCCAAAGGCAAGAGGAGCCACCACGCACGATCTGGGAGCCAGGATCAACGAAGCTCAGGACTGCGAGCGAATCCCGATGCGACCAAGACGTCCCGCCAATCTGAGTTAGCTAGCCGAACGGCAACTTGAAGCTTCTGCATATCCCTGTTGCTCAGTTTAAGCACAGCAAGACGGATCGGGTCATAGCCCTCCGCACTTAAGCCCTTCTGAAAGGGAAGATTATCCCCGCACTCATCCCTGAGGAGAACACGCACATTTTCCTGTTGATCCGGAGGGAATAGCATATCGATTCGCCTCTCTGTCTCGATACTCAATCGCACCTGATTCACCTCATCTATCTGGGGCTCGAATCCGGGACCGCAGACCCGCTATCGCTCGCCCCAGCTCAGTTTGCTGCGCAGCGCCTCAAAGAAGCCGCTTTCGCTCAGGCGAACCAGGTTGACGGTATGGCTTGAGCGCCGGCAGCGAACCTCATCGCCCAGGTGCAATTCGACCGCCGTCTGGCCGTCTACGGTGAGCAGAGCGAGCTTGGAGATACCTTCGACCCGGACGCTGAGCTTCGCATCGCCGCGCACCACGATGGGCCGCAGCGTGAGCAGGTGCGGGCAGATAGGCGTCACCACCAGCGCATCCACGTCGGGGGTGAGGATAGGGCCGTTGGCGGCCAGAGTATAGGCCGTGGAGCCGGTAGGGGTGGAGACGATGACCCCATCAGCGCGGAAGCGGGCCACCAACTTGCCGTTCAGCTCGACTACAAAATCGCCCATGCGGGCAATATCGCCCTTCGAGACAACGACCTCATTCAGAGCGCGAAAGCTCGAATGCAGTTTGCCCTCGCGCCACAAATCGGCGTGGAGCAAGGACCGCGCGTCGATTAGGCAGCAATCCGTGCGCCAGCCCTCAAGCGTGGCGTAGAGGTCTGCGAGCCGGACTTCGGTCAGGAAGCCCAGAGAACCAAGATTGACGCTGAGGATGGGCGTGCCAGTGGTGGCAAAGGTGCGGGCCACGGAGAGCAGCGTGCCGTCGCCGCCCAATACGATCACCAGTTGCGGCTTCCAGTCGGGCAGCTCGGCGCGCTCCACGGCTGGCGCTTTGGTTGTGTATTGGCCGCCTTCCAGGTCCAGCAGCGGCTCACAATCATGGCGGCAGAGCCAGTCGATCAGCTCCGGCAGCAGCGGGGCTAGCTCTTGCTTGTGCGGCTTGCAGACAATAGCAACGCGAACCATTCGTCATCAGTGTAATGGATAAGGCTGGATGAGCTTGATTGCGTGGGGTGCAAAACTTTAAATTTCAGGCTGTATTCAGGGCCGCCTCGCATAGAGCAGAAATTCCCGGTTGCCCTCGGCTCCGGTGATGGGCGATGGAATCGTCTCCACCACTTCCCAGCCCAGCAACCGGACGCAATCGGCGACCCGATCGATGGCCAGTTGATGCGCCTCGGGATCGCGGACGATTCCGCCTTTGCCCACGTTTCCGCGTCCAGCTTCAAATTGTGGCTTGACCAGGATTACGGCTTCCGTCAGGCTGGGAGCCGCCGCGAAGACCGGCCCCAGCAGCAGCGTGGCCGAGATAAACGAAACGTCCATCACCAGCAGCGTGAGTTCGGCCGCTTCGTTGTCCAGAGCCAATGCCCTCGGCTCAAGAAAGCGCGCGTTAGTGCGCTCCAGCAGTCGAACGCGGGAATCGTTGCGCAGCTTCATTGCGATTTGGCCGAAACCGGTATCGACGGCCATCACATGCGCGGCGCCGTGCTGCAGAAGGCAATCGGTAAATCCGCCAGTGGATGCGCCTACGTCCAGGCAGTTCCGGCCAGTGACAGAAATCTTCCAGTGCTCCAAAGCTTCCGCCAGTTTGAGGCCGCCGCGGCTTACGTAGAGAGGATCTTCGCCAAGGAGTCGAATGGGAGCATCCTGGGGAACGGATGCGCCAGGCTTGTCAACCTTTTGTTCCCGCACCAAAACCCGGCCGGCAAGGATCATAGAGCGAGCCCGCTCGCGGCTGGGAACGAGACCCCGCTCCACCAGCAACAGGTCCACGCGCATTTTTGCCGCAGCCGCCGTCATCTCCGCGCGCTCCTCTGCTTCAAATGTATAAGGCGCAGCCGGGGCGGAGCGGACCTACTCAGCATCTGTCGAAGATTCGCTTTATGAGTGGAATCCCGTTCCCTTCCAGTTGCGGACCAAAGCGGCGGATGCATAGTAGGCGACAGCCATGATGGTCAGCGCAGGATTGAAGCCTCCATTGGTCACATGCACGCTTGAGTCGATGACGAAAACATTATCAACGTCGTGAATCTGACAATCGCGGTTGACCACCGAGCCTTTGGGATCGTCGCCCATGCGGCAGGTGCCGGCCTGGTGCTGGCCGGCCGATACGGTTTCAGGCCTGTGTGCTCCCACAGACGTATGAATCGCGCCTGCCTCTCTCAGCCATGCTTCCGCGCGTTTGGCCTGCACCTCGCCAATTTCAAAAGTGTGAGGATGCACGTTGCCGGAGATGCGCACCACCGGCATTCCCCATTTGTCGCGCACGGAAGGATCAAGAGTGACCCTGGCGTCGGCGGTAGGAATCTGCTGGGTTGGCCCCATAATGGCGATGGTCCGCCGGTGCCAGTCGCGCATGGCCTGCTTGTGTCCCAGGCCCCAGCGCGGAGTGCCGGGCGGAAGGCGGTCGAGGGTATGAATCGGCAGGCGGATGAACTCATTGGCAAGCATCCCCCCGCCGCACAGGCCGGGAGTGCCGTGGTTGTAGTCGCTGATGGCAATGCTGGCGCCGGGGCCTGCGTCGTCGTAGGTATCGTAGTCAAAATAGCCGGTTGCGCCCGTGTAGTGGTGGCCTTGCAGGTTCCGGCCCACCAGGTCGTAGCGATTTCCCAGCCCGTTGGGAAAGAGGCGGCTTTTGGAATTCAGCAGCAGACGCGCGGACTCGGTGGCTCCGCCCGAGACCACCACAATATCGGCAAGCTGTTCCTGCAAATGACCGTTCGAGTCGAAGTAGGCAACGCCGCGCGCGCGACCCCGCTCGTCAGTGAGAACTTCCTTCACTTGGCATTCAGTGCGCAGTTCACAGTTGCCGGTGTTGAGCGCGACGGGAATTACGGTGTTCTGGGAGCCGTTCTTAGCATCGGTTTCGCAGACAAATCCTACGCACCACCGGCAGCGCATACAGGGGCCGCGGCCGTTGTAGGGAACGCTGTTGCGGGCCATGGGAAGGTGAAACGGATGAAGGCCGAGGCGCTTTGCCGCCGGCTCCAGAATTGAAAACTCAAGATTCGGCATAACCGGCGGCATGGGAAGATCGCGCCGTCGCGGACCGTGAAAGGGAGTTCCCGAATAATCCCCGGAAATGCCGATCTCGTATTCAGCTTTCTCGTAAAATGGCTCCAGGTCGTCGTAAGAGATGGGCCAGTCTTCGAGCGAACTCCCCGCCGGAACGCCGTAGGTGGAACGCATTTTGAAGTCCTGGGGCATATAGCGCCAGGCCTGCGCTCCCCAACTGAGCGTTCCGCCGCCCACGCAGGCGGCGTCGTTCTGGTAGGCGCTTTCGCTGGCCAGCACCACATGCGGCACGCCTTTGGCATCAACCGTCACCCGGGGATTGCCTTCGTCCTCCGGCCCAAATGCATTGCCCAGAATGGTGGTGCGCTGATTGCGCAAGTCGTCCTTGCGGCAGTCGTTGGCGGTGTACCACTTGCCGCGCTCCAGCAGAACTACGCTCAATCCCGCGGTGGACAATTCCTTGGCGACGACGCCGCCTCCGGCGCCTGCTCCCACAATCACAGCATTCACTCTTTTCATGAATGTGTGCCCTTTCTCAGGTCGTACTGCGCACGGCCGCGTAGCGGCGGCTCATCCAGGCCCAGCATCCGCCAGCTGACGGCGTTGCGATTGCCGCCATGACGCGGCGAGCCGTAGTAGCCCTGCAAGGTGTGACTGCGCACCAGATTGAAGAAATCGAGATACTGTTGCTCAAGAGCGCTCACAATTTCAAATTGCTGCGGCGAACTTAGTTCAGCCATTTCGCGGCCGAAGCGTTTGCGGCTGATTTTTTCGGCATTCTCCAGGCCGTCGCGATAGGCATCCTGGTGGCGGCGGAAGTGACGGACGAGCTGTTTATCGATATAAGTAAGCACGCCGGTCTGCGAGGCGCTGGGAAAGTCGTCGGCGGGAATAATCTGATCGCAGATTGCGGTCAAGGTGCGGGCCTGGGCTTCGCTAAAGAAATCCCAATCGCCCTGCCTGCCCGAGGTGCAGGCCACTGCAACTGCCGCGCCTCCCAAGGCTCCCATCGCGACGAATCGCCGCCGCGTTAGAAAATTTTTGCTCGATTGCATCAGCGAACCTCTCAAAATTTAAAGGCTTCACGACCGGGATCACGGAGAGCACGGCCCGGCGACAGAGGCAAAACCCTATCCGATCAATGGTTGCCGCCCCGGGCCGGAGCGGTCTGTGTTGTGAATCACTTCAAAAATCAAGCGTCTTTTCAGTTTTCCTACGTCGCTGGAAATGCAGGTAGAAATAGCCAAAGGGCCATTCCTCTTGTGAAGAACGGCCCTGGATGCTCCCCTTGTTGAAGATTCTTGAAATTCGTTACGGCTGCGCCTGACACTGGGCGAGCGTGTAACTTGCTCCCAGCACACTGGGCGGCAGATTGCAGGGCTGGCCGTAACCGGGACTGCGGCTGGTTTCGTTGCTGTTGCCGCTGGATGCGTTCTGGCTTGTGACGCGAACATCCACGACGTCGCCCAGCACCAGTACCGTGGTGTCGACAATGTCAAGATCGGTGCGGATGATGGTGATGTATGGGCTGTTCGGCGAAGCTACGTAGACCTTACCGAACTGCGAATTCTGAATGGAGGCCACAGTGCGCGGGTAGCCGATGACCGGCAAGGTCTTTTCCACCGTGTGGCTGGTCAGGTTCACGATGGTCACGGTCTGATCTGTCTGATTGGCTGTGTAGGCACGGCTACCGTCCGTCAGCGCGGTCACGCTGGCAGGATTGTTGCCCACCGGAATCGTAAACGTCGTGCCGAAGCTCGGGCTGTCGTTTCCATACACATCCAGGCTCACATCAATGACGCTGACCGTTCCGCCGTCATAGTTGGCCACAATCAACTGGCTGGTGGCGGCGTTGTACTCGGCGTAAACCGGGCCGGCGATGGCGGTCATGCCTGTAGTTCCGTTCGGCGGAGTGATGCCCGTATTGGTCACCGCTGTGGTGGAAAGCGGCAGGGTCGGGTGAGAGAAATACTGCTGGTTATCCTGGTTGAAGCAGCCCGCCGGTGGAGGGCATTGATTATCCAGCGCGTTGTCCTGGCTGTTAATCACCGTTATCGTGTCGCTTCCCCGGTTCAAGACGAAGAATCGCCTGTTGTCCACGGTCTGTACGGCGTAGACCGGGCACAAGCCTACCGGGAGGTGCGATGAAAGCGTGAGACTCGAGCTTTCGATTCCATCCGCCTCGCCGTTTACCGAAGCAGTCGTGGGCGAGAGGTTGCAGGCTACGCCACTGGGATCGGTGATGTCCTGGCTGATCACATAGTTGCGCTCGCCTGATGAGAGGGCTGGGCCCCCGATCAACACCGGGGTAGGCGCCACTGGAATAGCAAGATCGAAAGCCTGAACGCCGGTACTCGAGCTGAAAACATCCGCAAAGTTTCCAACAAGGTCGGCGGTCCACATTCCTGACGCCGGTGTAAAAAGGCTCACAGGCGCATGCGGCGGGCCAGGCTCGGACGGGGAATTAAGCGTGGTAAACGTAACCTGCTTGGCCTGCAATGATTGAGAAACCGGGAAATTCGACAGCGTTCCGTCGCTGTTGAGGGTATAGCCGCTGGTGCCGCTCTCGCTCAGAGAAAAGAGGGACGGACCGGGACCGATGTTCGCGTAGGCAAGCACCGTATCGCCGGAGTAGTCGATAATTGTGGCGATCCCCGGCGTGGTGGGCGAAGGGGCTGAAACCACTGCCGCATACGCCGTCGGCTGGGGTGGCGGCCCGCTGTTGCCAATGGGGGTAACCACCGGTCGATAAACGCTGCCGCAACCGGCAACCAGGGCTACAGCCACAAAAACCGCGCCCGCCTGAACCAACCGCTTACGCGCCTGGCCTGAATTAGTAAGAAAAAGCGTCATTCAGTTCTTTCCTGTTTACAACCTGATTGTAAATCAGACGGCTGGGGCTTGAGCGGGGCCCGGAACAAGCAAGCTCCTCATCGAGGAAACCAGTCAGAAACGCCTTCTAAAAGCCAGGGCTTTCCTGGAGATGAATGTACCGGACGATGCGCGGCTCACTGCAACCGTGGCTATGCTTATTTGACGTTTGTGAAGCGCAGAGGGAATCAACCGGCTCAGCCGGCAGCCGTTGCAGTAGTTTCTTTCCATTTCGATGGACAGTTTCGATGGACAGTTTTGATGGCCAGCCGTCAGGGCCCGGCGGCTTCCACGACTTCGCTGTCCGGGCCGCTCCAGGCAGGGTTGCCTTCATGAGTCAGTTGGCGTTTGGCATCGTCCCAGTGCAGCCGGGTAACGGTGCCTGCGCCTCTCTCGTAGGCATAGCTTCGGCCGTCGTCGGAAAAGAGGGTAAAGCTTGAGTCCGCGCCGGGGTAAACCTTCACCCGCTCAATGGCCTGCGCCTGGTGCGTGCTTTCCACCGGTGCTCCCAAGGGGATGATCGAACCTGCACGCACAAACAGCGGCAGCGTATCGATGGGCGCCTGCACTGTGATCGTCTGGCCACCCTTTATCCGCCCGTTAGTCCAGTAGTTGTACCAATCGGTCCCAGCGGGGAGATAAACCAGCCGGCTGGTCGCGCCTTGTTCGGTGACCGGGGCTACCAGGAAGGCCGGGCCAAACATATATTCGTCACCGATGTCGGCGACCTTTGGATCGTCGGGAAAATCCAGCGGCAACGCGCGCAGAAATGGCGCACCGGTAAGCCAGGTCTGGTAGCCCAGTGAATAAATGTAGGGCATGAGCTGGTAGCGCAGGCGCAGGTACTTCTCCAGAATTGGTTCGGCCTGGCTGCCATAGGACCAGACCTCGTTGGCCGGACGGCTGCCGTGGGTTCTCATGATGGGCAGAAACGTCGCGTATTGGAACCAGCGGGTATAAAGCTCTGGGTAGTCGTCGTAGCCGCCCACATTTTCGCGAGCATCTGATGGGTCGAGAAGCGGCTTGTGGGCCGGATGGTGCTCTGCGGGCAGGTATTGCCAGCCGCCTGTGTCGTTGGACCAGTAAGTCAGTCCGGAGGCCGCAAAATCGAGGCCAGTTGGAATCTGCCGCTTGAACGCATCCCAGGTGGGAGAGATGTCAGAGGACCAGAATATGGTCCCGTTGCGCTGCGCGCCCAGGTAAGCCGCGCGGGATAGGACCAGCGCTCGCTTCTCCGGTTCGTCCCTGCGGAAACCGTCATAGAGCGCTCCGGTGTGGAAGAGCGGGTAGACATTGAAGAACTGTGTGCCGGGACCAATATGGAGATAAGCGCCGTTGGGAGGCATATCGGGTTCGGTTTCGTCGGCCCACAGCGAGTCGAAGCCTCGGCTCAGAATGTCCTGACGGATGGTCCTCCAGTACCACTGGGCCGCATCGGGGTTGGTGGTATCGATGTTGGAACCGGCGCGATCGTAAGGCGTACCATCCACGGGCGTGCCGTCGGCCTTGTGGATCAGCCAGCCTTTGCTGAGAAGCTCGCCGTAGTAACGGCTTCCAGGCTCAAATCGGGGCCAAACGCTGATCATGGTTTCGAAACCCAGGTCGTGGAGCTGCCGGTTCATCGCCGCCGGATCAGGCCAAAGCTTTGGATCGAAGTCCATCTGGCCCATCTTTGTGTAATAGAACCAGTCCACCACCAGCACATCGACGGGCAGATGGCGACGGCGATAGCCCTCTGCGACGTCGAGCACCTCCTTCTGGCTTGCGTAGCGCTGCTTGCACTGGATGTAGCCGTAGGCGGCCTTGGGCAGCAGGTGTGTGGGACCGGTGAGCAGCCGGTAGCCGGCATAGATCTCGTCCGCCGTCGCCCCCGCAATCACAAAAAACGAGACCCGGTCACCCACCTGAGAAGTCCAGCGGGTCTGTTCGTTGAATCCGGGCGCAATGGTGGTCTTCGAGGGGTTATCCCAGACCAGTCCGTAGCCCTTGTTGGTAACCATGAACGGCACGCAGACGCTCTCGCCGGCCGGAGCTTCGTAATCAGACCAGCAACGAACCGGGTGGCCTCGATGGTCGAGAAATCCCTCCTGATTCTGTCCCAGGCCGTAGTAGTGCTCGTCGTCAGGCGAGGTAAACGCGGCGCCGACCATATAGAACTCAGGGTCGGTCGGACGGCGGTCCTGGGCTATCTCTGCCGTGCCGTCAGGGTAATTTGGAAGCGATTGGGTCCAGCCGGTTAGCTCCACCAGAGTCTTGCCTTGGGGCGTCCGCAGCGTAATGTGCGCGCCGGGATTCGAGTCACTGAAAAATTTTCCCATGTCCACTTGCGTCTGAATCGGCGGCTGGGCGGGAGGCAGATCGCGGTCTACGGTGGCCACGATTCTCCCCGACCGGTAAATGTCCGCCTGCGCGGTCTGGCTGGCGTTCCATCCGTCGGCCACGGGCGAGGCCACAAAACCGAATCCCGGTGCAGCCAGCGCAAGATCACGCTTCAGGCTAAGCGTGACGCGCAGAATATTGGGCGCGTAGGGCTCCAGAACGATCGTCTCGCCCTTGCGGTCGAGTTCGAGTCGCTGGCTGGGCGATTGTGCCTGAAGACCGGCGGCTGTGAAAACAATTCCGGCAAGGACGGCAAGAACGCATAAAAACCGGTGCATCGAAGACTCCGCAAGATTCGCAGCCGCTTGAAAGAAGGCCGCGCAGTAGAGTGTAAACCGATTGAGCATGAGAAATCCCAAGATCAATGCCCACCCCAGAAAAGCCCCGTGCCCCATCCATTTTGTCCGCCGCAGCGGACGAAATGGATGGGAAACCACAAATTTCGGTCCAGCGGTCGCACGTTACGATAAAGCGTGGCTAAATTGAAGCTGATCTGGCAATCGAAACTGGTACTGCTCATCGTCCTGCCCTATGCAGGTGCAGGCGTGGTGCTCCAAACCCACTGGTGGGCCACGCAATCAGCTTCCGTCGCTATTTGGACGGTAGGCCTGAGCCTGTTGTTGGCGATGGTGGTGCTCAAACTGCGGGCCGCCACGCCGGGAGCAGCGTTTGCGGGCGCGATCATCACCATCAGCCTAATGTTTTCCACCGTGACCTTCCCCTATCGTCCGTGGCAAACAGCCCTGGTCCCGGTGCTGGCGGTCGCCGTCCTGGCCTCGACTTCCACGCGGCTGGGCCGTGCGAAGAAAGAGCGCCTGGGCACGGCAGAGCGACGGCAAGGACGGTCCGCTTCGCAGGTCGCTGCCAATCTGGGCATTGCCGCTATAGCCTCCAGTGAAGTGGTGCAGTCCTGGCTCACCGATTCCGGCTGGTTCACGCGCGCCACGTTCGCGCCCATGCCCCTGTTTGCCGTGCCGCTCGCGGCGCTGGCTGAGGCAGCGGCGGATACAGTCTCCTCTGAAGTCGGCCAGGTGCTCGGCGGGCAGCCGCGCATGATCACCACCCTGCGCACCGTCGAGCCCGGCACGGACGGGGCTGTGAGTCTCTTCGGCACGCTGGCGGGAGTGGTCGCGGCAAGCTTTGTTGCGATCGCAGGAACCCTGGCCATGCGCGGCGACCTCACCATGTTCTGGATCAGTTGTGCGGGAGCCGTCTTCGGCCTGTTCTTCGACAGCCTGCTGGGAGCAACCCTGGAACGCATCGGCTGGCTCAACAACGATGCGGTGAACTTTCTGTCGACTGCCAGCGCGGCTGGATTTGCGCTGGTGGCGCTGGCGCTACTGCCTCATTCAGCGAGCGGGATCGATTTGGTATTTCCTTCCGTACTGCGCTAACGCCGCAAACATCGCTAGCTCCGCCAACTCCGCTTCAGTGCAGATGCATCCGCCATGCCGTGTAACTCAAAATCTCGTGAGCGATGCGCTCGGCTTCCCCCACATCTTCTTTTGTCCCGCCCTCGACGGCTACGCGCGGCCGGGGCGAGGTGAGCACGTCGAGGCCGTTCCTGGCACAGATTTCGTGGATGCGGAAAAGATGCGTTCCATCGCTGACGATGACCAGCCGCCGCAATCCGTTGGCTCGGGCGATGACGGCGATGCGGCGCGCCGATTCCACGGTATCGCGGCTCTCTGTTTCCGCGATGATGGCGGACTCGGGAACGCCCATGCCCTCAAGATATTCGCGGCCTACCGCGCCTTCGTTGTACTGGTCGCCGCCGTTTCCTCCCAGGGTAATGATGAGCGGGGCGATGCCGCGCTGATAGAGGGCGAGAGCGTGATCCAGGCGCGCGCGATAGACCGGGGAAGGCCGGCCGTCGTACTCCGCAGCGCCAAAGACTCCAATCGCGTCAGAAGGCGCGGCCTGATCCTGACTCGCGTAGCTCTCAATCTGAACATAGACCCAGCGGCACCAGCCCAGAACCCCAACCGCAAGCGCCAGCAGCAATACAATCGCCGCGCGGAGAATCCATTTGCGACGTTTTGGCTTGCCCCGGGACTTGCGTTTCATACGGAACCTTCGGTTCAAGGAATAGACAGTAGGGAATAGGGGATAGTTTATCCGTGGTGAACAATCTGTCTACCGATGAATTAAATTTCCTCGTCTGTTCTGACTTCCTATTCCCTACTCCCTATTCCCTGTTCCCTGTTTTTTCATCTCTGCAACACCATCACAATTTCATGCGTGGGGATAGCGCCTTCGCGCAGAATCTCAAAACGGCCGTTGCCAAGCGATAGGTCGACGATAGTCGTGTGCTTCGCACGCCCGGTGGGCCCGCCGTCAATGATCAGCGGAATGCGGTCGCCGATCTGGTCGCGGACGCAGGCTGCGTGGGTGCAATCCTCGGCTCCCTGCAAATTGGCTGAAGTGGCCGTGATGGGCAACCCGAAACGCTCCACGACGGCGCGCGGAATCGCCGCGTCCGGCACGCGAAGAGCGACGTTGCCTGTGTTCGCGGTAGACCGCAGAGGTAGCTTGGTGCCGGCCCGCACAATGATAGTCAATGGGCCCGGCCAGTAGCGCTCCGCCAGCTTGTCAAGCATGGGGTCAGTGTCGCGTGCCAGTTCGTAGGCCTGGGAGACTGAAGCGATCAGCAGCGAGAGCGGCTTGTGCTTCTGGCGCGTCTTGATCTGGTAAATCTGTTCTACGGCGTGCAAATTCACCGGGTCTACTGCCAGTCCGTAGAAGGTATCGGTCGGCAGCGCGACAACATTGCCTTTTCGCAGGCAGGAGACTATATAGTCGATCCGGTCCGGTTGGGGTTGATCGGGATGGACGCGCAATATCTCCGCGGACAAGAATGCCTACCTCGGTAACTGCATTTGCATGTGCCCTAAAGACGGAAGCTATCATAGCACCAGCCGCGGTGCAAGTTGGAGTTCGACCGGGCTGCGATAGTTCAAGCAAACAGACTAAAATCGCGCTAGCGAGGAAGACGGTTCGCCTGGTATGCCTGTCCGCATTGTACAGAGTAAACAGAACGCCCGCCTCAAAGAACTGCGCCGCGCGCTCGATCGTCCCGGCCGCGAAAGCCGCGGCTTGTCCGGGATCGAAGGACCGAACCTGCTAGAGGAGGCGCTGCGCGCCGGTTTGCGAGTGGCTTGCGTCTTTGCGGCCCAGGGCGCCGAAGCTCAAATTGAGGCCCTGCCGCTGCCGCCGGAGACTGAGATTCTGCTGCTGCCTGCAAAGTTGCTGGCCCAGGCGCTGACCACCGAAACCCCGCAGCCGATTGCCGCTTTAGTCGAACCGCCGGAGTGGAGTTGGGCGCACCTTCTCGGCGGCGATAAGAAAACCGCGCCGCTGATCGTTGTGCTGGCCGGAGTGCAGGATCCCGGCAACCTGGGCACTATTCTGCGCTCCGCTGAGGCTTTTGGAGCCCATGGCGTCCTCAGCCTGCCCGGAACCGTCAGCGCGTGGAACCCCAAGGCCGTGCGCGCCTCCGCCGGAAGCGTCTTCCGGGTTCCGCTGATGACCGCCAGCGCCGAAGACGGCTTTGCGAGGGTGAAAAAGGCCGGCGTGAAGATTCTGACCACTGCCGCCCACGGAGCCGAACCAGCCAACCGCATAGATCTAACCTGTCCTCTTGCCCTGCTCATAGGCAATGAAGGCAATGGCGTGCCAGAAGAGTTGGCCCGCCAGGCCGATGGCGCAGTCACCATTTCCTGCCCCGGCCCGGTGGAAAGCCTGAACGCATCCGTTGCCGCAGGAGTACTGCTATATGAAGCCTCGCGGCAGAGAGGAGGCCACCAATGAGTCTCTTCGACGGCGAACCAGAAGGCCCCACAGGCCTGCCGCGTACCGCACCCCTGGCCGAGCGCATGCGCCCGCGCAGCCTGGATGAGTTGCTCGGACAGGAGCATCTGGTCGGCCCCGGCAAGCCGCTGCGCGTGCAAATCGAGCGCGACGATTCCGGCTCCATGATCCTCTGGGGTCCGCCGGGAGTGGGCAAAACCACTCTGGCCAAAATCATCGCCGAGACCACCAAAGCCAGCTTCATTGAGTTCTCCGCCGTCCTCAGCGGCATCAAGGAGATCAAGCAGGTAATGGCCGCGGCCGCGCAAGCCTCGCAGATGCACTCGCGCACCATCCTCTTCGTCGATGAAATTCACCGCTTCAACAAAGCCCAGCAAGACGCCTTCCTGCCCTACGTCGAGCGGGGAACCATCCGCCTGATCGGCGCAACCACTGAGAATCCTTCGTTTGAAATTATCTCCGCGCTGCTCTCCCGCTGCCGCGTTTATGTCCTGGAACCCTTGAGCGAGAAGCAGATCACCACGCTGCTCCGCCGTGCCCTCGAAGACCGCGAGCGCGGCCTCGGCGCATTAGAAATCACAGCCGATGATGATGCGCTGGAGATGATTGCAGGCTACTCAAGCGGCGATTGCCGCAACGCCTACAACACGCTGGAAGTGGCCGCGCAACTGGCCCAGGAGCCAGATGCAAAAAAGCTCGATGTGGCGGAAAAACTCGATGCGAAGGAGATGCTCGATCCGGAGGGAGGCGGGGGTTTCAACCCCCGCAATACGCCAACCAAATCGACGGGGGCTTTAGCCCCTGCTACGCTCCGCAAAGCCAAGCACATCGATCGCGAATTGGCTGGAGTCGCCGTGCAACAGCGCGTGCTGATGTACGACAAATCTGGCGAGGAGCACTATAACCTCATCTCCGCGCTGCACAAGAGCGTCCGCAACAGCGATCCCGACGCCGCTCTCTATTGGCTGGCGCGCATGTTCGCCGCCGGCGAAGATCCTCTCTACCTCGCCCGCCGCGTGGTGCGCATGGCCGTCGAAGATATCGGCTTGGCCGCCCCCGAGGCACTCAACCTGACTCTCTCCGCCAAGGAAGCCATCGACTTCCTCGGCTCGCCCGAAGGCGACCTTGCCCTTGCCGAGGCCGTGGTCTATCTTGCGCTGGCGCCAAAATCGAACTCGGTCTACACAGCCTATGGCGCCGTGCAACAGGAGGTGGAGCAGACCCGCCAGGAGCCGGTTCCGCTGCACTTGCGCAACGCACCCACCCGCCTGATGAAGGAACTCGACTATGGCAAGGGCTACCAATACGCCCACAACGAAGAGGGCCGCGTAGCCGATATGGACTGCCTGCCCGACTCACTCAAGGGCCGCAGCTACTACCAGCCCACGCAAGAGGGCCGCGAGAAGCAACTCGCCGCACGCATGGAAGAGATTCGCCGCATCCGCACAGGCAAGCGCGGCGGCCGCTGATCTGCCCCATGGTTCTTCCACGCTCACACAGTCCTCATAAATGCTGCTATATATTACGACACTGTCATCCTGAGCGGAGGTCGCCGCGGCGACCGGAGTCGAAGGACCTGCTTTTGTTTTGGCTTTTCTCCGCTACAATTTCAGTTGGATAACACCCAGCCATTTTTGAGATTGCTCGGAGATTGCCGATCATGGCAAAGAAATCACGACAGCGCAAAGTTCAGGGCAAACAACCGCCGGAAACTAGGACAGAAAAAATCAATACCAGTGCTTCCGTGACCAATGGATCCTGGTGGATAGCCGCCGTCTGCGCCGCTCTTGTGCTGGTTACCGCAATTTCCTACCGTGGCGTGCGCAACAACGAGTTCGTTTCACTTGACGACAATGACTATGTAGTGCAGAACCGGGACGTGCAGCAGGGAGTAAACGCGCAAAGCATTGAGTGGGCATTTACAGCCTTCCATTCCGCAAACTGGCATCCACTTACGTGGATCTCTCACATGATCGATTGGAAGCTTTATGGAAATCATGCCGGTGGACACCACATCACCAATTTATGTTTGCACTGCGCCAATGCGGTTCTGCTTTTTCTTTTGCTCTTGTATATGACGGGTTTCATCTGGCGATCCTCAGTCGTCGCATTTCTTTTCGCGCTGCACCCCGCGCACGTCGAATCCGTTGCCTGGATCTCCGAGCGCAAGGACGTTCTGAGCACGTTTTTCTGGTTTGCGGCGTTGCTTGCCTACGCCTGGTATGTGCGCAGCCCCTCCTGGAAACGGTATGCATTGATCGTCTGCGCCTTTGCCTGCGGACTAATGTCGAAGCCAATGGTCGTCACGTTTCCCTTCACTCTGCTCTTGTTCGATTATTGGCCGTTACGTAGGATCTCGTTCGCGTGGGAATCGCGCGCGCAATGGATATCTTCCCAATGGAAGTTGTTTGTTGAGAAATGGCCGCTGTTCCTCATGACAATTCTCTCCAGCATCATCACTTTTTTCGCGCAGCGGGCCGGAGGGACAGTGGCTACGCTTGAACGCCTGCCATTGCTGGGGAGGCTCTCGAACGCGGCCATCAGTTACTGCCGCTATCTGCTGCTCATCTTCTGGCCCAATCCTCTGACCGCCTATTATTACTACGCGTCACATTACATCAGTGTGCTGGCAACGGTGTTATCGGTAATTGCGATCCTTCTCATCACGGTCGTCTGTTGGCGCTTACGCAAGGATCGCCCTTATTGCCTCATAGGCTGGCTGTGGTTCCTGGGAACATTGACGCCGGTCATCGGCATTATCCAGGTCGGCGAACAGTCCATGGCCGAGCGCTATACCTATGTTCCCTCCATCGGCATTTTGTTCGCCGTCGTCTGGCTGATCGGCGATGCCGTTGCCAACTCTCCTAAGCTCAGAGCCGCAGCCCTGCTGCTTGCGGTCGCGGTGATCGCGGCGTGCGCTGTAAAAACCGATGCGCAGGTCAAAGTGTGGAAAGATACCACTGCGCTTTTCACAAACGTGCTTGAAGTGGACCCGCGCGGAGAGCTTCCCAACTTGAGTTTGGGCATTGCGTATATGAATCATGGAAAGTTTGCCGAGGCGCAAGAATATTACGACCGTGCACTGAACTATAAACCCTCCACCTTTCTTGCTCTCTCTTATTCCGCATTTTGCCAGATGATCTCCTGCGAGCCCAACGAGCCCCGCAATCTGCCGCTGGCAAAGCAGCGTCTCGATGAGGCGTTGCTTCTCAATCCTCAAAGCCCCGATGTGCTCACTAATCTGGCGCTGTGGTCTTCCATGATGGGCAAGCCGAACGATGAGGAGGCTTATTGCAGAAAGGCGCTCGCCGCAAATCCGTTTTTTACAGGGGCGCGCCTTTATCTCTCTGATGCGCTTCAGGCGCAGGGCAAGCTTGACGAGGCGCTTGAGCAGAATCGCCTGGTACTTGCTGCCGAGCCCGATACCACTGATGCGCTGAACAATATTGGTGGACTGTTGGACAGGAAGGGATTGAGTGGGGATGCAGTGAAAGCCTTCCAGCAATCTCTAGCCGTCAAACCAGGTCAGGCAATGCCCCATTCCAAGATCGGCAGAATTTATATGGGCGAGCATCACTTTTCATCAGCGGCAGAGGAGTTTGCCCAGGCCCTGCGCTTCAACCCATCCGATCCCAATGCGCATGACGATCTGGGCGTGGCATTGTACCAAATGGGAGATTTTGAAAAAGCTGCCGAACAGTTCGGAGAAGCTGTTCGGATAAATCCTGCCGATGCCGGCGCTAGACGAAATTTCGATATTGCTCAATCGCAAATGAAAGCCAAAAAGGTTTCGCCGGCGGAAAATGAGGCGAGATAGCGCCCGCAAGAAAATCCGCAGCCGCTGACCGCATGGCGGAGACACAGTCGTATTTAGATTGATAGGAGATCGGTAACTATGGCCAAGAAGTCGCGCCAGCGTAAGTCCCCTGGAAAGCGCCCGGCGGAATCACCGGCCGGAAAGACCGCTCTCCCTACCTTCGTAACCTATAAGTCCTGGCAAATTGCAGCCATATCCGTCGTTCTTGCGGTGGTTACACTCTTTGCCTATCGCGGCGTTCGGAACAACGATTTCCTCAACTATGACGATAACTACTATGTTCAGGAAAATCACCAGGTTCAGCATGGGTTAACCATGCAGACCATCGAGTGGGCATTCACAACCTATCATGAAGGAAACTGGCATCCGCTGACCTGGATATCGCACACGATCGACTGGAGCTTATACGGCAATAGCCCAGTCGGCCATCATATGACCAATGTGTGCCTGCATGTGGCCAACGCAATTCTACTTTTTCTTTTGCTCTTCTATATGACTGGTTACTTAGGGCGCTCTTCATTAGTAGCATTTTTATTCGCGCTGCACCCCGCGCATGTGGAATCCGTCGCATGGCTTGCCGAACGCAAGGATCTTTTATGCACTTTCTTCTGGTTCCTTTCGCTGCTCGCCTATGCATGGTATGTACGCAATCCAACCTGGAAACGGTTTGTATGGGTAATCTGCGGCTTTGCATGTGCGCTTATGTCGAAGCCGATGGCCGTAACCCTTCCGTTTACTCTGCTACTGCTCGACTATTGGCCGTTGCGCAGACTAAACTTCGCACAAGATACGCGCACGCCGTGGCTCACTTCCCTCGGGAAGTTATGCGTTGAAAAATGGCCTTTGTTCATCATGGCGGCAATCTCCAGCGTCGTCACGTTTATTGCGCAGCGTGCCGGCGGCGCGGTGTACTCTATTGAACTCTTGCCATTGTGGGCAAGACTCGCGAATGCGGCCGTCAGTTACTGCCGCTATATAAGGATCATGTTCTGGCCCGATCCGCTTATCGCCTATTATTTCCCGGAGAAAACTAATATCGCGATCACGGCGGTCGTGTTATCTATTCTTACTCTCTGCATCGTAACCGCCCTCTGCTGGCGCTTCAAAAAAAGAAGACAGTATTGTCTGTTCGGGTGGCTGTGGTTCCTGGGAACTCTTGTGCCGGTGATCGGTATCGCGCAGGTCGGCGACCAGGCTCTGGCCGAGCGATATACTTATGTCCCTTTTATTGGATTATTTATTGCTGTTGTCTGGTTAATCGGCGATGCCGTTGCTAGCTCCCCTAATTTCAAGATAGCAACCCAATTGCTGGCAGTCGCGGTAATTATAGCGTGCGTCGTAAAGACGGATGCACAGGTCAAGGTTTGGAAGGATACGGTGACTTTATTCAGTCACGTACTCGAGGTCGATAACCGCGGAGAGCTTCCAAATCTGGGCCTGGGCATGGCCTACGTCAGGCAGCAAAGAACCGCCGAAGCGAAAGAATATCTTGAACGCGCGTTAATCTACGATCCCACCAGTTCACTTGCTCTATCATATTCCGCCCTTGGCCTGATGCAACCCGTAATGCAATCGAACGACAGAACCAGTCTGCCGCTTGCGGGCGAGCGGCTCCAAAAGGCATTGCGCGCCAATCCCAACGACCCCGACGTTCTGACCAACTTGGCTCTATGGTCTTCGTTAATGAACAACCCGAAGGATGAAGAGACCTATAGCAGGAAGGCGATCGCCGCGAAACCGGATTTCATGCCGGCGCGGCTCTATCTTGGCGATGCACTTCTGGCACAGAACAGGCTGGACGACGCGGTTCAGGTTTACCGCCAGGCGCTTACCCTTGACCCAAAGAATTACCAGGCCCATAACGAGCTGGGAAATATTTTAGACAAGCAGGGACAAGCCGAAAAAGCCATGAAGGAATTCCAGCTTTCACTGGAAATCGAACCCGATCAGGCAATGCCCCATTTTGAATTCGGCAAATCCTTCGCGGAGTCGCATCGGCTCCCCGAAGCAGCCGACGAGTTCAGCAAAGCGCTGCAGTTCGATCCTACAAACCCAAATGTGCGCACCAACCTCGGCGTGGTTCTGTTTCAAATGGGCAGGTATGAGGATGCAGCCTACCAATTCAACTATGCGCTTCAGATCGATCCGACAAATCCCAATGCAAGAGAAGGCCTCGTTCTCGCTGAAGCCCGGATAAAGAAAATAAAACCTGCCGGCCCTTAGTCCGGATACTTCACTGAACACCCGTAGGGCCGGGTATATGGCGTGGTGACAGCCTTTCCCAGCATGGCCTCATTCAGCGCATCGGAGACGTAGTTATCCGCCCCGTGCACATCCTTCGGATCGGGGGTAGGCCGGTCGTCGATGGCTCCCGCATAAATCAACTTTCCCTGCGGATCGATCACGAACATTTCGGGTGTAGTCTTGGCGTTGTACATGCGTGCGAGCTTAGCCTGGGGATCCATCAGGACAGCGGATGGAACAGCATGCACTTTTGTCAGGTAGGCGTTCTCCTCATCTGGCGTTACGTATCCCTGCTGTCCGGGCGCCGATGAGATCACCGTGAACCACACCACTCCCTTTGCGGTCCATTCCTTCTGCAGGGCCTGCATGTTGCCGGAGACGTAGTGCTTGCGCGTATAGGGACAACCCTGGTTGTGCCACTCAAGCACCACGAACTTGCCGCGATATTGCTCCAGCGTTTGCGTCTGACTGCGAGAGTCCGAGGCAGTGAAGGCGGGAGCGGATGCACCCACTCGCACTGTCTGTCCTGTTGTGGGAAGTGAAACCGTCGCAGCCGCAAGCGCCGCGAATCCTGACAAACGAAACAGACTCGCCATCGAAACAACCTCCTGGGGAATTCAGCCCGTCAACACATTGGCGTTTGCGGGCCCACTTGGAATTAGACGCAGCAATGATTGCACAGGTTGCAACCTTTGAGTCTGGATGACGCAGTGAGATTTAACACCCATTCGCAATAGCATTAAATAAAGTGAACTCGGACGGCGACCCGTCAATGCGCCTCGGTCTTTGGTTGTATGTTCCTGCAAATTGTCAGTTCGCCCGCATGGTCCAACTCATAGTCGAAATCGGCTAAGGCACTGAAGAATGCTTCTTCGCAGTCAGGCCCGTGCAGTTCGATGCAGATGTTACGAACTTTGGGCAGCCACTTTCTTGCTGTGTCGCCGAAGACGGCCAACTCCGCTCGCTCAATATCCACCTTGAGCAGTTCTACCTGCTCGGCCCCTGCAATCTCTATCAGAGCGCCGACGTCCCATGCCTGTACAGAGCCGGCATTGCCGTCAGTGGGCCACACCACCTGTGTTGCCCATTCGCGTCCATCGCCGAAGGCGCCCCTGGCCAGGCAAAGGGTCGTGCACTCGCTCCACACCGCGCCATGCAAAAGTTGAACACGATCTCCGTATGGCTCTAGATTGACTCTGCAGACCTCCACATTGCGCTCGTCGGGCTCGACTGCCACCACTCGAGAGTTGGGAAAACAGCTTAAGAAACAGGCTGACGAGTACCCCACATTCGCGCCCAGGTCCAGCACCGTCAACACATTTTCCAGATTGCGCAGGCTCGAATATTCCTGACGAATGAATATCTGATTAAACACATTGATATCGCTGCTGCCGCGCAGTCTTACCAGCAGTTCTCGCTGCACTTGACGCGGATGCACCCGCCAACTTTCAGGCCAGTTTATATGAAATTGCGAACTCATACGAATCAGCGCCCATTCGACCGTCGACGTGGTTCCAACCATCTTCCACAATCCGATGAGATCGGATATGTCATTCCGAAACTGTGTAAATACGCTCACGGCACTGATATTACACGAGAATATCCGCAAATTCAGAATTGAACCGCGAGCGTTCGAAATGCGTTCTACATTCGCCCGAATAAGCGGCGACCAGCAAGCAGCCGGCGGGCCTGCCGAATTACGCGGCGGCGCAGTGCGCCGGCACTGTGGTGGCGCAGCAACTCAAAGACAAACCATCCCGGCAAACGGGCGTAGCCGCGGACAAACTCGCTGTTACTCGACGGAATATCCATCCACAGCCGATCAGTAAAGGCGATAGCTTCCACAGTCAGATTCGCTTTATAACTCTGCCACCAGCTCAAGCATTCGGTCTGGAGTTGATCCAGAGCTCTTTTGTCGTTCCACATCGCCTGCACAAAGCTAGCCGCCATCTTCCAATTGGGAAACGTGGGCAAAGGATGGTTGCCAAGCAGGCTGCGATGCACATCCATCAGCAAGCGTCGTTCCAGCAGAGGAATCGATCCCGCCTCCAGCGCCTCAAATGGGCGATTCGTTTCCTGCATCACATTTCCCATGGGCGATGGGCAAAAGGCCGACTCGGCCAGCAGTTCCCGATAGCTGGCGGAGGGTTGATCGCGGCGTTCATTGATTGCCGCCGTAGCCGCCCCCGGCGTCCAGCCATCGCTCGCGTACCAGTACCCCGGTTCAACCGGCAAAAGCGCTCGCACCGCATCAGGCCGGGTGGACTTGTTGATCATGCCCAACATGGACCAAACGTACTTTCGCTGGCTCGCTGGTTTGGGCTCAGACTGACGGCCCTGACCGTTCACATATCCCAGCGGCACAGGCATCACCCGCTCGCGCCGAAACGCCCCGGAGTAGTGCATGCGAAAAACTCCGCAGAAGTTTGTATAGACGCCGGACACATCGCGGAAGTATTCGTCAGGCTCCCGCAAAAGAAATGCATTCTTGCCCCGGAACTCGGGATAATAGGCCGGATCGGCCCAATTCAAAAAACTATCCACCACCAGGCAGTTATCCAAAACAATCTTGTGTTCGCCGTCGAAAACTTCCCTCTCCACCAATGGCGAAAAAATCTCAAGTATCCAGTCGCGCAATGGGCATTTCGTGCTTTGCCATAGCAATGTGAGCTTGTGGGACATGAGCAAGTTGACCTCTATTGAGAAATTGCCTCTTGGGAATTCCTTGCGGAAAATGTCATCGGCGGAACGCTGGGAAAACGAATCGCAAAAATCGCAAACATGTATAGACAGAAGAGAAGTGGCAGTTCCAGATTCTGCTGCCGAAGGAACAGCACGAAGAGGATCTTGTGCGATAGCATGCTTTGTAACATTGCATGATGCAGAAAGATTTTCTGCACACGGTCCTGGACTGAAACCACAGAGAGAATGGTTAGAACCCCAATACCTGCGCCCAGAAGCCGGCGCTTTTGATAAACGATCACTACGGCCGGAACGGAAATGAGAAGCATTCGGGTGTCGTAGAAACCATGATAAACCGGCGTCAGTGAAAGCGCCGCCAATGCTGCAACAGAAAGCAGATGCATTTCCGGGCTTGTATTTGTTCTAAGAACAGCCATGACCCAAACCATGAGGAGCGCCAAAAAAACTGCGTAGGCGACGGCGTTAAATTCCCGCTGATCCGCAAAGAATACGCTCGTAACGGCTTGTAGATTGATATCGGCGATTGCACGTTTACCGTCGGGTCTGGGGTCATTGTGGCCGCCCGGGCCCAGGGTAGAAGAAATATTCCCTGACAGGCCTGAAGTCCAGTTGGAGCTACGCGGGTGCATGCTGAGAATCAGGCCTGCGGTGAGAAGAAGCGCAAAAGCGCCGGCCACGGCCAAGACAGCATAACGCCAGCGTATTTTCATTGCAATCAGAGCAAGCACAATCAGCCCGCCGATCTGGGGCTTGACAGCCAGGCTGAGCATCAGCAGGAAGGCCCCCAGAGGCAGAAGGCGGCCACGAAGCAATAGACAACAACCGATGATCAAGAGCGAAATGGCGAAGATCGCCGGGTTGCCCAGTGCAAGCAGAATTCCGCTGGTGACCAGCATGAGCGATGCGAGAAGTGTGGCAAGCCATCGGTGCGCCCGCGAACAGATGGATAAAATGAGCCCCGCGGAAATCGCGAACAAACAGCCATTCAGCAGGATCCAGAGTACGCGGGCCACCGGGAACCTAAGCAGCGACAGCGGAGAAAGCACCAGGAGTGTTGAAGGCGGGTAGAGGGGTATTTCCTCATTCCATGCAGGCAGTTCATCGGCGCGGCCATCGGCTTCTAAATACTGCTGTTCCAATTGTGAAGTATTGTAGGGATTGCAGCCATGGAGCAGGCACCGCGCCCCTGTGTAAACAGGGATGTAGTCGATTGCAGAATGGAATGCGTGGAACCTTTCAACCGCAACTGAAAAAAATATGAGCGCGGAGAGACAAAGTACCAGCCAGTAAATGTCCGGTCTCCTGAATTTCACAGATCTCCCCAATCCTGCGCCGGCTCCGCGGTGCTCAGTTACTCTCATGCAGCCTCGATACAGTTTAATTCGGCTCCAGTAGACGGCTTGCGTGAACCTCCATTCGCCGGAGCGCCCGGAAAACGTATGGAGAAAATCGCAACCAAATAAAGACAGAAGAGAATCAACAGTGCCAGATTCTGCTGCCGCAGGAACAGGACGAAGAGGAATTTGTTTTGTAAAATGATTTTCCACAGAGCGTTATACCGTGCGTGATATTGAAAGAACGTATACACCCTGGACTGGCCGGAAACAAGAGCGAGGACGGTGAGAACTCCGATAGTAGCGCCCAAGAGACGGCGTTTCCCGTAGACAGCCAGAACAGCAGGGACGGTAATGAGGAGCAACCGGGTGTCGTAAAAACGATGATAGACCGGCATCAGAGTAAGCGCCGCCAGGGCAGCGATGAAAAGTACGTGCATCTCCGGGGTTGCTTTCGTCCGCAGGATAAACGCGATCAAAACCGCGAGGAGCGCCAGAAAGATGGCGTAGGCGGCAGCGTCATATTCCCTGGCGTCCGGAAAGAAAACGCTGGTAATGGCTTGCAGGTTCACAAAGGTGGAGGCAAATTCGCCGGCAGGGCGGGGATCATTGATGGCTCCTGCATCCACGCTTGCGGAAATATTCGCACGCAGATCTGAAGTCCAGCCTGCGCTGCGCGGATTCAGGCTGAGCATCATACTTGCTGACAGAAGAAGCGCGAAAGCGCCCGCAACAGCCGCCGCGGCGTAGCGCCGGCGGATCCCCCTCGCAAACAGATAGAGCACGATCAGGCCGCCCATCTGGGGCTTGACAGCAAGGCTGAGCATCAGCAGCAAAACCCCTATGGGGACGAAGCGGTTACTAAGAAAAGAATATCTGCCAATAACCAACAACGAAATGGCGAAAGTCGTCGGGTTTCCCATTTCAAGCTGAATTCTGCTCGAGATCAGAATGATCAGGACAAGGATAGTGGAAAACCACCGGTGTTGGCCCGGACAGCTGGACAGCATAAACCCCGCCGCGATCGCGAAAAGACAGACATTCAACAGGAGCCAAACCAAACGGGCCTCCGGGAATGGAAGCAGCGCCAGAGGGGAGATAGCTAAGAGTGTCGAAGGCGGATAGACGGGTGGAGTTCCAGGCCATTGTGGTCGTTCATCGGCACGGCCGCCTGCCTGAAAATACTGCTCTTCCAGCTGTGACGTATCGTAGGGATTGCAGCCATGGAGCAGGCACCGCGCCCCTGTGTAAACAGGGATGTAGTCGGTTGCAGAATGGAATGCGTGAAATCTTTCAACCGCAACCGAAACAAATATGAGCGCGGAAATTGAAAGTACCAGCCAGTAAATGTCCGGTCTCCTGAATTTCACAATTCTCTCCGATCCTGCGCCGGCTCCGCGGTGCTCAGTTACTCTCATGCAGCCTCGATACAGTTTAATTCGGCTCCAGCAGGCGGCTTGCGTGAACCTCCATTCGCCGGAGCGCCCGGAAAACGTATGGAGAAAATCGCAACCATATAAAGACAGAAAAGAATTAGCAATTCCAGGTTCTGCTGCCGCAGGAGCAGGACGAAGAGTAATTTGCTCTGCAGAATGCTTTGCCACATTCCATGGTTCTCAATGAACACCTGCACCCTTCCCTGGATTGAGATTGTTTCCAAAACCGTCAAAGCTCCAATCAAAAAGCCCAGAAGACGGCGCTTCTGATAAACGATCGCTACCGCCGGAACGGAAATGAGAAGCAGCCGTGCGTCTGGAATGCGATGATAGGCCGGCATTAGAGAAAGTACCGATAAAGCTCCAATCGAAAGGAAAGTTATTTCCTGGCATGCATTGGTTCGCAGGACGGCCGCGATCAGCACCGCGAGGAGCGTCAGAAAAACGGCGTAGGCGACAGCGTTATATTCCCGCGCATCCGGAAAGAAGACGCTGGCTATAGCTTGCAGATTGATCAAGGTAATGGCGTGGATGTTGGCGGGTTCGGGATCATTGATTCCGCCCGGCTCCATGCTTGCGGAAATATCCGAGCTGAGAGTTGAAATCCAATCGGTGCTGCGCGGATGCAGGCTGAGAATCAAACCCGCGGTCAGAAGAAGCGCGAGAGCGCCCGCCATAGCTACCTCAGCGTAACGCCGATGGATTCCCCTGACTAGCAGATAGACCACGATCAGCCCGCCGATCTGGGGTTTCGCGGCAAGGCTGAGCATCAACAGGAAGGCCCCAAGAGGGAGGAAGCGGCCTCGAAAGAAAAGATAGCTACCGATAATCAACAACGAAATTGCGAATATCGCCGGGTTACCCAGCGCAAGTGGAAGGCCGATCGAGACCACAAGGAGCGATATAAGGATGGTAGAAAGCCATCGGTACGATCGCGGGCACATGGATAGAATCATTCCCGCGGAGGTCACAAACAGAAAGCCGTTCAACAGAAACCAGAGCACGCGTGCCTCCGGAAACCGGAGCAGCGTCAGGGGAAAAAGCGCCAGGAATGACGAAGGCGGGTACATGGGCACTTCGTCTTCCCACGGTGCAAGTTCATCAGCGCGGCCGCCTGCCTGTAGATACTGCTGTTCCAGTTGCGTTGTGTCATAAGGATTGCAGCCATGAAACATGCACCGCGCCCCAGCGTAAATATTGACTAAGTCAATTGAAGATCGGAACGCGCCGTAGAAACCGGCCGCGACACAAAAGGCTAGGAGGCCTGAGACACATAGAACCAACGAATTCAGATGGGGCCTTGGAAATTTCACGGTATCTCTCGAATTTTGTGAACGCGTTGTTAGTCCCTGTAACTAACCAATATAGCCAAGTTATCATCTGCTGCGGCCAAATTTGCAACGAATTCAGGGTCAGGAATCAGGACGCGCCCTGCATAGCTCGGTTCAGTGCACAGCAGGCGACGTGGTCACCGGCAGCTTGTTCAATGCATCGATAACAATGCCGGGGGTCAGCACCTCAGGAAGTAGTTCGGGTTCGCTGTGGCCGGGAGTGTAGAGCGCGTAGGCGGGAACCCCACTGCGGCCCAGTGCGGCCAGAGATCGAGTAATGTCCTCATCGTGACGAGTCCAGTCGGCCTTCATCAAAACGACGTTCCTCGACTGAAAATCTTGAATAACTTCGGGCCTACCGAGCGCAACACGCTCATTCACCTGACAGCTCAGGCACCAGCTCGCGGTGAAGTCCACAAAGACCGGCTGCCCTGCTGAAAGTGAACGGCTGACTGCGGCCTCAGACCACGGCTGCCAGAGTCCGTCCACCTTTGGTGCAAACAAAGTCTCCGTCGCGGTGATCATATTTCGCGAGGCGAAGATGCTGAGGCCTACCACGCTCAGCAGAATAAGCCCAGCAACGGCCGCAGCCCACCGCTTCCCCGGCCAGCGTCCGAGGAACCAGCCAGCGATCGCAATTAACAGAAAACTTGTGAGCAAAGCCAACAGCGCACCGGTGCCATAAGCACGAGCCAACACCCACGCCAGCCAGATCACCGTGGCAAAAATCGGCACGGAGATAGCCTGCCGCAGCACTTCCATCCACGCGCCGGGTTTAGGCAGCAATCGAGTCCACGCCGGATGTAGCGTGAGTGCAAAATATGGCGCAGCCAGCCCCAGTGCCAGCGCCGTGAAAACCGCAAATGTCACCGCTGTGGATTGTGCCAGCGCATAGCCAACGGCTGCTCCCATAAACGGCGCAGTGCAGGGCGTAGCCACCACCACCGCCAACACTCCGGTAAAAAAGCTTCCTGTATAGCCTTGCTTCGACGCCAGCGATCCACCGGCGCTGGTCAGCGTTAGACCAATCTCAAACTGCCCTGCCAGCGAAAGCCCCAGGAAAAACAGCAGCCCCGCCATCAGTGCCAGAAAAACCGGCGACTGGAATTGGAAGCCCCACCCCAGCGTTGCTCCCGCCGTTCGCAGCCCCAGCAGCACGCCCACCAGCACCCAGAACGAGACCAGAATGCCGGCGGTATAAACCAATCCATGCATCCGCAGCTTAGACCGCTCCTCGCCACCGGAATTCACCAGTGCCAGCCCCTTCAAAAAAAGCACCGGAAAAACGCACGGCATCAGGTTCAGAAGCAGCCCGCCTAGAAAAGCTAACCCCGAAGCGCGAAACAGTAATAACCATGAGAGCGAAGGCACAGCGGCAACTGTCCCCGGCAATGCAGTCAGCTCAAACGCCCGCCCACCTGAAAGCTCCAGAACCCCTTTCAACTGCGCTGGATTTGCAGTAAGATTCGCGTCCTTCTTCAGTTCAAGAATCAGCCCCTTCGCCGTTGCCGTGAACTTCTGTGGAGCAGGATTGTCGAGAATATCCTGATCTTCCGGAAAAAATGCAGCGGTAGTTTCCCGCTGGCCGGTTTCGACTCCAAGGCGGAAACCATCCTTCGTTGGCTGAAAGATAACTTTGAAATTGGAGGATTGCGGCTGCGGAAGCGTTTTTGCGAAGCGCTTGACAAGGTCCGCATCTAGACTCGACCCGGAGACCACTGGAGGTTGCCCGGAGAATAATTGCAGCGTCGTTTCCAATTCTGCCTTTCCGGGAATGCATCTTTCGCGGCAAACCAGCCAGTCTACTTTGGCATTGAGAACTGCCCGGCCGTCCTTTACTGCCGGGTCCACGTGCAGCTTTACGGGAAACAGAACCTCGTCCTCATAGCCGAAATCCATCAACGGACCAAGCGGCAAACGCTTCGGCGCTGGAAACTGCATTGGACCCGCGGTCACGCCTTCCGGTAGCGTCCAATGAATATGCGGCGGCTCGCCTGAATCTCCGGCGTTCTTCCAATAAATATGCCAGCCCGGCTCCAGTTTGAAATAGAGGCCTACGACGTTGTTTCCCCCCGGATAGAGTTGGTCTTCGGGGGTCACGAGTTGCACATGCAGATGCGCGGCATCGGCGGAATTCGACGCAGCCAGCGCGGGCAATCCATCGGCAAGCAAGCACAGTACGAAGATCAATCGGGAAAGGCGCATGCTGTGGAACCAGACTCCTGTTCCTTTGACTCAGTTTACAGAATGATAGTCACACTGAGCTCTTCTCTTTATTGCCCGGAGTGCAAATCCGTCCGCGCCGCATGCTGGCGGAGGATGCAATCGTTCTGCACACACTTGACCCCCGCAGCTCGGGCGCGCGCCACTGCCTCCTCGTGTATCACCTCATCCTGCAGCCACAAATACGGAATACCGAGCCGGATCACATCGTCCACAATTGCCGGAACGTGCTCCGAAGTTCGAAACACATCCACCAGGTCGATCCCCGCTCCGGTCTCAGCTTGCGCGGCAGTCTGCGCCGCATCCAGGTCGGGATAACACTTGAGATCCAGCACCTCGCCCAGCGCCGGATTCACCGGAATCACGCGGTACCCATTCTCACCCAGATAGCGCCCAATCTGATAACTGGCGCGCCAGCTTTTGTCGCTCATGCCGACCACGACAATCGACCGCGCCGTCTTCAGCATCTCGTCAATGATTGCGGGATCATTACTCATTGATTTTCTCTCTCGTCTCCTCACGCAAATCATACTCAGGAGGGCATTGGATTGCGGCGGTTAGCCGCCTTCCAGCTCTGAATGCAGCAAGCGCTTCCGGTCCAATTCAATAAGCACGAACCCTCGTGAAGTGCTTTTTGATCCGTGAACGGACCGCCCTCATGAGGGCCTGTGACTCTGGAGTATTATGAAGCGTCGCAAACCTTCCGCAAATGATTGCACCGTCCGTCCATTCGCCCCCTGGCCTAAACTCGATCGAACCAGGATTCCCTCCGTTATGCACATCAAACACTTCATCGCCGGAGAAGATCGTCATCCTATCTATGTAGACACCAGCGGCATGGTCCACGATGAGGTAATCACGCCCCCCTCCATGATCGTCTGCGGACTGGCCGAGCTTCGGCAGTTCTGTCGCGGAATACCAAATCTCAGGTCTTGGCCCACCCAGCCTACCGCCTTGCACATACTTTACATGCGACTTGGCTTCAAGCTCGCCAAGGACCAGCAGCAGGTCGTCTTTCAGCGCGAAGAAATTGATCATGAAGCTCAAAACGTCCCTCCGAGAGATCCTATCTATACATCAAGATCGTCGGTATCGCTCACCTCCGCCGCCGTACCCCGCCGCTTGGCCAGCAGATAACCACGCAAAAACGGTTCCAGATATCCATCCAGCACCTTATCCACGTCGCCCACCTCCACCTTGGTGCGATGGTCTTTGGCGATGCGGTAAGGCTGCAAAACATACGACCGTATCTGCGAGCCGAAGTTAATCTCCAGCTTCGAGTCTTCAACTTTTCTACTAACTGCGCGTTTCTTTTCCAATTCGTACTCATACAGCCGCGAGCGCAGCATCTTCATGGCTTTGTCACGATTCTTGTGTTGCGAGCGCTCGTTCTGGCATTGAACCACAATTCCTGTGGGCAGGTGCGTCATGCGCACGGCGGAGTCGGTGGTGTTCACGTGCTGCCCGCCTTTTCCGCCGGAGCGGTAAGTATCGATGCGCAGGTCCTCCAGCTTCAAATCCACATAGATGGTTTCGTCGATCTCCGGCGAAACGTAGACCGAGGCAAACGAAGTGTGCCGTCGCTTAGCCTGGTCGAAGGGCGAGATGCGCACCAGCCGATGCACGCCGCTCTCGCCGGCTAGCTGCCCGAAGGCGTTCTCGCCAAGGATGGTGAAGGTGGCCGACTTGATACCCGCCTCTTCGCCGTCCTGCAGATCGTTGATCTCTGTCTTGAAGCCTTGCTGCTCGGCCCAACGCAGGTACATGCGCATCAGCATCTCGGCCCAGTCCTGGCTCTCTGTGCCGCCTGCGCCGGGGTGAACAGTCACAATCGCATTGAGCGGATCGGCCTCGCCATTGAGCATGGTGCGAGCTTCCAGCTCCTCGGCAAACCCTTCCAGGGCTTTGATATCGCGCTCCAGATCGGCCAGTACGTCTTCGCCTTCGCGGGCCAGCTCGAAGTAGGCCTCGATGTCGCCGGTGCGGCGCATCAGTTCATCATCGTCGGCCACCAGCTTTTCCAGACGCTTGCGGTCGCGCATCAGGGGCTTGCTGCGCGCGGGGTCGTTCCACAAGGCCGGATCGGCCAGCTTGGTTTCTATTTCGGTTAATTCCCTGCGGATGCGAGCAGGGTCAAAGATACTCCCGCAGGTCGCGGACTTGGTCGCGCACGGGAGCGTAAGCGAATTCGAGATCGTTCAATGACATGCTTTGCTCTTAAGACCTGACTTAACTTTGAATTTTGCGCCGCTGGCTGATCAGCAATGCCCAGCCCACTGCGCCTAAACTCAGTATGGCACATACCCACCCAAATACGTCGCCGTGCGCGGTATAGAAGGTCACATCGTCGCGGAAACCGTATTGGGCGGGTAGCGCGTCCGTCTGGTGGCGGGGAATGCTCTCCCGCACCCGGCCATCGGGATCGATGACCGCGGTTACGCCGTTGTTTGTGTCGCGCAGAATCCAGCGGCGGTTTTCGATTGCTCTCATGCGCGCCATATTCAGGTGCTGCCAGGGTGCGCTGGTATCGCCGTACCAGCCGTCGTCGCTGATGTTCACCAGCACCTCGGCGCCTAGCCGCGCAAACTGCCTCACTTCGTCGGCAAAAACCGACTCGTAGCAAATGAAAACCCCATAGCGGTGACCGTTCAGACGAAAAACCTTGCGCTCATCACCGCGCGTGAACGATGAAACTCGGCCAGTAAGCTTGTGGGCGAAGACAAGCAAATTCTGGAATGGAATGTACTCGCCAAAGGGAACCAAGTGGATCTTGTCGTAGCGCCCCACGCGCGCCCCATCCGCCGCAACCACCAGCGCCGCATTGTAGTAGTTCCAGGCGTGCTCTTCCGCGGAGTAATCCACGCCTAGGCTGCCCACCACCATCGGAGCATGCGTCTGGCTCGTGATCTCTTTGAGCGCCTGCTGGAACCTTGCGTCCCGCTCAATGAATGGCGCGGGTGACTCCGGCCAAACCACCAGATCGGGGTGGATAGGATAAGGCGGACAAAGTACCGCTCCATTCGGCGCGCCGGTCTGTGGAATGCCGGCGATGAAGGGCTTGCATTCTTCCCCCGCAAGCTTGATGAATTCGGCAATATGACGGTCCCATTCGCCGGGGCCGGTCCAGTAACCCTCGCCCGAGACGTCAAGATTGGGCTGCACCAGAACCGCTGTAGCCGAAACCGAAGAATTGGGCGGCGCCCAGGAGAGGCCGCCAAGCATCAGGAAAAAGGCAACGCATATGCCCAAGATGGCCCAGGTGTCGCCGCCGAACAGAGCTTTCAACCTCCATCGAGGCTGCCCAGGCGCGACCGGTTGCGAGGGAAGCAGGAGGCGGCCGGCAAAGAGCGCATTGACCCCAACCAGCAAAAAGCTGATCCCATAAACACCAGTCCAGGGCGCCAACTGATTCACAATTGCGTTGTCCACCTGCGAGTAACCCAGCTGATCCCAGGGAACGGAAGTAATGCGCGAAGCAGCCAGTTCCAGCGCGGCCCAAAAAAACGGCGCCGCAACCAGCGCCAACCGCGTGCTGCCCGTTGCCCGTCGCATCATCACTAGGAACAGTCCGAAAAAACCAAAGTAAAGTCCCAGCACCATGCTGTATCCCAGCAACAGCAGCGTCGGAGCCATCGGCGGCATATCGCCATAGTGGAGCATCGTGTCGCGAACCCAATAGCAGTTGCCCACGTACCACAGCACTCCGCAGAAATAACCGATCAGCAAGCCGCGCCGCAGTGGCCGTGGGCTCTCCACGCACGCCGGCGAAAGAAGCGCCCACAGCAGCGGAACCAATCCAAACCATGCAAAGACTGACCGCCAGGGAGGCAGCGGCCCGGCCAGCGGAAACGGCAACTCCAGCAGGCAGGCGGAAAACGCCGCCGCGCCCCACAACTTCCAGGATTCCAACTTCCAGAATGAAGGCTGCATACAGGCCACAAGTTTATCGCACCGGCGAGCGGCAGCCGAACCAATGGGTCGCTCGCTCACCCGCTTTTCACCAAAATAAAACCTGTCGCAGAGGCCGCCGCTGCTCGAATTTATCAATGTTTTTTTAGAAAACCGGAGTGGCTCTCGGAGCCAGGCCCCCCATTTCTGCGTCCACCTGAATGAAAAACAGGCTACAATTTGCATATGTTACTAGCTGTCTTCGCACTGCGGCTATTGGAAGTAATGTTCTTTGTCGGCTTGGCCGGTTCGGCGGTGGTCGTCCTCATCAGCTTCTTTGAGGATGCCCAGGAGCTCTTCGGTGAAGACGAGAAGCCCCAACCGCGCTCTTGATTGCATTTGCATCCCCCCTCCATTCCCTCATTGACACAAGCCTCTTCAATTGAGTCGGAAACCTGCGAAAAATTCGAATTCACGGCGAAACCGCAAATTGACCCCCACAGCCCGGCCGTTGACGCACCCTCAATTCAGGGATAAACTCATCGCAGCGCAGGTGTTGGTTATCACTGTCGCATCTAAGAACGCCGGCGGTCGCACCGGCACCTAAACGATGGCATCCTCCCGAACGACCGTAGCCCCGCCCTCGGACCGCGTCCGGCTTATCGTGGCATCCTCCGTGATGCTCACGTTCATCTCCTTTTGGCGCGCAGCGGCCATTGTTCTCAATGACCTGGGCTCATCCGCCTTCTACGCCGGGGGCATTGCCGAGCAGGCTGTGGGCGCGGCCGCTCCGTGGTTCATCCTCGGAATCATGCTGTTCAGCTTCGCGGTGCGCTCGGTATACGTCGAAAGCTGTTCCATGTTCACCCGTGGCGGCGTCTACCGCGTCGTCAAGGAGGCCCTGGGCGGTACTTTTGCCAAGCTCAGCGTCTCCGCCTTGATGTTCGATTACATCCTCACCGGTCCCATCTCCGGCGTCTCCGCAGGGCAATATATTACAGGCTTGATCAACGAACTGCTGACCGTTGCAGCCACTAGCCACTGGCTCCCTCCGGCCCTGATGGACGCGCAGAACAACCCCCTCCAGTTCAATATGAACTACACCGCGGCGTTGTTCGCGGCCCTGGTCACCATCTACTACTGGTGGCAGAACCTCAAGGGCATTGAGAATTCAAGCGACAAAGCCCTGCGCGTTATGCAGGTCACCACCATCATGGTTGTGATTCTTTTTCTATGGGGCGGTTACTCGCTATTTATACGGGGCGTGCATCTGCCTCCGGCGCCTGTACCCTCCAACTTGAAATTCAGCAATGAGGCGCTGGGCTTTCTCAAGGGTACAAGGCTGGTGCCGTTGTTCGGCCTCTTCGGCATTCTTATGGCCTTCGGCCATTCCATTCTGGCCATGAGCGGCGAAGAAAGCCTGGCACAGGTCAATCGCGAAATTCAGCACCCCAAGCTAAAGAACCTGAAGCGCGCCGCCATCGTCATCGCCATCTATAGCCTGATCTTCACCGGCGGCGCCACGCTGCTGGCCTCCATGCTGATTCCAACCTGGCAGCGGACCCATATCTATCAGGACAATCTCATCGCCGGGCTGGCCATGTACATGGTCGGGCCCTTGTTCTGGCGCATCGCTTTCCGCGTTTTTGTCGTGCTGGTAGGCTTCCTCATTCTCTCCGGCGCCATCAATACCTCCATGATCGGATCCACCGGCGTGCTGATGCGCGTGGGCGAAGACGGCGTCCTTTCCGACTGGTTCCGCAAACCGCACCCCAGATTCGGCACCAGCTATCGCATTGTCAATCTGGTTTTCATCTTGCAGATGTTCACCATCATCGTCAGCCGGGGCAACGTCATTATCCTGGGTGAGGCATACGCCTTCGGCGTCATCTGGTCGTTTACCTTCAACAGCCTGGCCATGCTTGTGTTGCGATGGAAATATCATGGCGAACGAGGCTGGAAGGTTCCTCCGAATATACGTATCGGAAACGTTGAAATTCCCGTTGGCCTGTTTTCGGTTTTTCTGGTGCTGCTGTCCACAGCCGTCGTTAATCTTCTAACCAAGTCGATTGCCACAGTGAGCGGTGTTGCGTTTGCCGCGGTCTTCTTCATCGTCTTTACCATTTCGGAACGCAGAAACCTGCGCAAGCATGCTCTGACTGCCAGCATGATGAAGGACTACTTCCAGCTGGAGCATCAGGACACCGTGAGCAGTGAGTCGGCCGCCATCCGCCCTGGCGGCGTGATGGTGACCATGCTTGACGCCTCCAATCCCTTCGCGCTCAAGTGGACACTCTCCCGCACCAGCACTGAGGAACAGGATGTGGTGGTGATCAGCGTGCGCTTGATGGGCGCCGGCGGTCCGGAGTATTTGAGCGCAGAAGACCAGAGCTTCAGTGAGCACGAACAGATGATCTTCACCAAGGCTGTCTCCGTTGCTGAGAGCTTTGGTAAAAAGGTTTCGCTGCTGGTGGTTCCCGCGGGGGATGTCTTCGCCGCATTGGCGCAAGGCGCAAATTCCCTTGAGATGGACTCCGTCGTCTCCGGAGTCTCCAGCAAAATGACCGCCGAAGAGCAGGCCTTTCACATGGGACAGGCGTGGGAAGCTTTGCCCGAGCCCAAGCGCCAGTTCAACCTTTATGTCATTGATCCATGCGGAGAGTCAAAGGTCTTTTACATAGGTCCGCATGCACCCAAGCTGCGACCCGACGATGTGCAACTGGTGCACCGCTTGTGGCTGAATATGCGCCGCGATCCATCCGTGCCGGACCTGCATCACAGCGACATTATTACTTATGCTCTTACCCGGCTCGCCGGCCAGTATGCCCGCGAAAAACAGGAGATACTTCGCGACCTGCGCAGCTACCGCACCGCCGAAGCTCCGGTAACCCTGCGACTCGGCAGCCAGGACCTATCCGGGATTCCACCTGCTCCCGACCAATCTTCCCCTCCGCCCAAGCCATCACGAGCGCTCTAGGTTTCTTGCCGCTCGATGTTGTATCCACGCTGGGTGCCCCGGGGGCGCCTCAAGCCCTTTGGGCGGGGCCGCGCGTTTTTGCTTTTTCCGCCGGGAGCAGAATACCTCGGCACTCCATCGCAGCACGAAATAAAGCCACTAGAGCAGTATCATGCCCCTATGTCGCGACTTATTATTCTGTCTAAGGCAATATATTAAGTTGATAAGCAATTACTGTTTTGACTAATATATATTCGACATTTTATAGTTTCTTCTTCGGTAACATTAGTCAATTTTTGTTGAAAAATACTTTACAATTGCGTATTGTGTTTTACAGTACTTGTTTTAGCAAGGTCAATTTGCAAACCTAGACAAAGCGTCGATTGGACCACTTACGAACCCAAGAGGAGGAACCGTGGGAGTTTCAGAGATTCTGGCACAAATCGATCGTGAGATCGCGCAATTACAACATGCACGTTCCGTGCTGGGTGGTAAAGCCGCACCCGCAGCCAGGAAGGCTGCCGCAGCTCCAACCGCCAAAACCGGTAAGAAAAGAAAAAAGAAGAGGAATCTTACTCCAGAAGGCCGCAAGCGCATTGCCGAGGCCGTCAAGCGTCGCTGGGCAGAACAGAAGAAAGCGGCTGCCAAGTAACTGAAACCATGGGAAGGCCACGGGCCAGCTTGTCAGCCGGCCCACCTCGCCCCGTTCGCCAGGCGGGTCAAATTCAAAATTAGATAGATTCCCCTGGCTTCCACTCCACAACCTGAATGCTGGCATCGACCAGTGCGGCGAGTTCCTGTGGGGTACCGGTTAGCGGCGGAAACGTACCAAAGTGAAGCGGAAGAACTTTCTCCGGCGCCAGATAGCTCGCTGCCAGTGCTGCTTCTTTCGTTCCCATGGTAAAGTGCCCCCCAATGGGAAGCATCGCTACTTCGGGATGATAGAGATCGCGAATCAGTTTCATATCCCCAAACACGGCCGTATCCCCGGAGTGGTAGAGCACCGGCCCATCTGCAATCGTTAACACATATCCCGCGGCTACTCCCACATAGTGCGTTCCATGCTCATCCTGCGCTCCTGCGGAGTGCCTGGCCTCAACCATCGTGGCTGCCACATCTTCCAGCTGCACCGTCCCACCTAGGTTCATTCCGATCGTATTAGTCACTCCCTTGCCTGCAACATAGGCCGCCAGCTCATAGATTGCCACAACGGTAGATCCGTGTTTTTGAGCTACCGGCACCGCATCGGAGATATGATCTCCATGGCCGTGGGTAAGCAGAATGTAGTGGATCTTCGGCGGCAGGACAAAATCCCTGGGGTACTTGGGATTTTGCGCGATGAACGGATCGATCAGAATGTTTGTACCCCTGGCGGTAGTAATCAGCACGGTCGCGTGCCCCAGCCAGGTAATACGCGTTCCTTTCAATGAACTCATCGCATTCTCCTTGTGAAGGTCCTCGGAACTTACTAGGCCTTACCGCGTGATGATGGCTTCCGATACGCTGTCCTTGGCCAGAAACTGGCGGAATCCTGACCATGCGGCAAACAGCTGCTCGATGCTGCGGTTGGTAAATGCGCGCTGGAGAGGAAATTGCTGGGTCATCTGCATCTCCACATCGTCACCCGCGGTCAGGTGGAAGCGGCAGCGCACCGTCTCTTCACCATGGCTCCGCGTGTGGAAGAATGCCAATATCTGCCCGCCCGGATTCATCGCTGAATACAGATGCGTCACCACCGGCGCCACCAGCGTCTCGGGCAGATAATCGAGCGCCGTCCACAGCAGCACCACGTCAAATGAGCGCCCGGAGAAATTGAACGCGTTCTCCAGAAACCCCTGTGTGTTCCAGATCGGCTTGCCGTCTTCGTCCGCGCCGCTCTGCCAGTTTTCAGTCCAGGCATCGTATACCGGATCAGCAAGAAAGACGCTATGACCCAGGCTGGTGAGGTAGTTGAGATTGGCCGAGGAGGTGTAACCGGCATCGAGCACATTCAAGCCCGGCTCAGCCTCCAGCCGCTTGCGCAGGGCCGCCCAGCCGCCGGAATGGCGCGGCACTTTGAGACCGGCAACCCCTGGGTTGGAAGCGGGCGCGGCACTCTCCTGCTTCTTGTGAGTCCAACGGCTTAGCAACCTGAATTCCCCTCGCAATCAAACAGAAATCTTTTTGAGCAGGCCTGAAATGAAACGCACGGTCAGATGCTGCCCCCGGAGCTGGGGGTGTGGGCGCCATCGGACCCCTTGGCCACCGCCTGCGTCAGATCAACCTTTCCGCGAAATACTGCGTTATCCTCCACCGCCAGCCGCAGGGCGCGAATATCGCCCTCCACTGAGCAGCCGGCGCGCAGTTCCACGCGGCCACTGGCCATCACGTTACCCTGAACCTGCCCCAGGATCAGAATGTCCTTGGCGGAAAGGTCGGCGGCTACGTTGGCATTGGGTCCAATCGTCAGCCGGCTGTCAGAGAGATTAACGGTCCCCTCCACGCGCCCATCCACTATTAGGTCTTCACTGCCCTTCACTTCTCCGCAAATTACGACGGTTTTACCGATGCGCGCGCTTGCAGTCTCCAATGCCATGTTGTTATTCCTTCCGGGAGGGTCAAAAAAAGAAGTCCCTGCCCGCACTATACGCAACCCGGCCTCATTGCTTCAATCCGGGTAGTGGCCAGGTTTGAAGGGTACAGGCTTTAGACGGGTACGGGCTTTAGTTGAAGGGTACGGGCTTCAGTTGAAAGGTACGGGCGTCAGCTGAAGGGTACGGGCTTCAGTCCGTACACAAAACCCCAGCAAAATTCACAGGGCTTTAGCCCCCGAGGGATTGTCCTTTCAAACTGGCCTGCTACCGAAATAGCGATCATTCACCAGACGCAGCAACGGTGGCCAAGGCTCCATACCCGCTAAACTAATCTACGTGCGCACGATTCCATTCATCTTCATGCTGATTCCGTGGGCCGTCCTGGCCGCCGTCCCTGCCCACGGTCAGCCCCCGGCGCTCACGCCTCCGCAGGCCCAGGCGCTGGTGGAGCGTGCCCTGGCCGCAGAATTGCGCTCCGTCCAGGACAAATCCCACCCCACGCGTTTCCGCCTGCGCAAGACCACTCCCCGCCTCACCTCCACCAAGGAGATCATCGAAACCAAAGACGGCGCCATCGCCCGCCTGGTGGCGCTCTTTGACAAACCTCTGAGCCAGGATCAGGAGCAGGTCGAGCAGGCGCGCCTGGAGACCCTCTACAACGACCCCAGCCGCCAGCGCCATCGCCAGCAGGGTGAGCAAGGGGATTTCGGCATCGTCCTCAAGCTGTTGCGCATGTTGCCCGACGCATTCCTCTACGAATACTCGGGAGCAGCCTCCGGCCCGGCCGGACCCTTACAAAAATTCACCTTTCGTCCCAACCCCAATTTCACCCCTCCTGACTATGAAACCAAGGCGCTGACCGCTCTGACCGGCGAGATCCTCATCGACGCCGCACAGGAGCGCGTAACGCGCCTGGAGGGCCATTTGCAGCAGGATACTGACTACGCCTGGGGTATTCTGGGCAAACTGGACAAGGGAGGATGGATCATGATCGAGCAGGCGGACGTAGGCGGCCATCAGTGGCGCATCGCCCGCTTCAAAATGCAGATGAACCTCCGCATTCTATTCAAGGACAAAAACGTCGATACCACAGAAGAGATGACCGGGTATGCCCCGGTGCCCACGGGAATCGATTATCGGAAAGCCATTCAGATGCTGCGTGCGAGCCGTTGAATTGAACCCGCAATGCAGCAGTCCATAGCATGTGCTTCAAAAAACAGGCATTGTGTCAGGGCACGACTTCAGTCGTGCCGACAAGAGATCATTGGAGCGGGGTTTTAACCCCTGAGGGATCACAATAGGGATACGGCGGCGATTTATAAAACACGCTCGAGTTCGATACTAAACAAAACGGCCTCACCCACAAAGGTGAGGCCATCCTGTTTTCAAACCGCCCCCATGTTACATCTTGGCAAAAACAATAACCAGTGTAAACAGGGTGAGGGACTCGATAAGGGCCAGACCGAGAACAAGAAAGGTAAAAATTCCAGCGCGCGCTCCGGGGTTGCGGGCCAGCGCTTCGACGGCCGAGCCAACGGCCCTGCCTTGACCGAGACCGCACATGCCTGCGGCCAGTCCCATGCCTAAACCAGCGCCGATCGGCACCAGACTGACGGCCGTGCCGCCGTCCGCGAAAGCCGGAACGGCGAAGCAAAGTGCCGCCAGGGCCATAAATACATATTGAAGTTTCCGCATTTTTCTCCTGCTTCTCTTTGAATTGGCTGCCAGTGGGTGGTTGAGGTTCACCGTGCTGACCCCCTCACGCTTGCCGCCTACCGTTGCTCCGGAGCGGAAGCTCTCTCCGGCGGAATCTTGTTGAGCCTCTAACTTCTAGCTTGTTCCTGCAGGAACCAAAGCCGTAGGTTCACGAACAGAAAAACTGACAACTGATAGCTGAAAGCTGCTTTTTAGTGCTCGTGCGCAACTGCCAAAGAAAGATAAATCATCGACAGAAGCATAAAAACGAAAGCCTGAATGATCGAAACAAAAATATGCAGGCCAAGAAAAATAACCGGAATGCCGATCGGAATCAGCGAAAAGAAAACCAGCGTCACCAGGTCACCGGCAAACATGTTGGCATAAAGACGAACGCTGAGCGACATGACCCGCGCCAGGTGCGAAACAATCTCGATGGGAAAGATCAGCCATGCCATCCACCACACCGGGCCTGCAAAATGCTTCACATAGCCCACCGGCCCCTGCGCGCGAACGCCCTGGTAGTTGTAGTAGAGGAAGGTAGGAACGGCTAGGCCCAGGGTCACCATCATCGAAGTGGTGGGAGCCGTGATGCCGGGAATCAGCCCGCTCAGATTGTTGAGCAGCACAAACAGGAAAATGCAAGTCACATAAGCCTGGAAGCTGGCGTAGCCGTGCCCGATAACCTGCTCGGCCTGGCCGCCGATGAATTCATGAATGATCTCAGCAATCTGCTGAGCCGGGTTGGGCTTCTCCACCGACAGACTAAGGCGCACGACAGCAAAAAATGCGATAAGGCCTGCAGCAATCAGCAGCTCCACTCCAAGCGCCTGATTGATCCCGGTAGCCTTCTGCGCGGCCACATCATGAGTCAAGCCAATCGCTTGAAAAGCCTTGACCTCGACGCCCATCAAGAGGTCGTTCAGCAAACGGACAAGTGCAAAAGTTTCCGGCATTGAGACGTATATCTTTCTGTTTCTGGTCGGTATTGAGCCAGGCCAGCCGCTCGGGCAAGTCAGTCCCAAGGCAATTCAGTCTCGGAGCAACCGGATCGATTCCCACCCGATGGTCAAGACCGCCAAACCCAGGCCGAATAACAGCGCCACTACCGAACCATGAATACACTTCAGGCTACCATAAATGACCCCCGCGAAAATCGTGAGCCTGAGCACAAAGAACAACACCACCAGAGGAGTGCTCGCGGGAGTCTTCTGCCTGTCCATTCTTGCGTTAATCACCCTGACCAACCGCTGCCACTCCCAAATGCTTGCGGCTGAAATCGCAGTTCCCACCGCCAGCATTCCCCCGTTGCGCCAGCCGCCGCCAATCAACACCACCAGAGCAGCAACCAGCCCCAGAATCAGCGTGTTACGCATGGCCCGATGAAGCGTTGCGTCCAGATCCGCCAGGGTCAGATCAACAATTGGGTGGGATTCCTGGGTCATGACGGGTCGTCAGTGTTTCCTTTCCCAGCCCCATTTTGGGTCGTATCTTCTTTACGGGAATTCTTCTCGATTGCCATCGCCTGCTGAATCAGATAAAACAGTCCGGCGACGCTGCCGAAGATAATGCCGGCAATCGCAATCCAA
This sequence comes from Occallatibacter sp., assembly GCA_049515455.1. Lineage (GTDB taxonomy): Bacteria > Acidobacteriota > Terriglobia > Terriglobales > Acidobacteriaceae > Telmatobacter. The sequence continues at coordinate 44,131 of JBEKUB010000028.1, forward strand.
TGCTGATGCAGGCGCCCTCCCAGCCAGGCCCCGCCCAGCCAGCCGATCACCACCGCCGAGGGCAGCACCAGCGCAATCTGCATCAGCTTTTCAGCCTGAACATAAGACCTGAACCCGCCTCCAGCTCCGCTGTCAGGCTTGCTGCTCCGCTCGGACTCCGGTAAGGCTCGATGAAAAGGCATTCATCGTGGTTATACATGATGAACGCCCTGCAATGCGAAACGCACCGCAGTCAACTATTTAGTTTTCCAGGTAGCGAGCTTCCAGGCCTTGATCCGATACTTGCCTGTATCTTCATCTAATTGAGCAAAATCGTAAACAGGTGTTCCGGCCGATGCACCACTAGACACAAATTGTCCTCCCGTCGCGCCATCAGTATTCTGAACATAGGTTGTACTTCCCCTACTGCCTCCAACCCTTGCGGCCTCTGCCTCGAAGTAGTAAACCTTACCCTGCTCGGCGGTAATGGATGCTGTTCTAACACTTTCTTGCTTCGTCTGGCTGGTAGCCAACCCCAACTGAAAACTCATGCACAGGTGATGTACACCAGGATCAACTGTCACTGCAAAATAAGAATCACCATCGTTAGCGCCCACCCACGAGCCGTCGATTCCATAGCGAGCAACACCGCGTCCGGATTGTATAAAACTAAGTCCGGATTGTATAAAGATAATCTGCGCTTTGCCCTCTGCTGGAGACGCTGGCGGAGGCTGGTGCTTTTTGGTGGAGACTTCAAAGTTGATTTTGTCATCGCCACAGGCATCCGGCAGAATCGTCTTGGCGCTAGCTTGCACCGCTGCAAGCAGCGATGCACAAAGGAGCAATAGAAACAGTGCAGGCTTGATGGAAGTCATGGCAACCATCTTATACGGTCGGGAGCGCATCCGGCCGCACCATGAGCTTTAACTCCGGAATGGCTCGATGAAATGGCATTCATCGTGTTGATACACGATCAGCGCCCTTCATGCGAAGGCGCGCGGCTAATTCTTCGCATTCGAAATGCTGCACGCGCCAGGGGCGCAGAGTTTGTTAGCCCCGCGCTTCAGCGTGGGGAAAACGGACCTCACAAAATCGACACGGAGTCCCGTAGGGACGGCGCAAGAACATTATTTGGGCAGAACCGATAGCCCTGACCTGCCGCAACGCATCCCCATCGCCACCTTCCCAACGAACGATATACTGACTGTTGCACCTGTAATGCAAATCGGAAGAAGGAAATACCGTGTTCGATTCGGAATTTGAGCGCAGTCTCTTTGACCTGCGCAAAGCAAAATTAGTGGAAATCGAGAAGCTGGGCCAGGCCGCCTACCCCAACCAGTTCCCTGCCTCGCATACCATCCCCCAGGTGCGCACCCAGTGGGGCGTAGCCACGGCCGAAGCTCTTGAAGCCGATCGCGTGACCGTAGCCGTTGCCGGCCGCATCATGGCCATTCGCGCCCAGGGCAAAGCCGGCTTCGCGACCCTGCAACAAAATGGCGAGCGCCTCCAGATCTACGTCCGCCTCGACGCCGTCGGCGAACAGGACTTCGCGCTCTATAAACTCCTCGACCTCGGCGACCACATCGGCGTCAGCGGCTATCTCTTTCGCACCCGCACTGGAGAACTCACAATCCACGTCGAGCGGGTAACCTTTCTCTCCAAAGCCATGCTGGCGCTGCCTGAAAAATTCCACGGCCTGGCCGACGTCGAGTTGCGCTACCGCCAGCGCTACGTTGACCTCTTCGTCAATCTCGAAAGCCGCGAAGTCTTCGTCAAGCGCGCCAAAACTCTGAAGGCCCTACGCCAATTCTTCGATGACCGCGGCTATCTCGAAGTGGAAACGCCGATGATGCAGCAGATCGCCGGCGGAGCCGCCGCGCGCCCATTCAGAACTCACCACAACGCCCTTGACCTGGATCTCTTCCTGCGCATCGCCCCGGAGCTCTATTTAAAGCGCCTCGTAGTAGGTGGCCTCGACCGCGTCTACGAGATCAACCGCAACTTCCGCAACGAAGGCGTAAGCACCCAGCACAACCCCGAGTTCACCATGCTCGAGTTCTACCAGGCCTACGCCAACTACCACGACCTGATGCAGATCACCGAAGAGATGATCGCGTTTGTAGCCAAGGAAGTGAACGGCACCACGATCACAAACTTCGATGGCGTTGAAATTGATTTAGGCAAGTGGACGCGCCTCACCATGCGCGAAGCCATCATCCAATTCTGGCCCCAGGAAGTCGGAGCAAAACCCGCAATGACCGCCTTCGAATCCGCACCGGTTCTGCAAGCCAGGCTTCACGCCGCAATAAGTTCGCTGGAGATTGCTATCGGCGAGTCCGAACGGCTGCCCCCTGAACGCATTGCAGAATTGAAAACCATCCTTGGCACAATCACCGCTGTCTACCACGACTCAATGAAGAACGCACCGGTGGGAAAATCCGTCTATAACTTATTCGAGGCAGTGGTGGAACCGTTCCTCATCCAGCCCACAATCATCTACGACTATCCGACCATCGTCTCGCCGCTCTCCAAGCAGAAACCTGACGATCCCGATCACGTGGAGCGCTTCGAATTCTTCGCCGGCGGCTTCGAGCTAGGCAACGCCTTCAGCGAGTTGAACGACCCAGTCGAGCAGCACAAGCGTTTCAGCCAGCAGCTAACCGAGCGCGAACGCGGCGACGACGAAGCCCACCAGATGGACGAGGACTACGTCCGCGCCCTGGCCTACGGCCTGCCTCCCACCGGCGGCGAAGGCCTAGGCGTAGACCGCCTGGTCATGCTCCTAACCGGCTCCAAATC
>JBEKUB010000029.1:0-45516 GCA_049515455.1 Occallatibacter sp.
AACGCGGAAGCGCTGGTACTTGGGGGCGAGGCCAAGAGGGGTTAGCTCGCCCTGCGGGCTGGTGACGAGAACGCTGTCGCCTACCTGGGCGCCGATCTGCTCGGCTAGCTCATTGCCGAGAACCAGGGGGGGATAGGGTGCGTTGGCCGCGCTCTGGCCGGTGGGCTGATAAGGATCGGGGGGCGTGGTATCAGGGTTGAGATCCCTGGCCGACCCCGAGGTGATGGTGTCAAGCAGACTGCTGACGGTGCGTTCCTGGGCGGGAAGGATGCCTTTGATGAGGGCGAATCCGGCGCGGGGGCCGCGGGAAACCAGGACCTGGCCGTAGATGCCAGGGGCGGCGGCGGTGACGTGGGGGACGGTGCGGAGACGGGCGATGAGAGGCTCCCAGTCGCGGATGCCGTCGGCTTCAACGCGCATCAAGTCGACGTGAGATGAGGCTCCCAGGAGGCGGACTTCAAGGTCCCGGCGCATGCCGTTGGTGATGGCGAGGGCAATGATCAGCGCGGCAACTCCCGCAGCGACACCGGCGATGGAGATGGCGGTGACCACACCGACGACGGCTTGGCGCCGCTTGGCTCTGAGGTACCGCAATGCCAGAAACATTTCGAATCGCATGGGGCTTGCTTCTCCTGATCTAACTTCCGCCGCGGAACTGGATGATGCGGCGGCGATCGCGTTTGGTGGGCCGGTGCACTGGGATGGGCGCGTACTCCTGCATGGCGTTGCGTTCCTCGGCTGCCTTGGCGCGCGCCTCTTTGCTGGCTTCGGTTTCGCGATAGAGGGTTTGCGCTACGGGGGCGGGGCCGCGCATCTGGCTGAGCTCGAGTACTTCAATGTGAAACTCGCCGCCTTCGCTCCTGATTGTCAGCATATCGCCGACGCGGACTTCGCGGGCAGGCTTGGCGGGGATATCGCCGGAGTGAATGCGGCCGAGCTCGCAGGCTTTTTGGGCCAAGGCGCGGGTCTTGAAGAAGCGCGCCGCCCAAAGCCATTTGTCGATGCGTACGGAGGCCATGATTCGATTGTAGTAAACGGGGAGGGAAATTCAGCAGAGGGTTGGTCAGGGAAGACTGGATCAAGAGCCGACTTCAACCTTCCACACGTAGAGGAAATCGGCGTCACTTGAGGTGGCGACCTGCATTCCTCTGAAGTTCGTGGCGCGGTTCAGGGCGGAGCGGATGTTTTCCTTGGTATCCGGCAAGGCGGAAAGAGGAATTTTGAGCGCTGAGCCCACTTCCAACTGATCGATGTCGCTCAGCAGTTGGGTCACAATCCGCTTGTGCTTTCCATCCCGGCCCTTGGGGACATCCAACTGACGGATGGATTCAAACTTCATGGGCGCCGTGTTCAGTTCCGGATTGGTAGCCATGTGATGCCCACCTCTCAGATAGGCTTCAGCAATCGAGACGTGCGCGCTTAACGTATGCCTAAATTGTCGTAAAGCTATCCTTTAACTGAAAGCATACGCACCGTAATCAGAATAAACAAGCCCTAAACGAGCTTTCTTCACTCCCTATGGAGGAAGTTACAATCTCCAAACTGCGCTACAAAGCTCATTACAAAGACTTATCGCGCAGCAGAAAGATATAACACGTAACAAAAATACTCTGCTACGTTGGCTGATAGAGAGTAATTACAGGCGGCGGGCCGGTTGTAAGGCTGAACCCGCAAAGTTCCACACAAGAGTTGAAAGACACCTGGAATCCTCTGAGGTTCAAACGAACCGGGAGAAATATATGCCAGTCATGTGTTTTGAGAAAATGGATTCAGATCATCCTATCTGCGGCGTGCATAATGTGATGCTTGTTCAGAATCGGATCGCGATCGATTCAAACGCACCAGGACTTGGAATCGTCAGCTGCTATATGTGCGCCATCAGCCGCACGGTGGTTCAGGAAAGGAAGAAGGCGTATGCACGCGACTCAATCAGATTCGCTGCCTGAAGCCCATCGGGGCCGGTCGACGAATTTCCCCATTGTGCCGTTGGGAGAGATACCTGCGTCGGGCTCATTGGTGGATAAAAGCAAGTTTCGTCCCGTGGTTCTGGTGGTGGACAAGGAGCCTGCGGTCGCCGACTCGCTGGTGGCTACGCTGCACCGAAGCGGGTATGCGGCAATTGCAGCCTACGATGGCAAAGATGCGCTTGAAACCGCTCTCCTGGTGCCGCCGGAAGTGGTGATTGCCGATGTTGAGTTGCCGGAATTGGACGGTGTTGCACTCGCGATTGCGCTGAAGAGTGTGATTCCGGATTGCAAGATTTTGTTGCTTTCAGAGAAGGAGGCTGCGCCGGATCTACCGGCATCGGCTAGCCGCGGCGCGCACGAGTTTGAGGTGCTAAAAAAACCCATCAAATCGAGCGACCTGTCTGCGCATGTATCGGCATGCCTGGAGCCGCGAAAAAACTGATTCGGCAGCTCGGAAGGCTGCGGGAAAATTCCTGATTTTTGATTGAAATACCCAACGAGAATACCTCAGGGGCTAAAGCGCGTACTGATACCGTTGCGGTGATGTCCGGGATAAATCTCGGACCTACCGCCCGGACGAGTTTTTCCGTTGCCTGTTGAGCCAGGTTGGTAAATTTTGAGAGGGAAATAGGGCGCTCGGTGAAACCGAGCGCCCTTTCGCTTGCTAGTTTGCCAGAACGGCGCGGTAGCGGACTTTATTTTTCTTTACTTTGTCGATGGCTTCGTTGGCTTTGGCCATGGGGAAGGCTTCTGTACGGGCCTGAATTCCATGGCGAGCGGCTATGTCGAGCATCTCCAGCAGCATTTTTGGGGGGCCGATGTTGCTGCCGGTTATGGTGCGCTGGCCGGAGATGAGCGGAAAGGCCTGAATGGAGACCGGGGAGGGGGGGACGCCGACGAAACACAGGGTTCCAGTGGGGCGCAGGGTCTGAATATAGGCGCCCCAGTCCTGGTCGGCGTTGGCGGTGTTGAGTAGAAAGTCAAGGGAACCGGCGACTTCCTTCATGGCTTTGGATTCGCGGCTGTTGACGAAGTTGTTGGCGCCAAGAGCGCGTGCTTCTTCTTCCTTATCGGCCGAGGTGGAAAAGGCGGTTACCTGAGCACCGAATGCGCGCGCGAACTGAATGGCCAAGTGGCCCAGCCCACCGATGCCGACGACGCCAACCCGGGAAGAAGGGTTAACGCCATGGATGCGCATGGGGTTGTAGACCGTGATGCCGCCACAAAGCAGGGGCGCGGCGTTCTCGCTGGGGAGGACATCAGGGATGGGAAACACAAAGCGGACATTGGCGCGGACGGTGTCAGCATAACCGCCGTTGCGGTGCACGCATGTGGCCTCGGTATTGGGACACAGATTCTCCATTCCGCGGGTGCACCACTCGCAGTGACCGCAGGAGTTCGATTGCCAGCCCAGGCCTACGCGCGTTCCGGTCTTGAGCGCCCGCACTCGGGAACCGACGGCCGTGACTGTGCCGACGATCTCGTGGCCGGGAATGAAGGGGTATTGGCTGATGCCCCAGTCGTTGGAGATGAGGTGGAGGTCACTGTGGCAGATGCCGCAGTGGGTGATGGCGATCTCCACATCAACGGAACCCAGCCTGCCCGGGTCGTAGCGAAAGGGCAACAATTCAGCTCCAGCGGCATGCGCTGCAAGTCCTTGTATTTGAGCCATGTTCGGTAATGGATCCTCTCTGAAAGTCGAAAAATGGGCCGATATGAATTGGGGCGCCGACCTGGGGATTTGGCAGGAATGGTGACCGCTGCCTTTAGTTTAAACTGCCGGGCGGTATTTGTGGGTGCAGAAGTCTGAAACCGCCAAGGGCTTTGTTGCGCGTGGTGATTTTCATTCACGCGGCGGGAGCGGAGCGCCGGCAAGGCCGAAACACACCACCGGCGGCGCCGACCGAATGCAGGCAACCTGAGTGCTCAGCCGGTGGGATGCGGCGACGTGCTATTTGAACTGGCTGACCATATCGAGGACGTAGTAGCCGATGACGAAGAGCGTGGCGACTGCGGCCAAAGCTGTGGCAACATGCACGACAGGCTCAATTTTGTGAATTTTAGCCATCAGCATGTCCTGCTCGGCCTTGATGTGATTGAATGAATCGTCCAGGATGATCTGGTCATCTTCGTCACGGGTCAGTCTTGAGTTATAGACCTTGAGGATGATCAGCAGCAGGACGAGCGCACCCCAAACGGACCACATTAAAGGAACGATTCTCATACTCCACCTCGAAAAAACTCTTGGGTCCCAGATACCGGCGGGTCCGTTGAAGGAAACGCGGTCTCGTGAGTAGAGGGGCCGTACGGTTGATCATCATAGCCCCAAATGGGGTGCCGTGTCGTGACAATTATCACAGGCATTTTCCCGCCGGGTACCAAGGTTCTTACCCTGTTGCATTTGGACAGAAATGGATTGCGCGAGGGGCGGAAGATTTGCGCCCTTGCGGGCTCCAATTGCATCAAATCAGGTAGAAAAGGGAGCGGGGCTTGTGTCCCTGCTCACAGAGCGGTACAGTTGGAAGATACAGTTACGTAGCACACAAATTCAGCGTTTGGGAGAGACAATGGCAACGACGACCACCTCACCGGCACCCGCCCAGGAAACCGAAAAGAAAGCCCCCCTCAACCTGACTCCTCAGGCCATTGCCAAGGTGCGCGAGATCATGGCCACCCAAGATCCGATCCCCGCGGGACTGCGCATCGGGGTGGTGGGCGGCGGCTGCTCAGGGTTCCAGTATTCAATGGCTTTTGAGAACCAGAGCGGGATGATGGATAAGATCTTCAAATTCGATGATTTGCAGGTATTTGTGGACTCTACTTCGCTGATGTACCTGAACGGCTGCACAGTGGACTACGTGGAGACGTTGGAAGCGGCGGGTTTCAAGTTTGATAACCCCCAGGTGAAAAGCACCTGCGGCTGCGGTTCTTCGTTCAGCACTTAGGCGGATGTTTCAGGGGTTGCGATAGCTGAGGTGTCCCACCCTTGCCTTGAAGGGGGCGACAAGGGTATCCGCTCTTTACAACATCGGTCAGCCAGAGAACTAACACTCATAAAGGGCCCGCATCTTTCATGGATGCGGGCCTTTCTGCGTTTGGGGTGGATTGGAGGGGGATGGTGCGGCTGGACAGATCTACTGCGGAGGCGAGGAGGGATTGCTTCCGGAATCGCTGCTGCCGGATGTGCTCCCGCTGCCTGAGCTGCCGCTATCAGAGCTTCCCGAGCCTGAGTTGCTGTTTCCTGAGTTTCCGAGCCCGCCCGGGCTACTGCCGAATCCACCCGGGCTATTGCCGAATCCGCCTGGGCTGCTGCCGAATCCGCCTGGGCTGCTGCCAAATCCGCCTGGGCTACTGCCGAGTCCGTTACTGCCGGGCATGTTGCCGCTTTGCTGCAGGCCGTTTGAGCCTCCGCCAATTTGGAGCATCTGGTCCTGGGCCGGGTCGTAGACGAACTCCCACTCGTTGAAATGGTTTTTCTTTTTGTAGAGCAAGATGGTCTTTTTGGGGCTGCCGGGAGAGAAGCCGATGATGCCTCCACCGCCCAAGGTTTGCCCGGAGAGCCCTGAGCTGGAACCTCCCAAAGACGACGTGTTCAGGGAGCCGGCGGATGTGCCTGACGAGGAGCCTGAGGAAGAACTGCCGCTGGAAGAACCTGAATCCGTGCTAGCAGTGCTGCTGTTGCCGTTGTTGCTGCCGGAGGTATCGGTGGAGCTGCCGGACGCTCCGTTTGCGCCGTTTGGATTGGACGGGTCATTGGGACTGGCTGATGAGCCAGAGGAGCCTGATCCTCCCGATGCCGCGCCGGAGGCATCGGGCTGGCAGCCACCAATCGGAGAGCTCGAGCCCATGCCCATGGACGAATTGAGGCCGTTCGATCCGAAGCTGGATGAGCCCATGCTGGAAGAACCAAAGCTGGATGAGCCCATGCTAGAGGAGCCGAAACTGGATGAGCCCATGCTGGAGGAGCCGAAGCTGGAGGAACCAAAACTGGAGGAGCTGGAGTCGGACGAGCCGATCCCGCCGCCGAGTCCGTTGCTGCCACAGCCCATGCCCATGCCGCCCATCATGCTTGCCATGGGCTTGCCGAAGAAGCCAAAGGCCGTCGGCTGCTTGTTCTGGCCGTAGTGGATGGGCTTCCACTCGTCTTTTCCGGTAGAGGGGTCAATGTACTTCTTGCGCAGAAAGCGGATGTTGTTGGTGCCTTTGACCAGGGCGTCAACGGTAGGCGGATAGTTGCCGAATTTCTTGTGGTAAAGCTTGAGGGCGCGGACATACTGCTTGCCGCGGTGCATTGTTTCGACTTCGCGGTCGCGCTCGATCTGCTTAATGATATTGGGCACGGCAATGCTCATGGCTACGACGAGCAAAGCCAGCAGGAAAACGACCGCGATCAGAATGTATCCCTCTTCAGAGGGGCTGGGGCGGTGGCGGATTGGGCGCGGCTTCACTTTTAAGCTCCTAGCTATCTGCATTTCCTCGCAGTCATCAGTTTCGTCGATCATCCGAAGATTCGCTTTCGAGCACTCATCGTTTCTGTATCGAACTAGCCCTTGCGCCGTCCCTACGGGACTCAGTACTTGCGGACTCCCTGTTCCCCACGCTGAAGCGCGGGGCTAACGAACTCTGCGCCTCCGGCGCGTTTGTACCAACGGTTCTTATGCAGCCCTTGATAAAAGGTGAATGCAAAAGCAACAAGTTAAAAGTTAAAAGCTAAAAGCTAAAAGCTAAAAGCTAAAAGCTGCACTTCAGTTCACCGACAGCGGCAAAGTCTGGGTATTATCGTAGCCCAGGTCTGTGATCTGGATGCTGGCCGGCATAATTGCGCCGACCTTGTAGCGATGATCCACAATTTCGCCGGACTTGGCCATGAAAATGTCCTCTCCGTGGATGATGAATGCTTTGAGCGACTTGTCCTTGGCCTGGGTGTAGCCGAAGTATTTCAGATCGATGGCCGGCGGCTTAGGCGGCACATAGGGCGCCGGTCCTGCGGGGACCGCGCCGGCTGCCGCCTGCTGTTCTGCACGTGGACCTTTTACCAGGTTTTCAATCACGGCAGGGGCGGAATCGGCAGAGAAGATATTTCTGCCGGTGCCCGAGTACTCCACGTCCTCGGTTTCGGCCAGCTTGTCGAAGCGCACCGTGGGGTCGAGATCATCATTGGACAGCTTTTCCGCATCGGGTCCCGCGGAACTCTGGCCAGTGGACTGAGCTCCGGCCGCCGGGTGGGCAGTGCCGGCTGCAGTTTGCACCGGGATGGGCCGGGGTGTGGAGGCGCCTCCGGAGGAGCCAAAGAGCTCATAGCAAGCTATGACGATGATGGCCGCAAAAAGTACGCAGGCAATGATGACCTGGCGCTTGTTTTCAGTTCCGAGACGCAGGGCCATAGCTAATTGCCCCCCCTTCCGTCTGGAGCCGGTGCCGGCGGAGCATCGTTTGATTCCGGCGTGGATGGCAATCCACTGGCGGCCGCATCTGCCGGCCTGAGCCAGGTGGATACGCGCAGCCGCAGGTTTACCAAACCGCCTTGCTGACCGGTCAGTTGCATACCCCGGATGACAAAAAAGGTCTGGTCGCGCTCCAGGCTGTTCACAAAGCGCATGATCTGGGGATATCCTCCGCTGATGTTGGCATCCATGGAGATTTCAGTAAGGTCCGCGCCGGGGGCTTTTTGTGCGTACTGGACCGCGGTGAGACGCACGCCTGATCTGACCTGCAACTCGCCGATGCGGCCGAGGATGAAGGAGTAGTTCGGGGGGATGCGCTTCTCATAAAAGGCGTGAATAAGCTCGCGGGAGTGCTCGACACGCTTGTCCAGACCGCGGAGGGGAGCGGTTTGCATCTCCTGCGCCTTCAACTCGACTTGCTTGCTGGCCAGTGCATCCGCGGAGTGGCCGTTAGTGGCTACCCAGTCCATGCCGAAGCGGACTGACAAAACTGCGACCAGCGCAAACATCAGGCCGAACACGACGAGGTGCCAGGTAAGCGGGGAGGTCAGGCGCTCAATCCATATTGCAGAAGGGCGTTTGATCATTGCGGACCTCCGGGCTGTGCGTTGGGATCGCCAGGGTTGCGGCCACGCCGGGTCAGCGGCCGTAACCCGCGTGGAGCAGGAGGCGCGCCTGGAGGGGAATTGGGCTGAAGGGGCGCGGCCTGCGGCGAAATGGCCTGTGGGGGTGCAGGATGTGGCGGGGCGTTATAGGGTGGCCTAGCCTGATTTCCAGAAGGCGTTGGCTTGGTTATGACCGGCGCTGGCTGGTTGGCGGCCTCTTCAACGGCATGAGCTCTCTTTCGAGCCACCTTGCGTTCTTCAGACGTGGCAGGGTTGTACTCGGCCAGCAGTTCGAAGTTGACACGGCTGGAGACGCTGACCGGCTGCAGTTTTTCGGCAGGTCCACCGGCGGCATCAGCGTTTTCACCAATGATGCGGGGGAAGAGGAAGCGTTTGGAGTGCTCGAGATTACTGACCAGTTCGACGGCGCGGTCGCGTGGTCCGATCACATGCAGATTTACAGTGATCTTTCCGGTCTTATCGTCCCGCTTGGGATCGAGCGTTGAGACCATCACGCCGCCAGGCAGCACGGTTTCAAGGTCCTCCATAGCCAAAGTCCAGGAGAAGGTTTTCTCTTCAAAGAGTTTGTTGAGGACCTGGGCCTGGAGGAGCACCTGGTTGTTGGCAGGCTGTTTCATCAGATCCTGGTAACCCTGCCGTTCCTGGGCAATCTGGGCGATTTGTCCGTCGAGAGAATGATCGCGGGCGCGGGCGGCTTCAGCCTTGCTGTGAAAGAAATGCAGACCCAATCCCATGAGGATGGCAAGGAAGGCGAGTACACCCATGCCGATGCGCAGACGCTTGTTGGCCGGTCCTACGTCAGCAAAAGGGCGAGTGGCGAGATTGAGAGTAATGCGCATGGGCCTAACTTACCCCCGCCAGAGCGCCAGCCACGCCGGCAACGCTGATATCGCCCAGCGTGGTGACCATTCCGGTTTCAGGCTGCGGCGCCAGATCACTCACCGTCATTTCAGGATCGTTGAGCCAGCTGCCAAAATCGACGGCTCCGCCGGAGCCGGCAAAGTACATTTTTTGCGGCCGGAATTGTAGTTTGTCTTCATAGTAGGCGGCGGCCACGGCGATGCCGCGCTGCACCTCAGTGAGGCGCAACGCAGGGTCCGCCGGCAGGTCGAGGGTGCGGTAAAGCAGGAGGTCCTGGCCATTGGTGATGGAGGTGGTGAGCGCCACGGGAGTAAGGTTGGCTATCAGTACCGCTTCCATGGACTCGAGCACGCTTAAAGCAGCGAGGCCGGAGGGCAGAACGGCGCCAGGTTCGTAGCCGGCGGAACGAACTGCGGCCTCATATTCCTGGAGAATGGGACCGGGAATGACGGCTGCCAGGACTTTGCACTCGGTCTTGGTTTGAACCAGCACCTGGTAGCTGAGTCCTGCGGGCTCAATCTCAAACGGAACCATCTTGCGCAGACGAAAGCGGAGCACGGAGAGGGCTTCATCGGTTTTGCTCGGCAGGGTATCGAAATCGAGCATGAAGACACGGACGACGGTATCGGGCAGGACCAGGGTGACGGAATGAGAGCGCGGCGACACCTGGCCGAGAGCCGAGCGAATGGCACTGGTAATGGCTTCCTGCATCCTGATGTTGGGTTCGCCAATGCCGGGCAGCAGGGCGCCGTCAGGGAGCGGCACGTAGGCATAGACCGGCTTCTGCCCCGTTGCGGGCAATGCGGCGGCCAGCACTCCCTGTGGAGATAGCTCCACGGCACCGGGCGGACGGCCGCCGGGTCTCGAACCTAGACTTACTTTGTTCAAAATCTGACTCACTAGCGAGTTGCCTCAATGAAGGTGACCTTGTTGATCTCCTTGAGCGTTGTCAGGCCACGGCGGACGCGATCAATCGCAGATTCACGCAGAAAGCTCATGCCCTCCTTCTGGGCCAGCTTGCGAATTTCGGAGGTGGGTTTTTTTTCAAGAATGATTTCACGAATGGGGTCAGTGAGGTCGAGCAACTCGTGGATGGCGGTACGGCCGCGGAAACCGGTGCCGCCGCACTCCATGCAGCCGGCGCCCTCGCGGAATTCGAAGCCGTGCCATTTGGCTGGGTCAAGACCGCTGACTCGCAGGTCGTCGTCGTCGTAGACCACGGTGTGCGCACAATAATCGCAGTTGGTTCGCACCAGGCGCTGGGCCAGAATGCAGTTGAGAGCGGAGACGAAGTTGTAAACTTCAACGCCCATGTTGACGAAACGTCCCAGCACGTCGAGCACATTGTTGGCGTGGACGGTGGTGAAGACGAGGTGGCCGGTGAGGGCTGAGTTGATGGCGATCTGCGCGGTTTCGTTATCGCGGATTTCGCCCACCAGGATTTTGTCCGGGTCGTGGCGCAGGATAGAACGCAGGCCGCGGGCAAAGGTGAGGCCTTTTTTCTCGTTGACCGGAATCTGGGTAATACCACGGATCTGGTACTCGACCGGGTCCTCGATGGTGATGATCTTGTCTTCGTCGCTCTTGATTTCGTTGAGCGCGGCGTAGAGGGTGGTGGTTTTGCCGGAGCCCGTGGGGCCGGTGACCAGAACCATGCCGTAAGGCTCGCGAATGTAGTGACGGAAGCGCTTGAGGTCTTCATCGGCGAATCCGACCACGTCGAGGGTGAGCTTTTTGAACTTCTCGCTCATCGACTCCTTGTCGAGCACGCGGAGGACGGCGTTTTCGCCGTGCACGGTGGGCATGATGGAGACGCGGAAGTCGATCAGGCGTCCCTTGTAGCGGACGCGGAAACGGCCGTCCTGGGGCACGCGGCGCTCGGCGATATCCAGCTCGCTCATGATCTTGATGCGGCCCAGGATGGTGGAATGGTGCTCACGGGCGATGGGGGCCATGGCCGGCTGGAGCACGCCATCAATGCGGTACTTGATGACCAGCGAATCGTCGTTGGTTTCAATGTGAATATCAGAGGCGCGGCGCTCGAGAGCGGTGAAGATGGTGGTATCGACCAGCCGGATGATGGGGCTGATATCTTCTTCGCTGGTTAGCTTCTCGATGGAGATGTTTTCGTCCTGGTTATCATCTCCGGTGAGGACGTCGAAGGTCAGGCCTTCGCTGGCTTCGTCGAGCACGCGCTGCGACTGCTCGGTTTTTTTGAGGAGATCGGTGATCTGGGACAGAGTTGCGACGCGCGCGATGATGCGGTGACCGAGGAGGCCGGCAATCTCGTCGAGCACCATCAGGCGCGAGGGGTCAGAGACGGCGATGGTGAGCGCGTCCTGCACCTGTTCGATGGGCACGAAATTATAGCGGAACATCAGTTCCACGGGAACGGTGCGCAGCAGGTCGTGCTGAATTTTGAAGTTTTTCAGGTCAACGAACTCGGCGTGATAGCGGCGTGCCAGGGCTTCAGCCTGGGCTCGCTCGTCCTGGCCGGCAGCCAATGGGCCGGTGGGAAGAGGAACGGCGGGCAGAGGAGGCAGCGTTGTGTTGGCCATGGTGGATTATCCTCCCTGACCGCCGGCCTGTCCCAGCGAGAAAATGGGCAGGTACAGCGAGATGAGAATGAAAACGACGACGATGCCCATGATGATGAGAATGGCGGGCTCAATGAGCGCCAGTGATGCGGTGAGCGCGGTAGCCACGTCTTCCTCAAAAAATTCGGCGACCGAGTTGAGCATCTGCGGCAAGGCGCCTGTCTGTTCGCCCACGGTGATCATTTCCGTGGAGAGGCCGGGAAAAATGTTGGTCTGGGTGAGCGATTCTGCCAGGCTTTTGCCCTCGCGGACTGTGCCTATGGAGGAAAAGACCGCTCTCGAAACCCTGCGCGAAGAGATGGAGCGCGCCGCGGTTTCAAGCGACGGGACCAGCGGCAGACCGCCGGTGAGCAGCGTGGAAAGCGTTCGGGAAAACAGGGCGACCTGGTACTTGAGCCAGATTTTGCCAAAGACTGGCATTCCCACGCGAACGGTGTCGATAAGATCACGGCCCCGCTCGGTGATGGAGAAGCGGTAAGCCGCGAAGGCAAAGGTCAGAAGCCCAAGAAGAAGCCAGATGAAGTTGTGATTCAGCCACTTGCCGAAGTTCATCAAATCCATGGTCATGGCCGGCAGCTTGGAGCCCATCTGGTCATAAAGTATGGCGAACTGCGGCACCACGACAGCCAGCAGAAAGACCATCAGGCCGCAGACGAGGGTGAGAAGCAGCGCCGGATAGATGAGCGAGGCGGTGAGTTTTTTGCGGAAGGTGAGCGAGACTTTTTGAAAGTTTACGTAGCGCTCCAGGACCTCCTGCAAGTTGCCGGAGCGCTCGCCGGCCAGCAGGGTGGTTGTGTACATGATGGGGAAACCGGTCTGGGCCTCGAAGGCGTCAGAGAGCGAGTCGCCGGTCTTGATGCGGTTGGCCACATCGTCGAGCGAATTTGAGAGCTGGGCGTTTTTTTGAATCTTGGAGAGCATCTGGAGCGAGCCCAGGATGGGCAGGCCAGCTTTGACCAGGGTGAGGAATTGCTGGTTGAAGATAAGAAACGGCTCGAGTTTGACCTTGCCACGCTTGATGCCGCCAAATCCTCCGCGAGCGCGGATGGAGAAGACGTTGTAGCCTGCATGGGTAAAGCGGGCGCGCAACTCCTCGGCGGTGGCTGCCGACTGCACCTGCTCCTGCACGCGGCCACGCTCATCGGCCAGTTTGATGATGAATTCTGCCATGATTCGTCTCGCCGGGGCGAAGGGTCCGGCCTTTCAAAGAGGTCTTTCTCAAGCTTTAGGTTACCAGCTTCCGCTGCTGGTTTTCGTAACAGATAGACGCAAAAGGGGGATGCAACGCTCGAAAGGCGAGGTACGCCGCCAGATTCATCCGGCTGGCCTTAAAATGCAGGGTCTCGAACAACATGCAAGAATAGAAATGAACCCCTGCGAACGGGGATCAGGGGCAGAACGTAATGCGTCGTGTAGCACTAATTTACAATCCGGCTTCAGGCCAGCATCTTGATAAGCGATCGGGGCGAATTGCCGATGTGCTGGCGGTGCTTCGTGAAGCTGGGATTGAAGTTGAAGCGATCGCAACCGAATCGCCGGAGAGCGCCGGGGTTCAGGCGGAGGAGGCAGTGCGCCGGGGGTTCGATACGATTCTTGCCTGCGGCGGGGACGGCACTGTTCATGAATCGCTGCAAAAGCTGGTGGGAGGAACGGCAGCGCTGGGCGTGATTCCGATGGGCACGGCCAATGCGCTGGCTACGGACCTGGGAATGCCGTCTTCGGCAGTGAAGGCAGTGAAGGCGCTGCTTACCGCGGTACCAGAGCGAATCAACGTAGGCCGCGTTTTTTATCACAGCAGCGAGGGTGAGGAGCGCTCGCGATATTTTATTGTTGCGGCTGGAATTGGCCCGGATGCTTTGTTTCTTTCGAGACTCGATTCCGGACTCAAGCAGCGTTTCGGATACGCGCTCTACGTGGTGGAGGCTCTTCGCGTATGGGCGACGCATTCGTTTCCCATGTTTGCCGCATCCATCGTGGAGAGCGGAAGCTCAACGCCAAGAGTGGAAAAAGTATCTCAATTGCTGGCGGTGCGCATTGCTAATTTTGGTGGCTTGCTGAATAACCTGGCTCCGGGAGCGGCACTGGTCAACAGCCACCTGCGCGCGATCGCTTTCAAGACGGACAGCCGCATGCATTATCTGCGGTTTCTGCTTGCCGTGGCGTTTGGACGCCATAAATTTTCAGATCGAGTTGAGCTGGTAAAGGCCGTCTCGGTGGAATGCCGCAACCTGGAAGGCTCGAAGGCGCGCCTGTTTATCGAGGCGGACGGAGAGCTGCTGGGCACATTGCCGGTCAGGATCGAAGTGGTGCACGAGGCCCTGACCTTGCTGATTCCGCAGAAGGCGCAGGGACGGTACTCCAGAGTTTCACAAGCTTAGAGCAGTTCTCCTGAAGGCGTAGAGTGAGCGTGGACCGGGAGGTCCACGCTACAGCCGGCCAGGAGGCCGGCGCTACCCATTCTTGCCGCTGCCTGTTCTTGCCGGGACCGGTAATCTCCAGACCAGCAGAGGATCACTCTATGCCCATGCGCGAAATGGTCTAAACTCTGCGGATCGCACCTGCTCCGAGTCAAGGCTTCAGCCAGCGGTCGAGCCAGTCAAACGCATCTTCCTGCATTTTCAGGCTGAAGGTATGCGGGCGGTCGTAAAACCGGCCTGTGAACTTCGAAGACGCTCCCGCTTTGGCATAAATGGCTTCGAGCTTTCTCAACGCTTCTTTCATGCCATCCATGGGGTAAAGCTCGTCCCGGGAACATTGCTGAACCATCAGCGGCTTGGGAACCATGCAGCCGATGACATCCGGCAGATCAAGGTAGTGGGTAAGCCCGGGCAGAAAATGAATAAAGCTATGAGTATCGGCGTGCGAGCGAATCATGGGTCGCAAGGCTGACATCCACCCTACGGAAACCGCGCACTGGATGCGGTCCTCTAACGCCGCGAGAAAATCGGTTCGGTATCCCCCCATGGAAATTCCGACACAGCCGACTCTCGATGGGTCCACTTCGGGGCGGCTGGTCAGGTAGTCGACGGTCCGGATATCGTCCCAGTGGGCGATGCCCTGCCATGTGGCGCCGGCCCAACACAGGGACCTGAATAGCGTTGCCTCGCCTTCCGAGGCTCGCCGATTCAAGGACTCAACATCTTGAAGTGAATACTTCGAGCGGTCGAGCCTGTACTTTTCAGCGTCGTTTCCAAAAAAGGTTCTGCGTTCCCCAAAATAGAAATTGTCGATGGAGACGACCACGTAACCCCGGCGGCACAAGGCCAAAGAGGTGGAGCGGTTTCCGTAATACTCCTTCCGGTATTGGGCGACCGCGGGCGAGTCCCCTTCCGGCATGGGCATAACTTTTTCTTTTCCGTAGACGAACATTCCGCCGTGCGAATGGAGATCGACTATGGCGGGCCGCGGGCCTATTCTTCCCTTGGGGATGAGAACGTAGGCGGGAACACGAAACCATGGAGTAGTGGAAAAGAGAATCTTTTCCTGAACATACTCTGGAGTTTCCCATCGCTCAACCAGCTGCGGGGACGGAGGCACCAGGGGAGGAGCGTAATGGAAAAGTTCGAGCACTTTTTCGCGCACGGCCTGACGATAGGCTTCAGGGCCGGAGTAATCGCGCTGCAACCAGGAAAGGGGATAGTGGCACTGGTTCGCCAACTCCATGACGGCAGGGAAGAGAGTACCGATGTCGCTTGCTCCGGCGGGCAGATCGGGGTATTCAGGCTTGGAACTTGCCGACATGGCATTGGGGAAGCCAGCGAGGGCGAGGGCTCCTAATGATTTCAAACAAGTGCGACGGTCAACTGCATCGACCGCTCCGCTGCTTTCAACTTTCTTCATTGGAATTCTCCGTTTCAAGATTATCGTTTCGAGGGTGGTTTTGTGCGGTATTCCGGATCTGGATTCTCTCGCTCATGGAACCCCGAAGGATTCCAATCTGCCCGTGTGCTGAACCTGTATGCTGATAGCGTTCCATTTTGCGATGGGCAAGGAAGTGCTGGATTGAGGCAGGCAATGGTTTTTGCGATGCGGGAGTTGCGACTGATGGGGACCATGGGCGCAAGCTTTGGGGCTTCTCTGCGCAGGCACTGGCGGCTGGCCGGAGGTGGCGGGTTGCTGTTGGCCGTCGCGGTTACGGCGGTGCTGCTGACGGGGTTCCACGGCGGACGAGCGGCGGCGGTTGTCGTTCCTTATCCGCACGAGTTGGCGCAGGTGAGTTTTGCAGTGGCCGGCGACGTGATTCCGCATGAGCCGGTGCGCGCGGCTGCGGCTGCAGCCGCAAGTGCCGATCCAACCAACTCGCGGGGATGGGGTGCGCTGTTCAGCGATGTGAGCGACGTTTTTCGCGGCGTGGACTACGGGTTTGTGAACCTGGAGACGCCGATTGCGCCGGCACATTCGCAAGGGTCAAAGCCATTCATGTTTGACGCACCGATGGCGCTGCTCGATGGACTGAAGGCCAACGGCATCAAGATTGTTTCGTTCGCCAATAATCACGTGATGGACCAGGGCTGGGCGGGATTTGCCGAGAGTCGCGAGCATCTGCGCGACGAAGGGATTTTGTTTGTGGGGTCGGGAGATTCGGCCGCGCAGAGCTGGCAGCCGGTGATTGTGGAGGCGAACGGGATCAAGGTGGGTTGGCTGGGGATGACGCGCTGGCTCAATGGCAACCGTAATCCCGACAAGGACGAATTGCCGCACGTGAATTTCTTCCCTTATCCGAATGAGTCGGGCGGAGCGACGGGACTGGATGAGGCTGGGGTTCTGGCGGCGATCACACAAGCTCGAACCAAGTGCGATCTGCTGGTGGTTTCCGTTCACTGGGGCGTGGAGTACGCGCCTGCGCCGAGGCCGGAAGACGTGGAGACGGCGCACAAGATGCTGGAGGCCGGGGCCTCAGTAATTGTGGGCCATCATCCGCACGTGCTGCAGCCGGTGGAGACCTATCGCACTGAAAACGGCCGCGACGCCGTGATCTTTTATTCACTGGGGAATTTTCTTTCGAACCAGTCGCGAACCTATGTTGATGGTCTGATGCCCGATAAAGAAGGCGATCCGCGCGATGAAATGATCGGGCTGTTTTCCGCTGTGCGCAAGGACTACGGGCCGGCTGGTGTGCGCGTGGAGTTGGGGCACGTCGGGATCTTGCCGGTCTGGGGCGAGAACAATCGGAATGAGCTGGCCCGCGGGCAAGCCAAGTCGACGATCATTCGACCGATTCTGATCGATCGCGAGATTCCGAAGTTGCAGGCGCGGCTGGACGAGCTGAATAAGTTGAGCGCGGGTGGAACGGCGCTGACGGCGGAACAGAAGCAGGAGTTCATTGACGTGACTAGTCGACTGAAGTTGCTCAGCGATCGACGCAAATTGCTGCTGGACCGCACCGGAGATGAATATGTGACCGATCCCCCGAAGCTGGCGGCGAAGCCGTGAAGCGGCTCTGCGGGCTATTATTTTTTGCAAAAAATAATGTTTTTGCGCCGTCCCTCCGGGACTCCGGTACAAAATTCGGAATCGCTTTTCCGCACGCTAAAGCGCGGGGCTAACCAACACTGCGCCTTCGGCGCGTTTCTTATTTTTATTTTAGAAAGCCTACCTGGCGAGGAATCGGCTCCAGCGTTGACTGGACGGCTTGAAGTTTGATTCATGCAACTCAAATTCACTGCCTTGTGCATTGATGGTGGCCTTTGCGGCTTTTGCGGCTGCAAGTTCTTCCCGCTCATCGGAGAGAATCTGCCACAATGCTGTTCCCCGATCTTCCCAGTCTTCATAACCGCATGCGTCGCACTTGTACTCGCGGATATCTCGCCCGTCGAAGGTGTTCTTATCGGTCATGCGCATCGGTTCGCCGCACTTGGTGCAGTTCATAAGCCCATCCGCAACAACTTTGCGCCCGATTGCGGCAGCCGTCAATAGCCGTTTGCCACCAGTCCTGCTTCGGTCAGATGCAGCTCTGGTTTCTTCTGGACCTGCATTTGTGCGTGGGCCAGCTTCACCAGCACATCGGCTTCAATGTTCAGCGGAGCGCCGATGGAAAGCGTGTGCAGATTAGTTCGCCAATAGGTGAGGGGAAGAATGGCGATGGTGATTACTTCACCGTCGAAGTCAGCGATGGTCAGGCTGATGCCTTCGACTGCGACCGAGCCTTTGTGGACCATCCACGGGCGGAGGTTTTCAGGGACGCGCACTTTCAGGGTCCAGTCGGTAGTCTGGCGGTCAAACTGCGGGCTTGATTCGGAGACCACCGGGTTGAGAGCCGTCATGGTTCCGCAGCCGTCTACGTGGCCCTGGACAATGTGACCTCCGAGTGGGCTGCCGGCGGCGATGGGTAATTCGAGGTTGACCTTGGCGCCGGTTGCGAGCGAGCCCAGCGAGGTTCGGTCCAGCGTTTCTTGCGCAAGATCGGCGTGGAAGAGAGTGGGATGCACATCGAGAGCCGTCAGGCAGACGCCGGAGACGCCCAGCGAGTCGCCCTCCCGCAGCCGTCCGGCCAGGCCGGGCGCCTCGACCGTGAGCCGGCGTACGCCTCCGGTATCTTTCAGGCTGACCAGTGTGCCGGTTTGTTCGATGATGCCGGTGAACATGCTTTCATTTTAGCGGGTTGCGTGCGAGTGGGTGGTCGGATTTCACGGGTCAGCCTTTGCGTATTACACTCAAATTGACCTCTAGAAAGACAAAAGCCGGTTCGCGAAAGATAAAAGCTCCTTTGTAAAGGTCCCAGTGCACATAAAAAATCTCCGTGGAGGATCGGCGAATGAGCGAAACTGTCGCGATCGTGGAACCAAGACTGAAACGCAAAATTGCGGTTGATGCTGACCGCAGTGTCACGAGTGTGGAACAAAAGCTGGAGCGCAATATTGCGGTCGACGCTTACCGCGGCCTGGTGATGGTGCTGATGATGGCGGAGGTGCTTGAGCTGTCGTACGTGCACAAGACCTCGTTCCCCAATAATCCGATTTGGAGTTTTCTGGGCTATAACCAGTCCCACTCCGAGTGGGCCGGCATGAGCCTGCACGATACCATTCAGCCGTCGTTCACATTCCTTGTGGGCGTTGCGCTCCCTTACTCGGTGAGAAGCCGGTTGAAGAAGGGCGCCACTTTTTCGCGCATGCTGGTCCACACTATGTGGCGCAGTTTAATTCTTATAGCGCTGGGGGTTTTTCTCTCCTCTACACACAGCAATATGACCAACTTCGCCTTCACGGACACGCTGAGCCAGATCGGGCTGGGTTATACCTTTGCCTTTCTGCTGACCTTCGTTCGTCCGCGCTGGCAGTGGACCGCGTTTGGGGCGATTCTTTTCGGCTATTGGCTGGCATGGGCACTGTACCCGGCGCCTGGACCCGGCTTCGACTACGCGGCTGTGGGAGTGACTCCTGACTGGAATCAATTGCACAATTACACTGGATTCTTATCGCATTGGAACAAGAACAGCAATCTCGGCAATGCGTTCGACGTCTGGTTTCTTAACCTGTTTCCGCGTGCCAGCCGTTTTCTTTACCCAAGAGGCGGCTACCAGGTGCTGAATTTTATTCCGACGCTTGGAACCATGGTGCTGGGAGTCTTCGCGGGCCGCTGGTTTCTCACTTCGGAACCGAAAATTCCGATGCGGAAGTTTCTCATTGCGGCCGTCGCGCTGATGGCTGCCGGACTTCTCTTTCACTTTGCGGGGGTTTGCCCGATTGTGAAGCGCATCTGGACGCCTTCGTGGGTGCTGTTCAGCGGCGGCGTTTGCTTCGTCTTTCTGGCGGCGTTTTCGTGGATTGTCGATATCAGAAAGCATCGCGGCATCGCGTACCCACTGGTGATTGTTGGCATGAATTCCATTGCGGCTTACGTTATGGCGGGCTTGTGCAGGGAATTCTTTGAGAACAGCTTCCGCACACACATGGGGTGGGCGCTGAATATTCTTGGAACTGCACTGCAGCCGCTTGTCTTGGGAACGTTGGTACTGGGAACTTACTGGGTGATTCTCTTCTGGATGTATCGCAGGAAGATATTTATCCGGATATAAAGTGCTGCTCGCTCCACACCGCGCCAATGCAGAATCGGGCAACGCGGCATTTCCTCCAGGAAAATGCCGCGTCGCCCGATTTGTTTAATGATCTGAGATTATGCCTGGGTTGCGATGCCTGAAGCGCTGCGCTGCATCCACTTGCCCTGGGTAAAGTCAGGGAACTCGATGGGCGCGCTCCCCTGGCTGACTGAAGTGACGCTGAGCGAGCCAACCGCTGACCAGGCTGCCGCGTCATATACATCCATATCCGGTGGAAGGCCCTCACGCACGCATTGCAGCAGGCGGAAGAGCATCAGGTAATCCATGCCGCCGTGACCGCCGACCTTGGCGGCCAGTTCACCTTGCTTTTGCCACAGCGGATGAGCGTACTGCTTGTAATCGTCGACCGATCCCCACGACTCGTCCTTGTTCATTTCGTCAAAATAAATGCGGGGCGGATAGTCTTCGAAGACGCCCTTGGTTCCGGCGATCAGGTTGTTGCGATCGTAGGGATGCGGCGTGGTGACCGTATGCTTGACGGCGATGGTGAGGCCCTTGACGGTCTTGACGAGCGAGGTGTTCATATCGCCGCAGATATAGCGCTCTTCGAAGCGTGGGTCGCCCGGCTTGAGGTGGGCCTGGCGGTATTCATCGAGACTGCGCTGACGGGAACTCATGGAGACAATGTATGCGAAGCGGTCGCCGCGCTGGATGCCCATATAGTTCGCCACGGGGCCGAGGCCATGGGTGGGATAAAGGTTGCCGTCGCGCTTGGTATGTTCATCACGACGCCAGAGGCCCTCGTTGTGATCGGAAAAAAGTCCGGCACGTAGATCGTGAAGATAAGCGGCTTCGCCATGAAGAAGATCGCCGAACTTGCCGTCGTTGGTCATGCGCAGAATCAGCGTCTCGTTGTAGCCGTAGCAGCAGTTCTCGAGGATCATGCAGTGCTTGCGGGTTTCTTCTGAGGTTTTTACGATCTTCCAGCATTCATCGAGAGTGATGACGGCCGGCACTTCAAGGCACACATCCTTGGCGTGTTTCATGGCGGCGACGCCCATCTCGCAATGCCAAGTCCAGGGAGTGGCTACGATGACCAGGTCGCTCGAGTCTTTGGCCAGCATGGTTTCAAAGGCATAGGGGCCATCGGTGAAAAGAGGCGGCTTGGGCTGGCCGGCGGCGACGACCAGGGAGGCGGCATTATCGGTAGCCTCAGGGTTCACGTCGCAGAGCGCGACAATTTTTGCCTCCGCAGCGAGCAGATTCTTCAGCAGAGAGGTTCCGCGGTGACCGACGCCGATGAAGGCGATGCGCGGATTGCGCTTTTCAAAGGGAACATCCACCATGGTGCCGTGGGTGGTGGCTTCTGCCACGGAGGCGCCTTGCGCATTGGCGCGCGCCAGGTTCAATACGCTGAGAGTGACCGCGCTGGCCGCGCCCATTTTGAAGAACTTGCGCCGGCTTAACGAATCCGGCCCAGGATTCTGCTCGTTGGAATTCATCGATTTATCCTTTGTCTTGCTTTTTGCTTACTTTAACACTTTGACCGTGACTCGGGAGTGGCTGGCGGCGGCCAGGGATCGCGGAGCAACGAGCAGAGGCCCAGGTCGTTCTCGTAGCGCTCCACCTCAACCTCTGCCATATGAATGGGGTGGGCCATGGCTTTGAATGCGGGCACGGCATCGGAACCCATGATCTGCGGGGAGATGAAGAGGTGGATGCGGTCCACCAAGCCACCGGCCAGCAGTGCCGTGTTCAGCATTGTGCCGGTTTCAGTGAGCAGGGTGAGGATACCTTCATCGCCGAGTTTTTCCAGGACCTTGCCGAGGGGGACGCGGCCGGACTCGGGGGGCAGCACTTCTACGCGGATGCCGCGGGCTTGCAACTCATGAATGCGAGATTCGTCCTTCGAGACTGTGAAAATAACCATGTCGCTGTTGGCTGTGGCGACCATCTTTGAGTCGAGGGGCATGCGCAGGGCTGAGTCAAGGACTATGCGCAGCAGGGGACGGCGGCGGCGGAATCCGCTGCGGTCGGTGAGCATGGGGTCGTCGGCGAGGACAGTATCGACGCCAACCATGGCGGCGTCAGCCTGCCAGCGGAGAGGCTGGACGGCCTGGCGCGCGGCTTCGCAGGTGATCCAGTAGGGCTCGCGGGCCACATGCTGGCCGGGGGGCGGGGCGATGCGGCTGTCGAGCGACATGGCCACCTTCATGAGTACCAGCGGGCGGTGGTGCTGGCTCCAGCGGGCGAAGCCTTCGTTGAGGCGGCGCGCTTCTGCTTCACAGACACCAACAGAGGTTTCAATGCCGGCGGCGTGCAGGGCTTCCATGCCGTGGCCGGCGACGGCGGGGTTGGGATCGATGGTGGCAGCTACAACGCGGCTAACTCCTGAAGAGATAAGGGCCTGGGTGCAGGGAGGCGTGCGGCCAGTGTGGTTGCAGGGCTCTAGATTGACGTAGGCTGTGCCGCCGCGGAGACGGTCGCCAGCGTGCTGTTGGGCGATTTTGAGAGCGACGACTTCAGCGTGGTCGACGAGATCGTACTCGTGCCAGCCTTCGCCGGCTACCTGGCCGGCTTTGTCGAGAATTACGCAGCCTACAGCGGGGTTGGGTGAGGTGAGGGCGATGCCGCGGCGGGCCAGTTCGAGGGCTCGTTGCATCCAGTAACGGTCTTGGTCTAAAGCATTCATTTTATTCTAGTAACGAGTCGACAAACTCCGTAGGAGAAAATTCTAACAGGTCGGTCATTTGCTCGCCCACGCCGACGAAGCGGACGGGGAGGGAGAGTTCGCGGGCGATGGCTACGGCGATGCCGCCCTTGGCGGTGCCGTCGAGCTTGGTGAGGACGATGCCGGTAACTCCGGCGGATTGAGTGAACTGGCGGGCTTGCTGGAGGCCGTTCTGGCCGGTCGTGGCGTCCATCACCAAAAGGACCTGGTGGGGGGCGCCGGGGACGAGTTTGACGGCGGTGCGGCGCATTTTGTCGAGCTCGTCCATGAGGCCGGACTTGGTGTGGAGACGGCCTGCTGTATCGACGTAGAGGTCGTCGATCTGGCGGGCCTTGGAGGCGCTGATGGCGTCGTAGAGAACTGCCGAGGGATCGCCGCCGGGGCGGGTCTTGATCATCTCGACGCCGGAGCGGCCGGCCCAGATTTCAAGCTGCTCGATCGCGGCGGCGCGGTAGGTATCGGCGGCGCAGAGCAGGACGGTGCGGTTTTGGGCTCGGGACCAGGCGGCAAGTTTGCCACTGGTGGTGGTTTTGCCGGTGCCATTGACGCCGACGAGGAAGATGACTGCGGGGTCGCCGGGGGATGGCAATGGGTTTGGACTTTTGAGGATGGGGGCTTCAAGAATAGAGCGGAGGTGCTGCTTGAGGAGGTTACGGAGCTCTTCGCCGCCTTCGATGGCCTGGTGGCGTGCCCGGTCGCGGAGGGCGGTGAGGATTTCGGTGGTGGTCTGGACGCCGATATCGCTTGAAAGCAGAGCGGACTCAAGGGCTTCGAGGGTGGATTCGTCGACGGTGCGGGTGAGGGCTACTACGTCTTCGATTTTGGCCGAGAGGGACTCGCGGGTGCGCGAGACGGCCTGCTTCATGCGACTGAAAAAACTTGGTTTAGGGGGTTCAGATGGGGTGGTTTCTTCAGTGCCGGATTTGCCGCCGAAGAGTTTCATGGTCTTAGTGTAAGGCAGGGGGCAGGGGTCGGGGATCAGGGATCAGGGGTCAGGGAATAGCCGAGGTGCGTATTTTGGCAGTTACGTGCAATTCGCTAAGCCTATAGGTCGATAAAAAATTGGATTTTGTAGGCGTATAGGTTTTCTGATTTCGGCTATGAAGTACTGGAATGGAAAATGACTGGTTATATGTACATGATTGAGGGCTAAATGTGAGTTTATAGGTTGAGTAAAAGTTGAAAAGCCAGCGCACAATGAGGTGTTTTTAGGGTGCTTTATTGCGTTTTTAAGGCCTTCTAAAATCTGGTCAGCAAGTCAGCAAGTCGGCGGAACGGGTCTATTCCGGAGGCAGGAGCGGGAGGTTGAGGTTTTCGGCGGGGGCGGGGCGACTGCGCGGGGCTTTCTTGAACGTAGCGTCGCGGTTGGCCGGGTATTGGGGCTGTTTGCCGTCGAGGATTTCCTGAATGGTCAGGATCTGCCATAAGTAAGGAGATATATCATCATTCGGTCGCGACGCGAATCGTGAATGCCATGTGTCCATTCGAAGGTGTGACACAGGCCACAGACGCCACACCGCCGAAGCACCAACATAGGTAGGCGAAAACGGCGGCATCCTTTGACGCTGGCTCACGGACGGCGGGCATCGCGCCTCTTGCAATGGGCCTTTGTGCCGGGCAGCCTCGCTCGCGTCGCCCCCAAGGAGATAAATATGAAACGCTCGATTTCACTTTGGCTGGGCATGCTGGCATTTGCCCTCTTGCCTGCGCTCACGCAAACGCCTGCTTCCGAGAGCAAGAAGACCAGCGAAGCGGAGTTGAAGGACGAAGCGGTTATCAGGAATATCAACGCAGATATCAAGACTGTTATTCAGGATTTTTCTGACGCCGTCAGTTCCAATGACCCTGCGGTCAAGATCGCAAAATACCGGGACGCGGAGACCATTATGCTCAGGGACACCGCTGCCAAGCCTGATGCTTCCACCTTGTGGGTGCAGTTGGGACAGGCGCAGGCGGGCCTGGGGGAGACGCAAAACGATACCAAGAAGTACGACGAAGCGATTGTCAGCTTGAAGAAATCCCTGGATACTGACGCCGCGGCCAAAAAGCCAAGTGGAAGCATTCAAGCCGCGGCATACTCCACCCTGGGTGAAATCTACGCGCGCACCGGCAGGATTCCCGATGCAAATGCCGCTTTCGACTCGGCCGCGAAGGCCAATCCAACAATGGCGGCCATCTACCTGAAGAACGAAGCTGTGATCTTCTCCCAAATGGCAAGCTCGGCTCACCAAGCCGCCGCGCAGGCAGCGAACTATGAGGCCGAGGCAGCTGCCGCAGACGAGGCAATCAAGGCCAATCCTAAGTTTGCTGTCGCCTATTACCTCAAGGCTGTGGGTCTTCTCGCGAAAGCAACCGTCGATTCCAAGACGAACCGGTACGTTGCTCCTCCAGGCTGCATTGAGGCCTACCAGAAGTATCTGGAACTGGCACCGCAAGGCGCGTATGCGGATGACGTAAGAGCCACTCTCGACACCTTGGCCAGAAGGCCGTAACCACCTGCAAGGCGCCAAAGAAATAAGCTGACCAGGTGCGTAATCACTGAAGGGCGTTTGCCGCAGCGGATGCCGCTCAGGATGACAAGATTTGAGCGGATTAAGGGTGAAACGGGGTTTGAGCGCGGCTTCGCCGCGCGTATTGATTTTCAAAAAAATAATTGAATGGTTCATGGCGCGGTTAAAACCACGCCCCTTCAAAGCGTGTTCATTCGTGGGCGGATTTGTGTTGGGGTTGAAAGTTCGACCTTCCGACTTTGGATCGTTGAGTTCTGTGGTTTCCCAGGTCTCAAAAGCGAGACCTGGGGCAACCGGCATTTGTGGGTGGGTGGGATTGAGCGCGGCTTCGCCGCGTGGATTGATTTTTAAAAATAATTGAATGGTTCATGGCGCGGTTAAAACCGCGCCCTTTCAAAGCGTACTCATTGATGGGCGGGTTTTTGTCGGGGTTGAAACCCCGAC
Organism: Occallatibacter sp.; assembly: GCA_049515455.1. Taxonomy (GTDB): domain Bacteria; phylum Acidobacteriota; class Terriglobia; order Terriglobales; family Acidobacteriaceae; genus Telmatobacter. The sequence continues at coordinate 25,177 of JBEKUB010000029.1, forward strand.
CTACCTCCGGGGCTATCGGGTTTCAGCGTAATCGTGTTCTCGCACCGTCCCTACGGGACTCCTAGATCAACTTATGGAAACCTTTTTCCCCACGCTTAAGCGCGGGGCTAACAAACTCTGCGCTTCCGGCGCGTTTTGAGTCCCTTTCCCCACGCTTCCACTCCAAAAAACAAAGACCGTTTCCTGGGGACCCCGGTGAAGCGCGGGGCTAACCAGTTCTGCGCCTGCGGCGCGTATATCAGGCGAGGAATTTTCTTAGCGGGTCCCAGTAGTGGTGGTACCAGCCCCAGTCAAGGTGGTCGTACTCGCCGGCGGGAAAGCCGGTGTGGTCGAAGACGAGGGTGGTTTCGGCGGCTCGGGGGTGGAATTCGAAATGGACGATGGAATAGATGCCGGGATCCCAGTGGGTGGGGCGCCAAGCTTGGACGATGCGCTGGTTGGGGATTAGTTCGATGGTGCGGCCGGTGATGAGGCCGCCGAATTGGGTGAAGGCTCCGCCGGGGGTGGGGTCGATGGTTGCGTCCATACCGGAGAAGGCGGCGAATTGCTTTTGGTCGAGAATGGCCTGGTAGAGGCGCGCCGGGGTGGGATGGAAGTCGATTTCGTAGTGGATGCTGGTGCGGGACTGATTGACGGAGCTGGAGGGTTTTTGCTCCATGGCCGGAGCCTGGGTTTGGGAGCGTGCGAGGGATGCGGCGGCGAGGGACGCGGCGATGCCGGCGAGAGCGCGGCGGCGGGTGGTTGGGTTCATGGGGACCTCCCTGGGGCAGGGTAGAGCTTTAGGCAAGGGTATCCCAGTTTGAAGGGGAAAAGGAAGAACCGTTTAGAGTGGGAGATCCGGCGGGGTGGGAATGATTTCGAAGGTCTCAAAAAGCGAGATCTCCACCCCGCGGACCACCCAGAGGGTACCCGCCTGTTCGTAGGGACTGGAACCTAGGGCACCCATACTTTTTCGTCCCTATAATCTTCCGGCCATTCCTGAGAATGCTGTGGAGAGGTTGAGTAGCTTTCCTCTTTGCTCCGGTTATGCGGCGGTTTTCTGCGACAGGGGCTTTTGGGGTTGGGCTAACTCATCGAAGATGGCGCGGTACTGGATCATGGCTGCGCGGAGTTGTTCGGTGGTGGCTTCAGCCTGGCCGAGAGGGACGGCGATGGAGTGGGCGGCGCGGTAGTTTTCCATGATGCGGGGATAGGTGACGGATAGATCGGCGGCGCGCTGCTCGAAGCTGACCTGGGGATAGCCGCGGGCTTCAAGGAGGGCGCTGATGAGCTCGTCGGCCTCAGTGACCGAGGAGCGGGGATGATCGACGAAACGGGATTGGACGGTGTGCCACTCGGTGATGAAACGCTCGCGCTCGGCGACGCCGAGATCGCGGATTTCAAGGGTTTCAACACGGGTTTTGCGGTCAGAGAGCTTGGATTCAGCGTCGCGGGTTCCGCTGGAGAGGACGGCGCGGTCGTACTCGGTTCCGAAACGGTTGCGGAGGGACCGGGTGCGGCTGCGGCGGTATTGAGCGTAGGCGGCCACGGCCACGACGATGAGGAGTACCAGGACCGCTGCGGCGATGAGAAGCTGGTTGGTGGTGAGCTGAGCATAGATACCGCTGAAATAACCTTGCATGACGATCTCCTGTGGGGTGAGATTATCTGCCGTTGCAGGGGCAGCGGCTTGACTGTATGGAGTATGGAATGGGGAGCGGAGGAATGATGGCCTGTATTGCTCTATGCAAACGAGGCCGGGTGGTGATTCGAGGGTTGGAAAGTTGGGGTTGTGGTTTCCCATTCTCCTCGCGCAATGTGCGAAAGGAATGGAGCAACCGGCCTCGTGGTTATCTTGGGCCTCCTTTTCAGGTTAACCGGGGCTTGTTGGGGCTGATAGGCTAGATAGGTAAATCCAAGGCAATTGGGTGGGGAATTGTGGCGTGACTGCACGGGAGTTGATGCTGCGCCGGGTTGGGAAGAAGTGGGCGGCTCAAATAGATGAAGGCGCTGCCGCCGGGTACTTAGAAAAATGATTCGCTCGCTCGTCGATTTTGCGTTGAAGAACCGGTGGCTGGTGCTTGGCACTGTCGTGGTTCTGACGGTGTGGGGAATCATTTCGTTTCGTGCGCTGCCGGTGGAAGCTTATCCTGATGTGGCCAATAACTATGTGCAGATTATTAACCAATGGCCGGGGCGCAGTGCGGAGGAGATTGAGCGGCAGGTTACGGTTCCGGTAGAGATCCAGATGGCGGGGATTCCGCATCTGATGCATCTGCGATCGACGACGCTGGCGGGACTGTCGAGCCTGACGCTGATCTTCGACGACGACTCCACGAGCGATTTGAATCGGGAACATGTGCTGGAGCGGCTGAGCATGGTGAGCTTGCCGGCTAACCTGGTTCCGCAGATGGGGTCGGACTGGAGCCCGGTGGGGCAGATCTACTGGTACACGGTGGAGAGCACCAATCCCGCGTATGACGTGATGGAGAAGAAGTCCCTTGAGGACTGGGTGCTGGAGAAGTCGTTCAAGGGCGTGACGGGGGTGGTGGACGTTGCCAGCTTCGGCGGGCCGACGAAGGAATACCAGGTAAAGCTGGACCCGGAGAAGCTGGTTTCATATGGGTTGAGCATTGGCCAGGTGGAACAGCAACTGGCGAGCAACAACACCAACGGCGGCGGGAGCTTTATCGAGCAGGGGTCGCAGCAGATCAATGTGCAGTCGCGCGGGCTTTATAAGAGCGTGCAGGACATTGAGAAGGTGGTGGTGAAGGCCGAGAACGGCGCGTCGATCCGGATTAGGGATATTGCCACGGTGACGCAGGGGCCGAAGACGCGACTGGGGCAGATTGGGAGGGCGATTCACAGGGCGGACGGAAAGATTGTGGACAATCCCGATACGGTGGAGGGAATTGTTCTGCTGCAGAAGGGGACGGATTCGGACCCGGTGCTGGAGGGGATCCACCAGGAGGTGGACAAGCTGAACGGGGACAAGAATCACGCGGGGATTTTGCCCAAGGGCGTGAAGATTGTGCCGTTTCTTGACCGCTCGCAACTGGTGAAGTTCACCGTGGACACGGTGGAGCGGAATTTGACCGCGGGCATGCTGCTGGTTTCAGTGATTCTGTTTTTGTTTCTGGGCAATGTGCGCGGGGCGATTGTGGTGGCGCTTACGATTCCGTTTGCGCTGATGTTTGCATCGATCTGCCTGGACCTGAGCCACATTCCGGCCAACCTGCTTTCGCTGGGGGCGCTGGACTTTGGCATGCTGGTGGACGGCTCGGTGGTGATGATCGAGAATATTGTGCGGCATCTCTCGCGCAAGGACAGCACGCACAGCCCGGCACGGATGATTCGCGAGGCGGCGCACGAGGTGCAGCGGCCGGTGTTCTTTGCGCGCGGGATCATCATCACGGCTTACCTGCCGATTTTTACGCTGCAGGCGGTGGAGGGTCGGCTGTTCAAGCCGATGGCGTGGACGGTTACGTTTGCGCTGCTGGGGGCGCTGGGATTTGCCATGTTTGTGGCGCCGGTGATGGCAAGTTTTCTGTTTAGCAAAGGGGCCAAGGAATGGCGCAACCCGATGATGGCGTGGCTGACGGGGCACTATCGAAAGGCGGTGCGCGCGGCGATTTTGAATCGCGGGATTACGGTGGGAATCGCGACGGTGCTATTTGCAATTGCGATTTATTTGACGGTGGGTGGGCCAATTGGATCGGAGTTTTTGCCGCATCTGGACGAGGGGTCGATATGGGTGAGGGGAACGCTGCCGCCCAGCGAAGGTCCGACGGCGAGCATCGACTTTACGAATAAGGCGCGGGTGGTGATGGCTTCGTTTCCAGAGGTAACGCAGGTGGTGAGCCAGACGGGGCGACCGGACGACGGCACCGACACCACGGGATTTTTTAATACCGAATATTTTGTAGATTTGAAGAGGAGAGAGGATTGGCGGCCGATCTTTCACCAGAACAAGGAAGAGCTGACGGCGGCGATCGACAAGCAATTGGAGAAGTTTCCCGGCGTGCTGTGGAACTATTCGCAACCAATCTCAGACAACATGGAGGAGGCAGTCTCAGGGGTCAAGGGTGAGTTGGCCGTGAAGTTGTACGGGGATGACCTGCGCGAGTTGGAGAGGACGGCGGAGAAGATTCAGGCGCAGCTGGTCACGGTGAAGGGAATTGAAGACCTGGGCATCTTCAGGATTGTGGGGCAGCCGAATCTGAACTACTCAGTGGACCTGGATGCAGCGGCGCGGTGGGGAATCAACGTGGCCGACGTGCAGGACGCGGTGCAAACGGCGGTGGGCGCGAGCGCCGTGACGCAGTTGCAGCAGGGCGAGGCGCGGTACGATGTTTCACTGCGCTATTTGCCACAGTATCGCGATACGCGAGAGGCGATCGAGAATGTGCGGTTGCTAGCGCCTTCGGGGGAGCGGGTATCACTAGCGCAGCTGACCAAGATTTCCACCGACGACGGGGCTGAGCAGATCAATCGCGAGGGCGGACAGCGTTATGTCGCGATCAAGTATTCAGTGCAAGGGCGGGACCTGGGCTCGACGGTGGAAGAGGCGATCGGCAAGGTGGAGAGAAACGTGAAGCTGCCCACCGGATACCACCTTGAATGGGCGGGCGAGTACGAGAGCCAGAAGCGCGCCAACAAGCGGATGGCGATCGTGATTCCGATGACGGTGCTGGCGATTTTTCTGATTCTCTATACGATGTTCCGGTCAGCTAAGTGGGCGATGGTGATCCTGGTGAGCGTGGGGATGGCTTCGATTGGCGGGCCGCTGGCGCTGTTTATTACGCACACCAATTTTTCGGTTTCTTCGGCAGTGGGATTTCTGGCGCTCTTTGGGGTTTCAGTGCAGACGGGTGTGATTATGATTGAGTTCATCAACCAGTTGCGGGCGCGGCGGAAGGGGTTGGAGGAACCAACGCGGGAGCATATCGTGGAGGCGGCGGTGGAGGGAGCGGTGCTGCGGTTACGTCCGATCATGATGACGATGCTGGTGGCTACGCTGGGACTGCTGCCTGCGGCACTTTCGCATGCTATCGGGTCGGACTCGCAGCGGCCGTTTGCGATTGTGATTGTGGGCGGTCTGCTGGCTAACCTGGTGATTGGAGTTTTTCTGCTGCCTGCGCTTTATGTTTGGGTGGCGGGGGAGAATGATATTTTGCCGGCGGTGGAATCGGATGAGGAGTTTTAAAACAGGGAATAGGGAATAGAAAGACTGTGAGTTAGCAGGAATGAATGCATGCCAGATCTGGGATATTCATACGGCTATAACGCGAGGAAGATTTCGGCTTGCGGTTCACTTCAGGGCGCGCGTGGATTGAGGGAATTGACATGAATCGTCGTACATTTGTTCAGCTTGCTGGGGGCGCTGCTGCGATCGCCGCCCGGGAAAATGTATTTGCTGTTGCTTCGCGCCAACCGCTTCCGGCGATTCCGGCATTGGCGGATTTGGCCAGCGTCCGCATGCCGCACTTCTATTCCGAACTATTCAATCTTCCCATCGCCATGAACGACTGGGGGTACGCGCAAGCGGTAAAGTCCGTCTCGGGAATGAGCGCAATTGCATTCCCTCCCTATGCATGCTGTGGACTGCCCGATATCCCCTGGAGTCCGGGCTACCTGACCACATGCGAAGTGATGCTGAACGACCGGCTCCTGGCCGTCTCAGATGCCGCCGGTCACGCTGTCACCTACCAGTGGTTGCCTCATTGCGTGATCCGGGAACAAATTGTCGATGGCATTCAATTCCGCACCAGGATGTTCCTTCCTCCGAATTTGCGCGCGGTGGTTGAGAAGATCGAGATACGAAATACGAATGCCGAAGTGCGGCGGATCACGCTGGGCTTTGACCTTCGCACCGGAGTGACGCGGAAGAGTTCCTCATGGTTCGTGAACATTCCCGCTGAAGGCGACAACCGGACAACCTGGAACGCGATGCAGGGACGTCTAACGTGGACCGCACAACAATCACAGGCTGCATGCGCACAGGGAATTCATCCGCCGGCTGATCGCCTGGTTGGGGGCAATCTGCTGCAGTATGAACTGACGCTGGCGCCGGGCGAACGGCGCGAGATGCATTATGTAAACGCGATTGCGGAGAACGCCGCGGCCGCGGAAGCGTTGCATGACCGCTTGCAAACTAACTTCGACGGCCTGGAGGCGGAAAACGAGCGCGCCTTCGAGCGGCTGGTGCAGTCTGCATTCACGGCGGGCAACGGCGATTTCTCTGGGCATCTGCCGCAACTGAAAACCGACGATGAAACCCTTTGGAATCTCTATCAGAATGGGTTCAGGAATCTGCTGACCGCGCGACGCAGTTCTCCCGATTCCGCATATGGTCCCACGCTGATGACGCTTAGCGGGCATGTTCTACCCACTCTGAGCTTTCCATGGGACACGTCGTTGACCAGTCTGAGCCTTGCGCTGCTGGAACCTCAGCCTCTGCGGCAGTTGGTAGAAATTTGGTTCCAGAGGGATATGCACAAGCACCTGGCCACCGATTACATATCGGGCGAGGCTGTTGGTCCCTGGTATGGCGTCAACGATATGGCCATAGTTCGCTGCGCACGAGACTACCTGCGCGTGACGGGCGACTTTGCGTGGTTGGACAAAATCATCGTGGACAAGCGGGTTATCGATCATCTTTATGACCACGCGATCTATTGGAAACAGCTCGCGACCGGGACCAACGGCCTGGGTGATTACGGAGGCATCACAAACATCCTGGAAGTGGTGAGCACCTATATCCACGAAATAGCAGGGATGAATGCCGGGAACGTGTCGAGTATGCGTTTTGTGGCGGAGCTGCTGGAGCGGCGCGGCGACAGCGAACGGGCCAAGCGGCTTCGCGTGGAAGCAACCGACCTGGCGGGGCGAATCAGCCGGCTGCTGTATGTGGAGGGGAAAGGCTGGTGGCGCTGCGGGCAGCCCGACGGCACATTCAACGAGGTGCGTCATTGTTATGACTTTCTGGCGGTGATGGACAATATGAGCGAGGATCTCTCGGCGAAGCAAAAGGGGGAGATGGCTGGATTTTTTTGGGAACAACTGGCCTCGAAGAAATGGATGCGGGCCCTGGCCAGCGGCGATCCCGACGCGACGTGGAACGTGCGGACCGACCATAGCTGCCTGGGCGCTTATCCTGCGTGGCCGCCGATGTGCGCCAAAGGGCTGTTCAAAATCGATGCTCCGTCAAAGATTGCGCCGTGGCTGAGGGAGATTGCGAAGGCGGGTAACCAGGGACCGATCGGGCAAGCGCATTTTGTTGAGGACGTGTTTCCTCCGCTGATGGGAGGCGCGTTTAAAGCGCCCAACGACGCTCCGTATGGAGAGGATTGGTGCTGCGTTGCGGCGGGCGCGTTTACGGATTTGGTTATCGATTCGATCTTTGGGATCGATCCCACGCTTTCGAGCGGTCTGCACGCATCCCCGAAGCTGGAGGCATTCGACCCTGGAGGGAGACTGGAGGGGGTTTACTACCAGGGTTCGGAATTCACTGTTACGGATAAAGGGGTTACGAGGGAATAGGGAATAGAAAGACTATCGACTAGCTTGGTAGGTGTAATTCTGGTCTTAGAGGCTGAAAAATTTAGACAAAAACAAAAACAGGTCCTTCGGCTCCGCTGCGCTCTGCTCAGGATGACAAATTTAAGAGAAGTTGAGTTGGAACCGTCCGGCGTTTGAGTGCAGTGCAATCCCAGGTGCCCAAAAGCGAGGCACCTGGGGCACCCATCATTTTTGTTTTGGGAAGACTCTGACGACCAACGGCGGCTTGAACGGCTAGTTCTGGTGCTCGTGTTTGCCGGGGCGGAGCATTAGTTCGCTCAGGGCTTTGCGGGGGTCTTTGCCTTCGTTGAGGATCAATTCCATTTGCTCGGTGATGGGCATTTCTATGTTGTGGAGGCGGGCGAGGCCGAGAGCGGCACGAGTGGTCTGGACGCCTTCAGCTACTTTGCCGCCTAGGCCGGCGAGGACTTCAGGGAGTTTGCGGCCCTGGCCTAATGCCTCTCCTACGGTTCGATTGCGGGAAAGTGAGCCGGTGCAGGTGAGGACCAGGTCGCCTATGCCGGAGAGGCCGGCGAGGGTTTCGCGGCGGGCTCCGCAGGCTACGGCGAGACGTGTGATTTCGGCGATGCCGCGGGTGATGAGGGCTGCGGTGGTGTTGTGGCCGAGGCCGGCTCCGGCGGCTACTCCGGAGGCTATTGCGATTACATTTTTCAGCGCGCCGCCTAGTTCTACGCCGGTGAGGTCGGTGCTGGTATAGAGGCGGAGGGATTCGGAAGAGAATTCGTGCTGGATGCGGGCGGCTTGGCTAGGGTCAGCGAAGGCTACGGTGAGGGCGGTGGGCTGGCCCTGGGCGACTTCATAGGCGAAGCTGGGGCCGCTGAGGGCGCCTATGGGGATTCTTTCCGCAGGGGCTAAAGCCCGGGCTTTTTTTTGCGGCTTTTGCGGCACGACTGAAGTCGTGCCCTGACACAAGGCGCTTTCTGAAAGCGTGGACGCGATGACTTCAGTCATGCGGAGGAAGGTGCGGTCTTCTACGCCTTTGGTGGCGCTCAGGATGATTTGGCCGGGGTGGAGATGAGGGCGAATGCGGGAAAGTGTTAGACGGAGGAATTCGGAGGGGACTACGGAGACTACGATTTCGGCGTCAGAGACGGCGGCGCAGTCGCCGGTGATAGCGATGTCTTCAGGGATGGGGAAGCCAGGGAGGAAGGGGATGTTTTCGCGGGCGGCCTGAATCTCCTGTGCGAATTCGGGGCTGTGGGCCCAGAGGGTGAGTTGGTGGCCGCCGCGGCGGTGAAGCGAGAGGGCGATGGCTGTTCCCCATGCGCCGGAACCGAGGATGAGGATGCGGCTCATGAGATTTCTTTTGCTCCGAGGCGGTCTTCTGTACCGTCGATTAGACGGCGAATGTTCTGGTGGTGCTTGACGATGATCAGCAGGGCGACGGCGAATTGGACGGCGATGAAGAATGGGGGGCGCGGGCCGTGGGTCAGAAACAGTGCAAAGATGGGAAAGCTGAATGCGGCGATGATGGAGGCCAGCGAAACGAGACGGGTGATGAGTAAGACCAGGGCGAAGACGGCGATGGCGGCGAGGGCGGCGCAGGGGGCGGAGACGAGGAAGACTCCAAAGCCTGTGGCTACGCCTTTGCCGCCGCGGAAATGGAGCCAGACGGGGAAGATGTGGCCGAGAACGGCAAAGAGGGCGGCGAGGGCTTGTGCTTCGCGGTATGGGAATGCGGGGGCGAAGTGAGCGGCGATGAGGGCGCCGAGCCAGACGGAGCCGGAGCCTTTGAGCACGTCGAGGAGGAAGGTGACGGCGCCGAGGGATTTGCCGCCGTGTCGGAGGACGTTGGTGGCGCCGATGTTGCCGCTGCCTACGGAGCGGATATCCTGCCGGCGGAAGATACGGACCAGCAGGTAGCCGATGGGGATGGAGCCTAGCAGGTACGAGATGGAGGCGATCAGGAGGATGGTGAGGAGCATGACCAGAGAGAGTTTAGCAGGTTGAGGGTGTTGGAAGCGGAGTTGGGGGGGTTAGCAGAGTTAGCGACAGGGTTTAGTCGGAGACCATGAGCTCGCCGGGGAGGATGGGGCGGGTGCGGTAGAGCTTGCCGTGTTGGGCCAGGATGCCCATGAAGATCAGCGTGGCCACATAGAGGGCTAGTTCGATGAGATCGGCGGTGTGGGTGCGGGGGAGGGTTTTCCAGAGGACAAGGAGGACGGTTTGAGCGGCGGTTACCGCCCAGACGGAGCCGTAGAAGTAGCGGCGCTCCATGCCTTCGGTTTTGGTGGACGGGCCTACGCGAGGGAGTTTGCCGAGCATGCCGAGCAGAAGAATGAACGCGCAGAGAGGGGCGTAGGCGTATATGTAAATCTGCTTCATGCACCAGACGCCGGTGACGACGGCGATGAGAAGACCGGCGAGATTGAGTAGAGCGAAGTTGAGGACGGCGTTCCAGGCGAAGGTGTAACAGACGCGGCGGTAAAGTGGATTGGGCTTGTCTTCGTCAAAGCGGAGGATATAAGGACGGGGTTCGGAACCGGGAAGGCTGCCGCGAAGGCCGGCTATGGCGGTGCCAATGAGAACGGCGAGGAGCCAGGCGAGGTTGTACCGGTTGAAGCCGTGGGCAAAGAGCGAAAAGGTCAAAGGGCCGGGGGCGAGAAAGAAGACCCAGATCCAAATGGGCCAGTGGCAGAGACGGTAAATGCGGGTGTTGCGCTCGCGCATTTTGCGCTGCTGGGAGTATTCCACTTTTCCGCGGTATTGCATGGGGATGAGTTTCGCAGGGGGGAGGGTGGGGAGTCAATGCTAAGGGAATAGGGACTAGGGACTAGGGACTAGAGACTAGGGACTAGGGACTAGGGACTAAGAGACTAAGAGACTAAGAGACTGAGGGACTAAGGGACAGCGTTTAGCGGTGGAGCATGGCGTTGCGGGCGGAGTGGACTTCGGCGGCTAGTACGCGCAGGATTTTCAAGGGGAGCATGGGGTTGGATTGCATGAGGGCGGCGTAGTCGTCGCGGGAGATGAAGCTGAATTGGGCGCCGGTGTGGGCGACTGCGGTGAGGGTGTAGGGCTCGTTGGCGATGAGGGCGGGCAGGCCGAGGATGGAGCCGGCGGTGGTTTGGAGAGAGATGACGGATTCGCCTGCCCAGGTGCGCATGGTGAGAGTGGCCTCGCCTTTGTGGAGGATATAGAGGCCGGAGGGGGGGTCTCCCTGACGGAAGAGAGTGCGGTCCTGCTCGCAGAGGATGGGGGCGGATTGCTGTTCGAGCGCCTGGATCAGTTCCGGATCGCCGAGGAATGCTGTGGGGTCGAGGTTCACTTGCGGCCTCCATGGAAGAAAGCGGGGAACTAACGGATTGGGTGTTGCTGCATTCATCTGAGACTATGTTTGCACCGGGGGAAGCTTTCAGTTTGTGATTAGCGTCACGTAATTATGGTTAACGTTTTAAACGAAGTCCACAAGGCGGCGTGGCGGCAAGCCCCTTGCAGGTGGGAGTCACATTCTTGAAACGTCCTTGGGTGTATTCTGGGGCGTTCCTCAAAGCAGAGTGAAAGGAAGAACGGTGGATTCGTATAGCTGGCTGTGGCAAATCGCATGGGTGCTTGTGGTGCTGTTTCTGGTGGTGGTATTGCAGAAAGCGATCCTGCGCTACTTTTTTGGAACCGTGATTGTGTCGAAGGACCAGGTTGGCATAGTGAACAAGAAATGGGTCCTTATGGGCACGAACCGCACGCTGCCGGATGGGGCGATTGTGGCGCTGCACGGCGAGGCGGGACTACAGGCCGATACACTGGCGCCGGGAATTCACTTTGGGCTGTGGGCGTGGCAGTATGCAGTGACGCTGGCTCCGTTTACGACCATCGACAAGAATCAGATTGGGGTGGTGGAGGCGCGGGACGGAAAACCGCTCTCGAGCGGACGCGTGCTGGCCAGTGCGGTGGAATGCAATTCATTTCAGAATGCAAGGGCGTTTCTGGCTAATGGAGGCGAGCGCGGGCCGCAAATTTCGATTATTCCTCCGGGGACCTACAGAATTAATACGGGTTTGTTTACAGTGGCCGCGGCCGAGGTGCTCGAGATTCCCGACAACCAGGTGGGAGTGGTGACGACCAAGGATGGAGCGCCGCTGGTGACTGGGGAGATCGCGGGCAAGGAGATTGCCGGGCACAACATGTTCCAGGACGGCGAGGCGTTTATCCGGGCCGGCGGGCACAAGGGATTGCAGGAACAGGTGATGCTGGCGGGGCGGTACTTCATCAATCCGCGTTTTGCGACGGTGGAGATCAAGCCGATGACCGACGTTCCGATTGCCAACGTGGGCGTGGTGATTGCTTATGTGGGTGCGGAGGGCGTGGACCAAACGGGCGAAGAATTCAAGCACGGCAACCTGGTGAAGAAGGGGCAGAAGGGCGTGTGGGTGGACCCGCTCGATCCGGGCAAGTACGCGATCAATTGTTATACGCACAAGGTGGAACTGGTGCCCACGGCGAATATCGTGCTGAACTGGGCGACCGGCAAGAGCGAGGCGCACAAGCTGGACGAGCGGCTGTCGACGATTACGGTGCGGTCGTCGGATGGGTTTACGTTCAATTTGGACGTGAGCCAGATTATTCATGTTCCGCGCAACGATGCGCCCAAGGTGATTGCGCGCTTTGGGACGATGGCGAACCTGGTAACGCAGGTGCTGGAGCCGACCATCGGCAACTATTTCCGCAACGCGGCGCAAACTTCAGATGTGATTGAGTTTTTGAAGGGGCGCACGGAGCGCCAGAAAGAGGCGAAGGAATCAATCCAGGCGGCGCTCGTGGAATATAACGTGAACGCCATCGATACGCTTATCGGCGATATTACGCCGCCGGAGGCGCTGATGAAGACGCTGACCGACCGCAAGATTGCCGAGCAGGAACAGGTGACCTACAAGACGCAGCAACTGGCCGAAGAGACGCGCAAGGATTTGCAGCAGGCCAGGGCGATGGCGGATACGCAGGCCCGGGTGGTGGATGCGGAACGAAGCGTTTCAATTGCGGATTTCGCGGCTCAGGCGCAGGTGAAGCAGGCTTCCGGAGCGGGGCAATCGAAGACGATTAACGCGGAGGCGGATGCGCGGGTGAAGACGATTAACGCCGAGGCCGATGCGCGGGCCAAGACGATCAATGCGGACGCGGACGCCAGGGTGGTGATCACGGTGGGCAACGCGGACGCCGAAAAGGCCAGGGCTGTCGGCACTGCCGAAGCGGATGTGATCAAGATGAAGATTGCGTCGATGGAGTCGGGTAATTACGCGGCGGTGCAGATTGCTACGGCGCTGGCTTCGAATCACGTCAAGCTGGTTCCGGATATTATGGCCGGCGGCGGCGGAGATCAAGGAAGCTTGATCAATGTGCTGATCGCTAAGATGCTGCAGGCGGATCATGGCGTCGGCAAGGACGCGTCGCGAGAGGAGCCGGGTAAGGCCAAATAATTTTTTGCATTTCTGGGAACCCAGGTCTCAAAAGCGAGACCTGGGCCACCCACCACCCACCGTACTTTATCTTTTTCCGCGCTCAATCTGCTTTTGATTGTGTGGGCTGGTCTTCGATTTCGTACTCGAATTTGCGGAGATTTCTCATGCACTCGGCCAGGGCGCTGAGGAGGGTTTCGCCCCATCCTATGGGTTGGAACTTTAATGTTTTCTGATTCAGTTCTATATCGGCGGTGGCCAGAAATTTCATATCGCTGGTCTTGGGAGTGGCGAACTCCTTTACGGTGATGCGCGCCTCGATCTCGCCGCAGGCATGCTTCTTGGTGACGGAGTAAAAGTGTAACTGGGCGAGAGCCTCCGAGGGATCCCTCTGGACGTACTTCCAATCGTTCATCGCGTTCCCCTTTCATATATTTTCAAAATTCAACAGCGGAGATTCTGAGATAGATTACGATAACATGCTTTGAGCCGGCGTTAAGGAACCTCAGATTAAGTTCCATTTCTAACAGAGCATTCCCTCAGGGGCTAAAGCCCGCGTTCATTCCACTGCAATTGCGGCACGACTGAAGTCGTGCCCTTTCAAAACATCGACCTATCCAGAGGTTCCTTAAGTCATTTTTCAGAATTTATCAGGTGCGTTTGTGGCGGGTTGCGGCAGCGATGGTGAGCCCGGTATCGTAGTCAAGCTCGCGGGGGAGATAGCCGTCGTCTTCGCGCTGGCGGGTGTAACCGTCATTGTCCCAGGTTACGGAGAATTCTGGACGCCAGGCGCGGCGTCCCCAGTAATATCCGCGCATGGGATCGCGGGTGACGTTCATCCAGTTGAGAAGCTGGTCATGCATGCCATTGCGCAGGGCGGCGTGTTCTGATGAATCGATGAGGTTGATCAGCTCGGAGGGATCGGACTGGAGATCGTAGAGCTCGTCGGTGGTCATCAGGTTGATGGTGAGTTTGTAACGGCCGTCGCAGACACAGCGGATGGGCTGAAACGCGCCGAAGCCGTCGTGGTCCACTTCATAACGGCCCCACTCGATGAAGGCATAATTGCGGACGGTGGAGGTTGGATCTTTGAGCAGCGAAAGCATGCTGCCGCCTTCGAGCGTTTTTGGAACTTCGAAGCCGAAGAATTCCATCAGCGTGCCGCTGAGGTCGATGTGCGAGACGAGGCTGGAGGAACGGACGTTGACGGGCGCGTGACCGGGCCACATGGCGAGGAACGGGACGTGAGTGATTTCGTCGTACATCGCGGGGCCCTTGTCGGTGAGGCGGTGGGATTCGAGAAAGACTCCGTGGTCGCTGGTGTAGAGGAACAGTGCGCCGGGGGCACGATTTTGAGCGGCATCGAGGACGCGGCCGATCTCGGCATCGACGAAGGTATGCGCGCCAAAGAACTGAGGACTGGAGATTGGCGGCGGGATGCGATTCATGTTGGGCGTTGCCCACACGCGCTGTTCCTCAGGTTTGTTGGCGAGATCATCGCGGGTATTCAGATTCATGGGGAAGACAAAGTTCTCGTACATCTTTGTATATTCGATGGGGCATAGCCAGGGGTGGTGCGGCTCATCGTAGGAGATGATGAGAAGAAAATCATCGTTCTTGTGTTTCTCAAGAAACTCAAGAGCGTGATTGGTGACGCGACGGCCATAGCAATCATCGGCGGTCCATGATGGGTCGAGGCCGGTGGCGGGATTCCGTGAGCGGACGCGGTCGGCGGGCGATAGTTCGTCGAGATAATCGCGCATGTCGTACCAGCTTTCACGGTCCCATCCGGGAGCGGGGCGGCCGGTATCAAAATAGTCTGTGCCGCTGAGGTGCCACTTGCCCATGAAGCCGCAGCGGATGCCTTTGTCAGTGAGTCTCTGGCCGATGGTGAGCGTGGTTTCGCCCAGCGCCATACTGTTTCCCCAAACGCCGTTGCTGTGCGGATAAAGGCCGGTCCAGAGAGCGGAGCGGGCTGGGGAACAGACGGGTTGGCAGTTGTAGGCGCGTTCGAAACTAATTCCGCCAGCCGCGATGCGATCGAGATTTGGAGTATGCATGCCGGTTTTGGTGTTGCAGTTGAGCATGTCGTAGCGGACCGATTCACCGAGAATGACGATGGCCTGGCGGGGCGGCGCATGTGCGGCGAGGCTCAATGGGGCCGCGGGCCGCTCGGCGGCTGCCATGCCTGCTACACCTGCCATTTTGATAAACGCTCTGCGATCCACTTGCGGGCCTCCGGGATCAGTATATGGCCGACGCGTGCATGTTCAGGAGCTTTCTCTTTGGCAGCAGTGCTTGAATTTGCGCTCGCTGCCGCAGGGGCAAGGCTGGTTGCGGAGCGGTTGCTGCGGAGGCTTGATATCGGGCTTATGTAGAAACTGCATGATGTTTGCCGGGGCGCGTTGGCTGCGCAGTTCGCCGGCCATGAAGCGCATATATGGATCGATGTGTGAGAAGAACATCTTGTAGCCGGCGCAGAGGTAATTGAGGCCGGGCTCTCCATCGGGTGTGGTGATAAAGCGATGCTTGGGGCACTCGCCGTTGCAGGCGAAGCGCACTTCACACTTGCGACAGTATTGGGGGAGCGTATTATTTTTGTCCGCGCCAAAAGCTCTCTGCTGGGGCGAATCTGCCAGACTCCTAAGGCTGGATTCCATGATGTTGCCTAACTTGTTTTCGGGATAAACGAAGTGGTCGCAGGAATAGACGTCGCCGGAGTGCTCGATGGCAAGCTCGGAACCGCAGGTTCTGCGGAAGACACATAGACTGGCTTCCATTCCCATCCACATCTCGAGAGATACATCGAATAGCTGGACGAAGACGCGGCCAACGTCGTTGTGCACCCACTCATCGAAGATGGCGCAGAGAAAGCGGCCGTATTGCTCCGCCTCGACCGACCAGGGAGCTATGGTTGATTCTTCTTTATAACTCGGAGTTATCAGAGTTAAGCCTTGGGACGTGGGTGACGCGGAGATTTTTTCGACGATGGGAATGAATTGCATATAGCCGCTGCCATTTTCGCGCAGAAATCGATACACCTCGAGTGGATTGGATGCGTTGGCGCGATGAACCGTGGTGAGAGTATTGAATTCGACTTTATGACGCCGGAGCACTTCGATCCCGCGCAGGACTCGGTCGAAAGTCGGCTGGCTGCCTTTGTCCACGCGATAGGCATCGTGCAGTGCGCGGGGGCCATCGATGGAGATTCCGACGAGCCATTTGCGTTCGGAAAGAAATTCAGCCCACGTATCGTCGAGCAGGGTGCCGTTGGTTTGTAACGCGTTCTCGATTGTTTTGCCGTTGGCGTAATTGGACTGGAGGCGGACAACCTTGCGGAAAAAGTCAACGCCGAGCAGAGTGGGCTCGCCTCCCTGCCATGCAAACTGAACTTTATCAGCGGGCTGGGCCTCAATATACTGGCGCACGTAGTCTTCAAGTAGGTCATCCGACATGGCCCATTTCTTTACGTTGGGATATAGAGCTTCTTTTTCAAGATAGAAACAGTACTTGCAATCGAGATTGCAAATGGGGCCAATCGGCTTGGTGAGAGTGTGAAAGCCTGGCATAAAGGCGCCACCCATTGAACGATGTTATAACGGACGCATAATTAGATGCGATAGAATCGGGGATTTCCCTCAGGGGCTGAAGCCCGCAATTCTTGTGTTCCTCAGCTGCACGGCACCCAGAGGGTACTCGGCCGCGCCCTTTCAAATCCAAATATACCTGTTGGGCCTATTTGTGTTTCAAGTGGGATTGTGCGCGATCGAGATTGCGCTTTGCATCGGCGTTGGCCGGATCAATTCGTAGCGCGTCGTTAAATTGCTCGGCGGCCTTCTCATTTTCGCCTAGTTGCATGAGGGCCGTGCCGAGATCGTTATGCGCGGCGGCGTTTGCTGGGTTAAGCTGTACCGTCTGAGCAAACTCTTCCGCAGCTTGTGAGATCTGATGCGAATTTATATATAACTTGCCGATGATGGTATGGGCCGACGGCTGATTGGGCTGAAGGGCGAGAGAAAGACGGAATTCCTTGATTGCTTGCTCGGGTAACTGCTGCCGTTCCAGGATAACTCCGAGATTGTAATGTGCAATGTAGTTATTAGGATCGATGACCAGGGCCTGATGCCACTCCCTGGCTGCATCGTCTAACTTGTTCTGCTCGGTAAGAGAGTTGGCGAGATAGAGGCGCGCCTTCAAGTCTTCGGGATGTGCGGCGACGGCTCGTCTACTATAGGCTTCTTCTTCCTTGGAGCGGCCCATGATGGCATCCCATAAAGCCATGTTGGTGAGAATATCCGGGTCGTCGGGCGAGAGGCTCAATGCACGATCGAGGCGCTGTTTGGCGAGAGGAAGATTGCGGGGATCGTGAGACTGCATCTCATTCTGCATGATGCAGAGGGCGGAATAAGAGAGAGTGAGAGCCCAGTCGGGAGCGTATTTGAGGGATTGCTCAAAGTATTGACCTGCCTGCGCGAAGTTGCCCTGCCTCTCATAGGCTACGCCGAGGCTGGAGTTGGGGATTTCACCGCGCGGGTCCACTTCGAGAACGTGGCTGAAGAGTGTGATCGTATTTTTCCACACTCTTATCTGGGCATCGGTTTTGACGGCGCAGGCGACGAGGATTGCGAAGGCGAGAGTTTGAGCGGCGACTTTCAGGCGAGTTGATTTGGCTACGGCATCCGCAATGAGCCAGACTACGGCGATGAAGAGGCCGATGAGCGGGATATAAGTGTAGCGCTCGGCCATGGCCTGATCGCCTACCTGCACGATGCCGATGGCGGGCGCGAGGGTTCCAAGGAACCACAGCCATCCGAAGAGTAAGTACGGCCTCTGCTTGCGGAAGCACCAGCAGAGGAGAGTTACCAGGATAAGTGCTATGGCCGATAGCACGGCGAGAGTAACACTGATGTTATAAGTCTCATGGTAATAAAAGATTCTGAGCGGATTTGGCCAGAAGGCTAGCTGGACATAGCGCCAGTAACTAATGGATGCGTTGCTTAGCCTTTCCCACAAGGGGAGGGATTCAAGCGACCCTACCGAGCCGCCTGACCGCTGTGCCATAACGGTGAGGGCACTGGAGATGGTGGCGAGGAGAAAGAGAGGCAATTTTTCGACGCATAACTTCAATGATGAAGAGAACCATTGCGGGCGGGTTTCAGGGGTGAGGGTGATGCGGCGCAGGGGCCAATAGTCGAGTAATAACATGGCGAAGGGAAGCGTGACGGCCATGGGCTTGGACATAAGAGCGCAGGCGAAGGCGATGAGGATCACTGCGTAACGCTTCCAGGAGGGTTTGCGGAGATACCAGAGATAGGCGAGCAATGCGGCGAAGGAGAAGAGCGCACATAAAAGGTCTTTGCGTTCGGCGAGCCAGGCAACGGATTCGACATGGGCGGGATGCAGGGCGAAGAGAGCTGCGACCAGTGCGGAGCGGCCGAGGTAGCCAGTCATGAATAAGAGCAGGAGGAAAAGAAGGATGGAGTTGGCGGCGTGGAGGAAGACATTGGTGAGATGGTGGCCAACGGGATTTTTGCCATAAAGCTGCCAGTCGACCATGTGGGAGATCCAGGTGAGCGGGTGCCAGTTGGAGGCGTGGAAGGCGTCGAAGGCCCAACCGATGCTCTGCGCGTTTATACCCTGATGGATCGGGGCGTTATCGACGACATAGACGTCGTCGTCGTAGATGAGGAAATCGTTCGAGCGCACTCCGCGATAGGCAAAGATGGTGACCGCGGCAAGGATGAGGCAGACTGCGGCGATTTGCCAGGGTCTGTGGGTGGAGGGCGCGGAGGGAAAGGCGTTTGTGGCCGGAACTTGCGGCGGGCGTTTGCCTTCGAGTTTGTGGCGGCGGGATTTCTTTGCCATGGTTGCAGCCTGCGATCATATTAATGCTTAGGGTTCTCGCCCTTTCGCCCAAAAAAGCGAAAGGATGGGGCACGGAGTGCGTGGATCGATTTTGGATTGCTTCAGGGGCTAAAGCCCACATTCATTTTTATGGCGTTTGCGGCACGACTGAAGTCGTGCCCTGATACAAAGCTTTTGGGATTCGGGGTTGGGAAGATTTATTGGGTGGGGGATTATTGATATTTAAACTTGCTTCATTTCTACATCAGCCAGCGGCGGATCAGGTCGAGGGATTGCTGGGTGGCGTATTGGCGGATGCGGGAGCGGTCGCCGCGGAAGGTTTTTTCAATGGACTCGGTTTTCTGGGAGTCGCTGAGGGCGATGTGGACGAGGCCTACGGGCTTGTTTTCTGTGGCGCCGGTGGGGCCGGCGATGCCTGTGATGCCGAGGCCGAGGGTAGCGCCGGTGCGGAGACGGATGCCGGTGGCGAGGGCTTTGGCTACCTGGGCGGAGACTGCGCCGTGCTGGGCGATGAGCTCGGGGGTGACGCCGGCGAAGGCGTATTTGAGCGAGTCAGAGTAGACGACTGCGCCGCCGAGAAAGGAACGGGAGCTGCCGGGGACACTGGTGATGCGCTGGGAGATCATGCCGCCGGTGCAGCTTTCGGCTACGGAGAGGGTTGCCTGGCGGAGGCCGAGATAGTAGAGGACGATTTGCTCGAGGGAGTCGGCGGATTCCTTGCCGGTGGAGTAGAGCCAGTCGTCGAGGGCTTCTTCAATGCGGCCGGCTAGCTCGTCTACGCGGGCCTGGGCGGCTTCGGGGGTGGGCTTGGCGCAGAGGAGGGTGAGTTGAATGTCGCCGGCGTGGGCGAGGATGGTGGTTTCTACATCGTTGTAGGTGGTGTAGATGGGGGCGATTAGCTTGTCGGCCTGGGATTCGGCGATCATGGCGGCGCGGAGGGTGCGGCGGGCGATGGCTCGCGGAGGGACGATCTGGGTGAGGCGGGGAAGGCAGGCTTCGTCGAAGAGCGGGCGGCACTCGTTGGGAGGGCCCGGGAGCAGCATGACGATTTTGCGATAGCCGGCGAAGGTGGTCTCAAGCCACTGGCCGGGGGCGCTGCCATTGGCGTTGGGAAGGAGGGTTGCGCCTTCAAGAACGTCGGCTTGCTTGAGGTTGTTCTCGGAGATTGTGATGCGGAAGGAGGCGGCGCGGGCGTGGAGGGCTGCGACTTGCTGGGCGTCGCGGCGGAGGGTGAGTGCGAGGGCTTCCGCTACGGCTTCGCGGGTGAGATCGTCTTCCGTGGGTCCGAGGCCGCCCATGAGGATGAGGATGTCAATGCGGCCGAGGGCGGAGTGAATGGCGTTGACGAGGTCTTTGCGGCGGTCACCTACGATGGTCTTGAAGCGGACGGTAACTCCGATTTCGTTGAGTTTCTCGGTGAGATAGAGGGAGTTAGTGTCCTGGCGGGCAGGGGTGAGCATCTCGGAGCCGACGGCGATGATTTCGGATTTCATAAGAAAGCAGGGATCAGGGGTCAGGGATCAGT
>JBEKUB010000030.1:0-44857 GCA_049515455.1 Occallatibacter sp.
GCTGGGCAAGCACGGTGAAATCCGCTCGCTTGATCGCCGCACCGTGCTCTTTCTCACGCTCAGCGGCCTGGCCACCGGTCTCTCCTGGCTGTGCTACTTCCGCGCCCTGCAATTGGGTCCAGCCTCCCGCGTAGCGCCGCTGGACAAACTGAGCGTCCCCTTGGTCATGATCTTCGCCTGGCTGCTCCTGGGCGAAAAGCTCACCGGCCCGGCAATCGTAGGCGGCCTGCTCATCACTGCGGGAGCCATAGTAATAGCGTTGAGCTGATCGGTCGCAACAATCTCCCTTGCCTATACTGGAAACAGCACACGGCCAAACAATCACCGCAAGATTCCCATGACCACCCAACCCCAATCCGCAACCCCACTTCGCCGCATCGTCCTAACCGGCTTCATGGGCTCTGGCAAAACCACCGTCGGTCCGCTCCTCGCCCGCCGGCTGGGCTGGAGCTTCGTCGATGTAGACGATGTGATCGAAGCAGAAGCCGGAGCACCCATCTCCGAGCTCTTTGCCCGCAACGGCGAAGCACAGTTCCGCGACCGCGAACACGCAACCATAGCTCGCCTAGCCGCCAACGACGCCCTGATCCTGGCCCTTGGAGGCGGCGCCATCGAGCACTCCGCCACTCGCTCTCTGCTCCTCACCGTCCCCGGCACAATTCTCGTTCACCTCGAAGTCGAACTCACCACCGCGCTCGCCCGCTGCCAAGGCACCGAGCATCTCCGCCCCATCCTCGCCGACCATGCCAATCTTGCCAGCCGCTATCACAACCGCCTCCCGCTCTACCGCACAGCCCACGTCTCCATCTCCGTCGATGCCCTCACCCCAGAGCAAGTGGTGGAGGCGATCCTCCAAGCCGCACGCCTTCACTGACCTCGGCGACCCATTTCCAACGCTTCCCGCTTGCTATTATCGAAACAGGCTCCCGGGAGCCACGCATTCCGCCCTCACACAGAGGATTTTCACCCGCCCCGATGAATCTCGTCTCACAAGCCGCGCCTCATGCAGAGATTGCCGCACCATCTGAAAGCGGGCCGCACGGCCCCATCCACGCGCCCACCCCCGGCGCAACCGCCTCGCTCATCCACGACCTGCGAGAACTATTCAAAGTCAAAGTCGTGGCTCTGGTTCTGGTCACAGGCTGGGGCGGATTTTATCTGGGTTCCATCCAGTCCGGCATCTCCAGCGTCCAGCGCGGCCTGCTTGAGACGCTGCTCGGCATTGGCCTGGTCTCAGCCGGAGCAGGCGCGCTCAACGAGGCTCTGGAGCGCAAAATCGACGCGCGCATGAAGCGCACCGCAGACCGCCCCATGGCCGCCGGCCGCTTCTCGCTCGCCCAGGGTATCCTTGCCGGCCTAGGCGCTCTGGCCATGGGCGCGGTGAGCCTGGCGCTCACCACCAACCTGCTCACTGTGGCCTTGGCGCTGCTCACCGCGTTTACTTACGTCGCCATCTACACGCCGCTCAAGCGCTTCACCACCCTGGCCACCTTCATCGGCGCATTCCCCGGGGCCATGGGCCCCATGCTCGGCTGGACCGCCGCCCGCGGCCTCATCGAGTGGCCGGCCGTGGCCCTCTTCGCCATTCTCTTTGTCTGGCAGTTCCCTCACTTCATGGCCATCGCCTGGCTCTACCGCGACGACTATGCCCGCGCCGGCATTCGCATGCTCCCCGTCGTACAGCCCGATGGGTGGTCCACCGTGGCCGAGGCGCTTTTCTTCGCCGTGGTCATGATTCCCGTAAGCCTCACCCCCTGGCTGCTCGGCATGGCCGGAATTACTTATGCCGTCCTGGCCGCCGTGCTTGGCCTCGTTTACCTGGCCTATACCATCCGTTTCGCCCGCATCCTGCGCAAAATACCCGAGACTGAAAGCCGCATGCTGGCCCGCGACCTGCTCAAGGTCAGCGTCCTCTACCTGCCCCTCCTATTCACCGCACTTATGCTCTGCGCCACCATCAGGACACCATGACGACCGCAGCACCATCCTCCGATATCCGCCCCGCAATCGCCGCCATTCTCGCCATCAGCGCCGCAGCCACAGCCTTTCTCTTCTGGCTCATCTACGTTCATCCCGCGGCAGCGTCCAGCACGCAATTCGCTTTTCTGCCCGCACTCAATGCCCTGCTTAACGGCCTAAGCGCAACCGCCCTGCTGATCGGCTACATTTTCATTCGTGCAAAACGCATCCCCGCCCATCGCGCGTCTATGATCACGGCTTTCATCTTCTCCTCACTGTTTTTGGCCAGCTACATACTTCACCACGCTCTGCACGGCGACGTCCGCTACCCTGCCCATGCCGCCCTGCGATCCGTATACCTGCCGCTGCTTGCCAGCCACATTATTCTGGCCGTCATCGCTCTGCCTCTGGTCCTGGTCACCTTCTTCTTCTCACTCAGCGGCCGCTTCCGTGAGCACCGCAAGGTCGCCCGCTGGACATTCCCGCTCTGGCTCTATGTCTCCATCACCGGCGTAATCACGTACGCCATGCTGCGTCTGGCGCAAGGATAGAAAGTCCAATGCCTCAAAACCAAGCGATTCCGAGCCAAAATGACGGTACCCGCCAACTGCTCCAATGGGGCACGTCGATCCTGGGCGCGGGTCTGTTGGCCACGCTGCTGCTTGAAACGCTGCTCGGCGGCTTCTCGCCCACGGGCGCCAGCACCAACACCGGCTGGTTTGCCCTCATTGTCGCCCTCATGTGCATTCCTTTCGGCGGCCTGCTGCTCTCTCTAGGCATCGCCAAATGGCTCCGCAACCGCTGGCTTTCCCGCCACGGATAATCCTCTGCTATTCTTATCAGTTACTGGAGTGCACGAATATGGCCAAGAGCGTTAACAAAGTCATTCTCTTAGGGAACGTAGGCAAGGACCCCGAGATCCGTTCCACCCCCGGTGGAACAAAGGTGGCCAGTTTCAGCATCGCTACCAGCGAACGACAGAAGGATGCGTCTGGAAACTGGGTCGATAGAACCGAGTGGCACAACCTCGTGGCATTCTCCAAGCTGGCCGACATTGTTGAGAGCTACGTAAAAAAAGGCAGCAAGTTGTATATCGAGGGCCGGCTGAACACCCGCAACTGGGAAGACAAAGACACCAAAAAGAAGGTCTACCGGACTGAGATTATCGTCAATGACCTGTCTCTGCTCTCTGGCCGCGAAGACGGCGCGGGCGGCTACAGCCGTACAACTTCCGGCAGTTCGGCGGCCAGCTTTGATCAGCGCCCACCCGCCGGCCACGACGAAGCCGGCCAATCCGCCGAAATCTCCGACGACGATATTCCGTTCTGAGTAATTGATTCATCCAAGATCAGTAGGGCATTATCAGTGGCCAATGTAGTGCCTACTGATCACTGACAGTTTTATTCTCGGCTTCGCCCAACGGATCGTTATCCCGGTCCGTTACCTCCACCAGCGCAGACAACTGCTTCGCCAGCTCCGGCTTCCAGCTGTTCTCCGGCGCGCGCCAGCTCCAGTTTCCCGCCGCGACGGAAGGCGTATTCATGCGTGCCTCCGAGCCAAGCTCAAGTAAATCTTGCGCCGGAACGATAGCCATTTCCGCCACGCTGCCTGTGACGGCCCGAATCAGCGGCCACACCGGATGCCCGCCAACCGGCCCCACCAACGCCTCAACCGCGCAGTGCTCTGCTTTGCCTGCCCTCTTCCACCAACCCTGCGTAGTGTCGTTGTCGTGCGTGCCTGTATAGGCCACCGTGCCGGTCGTGTACCGCTGGGGCAGGTGAGCATGCGCCCCCTTGTCGCTGAATCCAAATTGAATCACCTTCATGCCCGGCATTCCCATCTCCTGCCGAAGCGCCTCCACCTCCGGCGTAATCATGCCCAGGTCTTCAGCCACCAACGGCAGCGGACCCAGCGCCGTCTCCAGTGCCTGGAAAAGCTCCTGCCCCGGCGCCTTCACCCACTCGCCGTTCACCGCCGTGTCGTCCTCAGCCGGAATCGACCAGTAAGCTTCAAAGCCCCGGAAGTGGTCCAGCCTCACAATGTCGTACAGCTGACAGGAACGGCGAATCCGCTCCACCCACCAGCCAAATCCCCGTTCCTTCAGCACGCCCCAGCGATAGAGCGGATTGCCCCAGCGCTGCCCGGTGGGCGAAAAATAGTCCGGCGGCACTCCTGCGATGTGCACCGGTTTCAGTTCCTCGTCCAGATCAAACAAATCCGGATGCACCCAAACGTCGGCCGAATCCATATTGACGAAGATCGCCACGTCGCCCATGATCCTGATCGCCTCGCGCGCCGCAGCTTCTCGCAAATCGCTCCACTGCCGCGCAAAGGCAAACTGCAGCACCCGCTCCCGGGCCAGTGCTCGATTATTTTCCTCTGCAACCTTGGCTAGGGCCTCCGGCTGGCGACGACGCACCGGCTCGGGCCAGACCGTCCACTCGCCTGTCTTGAACTGCCGGCGCAACTCGGCATAGAGAGCGTAATCGTCGAGCCAGCCCGACTCAGTCTTGCAAAACTCCTCGAACTGCCCCCATTGCCCGGCAAGCTCCTTCTCTTGCGGTCCCCGATCGAGAAAATTCCCCGCCGCCTCATAGAGCAAGGGAACCTTGCGCTCCTCCACTTCGTCAAAATCCACGGGTCCGTTCCGCCCGGCTAGCCCACCAATCCGCTCTCCCGCAATCCAGCCCCAATCTGACAGAAACTCCAGGCTGATGAGATAAGGATTGCCCGCAAAGGCCGATGAACCCGCATACGGCGAGTTCCCGTAGCCCGTAGGCCCCAGCGGCAGCACCTGCCAGATGTGTTGTTTCGCCGCAGCCAGAAAAGCCACAAATTCGTAAGCCACCGGTCCCAGGTCGCCGATGCCCCCGTAGGATGGCAATGAACTTACGTGAAGAAGAACCCCCTGCGAACGTTCGAAATGCATGACTCCATTATCCCCGCTGCCGTCGCGCAATGCCGTTCCCTGCCTTGCAAAGATGCCTCAACCCGCAAAAAAGCCCGCCTTCTTTAGGAGAATGCGGGCATAATTTGCAGTTTCTTTTTTCTCAGCCGGCTTAGGCCCCCGGAATCCCCGGAGTCTTTGACTTGGAGTTGAGCTGGATGCGCTTACTTTTCGTGTAATCGCTGATGACCTGGCTCATAAAAACGTTGAAGACGTTCGAACGGCGCTCCTGTAGAATCTGATCGCGCGTCTCGTCCAGGTTCTTGGTGATCTCATCCTCGCTGGGCTCCTGCTTGTCCACGAGTTTAGCCACTACGCCGGTCCGCTGCGCGTTGATGGGCCCGCTGATCTCGCCTACCTTCATATCGAAGAGTTGTGGAGCGAGTTGGCCTACCTGGCCGAAATCGGGCACCTGGCCGCTGACACCCACCAGTTCGCTGGTCTTTATGGTCGCCCCCACTGCCTTGGCTGCCTTGGACAAGTCGTTCATGCTCTTTGCCTTGTCTGCAAGATCCTTGGTCTTCTGGGCCAACAGCACTCGAATCTGCTGGTTGCGAAAATCGTCAAGAACGTGGCTCTTCCAATCCGCGAAATTCGGCGCATGGGCCGCGGAGATGCCCGTAAGCTGGAAGATCGCATAACCTTCCCCGGTGGGCGCGGACTGCGGCGGATCACCCTGCTTCGAGTCAAAAGCCTTGGCGATAATCTGAGATCCGTCAGGCAGCGCCGGAATCACTCCCTTGCTGTCGAACAGGGGTGAGTTCACCACTTCCAGGTGATGCGCAGCTGCGGTCTTCTCAAGGCCGTTCTTGATGGCCTCTGAGGTCAGTGTGCCGGCATAGCTTTCCTCGGCCTGCGCCAGCTTCTGCCGGACCAGCGTCAACTGAATCGTGGGAAGCACCTCGCTGATGGTCTGCGTGTGCGCCGCCTGCCGCTCTTCCACCTGCACGATGTGGTAGCCAAACTGGCTCTTCACAATCTGCGTGTCGCCGATCTTCTGGGTGAAGATAGCGTTGTCGAACTGTGGCACCATGCGTCCCCGTTGCGAAAATCCAAGTTCGCCGCCTGAATCCTTGCTGCCAGGATCGTCTGAGTACTTCTTGGCCAGGTCGGCAAAGTTCGCGCCGCCTTGTATCTGCTTCAGAATCCCCTCGGCCTTGGCTTTGGCCGCGGCATCGGCCTGGGGGTCAGCGTTTGGCGCCACTTTGATGAGAATATGGCGCGACCGCGCCTGCTCCGGCGTTGAATATTCTGACTCGTGCGCCTTGAAGTACTGTTGAATCTCCTGATCCGTCGGATGCGGCACACCGCCCGGCAGTTCGCTCGGAGTAAAGGCAAAGTAGGTAATCTTGCGCTCTTCAGGAACAGCCGTGGCATACCGCGCCGCGTTCTGCTTGAAGAATCCTTCCAGCTCCGCGTCAGAGGGATTGATCGTCTTGCGCAGGTCCTCCGCGGAAAGAACCGCGTAGTCGAACTTGATCTTGATGCTTTCCTTGCGATAGGTGTCGCGCACTTCCTGGTCGCTCACCGTCACTCCGCCCGTGATAAGCGCCTGCAGCCGGTGTACGACGATACTCTGCCGGATACCTTCCTCAAACTCCGCAACCGATTGATTGAAGCGATTGGCGATCAGCGCGGCGTATGCGTCCTCGCCGATGAACTGCCCATTAGGGAAAAGTACCTGGCCGGCCTGGCCGGTGTGCAGGACACGGTTCACGTCGTCGTTCGTCACGTGTACGCCCAGCTTATCCGCCTCTGCCAGCAGAATCTGCGTCTGCACCAGTCGCTGGCCCTCGCGCTGCTCAAAGTAACCTAGCATCATGGGGTTGTCGGCATATTCAGGGTTCTGCTGCTGCAACTGCTGGCGGGCCGTCTTGTCCACTTCCTCCTCGGTCACCGTCGTGCCTGAAGAAAAAAGGCGGCTATACCAGTGGGGGTAGATTGTGGCATAGACATTGGCGGCGCTGGCTCCCTGGCCGGTGAGGCCGGGGATCAGGTACACCACCATGCCCACTGAAACTATGCCAATGATGACTACGAAGATCGCCTTGGTCATGCGATTGTCTGTCTGCAGGAAACGAATCATGGATGGACTTGAACCTTCTACTCTCTACGCGCGGGCGTGACAACTCCCACCGATGCGCAATTGTCGCTTGACGCGATTCATAGCAATTATAGACGAGATGAGAACCGGACGAGCCGAATCAGCTCTCTGCACCCCGGTTCCCACGCCGTAAACACACCAAATACAAAGCGGGCACTCCATTTCCTGGAATGCCCGCTTCTTTCCCCTTTTTTCTATCCCCTTTTTCCCTTGTCTCTTACCGCCAGTAGGAATACCCGCTCGCTAGTACGGACGGTAGTAGACCGGCGGAGGTGGATACCCGTATGGATAGCCATAATACGGTCTCCTAACTGGATAGTAGCCACGCCGGTAAAGGTTTGGCCCGCCCGCATAAAGTCCCTGCGCCAGCCGTGCCGCTTCTTGGGCGCTCACCGGCGCGACGGTCACTGGGGAAACCAGGTGGAAATCCACTCGCGCTTCGGCGGGAATCCAGATCCCCGGTCCCGGCGTAGCCGCTGAAGCAGCCGTGCCTGCAGCTGCGCCTGCTCCGGCCCCTACCGCGCAGCCAAAGCCGCGGCCCGCTGCGCAGCCGATAATGGTGCCCAGAACTGCGCCGCCAAAGGCGTTGCCCACCGTATGACCGGCCTTATTCGGCCCCTTTACCTTAAACTGATCGCTTTGAAGAGGGTAGCTTTGTCCGCCCAGATCCAGTGATGTAAGTGTCAGCGCCAGCACCGGGCTGCCGCCCAGGTCGCCGGCCTTCTTGGCCTCGGTCACTACTCCGTGCACGGTCGCGCCGCGCGGAATAGCCAGAACATTTCCAACTGCCACGTCCTGTATGACCGTGAACTGAACCGGCTGTCCATCCTTGGCTCTCTTGCTGTTCACCGGCTCACTGGTCCGCAACTGAATCAGAGTTCCCGGACCGACGGTTACCGGTCCTGTGGCAACTGCATAGGCCGGCGGCCGCTGATTCCTATACTGCGGCTGCTGGTATTGCGGCTGTTGCTGCGGGTAGGGCTCCTGGCCCTGATCCGGCGGAGGCCCCTGCTGTGAGTATCCCTGCGGGCCCGGCCCGGTGTCCTGCTCTCCGCCAGCCATTGGCGGCACTCCGTTGTCGCCCTGCGCTTCCTGCGGATTGCCTATTTTCAGGTTGTTGTTCACCTTGGTCACGCCCGCCACCTGGCCGGCAATCGACGCTGCCTTGTCGCTGGATGCCTGGCTTGAAACCGTTCCCGAAAGCGTAACCTCGCCTTCGATGGTGGCCGCCGTAATGAGATCGTTTTTCAGCTCCGGTGAAGCGTCCAATCCGTGCACAACGTCCATCTCGATTTGACCATCTGTGCGCTGTGGAGCCACTTGGGGCGGTGCAGTCACGACTGGAGCTTGATCCTGGGCCAGCGCAATCGCTCCGCACAGAACCACCAACTCGGCAAAGAACAAAATCTGCGGGAAAACCCGCTTGAACAATAGCCGATTCATCATTATGCTTCTCCTCTGCCCATGGCGTTCTTCCAATCGCCTTCTCTTTGATGCGGCACTGATTGAAATGACGCCCAAAAGGTGTTGCTTCCGGCACATACCCTTAGACGGGAAAGCGCGGAAGCCGTCATAATCTTCAACCCGGCCGCTGAAAAAAAGTTCCGTTCGCTGGAGGCAGGCGCTTTACCACCCCCCGACGCCAACTCATCTGGAGATGAAATTCTGTCCCCCGTCCCGAAACCTGCACGCGGCTCACGCATCCAACGGCCCGGAGGGCATCAGAATGCAGCCGCGGTTGAATGATGCAAAAGCATCTCCTGAGGGAATCCAGGCGTTCTTGAAACTGGGCAAGGTTGTCAAGGGATCAGGGTTGGAGCTTTCTCTCTTGGAACTGGTCAAGATCCGTGCATCGCAGATCAATGGCTGCGCCTACTGCATTGATTTGCACACTAAGGATGCTCAAGCGGCTGGCGAAAGCGAACAACGCATTTGTGCCCTCTCTGCCTGGCGCGAAACACCGTTCTTCACACCCCGGGAGCGTGCCGCTCTGGCATGGACCGAGGAGCTTACCAAAATCCAGCAGAGCCTTGCATCAGACCAGGCATACAAACACGCATCAGACCAGGCATACGAAGAAGTCCGCACAGCATTTGACGAAACCGATTTGGTAAAGCTTACCCTGTCGATCACGTCCATCAACACCTGGAATCGCCTCGCCCTAAGCTTCCAGCCAGAACCGGGAAGCGATCAGCCATCTGCACGCTCATAAGGTCGCGACAAGAAAACAGTAAATTGTGGAATCTGATCTCTAATCTCACTTCAGCGCTTCATCCATGGCTGCGGCGAGCATCTTCAGCCCCGCCGCCACATCCGACTTCAAATGGACCCGCACCGCCCTGCGCCCGCGCGACTCCAGCACCGCCAGGTCACCGGCAGCCTGAGCCGTGATCACCACCCCAAAACTGTATTTCTGTCCAGGAATCGCCAAGTCGATAGCGTGATCGGCGGTAATCTGCAGAAAAACCCCGGTATTGGGTCCGCCCTTGTAATCCTGCCCAGTGGAGTGCAGAAAGCGCGGTCCGAATCCCAGACAGGTAGCCACCCGTTTGGCGTCCCGCACCTTGTCCCGGAATCCCTGGATCGCCTCCTCATGCTGCGGAAACATGGGCAGAAAAGCCAGCGTCGCAAAGTAGTCTCCGGCGTGAATCTGCTTCAGGTGCGCGCGTAAATACCCGGCCAGGGTCTCGGCCGGCGCCGCCGCTTTCAGTTTCGCGGCATATGCGTCTGTCGCATAAATCTCAATTCCGTCTGTATCCACCAGAACCGGCTTACGTTCCGGCAGCTTCCCCGTCTTCTCGTAGGCATCAGTCAATGCCCGCGTCTCGATCTTGGCCGACTCCACATCCGGCTGGTTGAACGGATTGATCCCCATCACCGACCCTGCCACCGCCGTCGCAATCTCCCACGCGAAAAACTGCCCAAAGATCTCGTAAAGATCGCGAATCTCAATGGCCACAACCGGATGACCTGCCGCTTCAATTGCCGCAACCTTAGCGTCCTGACTTTTGTCGTCAGCGCCCGCCAGCTTCACATATGCAAAGATGCGGTCCTTGCCGTAGACCTCGGGCGCCGCAATGCCCTCGCGGTCAACCGGCGTAATCCCCTTGCCCAGCTTGCCGGTGGATTCGGCGATCAGTTGCTCCAACCACGCGCCCAGGTCGCAGATCTCAGGCGAAGTAAAGATGGTGATCTTGTCGCAGCCGGCATTAGCCGCCGTGCCAAGAATCAGTCCCAGCTCCACTGCTGGATTCTCCCCCGGCGAAAGCTTTGCCGTGGCCACCGCTTTGCCAGCCTCCTTCAACAGCTTTGGAATATCCAGTCCAATCACCGTGGCAGCCACCACGCCAAAATTCGAAAGCGCCGAGTAGCGCCCGCCAATTTGTGGGTCACCATAAAAGATATGCCGAAAACCGTCGGTCTTAGCCACCTGCTCCATCTTTGAGTCGGGGTCGGTGATGGCCAGGAAATGCTTGCCGGCCTCCTCAGCGCCAACGGCCTTCTTCATCTCTTCAAAGAAATATTGCTTCAGAATGTTCGGTTCCAGCGTGGACCCCGACTTGCTGGCCACAATCACCAGCGTTTCGTTCAGGTTTACCTTGTCGCGAGCCGCTTTTACCTGTGCCGGATCAGTGGAATCGACGATGTGCAACGAGGGAAAGCCCGGTTGCTGTCCAAAAGTAGTGGCCAGCACCTCAGGGCAAAGGCTCGATCCACCCATTCCCAGCAGCAAAACCGACTTGAACCCTGCGGCCTTCACATCTGCGGCCAGCGCGGCGAAGTCCGCCAGGTCTTTTTGCTGCCTCTCAACGATATCGATCCAGCCCAGCCACTTTTCCTCGCCGTCGCTAGTCCACAGGCTCGGGTCTTTCTGCCAGAAGCGGGCAACCTTGCTGTTGGCGTGCCAATCGGCGGCAGCTAAATCTACAGCGCCGCGAAGTTCTTTGGGAAGTGCAAATCGAAAACTCATACCGATATAGATTGTGCCTGAAAGAAAAGGATGTGAAAAGGTGTGCCCATCCCAGGCGCGTTGAAATCTGTAGTAATTCGCTCTCCTGGAGCAGAAAAACCGCCCAGCGCAACCTGAACGGAGGGCGTCTTAGATCAAACTCGAAAAAATGCGCTGACCTTGCGTATCCATTCGAGACAAAATCACACACATTCAATCTGAGGGAAATGCGATCAACAAGCGTATTCATGCCAAAATAACAATCCTTCAATATGCCGCCTGCCTCCGTAAGAAATGCACATTACTCAAGTCGTAGGCGACGCCGATGGTAAATCCCTTCGGGGTAACCTTTTCAACTGGAGCATTACCGAAGTTGAGCCAGAACTCCTCTTCGTATTCGCCGCGCGCCCAAACATTACGCCAAACATGAACCTCGGCACCGCCGCCTACGTCATAAAAGTTATCTGTGTCATGATCGCAGTTGATCGTACAGCCGGGATAGTTGCCTTGGAAATCGATGCCACCGTACCCCAGCAGGAATTTGCCGAAGGGTTGGAAGTCATGGAAGTGACGCCACTTGTAGATAACCCCGCCCTCGCCGGTATCTTCATGCAGCCTCGAAGCGGGACCCGAATTGCCATGCCTGAGGTCGCGGCCCTCCACTTCAATGCCCAATCCGCTCAATCTGGACGGAATACGCCGAAGATACCAGTCGGCCCACGCCGTGACGCCAAGCATGTTGGCATCAACTTGCGGGTAAAGTTGCGTGGGAAATTCTTTGTTGGTTATATGATTGGTGAAATAGGAGAAGCCGCCGCCGATCTCAAGCGGCCAGGATCTCTGTGTGGCTGCGGGAGCCACTTGGGAAACCCCGGGCAAAGCTGCGGAGACAAAGAGCGCTGCCAGTGACAGCCTGATCAATTGTCTTAAAATCATGCTTCATCTCCTTTGAATAGCGGAACCAAAAACGGCTCCCCATTACCCTATGATGATTCAGAGCACATGAAGATAACTTTTTTCATCGGGAAAAATCCCTTGTCGTTATTCTTTTCGAACAACATCAACTGGGGAGAAATCACTGATTCCCGAGAAAATAACGGGTTTGGGGTAAATGTACAATGACCCATTTGGGCTAACGGGACATCAACCCATTTCCGAGAGTTTACACCGGCAACTCCATATTGATTGCAAAGACCTTTGAAAGAATCGAAGACGATTTCATATCTGCACATCCAGCCTCATTTTCCAATTCCGGCCCCATGTTCGTTAGACGGAGCCATTCATCAAACATAGTGTTCCCCGCGCCATCAGCGCTCATTGGGCCCGTTCAGGCCAATTGGGCGTGATGCGAATCAGTTCCAGGCCGCCCCCATCCTCCACCGCAAATTGAGGTGCAGACGCCGGTACAGCCACCATCCCCCGCACCGGCAAATCAACCGGCTCAAAACCTTGCCCTGCAACTCTGCCGCTGCCCGCTGCGGCAAACAAGTAGGCCAGCCTCTGCTGCGGCTCGTTTTCACCTTGCAAACTGGCGCTCGATCTGCTCCCCTCAACCGGAATCCGCTCCACGCGAAAGTACTCCACATCGATCAGAATCGTGCGATCCTTGAGCACCCTCGCCGGAACTTTCCCCGCGCGGGTCACGAGCTTCGTGGCTTCAAGCGATTTTTCGATATGCAGTTCGCGGCCCCGTCCGTAATCGAACATACGGTAGGTCAGGTCGCAGTTCTGCTGTGTCTCCAGCAGAATCGATCCGGGCCAAATAGAGTGAACCGTTCCGGCGTCCACAAAAATCACGTCTCCCGCTGCCACCGGCACGAGCTTCAGGCTAGTCTCAAGCGTACCCGCAACGATCTCTTCCCTCACCTGGTCCAGCGTCACACCCGGCTTGAGCCCCAGCGCCACCATCGCTCCGGGTTCGGCCGCCAATGCGTACCAGCACTCCGTTTTACCGCGCGGATCGCCGTACTTTTGCGCCATTGCATCGTCCGGATGCACCTGCACGCTCAACTTTTCCTTGGCAAACAGCACCTTGATCAGCAACGGCGATGCCGTAGACGGAGTTCCCTCGCCCAGCAACGCCTTCGGCATTTGATCGAAAATCCCGCCGAGCCTTTCGCCTGCGTGCTCGCCGGTGGCAATCAAACACTCATCCCCGGTCAGCCAAACCTCGCCTATGGGATCTCCGCTCTTCACCACATAGTCATACCAGGGACGTAAATCCCGGTATCCCCAGGGACGGGGATCGTAGATTGGGTCGATGCGAAAAGGCGCAAGTTCTTGAA
Organism: Occallatibacter sp.; assembly: GCA_049515455.1. Taxonomy (GTDB): domain Bacteria; phylum Acidobacteriota; class Terriglobia; order Terriglobales; family Acidobacteriaceae; genus Telmatobacter. Next base: position 13,245 of record JBEKUB010000030.1, read on the forward strand.
GCCCGGCTTGCCCTGTTGAAGCCATGCGTATTGCCACCATCCTCCGCTAAAAAAGCCGCTTACCCGCCCTTCGGCAGACTGCGGCCAAACCAGCTCGGAACCGATTGTCCCCGCCGTAATCCCACTCTACCAGAGAAACAAATCAAACATTGCCTGCTCGGTAAGGTCTCTTCGAGATTTCGGGTTTGATAGAAACCGGCAAAGGACCAGCTCTGTGTCAGTGCACATTTGTGTCAGGGCAGGCTTTTAGTCGTGACGCAAATGCAAAAATGATTGTTGACTTTTTGTCCCCGAGTTCGGATGTTCAATTTTATCCGCCCGAAACACGGGATGTGTTTGCCCGCCCCCGCCTGAACCGGATAGCCTAGAGCAAGCCTCATCGGACCGGAATCCCCGTGCCGCAAACTCCCATCGAAAGCAGCGAAAGAGAAAGCGCAAGAGCATGTCAAAACCAGTCTCCATCTGCGTAATCGGGTCGGGATACGTAGGACTAGTCGCGGCGGTTTGTTTTGCAGAGATCGGCCATCGCGTCGTTTGCGTGGACAATGACGAAGCGAGGGTCAAAACTCTCCGCGAAGGCGGCGTCCCCATCTTCGAGAGGCACCTCCCAGAGTTCCTGGCCAGGCACCACAATCGCGGCGTCGAATTCACCAGCAATCTGGCCGAAGCCGTTCAGAAGAGCGAAGCCATCTTCATCGCCGTTGGCACCCCCCAGGGCGATACCGGAGCTGCCGACCTCTCGTATGTTGAAGCCGTGGTAGCTGAGATCGCCCGCGCCATCGACGGTTACAAAGTCATCGTTGAAAAAAGCACCGTGCCCGTTTACACCAACGATTGGATTCGTCGCGTGCTTCATCGCCACGGCGTGGAAGCGCAGAACTTCGATGTGGTTTCAAACCCCGAGTTTTTACGCGAAGGCACGGCCATCAGCGATTTCCTTCATCCCGACCGCATCGTTGTGGGAGCAGGCACTGAGCGCGCCGCTGATGTGCTCAAGCGCATCTATGAGCCGCTTACTTCAGGCAGTTACTACTCTCAACCGGACTCTCTGCCAGGGACCTGCTGCGCGCAATCCCCTGCCCGCCTACTCATCACCTCGGCGCAGAGTGCTGAGATCGTCAAGCACGCCTCCAACGCCTTCCTGGCGCTGAAAATCTCCTTCATCAACGCGGTGGCAAACCTGGCCGAATCTGTGGATGCCGATATTGAAGACATCGCCGCCGGAATGGGCATGGACAGCCGCATCGGTCCCGGCTTTTTGCGCGCCGGCCTCGGTTATGGTGGATCATGTTTTCCAAAAGATGTGGCTGCCTTTCACTGGGTGGCGCAGCAGCAGGGCGTCGACTTTCAACTCCTTGAAGAGATTCGCAACATCAACGAAACCCAGAAGGATATTTTCTTCAACAAGGTGCTCTCGGCGCTATGGACTTTGCGCGGCAAGCGTCTGGCGGCCCTCGGCCTCGCCTTCAAGGGAGATACCGACGATGTTCGCGAGTCCCCCGCCATCAACGTGATCAAAAAACTCCTCGAAGCCGGCGCCATCGTTACGGCCTACGACCCGGCCGCCATGGAGCGCGCCAAGGCCCACCTTCCCCCCTCTGAGAAACTCTGCTACGCGCCCGGCATCTACGAAGCGGCCAAAGACGCCGATGCAGTGCTGATTCTGACGGACTGGAAGGAGTTTGCCGCGATCGATCTGGCCCGGCTCAACCAAGCTGTCCGCTTCCCCATCGTCATTGACGGCCGCAACCTATACAAACCGCAAGTTATGCAGGAACATGGGTTTACATATGTAAGCGTAGGCCGGCCAGCGAGCTATCACGAGCAGCAGGGCAAGCCGCGTAAGCCCATGGTTTAACAGCGGCAATTCGAACCACTGCGCAGCCTGGATTGCTCTCGGTGTGGCCGCATAGAATGTGTACCTATATCAACGAGGGAAAAGATTGATCGCTCGCCGCACCATTCTTGCCTGGCTGGGAATTGCCGGTTTGTACCCATCGAGCGCCGCCAGGGCTTTGGCATCGGTGACTGGCTCAGGCGCCGCCGGCGGTTTCTCAATTTCACATCGCTGTATTTTGAGTTCTGGAGCATAAACTTTTGACTATGCGTGTACTTGTGACCGGCGCTGCCGGTTTTCTTGGCTCTCACCTGACGGACCGCCTGCTGCGCGAAGGCCACACTGTAATCGGCGTCGACAATCTCTCCACTGGCAGCCTGGAAAACCTCGCCCACCTGGCGAGTGAGCCGCGATTCAAATTTGTGGAGATGGATATCTGCGAGCCATTCGATCCAGGCCCCGTAGACTACGCCTTCAACTTCGCTTCCCCTGCCAGTCCGCCCGAGTATCTTCGTCTCGCCATCGAGACCCTGCGAGTAGGTTCCGCAGGAACAGAAAACACTTTAGAGATTGCAGCAAAAAACAATGCCAGCCATCTTCATGCCTCCACCTCGGAGTGCTATGGCGACCCACTTGAGCATCCTCAAACCGAAGATTACTGGGGCCATGTGAACCCGGTCGGCCCCCGCTCGGTTTACGACGAAGCCAAGCGCTACGCAGAAGCAATGGTGATGGCCTATCACCGCTCACGCGGCGTCAATACTCACCTGGTCCGCATCTTCAACACCTACGGCCCCCGCCTGCGCCCCAGCGACGGCCGCGTCATCTCCAACTTCATGATGCAGGCCCTGCGCGGCCAGCCGCTTTCCATTTACGGAGATGGCAGCCAGACCCGCAGCTTCTGCTATGTTGACGACCTCATCGAGGGCATCATTCGCCTATCGCGTTCTGATGTGCACTTGCCTGTGAACATCGGCAACCCGCAGGAGTTCACCATCCTCGAATGCGCCCAGGCCGTGCTTGAGGTCACCGGCTCAAAGAGTGAGCTCCGCTTTGAATCCCTACCTGAAGACGATCCCACGCGCCGTTGCCCCGATATAACTCGGGCCCGCACACTGCTCAACTGGGAGCCGCGCATCCAGCTCAAAGAAGGCCTCGAAAGATCGCTCGAATTCTTTTCAAGCCACTTGGCTTCCGGATGGTAAGTTGTCGCCTGCACCGAATTCATGAGGCAACTTTTTTTTGAATAGTTGTTGGATCGTCACATCGAAGTCCCGGGTTTTTTGCTACTCTTGCCCTATCATGAAGCGCGCGCTCTTCTTGTTCATCACTGCTGTTTTCTTCCTCTCCATCGGTCTACCCGCCGCCGCACAAAAGTTTCTCCCTAAATCCATTCAGTTCAAAGGCGACCCTGAGTACTCCGACCAGGAACTGATAGCCGCGGCGGGATTGAAAAACGGCGTCGTTCTCGACTCGGATGAGATGAATGAGCACTCCAAGCGGCTGATGGACAGCGGCGTCTTCGACACTCTCAAATTTACATTCGACGGGCAGGATCTGATCTTTACGTTGACTCCCTCCACCTCGCTCTTTCCCATCCGTCTGGAAAATCTGCCGCTCACGCCGGGCAAGGAACTGGACGCCAAACTGCACGACCGGTTTCCGCTCTACCACGGCAAGGTGCCAAGCGCAGGCACTCTGCTTGAAAGCGTGCGTGGCGCCTTGGAAGAAATGCTTGCAACCCAGGGCATCAAGGCCACCGTTAAGGCCATGCCTTTCGGCACTGCGGGCACGAAGAACGTCTCCGCCATGAACTTCACCATCGAATCGCCGCCCGTACGCGTGGGAACGATTCAACTGGATGGAATCTCACCGGCGATGCAACCCGGGATAAAGTCTGTCGCGCAAAAAGAAATTGGAACGCCATTCGATACCGAGAATACCGAAAAGAACCTGGAACATACCTTCGAGTCGTTCTACACCGACGAAGGCTATGCCGCGGTGAAAGTCCAGGTCGATCGTCCAGGCAATCCTGTGATCGCACCCGACGCCATCGCCATCCCATATTCCGTGTCCATTCAGGAGGGCCGGCTCTACAAACTGGGGTCCATTCATCTCCCCGCAAACGCCCTGGTCACCCAGGAGGAGATTGATAAGGTCATTGGCTCCCATGGCGGAACCACTGCGAAAGGACTGACCCTCCGCAACATTTGGTACCTAATCTCCACCCGCTACAAGTCCAAGGGCTACCTGGACTGCACAGTAAACCCGCATCCGGAGTTCGATGAAGCCTCCGGGACAGTCAGCTACACGGTGGACATCAATCCCGGCCCGATCTATCACCTGGCCTTCGTCAAATTCGATAATGTAAGTGACGACCTGCGCAGGCTGCTGATGCGAAGCTGGCAAATGCTCCCCGGCGATCCGTTCGACGAGAGTTATGTCTCCAATTTCATCGTCAAAGCGCAGAAAGATGACCCGGTTCTACAGCGGTCGCTCTCCGGCGTCGGGGCCACTTACCGAATCGCCGCCGACCAGCGGACGCACGAGGTGAATTGCGTGATCCACTTCACAAGGCTCACTCAGGCTCCGTAATGCCGATCATTCATTGAGCAATCCGCAGTAGTCACTCCCACTCAATCGTCCCCGGCGGCTTGGAAGTAATGTCGTAAACCACGCGGTTGATTCCGCGCACCTCATTCACGATGCGGCTGCTGATGCGTTTCAGCACCTCGTAAGGCAGTGGCGTCCAGTCCGCCGTCATGCCGTCCTCCGAGTGCACTGCCCTCACCGCCGCCGTGTAAGCATAAGTCCGCTGGTCGCCCATCACCCCCACGCTCATCACCGGCAGCAGCACGGCAAAGCTCTGCCAGATGCTTGAGTAAAGCCCGGCGGCCTTGATCTCGCCCACCACAATCTCGTCAGCCTCCTGCAACAGCGCCACGCGCTCCCGCGTCACCTCGCCCAGAATGCGCACCGCCAATCCCGGCCCCGGAAACGGCTGACGGCCCAGAATCTCTTCCGGCATTGCCAGGTCGCGCCCAATTCGCCGGACCTCGTCTTTAAATAAATCCCGCAGCGGTTCAATCAATTTGAGCTTCATCCCCAGCGGCAGCCCGCCCACATTATGGTGGCTCTTGATTGTCTGGCTCGGTCCTTTCACGCTCGATGACTCAATCACGTCCGGATAGAGCGTTCCCTGCACCAGCCAATCCACCCCGCCAGTCTCCTTCGCAATCCTTTTCGCTTCATCGTCGAAGACCGCAATAAACTCCGCGCCGATACGCTTGCGTTTCGTCTCCGGATCGATCACACCAGCCAGTTGGCCCAAAAACCGCTCGCTCGCATCCACGGCTACAATGTTCAGCCCCAGCTTGTCGCGCAGGTTCTTCTGCACATTCACAAACTCGTTCTTGCGCAGCACTCCATTGTTGACAAAGACGCACGTCAACTGGCTCCCGATCGCCCTGTGCACCAGCACCGCGGCCACCGACGAGTCCACCCCGCCTGAGAGACCGCAGATCACGTGGTCCTTGCCCACCTTTTCGCGAATCTCCTCGACCGTGCTCTCGATAAAATGCGCCGGGGTCCAGTCGCAGCGAGCTCTGCAAATTAAAAATACAAAGTTTTTTAAGATCTGCGGTCCCAGCGGCGTGTGATGCACCTCGGGATGAAACTGCACCGCCCAGATGCGCCGCTTTTCGTTCACAATGCCGGCCAGCGCGTTTGAAGTGGCCGCAGTGCGCTTGAACCCCGATGGCAGCTCCAGCGCTTCGTCGCCGTGGCTCATCCAAACCTGAAGCGTCGCGGGCAACTCCTTGAAGAGCGTCGTCCCACTATCCTCAATGGTCACTTCCGCGTGCCCATACTCCCGCCGCGGCGCGGACTTCACCTTGCCGCCCAAATGGTGAACAATGTAATGCAGCCCATAGCAGATGCCCAGCACCGGCACGCCCATCTCAAGGAATTTGGGGTCGGCCGCCGGCGCATCCGCATCGTAAACCGACGAAGGGCCGCCTGAGAGGATAAGCCCCAGCGGCTTGAGAGCCTGAATTTCGCTTAGAGGGGCCGTGCAGGGCAGCACGACAGAGAAGACGTTCAGTTCGCGTATCCGCCGCGCAATCAGCTGCGTATACTGCGAGCCGAAATCGAGAATAACAATTGTCTGGGTAGCCACTCTTCAGTGTGGCAGGAGAAAGCCTGGAATGTAAAGATGGAACCTGCGATTGACCTCGACCGAACGCGGGACGTACTCTGCTGGTACCCTGCCAAATCAAAGGAAACCTTCATGAATCGTATCTATAGCAACTCGGTTCCGCTTCTCTTCGCGGCATTTCTTGCCATCTTAGCGCTGCCCACACTCTGCGCCCAAGATGCCCTCGTCAAAGTCTGGGAAGAGAAGATCGTGATCCCCACCTACGCCATCGGCGCCCCGGAGCCCAACCCCATCTTCAATCTCGGCCGCAACTCCCAGGGTGCCCAGGGCATCGTCTATCCCTATCCTTTGTATGACTCCCTGACGCACAAAAAAGCCGATAAAGCCTACAAGATCGTCTATCTCGAAAATGAATACATAAAAATCGGCGTTCTTCCCGAGCTCGGTGGCCGTCTCTTTGAGGGCGTCGACAAAACCAACAACTACGATTTCGTTTACCGCCAGCACGTCATCAAGCCCGCTCTGATCGGTCTCATTGGCGCCTGGATCTCCGGCGGCATCGAGTGGAATATTCCCCATCATCATCGCGCCACCACCGTTCTCCCTGTGCAATATCGCATCGAGCATAACCCCGACGGCAGCCAGACTGTATGGGTGGGCGAGATGGAGATTCGACACCGCATGCGCTGGGCGGTCGGTTATACGCTCCGCCCCGGCAAATCCTATCTTGAAGCCCAAATCCGCATCGTCAACAGCACGCCCGCCGTCGAAACCATGCTCTGCTTCGCCAACGTAGCTGTATCGGTGAACGATCAATACCAAACCATCTTCCCGCCCAGCACGCAGTTGGGCACCTTCCATTTCAAAAATCAATTCGTAAAGTGGCCCATCGCCGATTCCGTCTACAACAACGAAGATTTCACCAAAGGTGTGGATATCAGTTGGTACAAGAACCACAACGATCCCAGTTCCGTCTTCGCCTGGAACTACACAGACGACTTCTTCGCCGGATACGACCACGGAAAACATGCCGGCATCATGAGCATCGCCGACGGCAACGTCGCCCCCGGCAAAAAGGTATGGACCTGGGGCAACGGCCCGCGCGGACGCATGTGGGACAAAATCCTGACCGATGACGACGGTCCCTATGAAGAACTGATGCGCGGCGCCTACTCTGATAACCAGCCCGACTACACCTGGCTCCAACCCTTCGACGCAAAGACATTTTCCATGTTCTGGTATCCCTTCCGCGATATCGACGGCGTGAAAAATGCCAACCTCGACGCGGCAGTAAACCTCGACGTAAAGGACGGCTCCGCGAAGCTCGGTTTCTATACCACCTCCGCGCACCCCTCGGCCACAGCCCTGCTAGAAGCCGGCCCCCAGGTTCTGCTGCGTGAAAAAATCTCCATCAATCCCGGCAAGCCCTGGGTAAAGCAGGTAGCTATTCCAGCAGGCATTGATGAGCACGATCTGCGCGCCTCGCTCTCCGTGGAAGGCCATGAACTAGTGGCGTATTCGCCTGTTCGTCTCACCCCAGAGGCCATGCCCAAGCCGGTCACGCCCCCTCCAGCGCCCAAAGATATCAAGACCAACGAAGAGCTCTATTTCGCCGGCATGCGCCTGCAGCAGTTCCACGCCTCGTCCCCCGAACCCGAGGACTACTGGAACGAAGCCCTGCGCCGTGATCCCAGCGATTCCAGTGTGAACACCGCGATGGGCATCACCCGCTACAAGCAAGCGCGCTACCCTGAAGCCGAGGCATTTCTCCGCAAAGCCCTGGAGCGGCCCACCGACAGGTTCACCACCCCCCGCGATGCCGAGCCTCTTTACTACCTGGCGCTCACTCTGAAAGCCGAAGGTAAATTCGATGAGGCCTATAAAAACTTCTATCTGGCCACATGGAATCTCCCCTGGCGCGCCGCCGGTTACTACGGCCTGGCCGAAATTGCCGTCCGTCGCGGTGATCTCACCGCCGCTCTCGATTTTGTCGACCGCTCCCTCGACAGCAACGAACTGAACATTCGCGCCGTAAATCTGAAAGCCGCAATCCTGCGCCACATGGGAAAGAAGAAGGAAGCGATCGAGGCACTGGCTGCAACCCATCGCATCGACCCACTCGATGTGCGCACCATGGCTGAACGCTGGCTGGCCTCGGGCACTCAGGAAAACCGCACTGAACTCACAGCCGCCATGAATCAGTTTCCAGCCACCGCCGAAGAAACAGCAGCCGAATACCTGAACGCCGGCCTTTGGAGCGACGGCGCGGAGATTCTTTCAGAGGCAATCGCCGCAGCTCCCGATCAAACAAAAATTCAGCCCATGGTCTATTACTACCTGGGCTACTTTGCTGAGAAGTTGAATCAGCCGCAGAAGGCTTCAGAAGACTATGCCCTGGCCGCCAAAATGCCCTCGGACTATGTCTTCCCTTTCCAAAACGAAGCCATTGATGTTCTCCACGCTGCGATGAAGGCGAACCCGAACGATGCGCACGCGCCCTACTACCTCGGCAACTTGCTCTTCGACTCGCAGCCCGACGAGGCCATCGCACTCTGGCAGGCTTCTGCTGCGCTCGACCCCTCGAACGCCATTGTGCACCGCAACCTCGGCATCGCTTTTTCCCATCGCAAATCAGGCAACTCGCTCGATAAGGCCATCGCACAAATGGAGCTGGCCGTATCGCTCCCGCACAAGTACCCTTTGCACTTCACAGAACTGGATGAAATGTATGAAGCCGAAGGCGCCGCTCCCGAAAAGCGGCTTGCGCTTCTCGAAGAGAACAGCGAAGTAGTTGCCCAGCGTGACGACTCTCTGGCCCGCGAGATCAATCTACTGGTAGCCACGGGCAAATTCGACCAGGCCATCACCCTGCTCGGCAACAAGGAATTCGCCGTCTGGGAGGGTGGAACTCTGAGCGTAGCCGACGACTGGGCCGATGCTCACCTCCTGCGCGGCCGGCTCCGCTTGCAGGCTGGGCAGCCGAAGGATGCGATCGACGACTTCAAAGCGGCCCTCGATATTCCATCCAACCTGCCCTCTGAAGAGAGGATCAATCGCGAGCCGGAGGCCAATTATTACCTCGGCAAGGCATACCAGGCCCTGGGAGATCAGGATCAGGCCAAACAATACTGGCAGAAATCCTCCGCTCCAGAGAAAGCATCCCCGGCGCACGCACACTCTGATCATGAAGGTATCGGCCCGCACACAATTCAAGCCGTCTATCAGGCCTTCTCGCTGCGATCGTTGGGGCAGAACGACGAGGCGAACGCCGCCTTCCAGGCTCTCCTTGACCGCGCCAATCGCGTCACGCAAAAGCAGCCGGCGCAATTCGATCTCAATGCCCCATTGAACGATCTGCTGCAGCAGCGTACGCGTTTCGCAATCGCCCACTATGTCGCTGCGATGTGTTCTATGGGACTCGACGACAAGCAGAAGGCAGCAGAGGAATTGAACCTGGCCCTGCAGGCAAAACCCGGCCTCCCTGCCGCGCGATTCGCCTTCGACCATATGCGTTAGTTCAGGCCGGCCCGGTTCTCGGCAGAGCCAGGCCTACTTGCTCTCGTTTTTATAGACCACCCCGGCCTTCATCACGAACTTCACGTTCTGGAGCACCCGCACGTCGTCCAGCGGATTCTTTTCGACAGCAATCATGTCCGCCCACTTGCCCGCCTCCAGGCTGCCGGTCTTCGCGCTCCAGCCCATCAGGTCGGCGGCGTTCACGGTAGCCGTTTGCAGCGCCGCCAGCGGTTCCATGCCCAGCTGGTTCACATAAACGTCCAGCTCATGCGCGTTCAGCCCATGCGGATAAACCGCTGCATCCGTGCCCATCGCAATCTTCACCCCGGCCTGCATAGCATGCTTGATGTTGCCCTTGGCCACAGCGCTCACCTCGACCATCTTCTTGTGAGAATAGGACGGAAGGTGGCCGTTCTCGAGCATCCAGTCTTCGAGATAAAGTGTGGGCACCAGGTAAGTGCCGTGCTTCTTCATCGCCGCAATGCCCTCATCATTGATGTAGCTGCCGTGCTCGATCGAATCTACGCCGGCCTCGGTGGCCCACAGAATCCCCTGCGCCCCATGCGCATGCGCAGCCACCTTTCGTCCCAGCCGATGCGCGTCGGCCACAATCGCCAGCATCTCCTCCAACGTGTATTGCGAGGCCTGCGGGTCGTCTCCCTTTGAAAGCACGCCGCCTGTCGCGCAGATCTTTATCAGATCGGATCCGTATTTAATGTTCTGTCGCACCTTGTGCTGAACCTCGGCAATGCCGTCGGCCACGCCGTCGCCCACCGAGTGATATTGAATCGGCAGCAGGTTATCGTCGCAGTGGCCGCCGGTAATGCCCAAAGCAGGCCCGCTGACCAGCATGTGCGGCCCCGCAATCTGCCCCGCATTGATGGCGTCGCGCAGATCCACATCGGTATAGCCGCCTGCGCCAACATTACGCACTGAAGTAATTCCGGCCATCAGCGTGGCGCGCGCGTTCACCACACCGTTGATAGCCTCCTTAGCATTGGTCGAGGTCAACTCGCGGTAAGGATCGAAGTCAGGATTGCCGGTCAGGTGCGTGTGTACGTCGATCAGGCCCGGCAGCACAGTTAGCCCGCTCAAGTCCACCACCGTATCGCCCGCCTGCGCTGACACCTGATTCGTAGGCTCGATGGATTGAATCGTCTCGCCAACCACCACCACGGTTTGGCCGTCGAGCAGTTTGCCGCTCTTCACATCCAGCAAATGACCGGCGCGCACCAGCGTACGACCAGCCGCAGGCTGCGCAGCATGTTGAGCAGCCAGCACCGTCGCTCCAATTGCCAACAGCACCGTAAACGCGAGATTCTTCCGCGTCAACATTTGTTTTGGCCTCCAGGGGGAACTTCAAAGGGAGTGTAGCAAAAGAGCCGTTTTCCCAGGTCCTAAAATCGAGACCTGGGAAACCGCGACTGTCAGCGGACTATGCCCGAACCTGGCCCAGCGAGCTGTCTAGCCCCATTTCTTCCCCAGTGCGTCCAGATCCGCGTGAGCCAGATCTTCCGGCGTCATCGCAATACGAAGCTCCACTTCGGCATTGAAGTTGAGGAACCATGGCTCCGCCAGCCGGGGAATATCGGATGCGTTATCCATGTTCACCACCAGGATGCCGCCGCGGTGTCCATCCCGCTCAGTAAAATAAGCAGCCTCAGGTTTCGTGGCATCCAGAATCTGGCGCATCTTTGCTCCCACGGTGCCGTTCTTTACGGCCGTGTTGAACGGTTCAATGGGAAATTGAAGCAGTATTAACACACGCATGAACTACCTCCAGTGCCGGGGAATCGCGTTCGAGCCGCGAGCGGCACGAAGGGGAATATATCACAGCCACATTGGGTAATATTCAACAAAATACCCGACTTATTTGATTGCGGAATTTGATCGCACTTCACAGGCCAAGCCACCCTCCGTCGTGATAGCCTCCTATGCAGCGCAGCCTATAATAATTTGGCTGCATTACATTCGGTCCCGGCCCCCATCGAACGCGCACTTGGCGCCGAGAAACCTGGCCGGCTGACTATCATTCAATGAGGACAATTCGATGATTCGATTTCGTCTTGCTTTTATTCTGTGGCTCACCGCTTTGCTAGTGGCCTCAGTGCCCGCACCAGCGCAGGCAACCGCCGCCTCTGATGCCTCTCAGCCAACGCCGCCCACAGTGATCAGAAGTTTCGATCTCTCGGCCATCGACAAGTCCGCCGACCCCTGCACGGATTTCTACCAGTACGCCTGCGGCAACTGGAATAACAACAATCCCATCCCCGCCGACCAGGTACGCTGGGGGCGCTCCTTCTCGCTGCTGCGCGAGCGCAATGCCTATCTCCTCTGGCAGGAACTGAGCGCCGCTGCTGCCAACCCAACCAGCCCGCTTGAAAAACAGTACGGTGACTACTTCGCCGCCTGCATGAATACCGGCTTGATTGAGGAAAAAGGCCTCAAGCCGCTGGAGCCGTCTCTCAAGCGCATCGACGCCTTCAAGGACATCCACAAGATCTCCACTCTCATCGGCGACCTGGCTGAAAAGGGCAGCCCCGCTCCGCTCTTCCGCTTCGGCATAGAGCAGGATGCCAAGGACTCCTCAAAGCAGATCGCCGGCATTTCTCAAGGTGGTCTTTCGCTCCCTGACCGCGACTACTACATCGTCGACAGCAAGCACTTCCAGGAAATTCGCAAGCAGTACCTCGCGCACGTAACTAGAATGTTCACCTTGGCCGGCGACGCCCCTGACCAGGCGGCAAACGAAGCCGCGTCGGTAATGGAAATCGAAACCGCGCTGGCCAAGGCTTCCACCGCTCGCGTAGATCTCCGCATCCCTGAGAAGACCTATCACATTTACACCGTGGCCGACTTCCAAAAGTCCGCCCCGGACTTCGACTTCACCGTCTACTTCAAGGCCATAAGGGTCCGCCCGTTCGATACCCTCAACGTCGCCACGCCGGATTTCTTCAAGGCTTTGAACGAACTCATCGACAAAGAGCCCGTCGATGCGTGGAAGTCCTACTTCCGCTGGCATCTGATTCACGGCTCGGCCATGAACCTGCCCAAGGCCTTCTATGACGAAAACTTTGCCTTCTTCGGCAAAACCCTCTCCGGACAAAAAGAACACACGCCGCGCTGGAAGCAGTGCACCGCTATGACCGACGGCGCCCTCGGTGAGGCCGTGGGCCAGGACTGGGTCAAGAAGAATTTTCCGCCGGCGGCGAAGACCAGCATGGACCAACTTGTAGCCGCTCTCGAAAAATCCCTTGCCGACGACATCAAAACCCTGCCCTGGATGAGCGACGCTACCAAAAAAGAAGCTGAAGAAAAACTCGCCATGATCCGCAACAAGATCGGCTACCCGGAAAAATGGCGCGACTATTCTGCTCTGAAGGTAAAGCGTGACGACCTGATCGGAAACTTGCACCGCAACGCTGTCTTCGAGCGCAACTGGAATCTCAACCACCTGGGCAAACCGGTAGACGAGAAGGAGTGGGGCATGACCCCGCCCACCGTCAACGCCTATTACGACCAATCGTTCAACGACATTAACTTCCCCGCCGGCATTCTGCAGCCGCCCTTCTTCGACTTCACCATCGACCCGGCCGTCAACTTCGGCGGCATCGGCGTGGTCATCGGCCACGAGATGACCCACGGATTTGATGATCAGGGTTCGAAGTATGACGGCAAGGGAAACCTGCGCGAGTGGCAGACCGCCGCGGACCGCAAGGCCTTCACCGAACGCACCGACTGCGTAGCGGACGAGTACAGCGGCTTTGAGGCGGCTCCAGCCAGGGGTGATACTCCGGCACAAATGCTCAACGGCAAGCTCACGCTGGGCGAGAACACGGCCGATAACGGCGGCCTTCGCATCGCCTACATGGCATTGCTCGACACGCTCGCCGCTCAGGGCAAATCCATCGACGAAAAAATCGACGGCTATACTGAGGCGCAGCGCTACTTCATCAGCTTCGGCCAGGTGTGGTGCGAGAATCGGACCGAGCAGTCGGCACGTCAATCCGCGCTCACTGACCCCCACTCCCCCGGCCGCTGGCGCACCAATGGCGCAGTGCGCAACTTCGATGCATTCGGCAAGGCCTTCGGATGTGCCAAAGGTCAACCCATGTACCCGGCAAACTCCTGCCGCGTTTGGTAGGCCACGCACGATTGCCACCACCCCGGCAAGCGGCGAACGCACTCAACGCCCGCCTGCTCGCCGGGGACGATTACCAGGTTCCCACAGCCCGAATATTATTTTTTCGACGCCTATGTGTTGACTTTTCCTTCCTTTTCAGAGTCCAAGCCTGAAACGCGTTCAAAATTGCATCGCAAATCAGTCATTCACGGGTTTGGACGCTTCGTATCGGCCGGGCTCAGGGGAAAATACGCGGTTTTGCCCCGTCTCCGTTCAAAACTAGGCATAACGTACCCTGGCCTTTTACAATGCAAAAGGGACATGTCCCTACCCAGCTATGCTGTGGATCTAGCAAACTTGGCGGCGCACGCCTGACCAGGATGAAGGAATCGCATGAAGTTTAAGATATTCGGCAAGGCACTCCTGATAAGCGCCGTCTCTGCTGCGCTTATCCTCTGCGTTACGTCTTGCGTCGAGAGTTATGATACCGGCATTTTGTATGTGACCGGCACTGATACAGCCCAGACTTCTAGCAACGGAATCATCAGCGGCTACGCTATTGATCACAATACTGGATTTCTATCGCCCATCCGCACTCTGCCCGTCTCCTCCGGCGGCGCTAACCCGGTTCGCGCTGTCTTGGTCTCCAGTAGCCGTTTCCTTTTTGTTCTCAACCGCGGCGTAAGCCAAAACCCTGCGGGCAGTGACCAGTGCACCACACAGTATCCCTGCACCGGCTCCAACATCACCCTCTTCGCGGTAGGTGGTCACGGGATCCTAACCATGCAGGAGCAATTCTTCACCCAGGGCATCAATCCATTCCGCCTCATTACAGACAGTTCGCAATCATTTCTTATGGTGCTGGATCATGATTCGCCCGTACCGACCGACCCATCCAATCCCAACAGCCCGATCGTTCCGTCAAGCCCAGCGAACCCCAACCAGTACTGCGCCGCGGCACTGACCGGCGCCACCGTCTGCGGTGACATTACTGTGTTTTCCATCAACCAGACCACGGGCCGACTGTCACTGGTCGAAAATGCCCAGGTTACCGCTGCCGGCGGCGCGCCCCTCACCTACTTCCCGGTCCCGGCTAATCCCGTTGACGTCATTCCCAGTACCGGATTCATCCTCACCCTGAGTTCTGTGAATCAACAATCCAGCTACCCCTACACCGGTGGCTCCTTGGTCTTCCCATACACCTTCGCTGGAACCGGGCAGTTGACCATCAACCAGAACAGCACCCAGACAATAACCGATAGCGGCCAGAGTGGTGTACCCAACGCTGAGGCCCTCTCCATCGGCGGCAGTTACTTGTATGTTCTCGACAACAACTCGATTTATTTGAACGGAAGCACAACCGCAACTTCGCAGAGCCAGATTCTACCCTTCACTGTTGGCTCCAACGGCGCTCTCCAGTCGCAGACCGGTGGACCGGTTCCGGACGATCCGGGGCAATCTAACCCCATCTTCGCGGTCCAGGAGAACAAGGGTAAGTGGCTATACGTGGCCAACCAAGGGATTAACACCAGCGGCACGGGCACAACTCAGAACGGAATCACCGGCTACACCATCGATCCCACAACGCACCAGCTGACTGAATTGCCCGACTTGCCCTTCGGCACCGGAGCCGGCCCCCAGTGCCTGGTTGAGGATCCGTCCAATCAGTTCTTTTACACGGCCAACTACTACGATTCCACCGTGAGCGGCCTGTCGCTTGACGTGAACGACGGCCAACTCGTGCCACTTAGCCAGAACCATGCTAAAGTTCCCTCTTCCTATACGCTTGCTGGACCAGCCACCTGGTGCCTCATCGACGGGCGTGTGGATTAGAGCAGCGCCGTTTGCAACTGTTTAAGGTGTGGGGTCAGCCAGCTGGCTGGCTTCCGCACCAGGTGTTTGAAATATCGGATTCTTCACGAACGCAGCCGAATGCCGGACGCAGCTTTTTTCCGCCGCGTCCGAATTTCGATTCCAAACCGAATTTCAGGGGTCTGAGGTTAGCACCCCGCTGACGAAAGATGCACATGAAGTTCAACAAATCGAGCCAGCTGCTGCTGGTCTCTGCGGTCAGCCTCCTGGCCGCCGGCCTTATCACCGCCTGCGGCACTCTCACCGTTGATTTCGTTTACGTGGCCAGTTCCAAGGCCGCGGGATCGAATAGTTACGGCCAGATCGACGTCTTCGAGATCAACTCAGAGTCGGGCTTTATGCGCCAAATTCCTTCCTCGCCTTTTCCTTCAGCGGGACGCGACCCCGTGGCTGAAGCCGTCTCCTCTGATAACAACAATCTGTTTGTGGCCAACCAGGACGACAATACCATCGTTCAATTCGTCATCGGTAACGACGGCAAGCTCTATCCGGAGAACACCGTCAATACTCCAGGCGTCTTTCCCCTTGCCTTGGCCGTGAATGGAATGAATTTGTTCGTCCTGGACACCTATCAATTGCTGCCCACCTGCTCCACCGCGGAGCCCTGCACAGGTTCCATCGCCGTCTATCCGCTTGCAGCCGGTGGCCCGTCCAGCAGCGCCCCGTGTCCGGCAACGGTCTGTATAGAGTCGCCTGCCGTGAACACGGCCATCAGCGCCAATTACTGGCCGCTAACCCTGCCCGGCTCCAAAGACGTAATTGAGCCTACGTCGATCACTGTCTTGCAATCGGGCGCATACGTCTACGTTGCCGCTTACGATGCAACCGCGAACCCCGGCGCCAACTATATCTTCGGTTTCGCGGTTGGCACGGGCGGTGTGCTTACGCCGCTCAACAGTGGTTATCCCCTGAGCGGCACGCCCCCGGATGGCGGACCTTTCGCAGTGGAGAACTGCACCGGAGCTTTTCTCAACGCTCCCTATACAGTGAACACCTGCCCCTCCGCCATCGCCAGCGATCCCTCAAGCAGCTACGTTTACGTAACGGATGTTTATAACGGGAAAGTTCTCGGCTATTCGGTTGCCTCCGGCGGCCTCTTGACGCCACTGCTCCCTGTCAATACTTTCCCGACCGGAAATCAGCCCTCCGCCATCATCATCGACCCTCATCCCGCTTACCCTTACGTCTACGTCGCCAACGCGGTTGACTCCACCGTCTGGGCTTACTCGATGAGCGGTGGTGAGCTCACAAGCATCGGCACTTATGGCACAGGCCTCGAGCCTGTGGCCATGGGCATCGATCCGTCGACCAATCACTTCCTTTACATCGCCAACTATCTGGGCAACACAGCCTTCGGCACGGTCTCCGGCTTTGAACTGAGCCCCACCGCCGGTACGCTTATCAATTCTGAAAACTCTCCCTACACCGCTAACTCTCAGCCGACGGCCGTCGCCGCCATTCCGCACAACGGCTCAGGGGGCGGCATTAAGTAGTGAGAACTGGCGATTCGGTTCACTAGCAACACCCCCTACCGGGCTTTTACAATACGGATAGGGCAACTTAAACGAGTTTTCCAGGGGGCTGCAACTCAACTTGACAGCCCACGACGAAGGAAGCGCATGAAGTTCAGCAAATTGAGCCAGCTCCTGCTGGTTTCTGCTATCGGCCTTATCGTGGCCACCCTCTTGACGTCCTGCGAGATCGTCACCATCGACTATGTCTTCGTAGCCAGTTCCACAAGTGTGGGAGGTAACGGACAGATCCAAACCTACGACACAGACTCTAAATCCGGCGCGCTGCGCTTCGGGCAGCCAGCCGTACCCAGCGGTGGTACCCAGCCGGTAGCAATGGCCATCGACTCCGTTTATCAAAATCTTTACGTCGCCAACCTGGGCAACAGCTCCGTGGTCCACTTCACCGTGGCCGGTAACGGCATTCTGAAGCAGGCAGACTCCATCACCACTAGCAGCAACCCCGTCGCTCTGGGAGTGAACTCTGCTGGGACCTATCTTTATGTGGTCTCCGGACCCAATCCCTCTGTGCTAACGGCCTATTCTCTGACGAATGGCACGATCGGCTCCCAGGTTTCGCAGCAGACCCTTAGCCTCGCCGCTGTTTCCGATGCTTATGCAAACGATCTTCTTGTTCCCACTGGCATCAGCGTGCTGGTTAACACCAGCGCAATAACCGGTAATGCCGTCTTCGTCTCCGCTTATGATCAAAGTGCCTACAATCCCGGCGGCACCACCAGCAGCACCGCCAATCCCGGCTGGGTCTTTGGCTTCACCATCGGCTCGGGCGGCACTCTGTCACCGTCCCCCAACAGCCCGTATAAGGCCGGCATCAAGCCCGTCGCCATCGCCGGCACGCCGACGAATGAATATGTCTATGTCGTCGACTATGCTTCCAGCCAGCTGATCGGATACTCGGTTCGCGACGGCGACAGCCTGGTTTTCCTCATCAACGGCCCCTTCAGAACCGGCAGCCTGCCCACAGCGATCGCTCTCGACCCGCGCGGCAAGTACATTTATGTCACTGACTCGATTTCAACCTCTTCGGGCGGGGGAGCGGTTTCGACCTTCGTAATCGATCTCGCCACCGGCACACCCTCATCCCTGGCAAGCACCAACAATGGCACTGATACCGATCCGGTTGCCATCACCGTCGATGCCGGCGTTGGAACCTTCGTCTATACCGCCAACAATCAGGGCAACTCCATCTCCGGCTTCGACTTGAGCGTGGATTCGGGCGAACTCACCCCTACCCAGGCCTCGCCTTATCCATCAGGCTCGCAACCAACCGCCGTGGTCACAGCCCCCGCAGGCAGCCACGCGGTAGAGACAATTACCCCGTAGCGCAGCCGCTCAATTGCAATGGAAAAGCCCAGCCACGCGGCTGGGCTTTTCTATTGCGTTAAAAAATCCTCTACGCCCCCATCCACTTGCGCAGTTGCCGTTGTGCGGGCTTCTCAATCAGGTACAGCGCCAGTAACGCCAGCCCAATCAACGCCACGTAGCTTATCCACGGGTCCAACCGGCTCAGGCCAAGATGATTTAGCACATGCGTCTGGTGAATCAGAGTCCACAGGTTAAAGTGCAGCAGATAGAGGCTGTAGCTGGCCTCCCCTACAAAAACCAGCGGACGCTTCCCAAGCAACGTCGCCAGCGGATTCTCCCCGGCCAGACCAAGCACGATGCAGCCGAAAAGCGGCATTAGCAGACCATCGTGAATAATGGCGTAGGGAATCAACGGTCCCAGCGCCAGCAGGATGTAAATGCCGACAAAACCGCCCAGCCCCAAACACAAGCGCAGCCGTCCTGGCCGTGCCAACAAACGATCCACATCGGCCAGCATCACGCCGAATATAAAGCTGGCCACATGTGCATAGGGCGTATATTTGAGCGCCCACAACCAGTGGCCGTAACTCCAGCGGTCCGGATGCGGGATTCCGTCAGGATTGAACACCACATACACCAGGCCCGGAACCAGGCCAAGTCCCCACACCAGCGCCATGCGGCCCAAGTGCGGCCCTAGCCGCTCGGGCCGCTTCCACCGCGCCAGCCACGGAAAGATCGCGTAATAGAAGGCCTCCGCCGACATGGTCCAGGCAGGAGTATTCAGGAAGGTGGCGATCGCCGGGATCCAACCTTGCAGCAGCAACGGCGTCAGCACCACCCCCGCCCAGAACATCCCGTGCGTATGGCTCCCGTATTCCGTGCTCAGCGTTCCAAGGCCCAGAAGCAGCCCGAGCAGATAGATCGGATAGATGCGCGTAAAACGCGCCTTCCAGAAGCGCACCCGGTCCAGTTCCCCTGCCCGCGCACGCTCGGAGTAGTTGTACGCCAGCACAAACCCCGAGAGCAGTATGAAGTAGCTCACCGAGATAAAGCCGGCGTTGACCACCGGTGCCAGAAAACCAAACCACTGAGGATTTGAAAAATGAAATAAGACGATATTGACGGCCGCAAAACAGCGCAGTCCCGTCAGTGCTTTCAGCGGTGCCGGCCTGACCATCTCCACAGGAAGTTTGATTTCTACTGCTGGCTCGTTGCTGCAACCATGCACTCCATCACTCCGCACAGCCGCTGTTCCCTGATCCCTGATCTCTGACCCCTGATCTCTGTCTCTACGCCGTCACCAGCGATCCGACCTTTTCGCCCAGCACCACTCGCTTGATGTTCCCCGGATGGTTCATGTTGAAGATAATCATGGGCAGGTTATTGTCCTTGCACAGGCTCACTGCGGTCAGGTCCATGACCTTCAGCCCCTGGCGCAGGATCTCCATGTAAGTAATCTCGTCATATTTCACCGCGTCCTTCACCAGCACCGGGTCGGCGTTATAAACGCCTTCTACCTTGGTGCCCTTCAGCAGCACGTCGGCCTTGATCTCCATGGCCCGCAAGCTGGCCGCCGTATCGGAAGAGAAAAACGGATTGCCGATCCCCGCCGCAAAGATCACCACCCGCCCTTTTTCCAGATGCCTCACCGCCCGGCGGCGAATATAAGGCTCAGCGATTTGGTTCATGAACACCGCGCTCATCACCCGGCATTGCACCCCACGCTGTTCCAGCGAGTCCTGAACGGCGATGGCGTTAATCACCGTCGAAAGCATTCCCATGCTGTCGGCGCTCACCCGGTCCATCGCCTTGGCCTGCTCCTCCACGCCGCGGAAGAAGTTGCCCCCGCCCACCACCAAGCCAATTTCCACGCCCAAATCGTGGACTTCCACAATTTCGTCCACGATTCCGGCCACCTTATCGGCATCCAGTCCGAAACCGCGGGCACCCGCAAGTGCCTCACCAGATAGTTTGAGAACGATCCGTTTATACATGCCTTTTCGAGTATCGCACAGGCGCTGCCACAATGCTCCCGCCATTTGCAATGGCCACAGCCCATCAAGCGCAATCAACCTCGCAGCACGATGAAGCCAGTCCGGACAAGACAATAAACCCGATTTCCATACTGACTATTTGTCTGTTTCTTGCATCTAATTTTGATGGATGATGTGCGGCAAGGCGACTGAACGTATGAGGAGGGAAATTATGGCGAACCCAAGGAAGTGCGCGAATGCGATCTGTACCTGCATCCCGTCTGGAAAGGACAAATATTGCAGCCCCCACTGCGAAAAAATTGCGGGAAGAATGGAAGTCGTTTGCATGTGTGGCCACGACGATTGTGGCAGCAACATCAAGGAAGAAAAAACGACCTCTGAGCAAGCTCAGATTGTATAACACACTGCCGGATACCGCGGATCTATTTATGTCGAATTTCATGCTGTAGGGTGTTCAGCTCATTCGGTTGAGCAGGCACCAAAAAAGGCCCAGGGCTTGCGCCTCGGGCCTTTGTCAATTTCGGCATAAGCTTGAAGACTACTGCGCAGCCGCTTCCACAACCTTGGTCGTGGCCACGGTCCAATCCTGCGCACCCACTTTGAAACGCGCAAACCGCCGCACTGTGATATTCTCGCCCAATTTACCCACCTTTTGCCCGATCAGTTCCTTGATGCTCACTGCCTGATCCTTGATAAACGGCTGCTCCAGCAGGCAGACCTCCTCGTAAAACTTGGCCATCTTGCCATCCACAATCTTCTCGATCACGGCAGCCGGCTTGCCTGTGGCCGCAGCCTGCGCGCGGTAAATCTCCTTCTCGCGCTCCATATCCTCGGCAGTCACATCCTCTGGCTTCACGAAGCGCGGATCGCTGGCCGCGATATGCATCGCGATGTCCTTCAGCAGCTCCTGGAAGTCCTCTGTACGGGCCACAAAGTCGCTCTCGCAGTTCAGCTCCAGCAGCACGCCGATCTTGCCGCCGGCGTGAATATAGGTGCCCACAGCGCCCTCGTTGGTTACGCGGGCAGCCTTCTTCTGTGCCGAGGCCATGCCCCGCTTGCGCAGCACCACAAAACCCGCCTCAATATCTCCCTTGGTCTCCTGCAATGCTTTCAGGCAGTCGCCCATCGGCGCGCCAGACTTCTCGCGCAGCTCTTTCACCAGCTTGGCATCAATCTTTTCACTCACTGTTGTCATCTCTCTTTTCCTTTGTTTCCCCGTATGTCTGTCGTTTCTCGCGCCTTCACCTCAAGCTTATCCCTGCAGTGTTAAGGCATAAGAAAAGCGTGGCACTCAATTTCGGCGGCCACGCTTGTCTCTAAGTCCCTGGTCCCTAGTCCCTAAGTCCCTGCTTTTAGAGAGCGCCCTCGGCCACTTCGGCCTCGTCCAGCGCCGCAACCGCGGCCGGAGCCTTGCGGATGCCAGGACCTAAGACCGCGTTCAGGTCCAATTCCTCTACCGCCGCTGCCTCTTCCGCCACTGCCTCTTCCGCCGCCGGCACAGCCTGTTCTTCCTGGAATGCCTTGTCGCCCACCAGGTTCACGCCCTCGGCAGCCGAATCGGCAATCTTTGAAGTGAACAGCCTGATCGCCCTCAACGCGTCATCGTTGCCCGGAATCACGTAATCCACCACCGTCGGGTCGCAGTTGGTATCCACCACCGCCACCACCGGAATTCCCAGCTTGCGGGCTTCCTTCACGGCAATCGCCTCGTTGTTCGAGTCCACGATAAATAGCGCATCGGGCAGCCGCTTCATCGTCTTGATGCCGGCCAAATTAGCTTGTAAATGCTTGCGCTCCCGCTCCAGCTTGATCACTTCCTTCTTGGTCAGCAGCTCATAGCGGCCATCCGTAGCCATCTCATCCAACTCCTGAAGGCGCTTCACACTCTTCTGCACCGTCACCCAGTTGGTCAGCAGGCCCCCAAGCCAGCGCTGGTTGATGTAGGGCATCCCCGCGCGTGTGGCTTCCTCGGCCACGGCTTCCTGCGCCTGCCGCTTGGTGCCGACGAATAGAATCGTCTTGCCCCCCGCACACAGATCGGTGACGAACTTCGACGCATCCTTGAACAGCTTGAGCGTCTTCTGCAGATCGATAATGTAAATCCCGTTGCGCTCGCCAAAGATATATTCCTTCATCTTCGGATTCCAGCGCTTGGTCTGATGCCCGAAGTGAACTCCAGCTTCGAGCAGCTCCTTCATTGTGATCGTGGCCATTGGCCTCCTTCGTGGACTGCATCCGGGTGGTCGATGCCAGCGCCCGGATTGAACCCGCTTGTCGCGGGAGATTGGGTGAAACAGTGGTTAGTGAATAGTGAATAGTGGTTAGTGATTAGTGGTTAGAGCTTGAAACTAACCACTAATCACTAACCACTGCAAGCGCGTTAGCGCTTGCTAAACTGGAACCGTGCACGGGCGCCCTTCTGCCCGTACTTCTTGCGCTCCTTCATGCGCGAGTCACGAGTCAACAGGCCTTCAGCCTTCAGCGTCTTGCGCAATTCCGGATTGAACTCAACCAATGCCCGGGCAACGCCCATCTTCACGGCGTCAGCCTGCGCGGCCACTCCACCGCTCTTCACGGTCGTCACCACGTCGAAGCTCGATGCCATTTCGACCAGCGCCAGCGTCCGCTTGGCCGCCACGCGCTGCTGCTCGGTCACAAAGTACACGTCGAATGCTTTGCCGTTGACCTTCCACTCGCCCGTTCCGGGACGAAGAAAAACGCGGGCGATAGCCGACTTGCGCCGCCCCGTCCCGTAATACTGAATCAGATCTGCCATTCTCAACTCTCTCCGCCGGCTAGGTTGCCGGCCAAACCCTGATCTCTGATCTCTGAAACCTGATCCCTGTTTTACTTCACTTCCAAAGCCACTGGCTCCTGCGCCTGGTGGGGATGCTTGTCGCCGCGATAAACCTTCAGCTTGGTCGCCATCTGCCGGCCCATCTTGCTCTTGGGCAGCATGCCCTTGATGGCCTGCTCCAGAATCGCCTCTGGCTTGCGGTTCAAAAGCCGAATAAACGACTCCTCGCGCAACCCGCCTGGGAATCCGGTATAGCGGCGATAGAGCTTGCTGTCAGCCTTCAGCCCGGTTAACCGAACCTTCTCGGCGTTGATGACGATCACGTGATCGCCCATGTCGATGTACGGCACATACTGGGGATTCAGCTTGCCGCTCAGCACACTGGCGGCCTTCGTCGCCAGGCGCCCCAGCGTTTGACCGCTGGCATCCACCACATACCACTTGCGGTCAATATCCTTGCCGCTCGGAACAAAAGTACTCATCTTTCTCCTGCCCTCGATAAACCGACGCAAAAAGCATTTGCCCACGCCAAAAACGCACGGGCCTGAACTATACCCACGTCCAAACAAATCTGTTCGGGTGAGAACTGCGGGAGCTGGCCCTCAAAGGGCTCTGGCCATGCCGGACTCATGCAAAAAACCCGCTTGCAATTTCGAATCCAGCACCCGGTGACCTGTTCCAGCCGACCCCGTCAGGGAATCCACCAGCCGGGTCCGGGTGAGTACACACAGACCCCAGGCGCAACACCGCGCAAGGTCTCTAGAATACCCGAATCCAACTCCCAAAGTCAACGAAAAGACAAGCCACCAGCGAGCGAAAAGCTGAACGCTGATGGCTGTGAGCTACTTTTAGGCCGCCTTCACGTCGTCGATCGACCGCACCCTGAACCGCTTCATCTGAATCGAAAGCGTCCGCTCGATCTTGCGCAGATCGCCCCGCTCCGCCGGTCCGGCAAAGGTTGAGGCAACTCCATGCGCCGCAGCCCGCCCAGTCCGTCCTACGCGGTGGACAAAATCCTCGGCCACCTTGGGCAAATCGAAGTTGATCACGTGCGCCACGTTGGCCACGTCGATCCCGCGAGCAGCCACATCGGTAGCCACCAGCACCCGGTGACGTCCCTCTGAGAAGCTGCGCAGCGCCGCATTCCTCTGCGATTGCGTGCGATCGCCGTGAATCTGCGTCGCCGACCACCCCGACTTAGACAGCCGCCTGGTTACGCGGTCCGCTCCATGCTTGGTGCGCACAAAAACCAGAAAGCTGCCCGTCTCAGCCTCAAGCAGGTGCTCCAGCAGCTCCTGCTTCTTGTCCGGCGCCACTTCAAATGTGCGAAGTTCCACGTTCTCCGCCGGCTTCAGCACCGATCCAATCTCGATCCGCGCCGGATTCCTCACGTATTTACCCACTACATTCTGCACCGCGCCTTCCAGCGTAGCCGAGTAGCAGAGGGTTTGCCGCGCTTCCGGCAACATAGTTGCAATCCGTGCAATCGCCGGCTGAAAGCCCATGTCCAGCATCCGGTCCACTTCGTCCAGCACCAGGATCTTCACCTGGTCCAGCCGCACCAGCTTGCGCTTGAGAAAATCCTCCAGCCGCCCCGGCGTAGCCACAATCAGCTTTGCCCCGCGGCGAATGGCATCGAGCTGCGACCGTTCAGCCAGACCGCCGACCACCAGGGCCACCGTCTGATCCGAACTCGTGCGAATAGCCAGAAAATGTTTTTCCACCTGCATCGCCAACTCACGCGTAGGCAGCAGGATGAGCGCGTGCGCGGCGGGTCCCTTCGTCTGCGCCTTTTGCAGAAGTTCAACGATGGGAATCAAAAATCCAAGTGTCTTGCCTGTCCCGGTCTGTGCGGTAGCCAGCACGTCACGGCCTTCAAGAGCCGGGGGAATGCATGCTTCCTGCACCGGCGTAGGGGTTACAAACTTGTTAGCGTCAAGCCGCGCCATCAGGGCGGGCGAAAGAGAAAACTGTGCAAATTGTGTTGTCAAAATTGTCTTATATTCCTTAAGGCTCCGCGAGCTCCATATTCCCTGGAGCCTGCAATCGGAACCGGACCTGAGGCAGGCGCACGAATCCTCTTCGCGCGCGAACCTGCTCTTGAATATGCGTAGGGGAGAACCGAAAGTCGGTCTAAAGACTGGCAACCGGCATTCAATACGCCGGCACCCGGAGCTGCCACACGCTACTTCTGCGCCAGGCGGCACACTGCCGGCCGGGCTACCCGCTCCCGCTTTTCCCCGGTCTAACGCGCTCTGCTCCAATCATGAGCAGTCCAACGCGAAGTCCCCGGGTGGGAGACTATGGGCATACGCTGTAGGGGCTTGGGGAAATCTGTGCCAGGCTAACTTGCTTTTTTAAGGCTCGCCGCCGCTCACGGCCAAATCACTGAGCGCAAATACAGTGTATCACGCTTTCGCTTTTCCCTCGCCCGCGGCGTAGTGAGTCTACTTAAAGGTACTGACTTAACTGGGTTCAGGAAACGCCTGTTTGATCACGGCTTCACATCCTGAGGTGATTTTCCCCAATAACCGCGAAAACCGACCAGAGATTAGTGAGCCCAAGCAACTCCCGCACTCGTTTACCTATGTTGATCAGTTCCAAAGTGCAGCCCGTCGACTTGCCGGAAACGTAAAGGCGAACCAGTGTACCCAATCCCGTACTGTCGACGTATTCAAGATCCGTAAAATCCAGCACGATCCGTTTGCACTCCGGAATCAGCGGCTTCACCTCGTTGTAGAGAATATCCGTCCCTCCCGATACCAGCCTGCCGTGGCACCGCACAAGGGCGCAATCGCCGGAGCGCTTGGTCTCAAGCGTGATGAATTTCGTGGCTGTTTTTTCTGGCATTCGGCATCCCCCAGTCGAAAGCTTGGCGTACGGTCGAAGACCAATATCGGTCATTCTCTCACAAAGTCCGCGCTTTTCAACAAGTTCCGGACCCGTTCCGGCAATTCCCTCTCGGCCGGTCCGGCGGGTTCAGCGTCCCTTGATTGCCGACTTTGTGTTCCTGGTGTCCGGCAGTCCCAGCCGCCGCTTCACCGCCAGAATTTCCTCGATTTTGCTCTCCGGAATGAATCGGACCGGCTTGCCAATCTGCTGGGCGATCAAATATGTCTTGCAATAGGTCTCAAACGTTTCCACCAGCCACTCGGCGTGGCTCACGGTATCGGCCCAGCACACGATACCGTGGTTAGCCAGCAAAATCGTATTGTGATCCTCCACAAAAGGCAGCACCGTCTCGGCGAACGCCTGTGTCCCCGGAGTCTCGTACGGCGCCACCGCCGCGGGACCGATTGAGCTCTCGTATTCTGAAATCAACCCGATGGGTGGAGCGGAGCCGGTCATTGCAAAAGCCGTTGCGTAAGGCGGATGGCAATGCACAATGGCGCGCGCCCGGGAGTTGGCTTTGTAAATCTCCAGATGCAGCAGCAGTTCACTGGTGCGCATTCGATCACCGGCCAGGATGTTGCCCTCCAAGTCAGAGAGGCAAAGGTCGGCTGGGGTCATATCCCGCTTGCACATCTTGGTCGGTGTGCACAGCACATACTTGCTGCCCAACCGTGCGCTGATATTTCCGCCGTTGCCATCCACGTACTCCCGCTCCCACAGTTTGCGGCCCACCTCGACGATCTCCGCGCGCAGGTTCTCCGCCTCGCGGCAGTAGGCCGCCTCCGAGGGCGAGCCCATCTCGAGCCCAGCCTCGCGCCGGTCTTCTTCGTCGCTCTGCAGCGCTTTCCTCTCTTGCTCCGTCAGTGGTACCCAGGTCTGCTCCGTGGCCATTGTCCTCGCTTCATTTGTCGCAGTGTTCTGCCGAATGCCGAATGATTGATCCGTCTCCACAACTATATATATTTACCGCATCAGGGTATTTCCAGGATGAATTTTCTCACCGCACCCGCGTTTGTTCCCCGGGAAGCAGCCTGCGTTGCAGCTCCTCCAGTGTCTGGCCCTTGGTTTCGGGAAACACAAACAGCACCACCAGAAACTGCACCACCGTCATCACCGCAAAGAACACAAATGGCGTTTCTTTGCTAAAAGAGTGCACCACCACCGGAAACGCCAGCGCAATCAGCGTATTCATAATCCAGTGGCTGGCGCTGCCCACTCCCTGCCCTTTGGAGCGCACGGAGTTGGGAAAGATCTCGCCAATGTAAACCCAGATCACCGCGCCCTGCGACATGGAAAAGAAAGCAATATAAGTCACCAGCAGCCAGACCAGCGCTCCCGGGTGCGATTGCGTCTTGAACAGCCAAGCCACGCCCGCCAGGCAGATGGACGTGCCCGCCGCGCCAATCAACAAAAGAGTTTTCCGCCCGATCTTGTCGATCAGCGACATGCCCACCAACGCAAACAGAAAATTGGTTGCGCCCACGGCGATCGCCTGCTGATCCCCTGAAACCTGACTGAACCCCGCCGAAGTAAAAATGCTGTTCAGGTAGTAGAGGATCACGTTGATCCCCTCCAATTGATTGAACGCGCCGATTGAAATAGCCAGAAACAGCGGATAGCGGTACTTCCATTGAAAGACCGGCATGTGTGCCGTTGCATGCTCCTCGGCCAGAGCGCTGCGGATATCCGCCAACTCGGCCTGAGGATTCGGCTCGCCCATCATCTTCAGTACAGCCAGAGCCTCGTCGATCCGCTCCCTCGAGGCGCTCCAGCGCGGGCTGCGCGGAATCCCATAAAGCAGCACCAGAAAACCGAACGCCGGTATCGCAGCCACGCCAACCTGCCAGCGCCACTCCGCCGCTCCCAGGTGCAGCAGCCTGATCCCGTAATTCGAGAGGTAGGCTACCAATATGCCCAGCACCACGTTGAACTGGAAGATGCCCACCAGCCGCCCACGCCACTTGGCCGGAGCCAGCTCGGCAATGTAAACCGGACCCAGAACCGACGATGCGCCGATACCCAACCCGCCCAAAAAGCGAAAGACCATCAGCACCGGCCAGCTCCATGCCAGACCGCTGCCGATGGCCGAGATCAAATACAGCATGGCGGTGATGCGCAGCGTTTCGCGACTGCCCAGCTTTTGCCCCACAACGCCCGCGCACAGAGCTCCCACCACCGTGCCCACCAGTGCAATGGCCACCGTCCAGCCCTTGTCCCACGGGCTCAGGCCGTAGAGCTTTACCAGTGCGTCGATGGCGCCCGAAATCACCACCGTATCGAAGCCAAAAAGCAGTCCCCCCAACGCACCGGTCAGAGTCGCCTTCATTAAATTGACGTTGGGTCGCATGATTACCTGTTCCTTGATTTCCAAACCATCCTACAAGCTGGTTCCCCAACCGGCAAACCACCACGCCATTCCGGCATTATCCTGGGCCACATTTTCTGGTCTTTTCTTTGAAGAGCCCTGCAGCCAGCGGCATTCCTCCCGCAAAAGTGGCATTGCCCTTCCTGCAAAGAGTAAGCTTCAATCGGTTTCTGGATAGTATGTAGGCGCAAACTGAAGTTTCATGCAACACTCTCTCATAGGTGAATCGGAATTAGAATTTGGAGATCGATCAAAATGAATTATACGCACAGGAATATTGGCCGCCGTTTGGCTATATGCGTAGCCCTGCTATCATTCGCTACGGCTTTGAACGCGCAAGCTGCGCCGGTATCAGGCGCGCAAGCTGCTACAGCCCAAAGCCCCCAACCGCCAACGTGGAAATCTTATAGCTACTCCGTGGACGGATTCAGCGCCTCATACCCGTCAGTTCCCGACCTGCAGAAGAAAGATGTCCCCACCGATGCGGGCACCTTCCAATTGCGTTCCTATATCGGGACCGATGGCGAAGTCGCGATGTTTGTCGGCATCTGCGATTACGGCTCGAAGACCAATGGCCAGAATCCCGATGACCTGCTCCAGGGAGCCAAAAACGGAGCCATGCAAAACGCTAACGCCCATCTTCTCAGTGAGACAAAGATCACCTTCGGAATCTACCACGGCCTCACCTTCGAGATGGAGAGCGACCAGACGCAGAAAGATCCGGCCCACTTTTCCGGTCGCATCTATATGGTAGGTAGCACGCTTTACCAGACGTTGGTCGTTGCGCCCCTGGGAAAGCCCTATGCCGATACAGCGCGCTTCCTTGACTCGTTCCAGCTGATCCCGCGCACCGCCAATTAGAGTTCAGCGTTCTGCACGCGCCTGCACTCCCGGCAGCACCGTCAGCACACGGCAGCGGTGTTTGCCGGCCGCGCTCCAGGCCAGCGCCATCTCGCTCTCGATGTAAGCACAATCGCCCGCTTCCAGCACTTCCTGCATCCCACCCGAATCCAATTGCAGCCGACCTTCCACCACATATAAAAGGCCGCTCATCTCGCGAAAGCTATCCGTCACTGAGCTGGCTCCGCTGGGCGGAAGCTCCACCATCTGCGCCACCAGCCGCGATCCTTCCGAAACCGCATTCAGCGGCGTAAACTTCACCGGCTCCGGTCCGCGCCCATGGCCATGCGATTGCGCCTTGCGTGTTATCGAAAGCGTGTGCCGAGCGGGCTCCCCGAAAAAGTAGCTCATCCCCACACCGTAGACCCGGCTGATGGTAGCCAGCGTAGGCAGCGTGGGTATCATGCGGTCCGTCTCCAGCTTTGAAAGCAGCGCCGTTGAAAGTCCCGTCTCGGCCGCGAGCCGCGCTAACGTCAGCCGCTTCTGTGTGCGCAGCGCGCGCAGCTTCAACCCGATGCAGTAAGGTTCCAGAAACCACTGCGCATACGAAACACTCTTGGTCATTGAACCTGTCTCCCCCGGAACAGCTTGCTGTCCCTCTATTCAGTTTGCCAGCCACCGGTCTTCCATTTGCTGATGGTTTTCTGAAGTTTTCTTTCCACCCGCAAGACTCTCCTTAGTCGCTGTTCCCTATTCCCTATTCCCTGCATCCTGTTTCCTCCACCAGACTTATCTGTTTCCTGAGCCCGAATTTCTTTTCTCTGTTCCCATTTCTCTGCTGTATGATCTCCCTGAGGAGCGTTCTTGAATCGGAATCACAGTTGCGAAAAATCACCCGAAATTCTGGTAGTGTCCTAATTTGAAATTCACAGGCTTAACCCTCCAATGCGGCAGTCAACGTGCTGCGAATCCACTGTGAGACGTTCTGTTTACTTGCCTTGGCTGCGGCTTCCAGCTTCTTCCGATCTTCCGGGCTGAACCGCACCGGGACGATACGACCCTTTGCCTCTCCCTTTGGGAGTACCGGGCGACCGATCTTCTTAGGCTTCGGCATTGTCATACTCCTGAACGATGAAGGCTCTTACTGCCTTGGCTGGAGAGAGGGCCGGGTCGATATGCAAAACGGTAACGGGGAGAGGGTTTGCCGGGTCTCCGGTATCGTGGAGCCACGCATACGCCGTATCTGTCTCCGGGTGTCCATGCAGATTAAAGACTTCGACTACCCCATCCCAAATCGTTTGACCGTTCCATGTTTCCTTAACAGGAACACTCTCCCGATGCGTAGCCTTGACGCAGTGAAGTTCCTGAATTGCGTGTTGTAGTTGCTCGATTACTGTCATGCCACCGCCTCAAGCAATTCCCCAACATTCCATTTTGAAGCAGCCACCCCTGCCGCTACTGCCGGGGTGCAGTGCAAGGTATTGTGAGACTTCACAAAGTTATAATAGGCAAAGTGCAATCCTACCGCTGCCTCGAAATTCTCGCGTTTCTTTGAGAATGCGAGTGTAAGCCGAGTCAACCGGCGCATGTGCAGCCTGGTAGTGGCATTCAGACGCTCTGCGTAGCTAGTCGAAATAAGGTCTGGGTCGGGATTGCCCGCTTCGATGAATTTCTGCGAGGAGAGGACGCCAGACGTGCTGTAACGCCTCTCCCCAAACTCGTTTGTTCCATAGACCTTGACGATCTTGCCGTAGTCCGCGTTGGGTCCAAAAGACCTTTTGATAGCCCGAGTGTAGGCATAGAAGCCGTCTGTGCTGATCTGGACCCGAGTAGCCATGCGGCTGGCAACATCTGCGACAAAGGCATAGGCGGCAAATTGGCTGCGATCTGCAACCATGAACGCGGGAACCAGCTTCGTATCAGCGTCGATAGCGCACCATGTCCAAACGTCACCGATGCTCTTTCCGTCGTCCTCTTTGACGGTCTTGGCTTTCTTCCCGACAAAGCCCCATATTTCGTCTAGCTCCAGCCGAGTGCAGGGAAGATTACGCATTTTGGTATCCATCATGGCAGCGCATCCCTGCCCGATCTTCACGCCTAAACGCATAATCGTATCGCGGTGGATGCCAGTCATTCGCTCAATGGCGCGGATGCTAGAGCCTTCCGCTAGTGCAGCGATCACCGCGATTTGCTTATCCGTGTTGAGTACGTTCGCCATAAAGCCTCACTGGATTAAATGTAATACAATAATTAAATTGTGTCAAGTTTTTTCATCTCAGCTAAAGGCTCATCCGCAATAAGCTTTCCCGTTTTTATGATTTCAAGAGCAAACACAAACATGACGCTATGGGCTGCCGCTTCGACTTCATCCACAGCGTTGATAA
>JBEKUB010000031.1:0-42715 GCA_049515455.1 Occallatibacter sp.
AATCTCCGCCGCGCCCATCTCCCCGGTCAAAAACGGATCCTCGCCAAACGTGTTATACCCGCGCCCATAATTCAAATCCCGGTCAATATTGATAAACGGCTGCAGAGCCACAGTGATCCCGTGCGACCGAGCCTCGCGCCCGATCACCGCTCCATTCAGCCGCGCGTCTTCTCTGCTGAAAGTCCCCGCCAGCCCCATCGTAGAAGTCGGCGCAATCGACGGCACCCGCGTCAGCACTCCCGGCGGCCCATCGGCAAACCGCATCGGCGGAATCCCCAGCCGCTTCACCCCCGGCAAATACCCAGCCTGTCCCTGGTAAGTCGAGTTATCCTCGCCCGTCCCATGAATCATCGCGATCTTCTCATCCAGCGTCATCTGCCCCAGCAGATGATCCACACGCGCATCGCCAGTAACCCGCGCATCCTGAGCGCCCGCAATCGCCAACCCCATCGCCAGGCAACAAAATAGAATCGCAAAAATCGAAACAAGACTCTTCCCGCGCATATCCGTCAAACCTCGTAAAATTTCCCAGCCGTCCAACCGACCATTTCTAATGCAAAACAATTTTACACTCGGTATTAAGACGCTCTCCAGAACAGCACAGGCGCCCCACTCTCAAATGCGCCCCGCGCTTAGGAACATGAACCTACAGGCAGTCGCACTTAGATTTTGTGCTAATTCTGACAGGTGCAGTCGGCGGCAAGTTCGTTTACTGCGAAGTAACTGCCGAGTAGGCGACCACACGCCCGGTACGACCAACAAAGTACAATCCATGTGTGAAACCAATCTTCGATCCTTCTGCATTTGATTGGATTATTGAGAGTCGCACTCCTTTTCCCGCTGAAATCAACACGGCTATCGGCGTGGAAATCTCCCGTGTGATCCCACTAGAGTTTGAGAGATACGCGAAAATCCTTCATAGGCTCGATGCGCATTACGAGAATATTGATCGGCCACTTTGCGCCGACGAGATCGCTGTCCTGAATCTGCCGAATTGTGCAGTCGTTCGTAACCTTGTTGTTGAGAAGCGCGGTTCATCCTCCACCTCGCGAATCCTCTGGAGAGACGCGGCGAATGCACTGGGATTACCTTACGCGCCGGGACTAAACCACTCGTGGTTTTCAGCACGGCTGAAGCCGCACCCAGAGTGTTGGCCACGATTTATTTATGGACCCGGAGAAGGCAGTCTAGAAGCGGCAGAGTGCCACGAACTCGCTTCACTACTGATCGTCGTGACTGGAAAGCAAGAATGCTATTTTCGACTCGCAGAGATGCCGTTCATTGCGACAGAGCAGAACTTGATGTTCGCAGGAAAGCTTGACGAGGTCGAAAGTTTCTTCGTCAATGGCACTTTCCAGTTCACACCTGAATATTGGTGGCCTTCTGACCGAACATGGTGCGTATGCTCAGACTACGACCTAGATTTCACGATTGTTGGTGGGAATCCCGTTCTCATCGATTCGCTCTTGCGTAGCGAGATATTGGAATGCATCGAGGTCGCACCTGATACGCGTATTGACTACCTGACCCCAATTCCAGAGCACCATTTGCGACGCGGGTGATGTCCCTTCAAGTGGATTCCGGTTGAATTGCCGGCCAACCAGCAATTACTGGTTGATCAACATCCGGTCGCCTTTGGCGTGGATGCGCTGCTCGGTGCGCAGGTCTCGCCCTGCAGGATTCGTTCCATTCAGCACCTTCTCTTCATTGCGTCCCATTGTCGGTGCCCTCACCTCTACGCTTTTTGCGAAGGGTGGGATTCATGAAGTCAATCCAACCGCATAGAAACTCAAAGCCGCATCCCCCTGTTCCAGCAGCCTCGTCCTTGCTAGTTCGCCGTATCTATCCGCCAACCGCTCTTTCCGCCGATGCTCCGCAATCACCAAAGCACCCGGCGCCAGTAACTCCACCGATTCGCCAAGCAACCCCAGCGTAGCCGCATACTCCTCCGCCGCCTCATAAGGCGGATCGAGAAAAACCAGATCGAAGGCCGTCGCAGATCCCGGCTTCCGCGCTGACCCCGCGTTCTTAACAAACCTCCGCAACCACCCACCCACGCCGACCGTGTGTACCCGGAACCCCCCTGTAATCCCCAACCTGGCCAGATTTTTCCGAAGCACAGCAACCGCCGACTCCGCCCGCTCCACAAAATCCACGCTAGCCGCTCCCCGGCTCAGAGCCTCAATCCCCACCGCCCCCGACCCGGCATACAAATCCAGAAAAACTGCCCCCTCCATCCGCGGCGCCAGCACGTTAAAAAGCGTCTCCCGCAGCCGGTCGCTGGTGGGCCGTGTAGCCAGCCCAGCCGGGGCCTCCAGCGTTCGAGATCGGTACTCGCCGGCAATGATGCGCATCGCACTCCAGCATACCCGACCGCAACCAACTACAATTCATGTATGAGAGGCTGGTCAATCCCGATGGGCCGCTGGATGGGCGTCGAATTGCGCGTCCACGCATTCTTCCCCCTGCTGGCGCTCGTCTGCCTCGCTATCAGCATCCCTGACGGAATTGCCCGTGGCCTGACCCTGTTCTTCATATTGGTAGCCGCGGTCGTCGTCCGCGAAACTGCTCGCATTCTGGTCGCAGCCTGGCTCGGTTTGCGCCTGCGCGCCATTCTCCTGCTTCCCATCGGCGGCCTCTTCGCTTACGCCAATCCTGAAAGTCAGGAGAGCGCCAACAGCGGCAGCGGCCAGTTTGCCATGGCGCTTGCCGGTCCCCTCGCCAACTGCGCCACCGCCCTTGTTCTGGCCGCAACGTTTCTGGGCGCGAGCGGCGATTTCCGCCTCATCGCACAGCCCTTCATCTCTTCGGCTAATCTGCTGCGCAGCATGGTATGGATGCAGGCCGGGCTCGGTCTCCTGCACCTGCTTCCCGCCTATCCGCTGGACTGCGGCCGCCTCATCCGAGGCAACTTCGCTCGCCAGCACGGCTTCGCACTCGCCGGGCGCGCCGCCTCTGGCCTCGGTCAGGCAATCGCTCTCGTCCTCATGCTCTCCTACATGCCGCTCCGCGATCCATGGCTTGTTCTCGCCGGCTTCTTCATCATGATCGGCGCGCAAGTTGAGGACCAGGGCGTCTTCTTCCAATCCGTCGTCGATACCGTCCGCATGCGCGAAGTCATGCTCACCGATTTCTCCACCCTCTCGCCCTCTGATACTTTGGCCGATGCCCTGGTCCGCTGCGTCCACTCCCTGCAGGAAGAGTTCCCGGTCGTTCGCGGCCCGCAGTTAGTCGGCATTGTCAGCCGCCAGCGCATCGTCGATGCGCTGCGCGACGACGGCAACGGCTACGTCCAGGCAGTCATGTCTCGCGCCTTCCAGGTCGCGCGCCCTGAAGACACCCTCGGCACCACCATCCGCCGCCTCACCGCCGGCCACGGCCTTTCGCTCATTCCCATCACCGACAGTGGTCGTGTAGTAGGCATCGTCAGTGTACAAAATTTGATGAGTTCCATGGCCCTCTTAGCCGAGCAGCGCCGCATAGAACGCCAGGATACCGAGGAATAGTTCAATCCATAAAGGCTGAGGTCTCGCTTTTGAGACCTGGGATACCACGAAATTCAAGTACCAGAACCGCCGGGGAACCCCAATTTCGATTGTTTCTATGGACCCGCACGAAGCCCCACTCATCCCCGGCCTCTACCTCGTAGCCACTCCTATCGGCAACCTAAGCGACATCACCCTCCGCGCCATCCAGATCCTCAAGCAAGTAGACCGCATCGCCTGCGAAGACACCCGTCAGACCCAAAAGCTCCTCAACCACTTCCAGATCGCAACCCCCACCGTAAGCTGCCACCAGCACAATGAGCAAACCCGTGCCACTGAACTAATCCAAAACATTAAGGCCGGGAAGGCCATCGCCCTCGTCTCCGACGCCGGAATGCCCGGCATCAGCGACCCCGGTGCCCGGCTGGCAGCTGAAGCCATCGCCGCCGGCATCCCCGTCATTCCCATTCCCGGCGCCAATGCCGCCCTCAGCGCACTGGTAGCCTCCGGCCTGCCGACCAACGAATTTTTGTTCCTGGGATTTCTACCGGAAAAAGCCGGCGCCCGCCGCACTCGTCTTGAAGCCCTCGCCGCCGAATCCGCAGCGCACTCCACCACGCGCACCCTCATTCTCTATGAGGCCCCGCATAGAATTCTTGAAACGCTGGCCGATCTTGAGTCCGTCTGGGGGCCTGACCTACCCATAGTCGTAGCCCGCGAGCTGACCAAAATTCACGAAGAGTTTTTACGCGGCACTGTTTCCGATGTTCGCCGCGAACTCGCCTCCCGTGATCGCATGCGCGGAGAAATCACCCTCCTCATCCAGCCGTTCCCCCCATCCGACGCAGCATCAGCAACCGCCGCTCCGTTGAAGATTGCCGCCCGAATCGCACAAATCCAGGCCGAAAGCAATGTGGATGAGAAAGAAGCCCTCAAGCGTTTGGCGCGCGAGTTGGGCCAATCAAAAAGCGAACTTTATCGCGAGTTGCAGCGTGAGCGGTCGCGGATCGCGACGGGCTCCCGCGGAATTCGCAAGGCCCAGTGAAACACCAGACCGATTATCGCCATTTGTACGATCGTCATTGTGTACTCGTCTCCGAACTGCGCGATAAAACCAGCATCTCCTTCAGCATGGGCATCGCGCTGCCGAAACGCGGAAACATCTCCGCTTCCTGCGGTGTAATCCGCCGCTGCCGCTCTGGTGTTACCATCAGCTCCGCTTCCTCTATCTCCGCCCAATCCGCTTCCTGCTGAATCCGGTACGGATAAACTCTTACCCTGGCCAGATAAAACCACGGATATTGAGTCAGCTCGATCTGGTCCACTTCCACTGCGTGGAACCGCTCGCTCACGTGACGAAGCGCAAGTTTGAGCGCGCCGGCAATGGCCTCTTGCGACGTGTCCCCGACACCGCTCCTCAGCGATCCACTGCCAACCTTGATGAAGTTCCATCCTCGCGCCTGAATTTTCTCTTTCAGCCGTACTACATTTCCCGAGCGCACAATGTTCCAGCCCTCGCGAAACTCATCGGTCGTCAGCTTCAATCCGCCGGGCAATTCAACCTGCTCGCGTAAAAGCACATTCAGTTTTGAGATGGTGCGCATCTTGTTGAATCCTCCCTCTGCTCAGTAGTTGAATGCCGCGCTGCCGGGCAGTTGTTCCCTTCCGGCGCCGTTCAATTGAAAAGTGTTGTGTTCAACCGCCCGATCACCTCTCTTTTGAGGCAACTCCCGCTCCGTCTTGAGTAGCGAATCCATAATCCTCAGCAAACAGCCCGTGCTGCTGCCCTTCTGATAGAAAGCATCCGCGGCTACACCGGAAGGCACCTCGTCGCCTGAAAACGACCCGCTCATTGCAATGGTGTGAATCTCAGGAAACCGGCGCCGTAAAACCGAAAGCAGTTCGAAGCCCGTCATGCCCGGCATATGCAGATCGGAGAGAACAATGTCGGGAATTTCCCTGCTCAGCTCCCTTAAGGCCGAATGGCCGTCTTCCGCACAGCGCACGCCATACCCAATCTCGGTCAGCACGGCCGATATTGCGCCTCGAATGGATGGCTCATCGTCAACAATTAGAATTTTTGCTTTTGTTTCGGGCATCGCTCACTCCGCCAAGCACAACCACTTGGAGTTGGAACGAGTGTCCCATTTGATAGATGGCAATGCTGTTCAATAGGGGACAGTTGCGACGAATAGTCGTGAAACCGCGTTCCTGCTAGTCCGCCGGGCTCTCCGCTGTTGCCGGTTCTTCACTGCTCTCGTCCGGCATGTGATCGTGCAGAATCACGTTCAGCAGCGACTTGTTCACCCGTATCTGGCCGTTGTAATCGATAAATCCGAGCTTGCGGAAGCGGTTCATGAAATAGCTCACTCGCGACCGGGTTGTCCCGATCATCTCCGCCAGCGTCTCCTGCGAAATCTTGGGAATGTACGGCTCCTGTTCGCCCGGCTTGCCAAACTCGGCCATCAGCAGCAGTATCCTCGCCAGCCGCTTTTCGCTCGAATTGAAAAGCTGATCCACCAGGTCGGCCTGGATGCGCATGGAGCGCTCCAGCAGAAATTTCAGAAACACATCCGAGAAGGCATGCTCCTCGTGCATCACGCGGATCATCTCATCCCGCTTGATCTTGAGCGCAGTGCACGCCGTGATAGCCGTGGCCGTCGACAAACGCACTCCCTGAGCGGCTGCCAGCGCCTCTTCGCCTACAAAATCGCCTTCGCCGAGCAGCGTAATGGTAGCTTCCTTGCCCGCCTGTGAAATAACAGTGATCTTTGCCCGGCCCTTTTGAATATAGAAAACTGCGTCGCAAGGGCCTCCCTGCGCGAAGAAGTTCTGCTTGGGCTCAATCTGGACAATTCTTCGCCCCAGCCCGGCGCTTGCCAAAAAAGCCGCGGCATCGAAGGGCGGTTTACCAAGTTCAACCATCTAAAAAAACTCCGTCCGGATGCGGTCCCGCAATGTAGATTGCAGGAAGCGCGACCGCATAGCCGTCTCGTTACGATTGACATTTCGTCGATGAACAGGTATTCATCGACGGTGATCGCAGCCCGGCGCCAGAAACCGCTCATTCCAATGGGGATCTACAGCGCGCAGCCGGCAGTACACTGACCGCCGTATTATCCCATAGCATCGCACCAGCCGCTCGGGGCCGCCTGTTCAATTTTGCTCACTTTTTCAAAAAAATTTCAAGCCCTTTCGCCAGCCACGTAGGCCATCGCGTCCAACACCTGGCATAATCCGGACGAAGACGGGGCTTCAGAGGCTGCGGAAAAAACCCGTCCGGGTGGTAGGTCCGGGACTTATCCCGGACATAACCTCAATGGAATCAATGCGGCCTTTAACTCCTGAGGTACGCTTTTCGGGCATTTCGGTCATAAACGAGCCTTTTTCCGCAGCCTGTTTAGCCCCTGCCAATCCATTCTTTCCCGAATTCGCTTTTCGTTCGGACCTTTTCCGCAGCCTGTTCGGCCCCGGCCGAATGCCCCAATTTCCCGGCCCAGGACCCCTTCTTCCATGGTCCTCTATTGACCAGACCGCGCAAGGAATCGGGCAATAACGTGGAAAGTACCTTATGCGCCTCAGCGCGTTCGGCAACTTACTTGCGCATAGGTAGAAAAGGTGAACACATATGAAAAAACTGATGACATTTGCCGCAATTCTCGGCCTAACGACGGTTGCATGGGCCGGCACGGCTCGCGAAAATGCACAGGACCGTTTGGACCTTGCGGCCCGAACCCTCCACGAAATCATGGCAGCGCCGGATAAAGGCATTCCGGAAGAGGTACTTGAGCACGCCAAGTGCATTGCCGTCGTCCCCCACTTGGTCAAAGCCGGCTTTGTCTTCGGCGCGGAAAGCGGCAAGGGCGTCGCCACGTGCCGTACAGCAAACGGTTGGAGCGCTCCGGCCTTCTTTGGCATCACTGGCGGAGACTGGGGATTGCAGATCGGTGTCGAAGGTATCGACCTGGTCCTCATCATCCAGGACCACGGAATGGACCGCTTCCTCTCCAGCAAATTTGAAATCGGAGCTGACGCCTCCGCGGCAGCCGGACCGGTTGGCCGCCATGCTACCGCCGATACCGATTGGAAGCTGAATACGGAGATACTCACCTACTCGCGCGCCAAGGGCTTGTTTGCCGGCATCTCGCTGGCCGGCTCCGGAATTCGCCACGAGACTGACTCCACCGTGGCTATCTACGGCTCCGACGTCCCCACCAGTGCCCTGTTGCACGGTGAGGTCCCGCCGCCCCCTTCCACGCGGGCATTCCTCGATGCGGTTCGCGAAGCCAAGAGACAGGCCGTCGCTTCCAAATAGTTCAGCTTTGGGCTAGGTGATTTTCTCTTGCCAATACAGCGTCGAGCGGCTTTAATTTGAGGAGCAAGTTCCCGGGCACGAGAGGCTACTTTCCTCGAACCGCCTCAGCCGCTCATTCTGAATAATCACCCGCGCCCGGAAATCACCTTTGAGTTCCGGGCGCGCACAAAACAGTAAGGAGGCATCCATGCTTTGGACAATCTTTGTAGTACTTCTGATCCTGTGGCTTCTGGGGTTCACTCTCCACATCGGCGGCGGGCTCATCCACATCCTCATCGTGATAGCGGTCATCGTCCTGATCTATAACCTGGTCGCCGGCCGCCGCTGACGGCAGGCCCGCTTTCTGACCGCCTGTAGTTGCATGAAAGTGGGTGCCCCAGGTCCAGGGCCCCCACGGACAGGCGGGTACCTTTGGGTGGTCCGTGGGGTGGAGATCTCGCTTCTCAGACCTGGGATACCTCGGCACTCAATCGAAACAAACAAATTCGAGCGATCAGAATCGCAAAGGCCTGAACCATCTTGTCCGCTGCTCTCAGAGCCCAGACTCTCCCGCCTTCTCCTCTGCCTGTCTCACGCGCAACTCCTCAATCTCTTCGATCAACTGCTCCACCTGCTCCCGCTTGCGTGCGCTGATGTCCAGAAAGCGAATGCCCACGTTGCGCCGGTCCCGATCATGCACCGCCTGGATCACACCGCCCAGCCGAAAGGGCATTCCTCCTAGTCGAAACTCCGTCTCCACCCGCGTATAAATGCCCACCGGAAATTTCTCGTCCGTGCGGATGCGGCATCCGCCCAGGCTCAGGTCCACAATCCGCCCGTTCAGCAGCGAACCCACGTCGATCAGCAGAATCACGGCCGAAGTATCCACCTCGTGCCGTGCCTGCTGGCGTCGCTCGCGTTTAAGTGGTCCGGCGGACTGTGCGGGCGGTCCGAAAGGTTCCAGTGCGGCCTGCCGCGCCTCTGCCTCGTTCTGCTCCGCCGCGGCATAGACCTCGTTCGATCTTTGCGCCCTAGCAACCGACTTCAGTTCCAGTTGCCATTCGGCCTGTTCCTGGGCAGCCTTCTCTTCTCGCCGTTCCGCAGCCAGCCTTATTTCCGCAGCGAATTGCTCTCGATCGGCCTGTTCCGCAGCATCTCGCTTTTCATCCGCTGGTTCCGCGGCGGCTAACTTCTCCGGCCTGCCGGCTTCTTCCGCCTCCACCTCGCACAGCACCTCAACCAATTCATCCCGGCGCCGCGTGGGCATATCCACAAACCGTATTCCCACCAGGTTCTGTTCATCGCTCCACTCCGATACGCCGATAAACCGGAATGCAACTCCGCGGAGCTTGAAGACCGCCTCCACCCGGTGACCGTTACCGAGAGGAAGCCGTTCCATAGTGCTGATCCGGCAGCCTGCCAGGCCCAACTCAACAATGCGGCACTTCACCCAGCCTCCGTGTCCAACCAGCAAAAGCACGGCTTCTTCGTCCACCACACACCGCGGCATTGACCGCCGTTCCACACCCAGCCCAGTCGGGCTTTCCGTCGCTTCTTCCACTTCCATCGCCCGCTCCGCCGGATCTTCTCTCGAATTCAGCTCTCCGATGCCCGCTCACAGGGACTCACCGCCGCCACTTCCTCCGTCTCGCGGCCCTTCAGCCGATCGTATTCGTACACGTCGCTCGTCGTCCCCAGTGACTGGTTGTACAAACTGATTCCGCCCGTCAGTTGGTTAAGTTCCTCGCTGAATAAGTGAACCCCCTGCAACTGGCTGGCCGATGCAGGAAGTTCAAACTTTGAAGTTTTGAAGAATTTCTGGTACCCACGATCCAACAACAGCGCCACTTCCCCGCCAACCAGTGCTCCCGGTCCCTCCGCAATCTCGACCGGCACATCCTTGTTTCCAGCCGCCACCAGCACCGCACCGGCTCCATGTTTGCTCACCAGATACCCGCCCGCAACTCCGGCAAACGGTTCAACGTCAAAGTCGTGAGAGTGCAGGATCTCCAGCATCTGGTCAAAATTCGGTGTGTGCGATTTATGGGCTGTCATCGCTTTCCAATCCGCGGGGTCACAAGAATCCGGGAACCGCCACACGCGTGCCCGCGTCCAACCCCACACCCCCAATCTCGCACACCCACGCCGCCCGCTGCAATTTACCCTCGGCCATCTTCTCTTTTCCTGCCCACTAAACTCCCGTTTTAAGAACAAATTCAAATTCCCAATGAACTAATTTTTATGGTTCGCTCAGAATTTTCTTTACTACCATGCCGTCCATGCCTTAATAATGACGATGCTTGGACGCTTCCCTTTCCCGGTTTCCCCATTCCCCCAGGGAGCGGTCTCCGAGCTAATCCAGGAGGAATGATTCCATGAAGAAAATCAACCCCATTCTGTTGGGTTTGTCTCTCGCGGTCACATGCTGTACCGTGGCCACTGCACAGCAGGACACACAAAGACACGACGTCCTGCAAATCACACGCGAATACCTCAAACCCTATAAGAGCGGGATGGCGCATGACAAAACCGAAAGCGCATTCATCGCCGCCGAAACCCGCGCCAAGTTCCCCGTGCACTACGTCTCCCTCAACTCGCTCTCAGGCAAGTCGCGCGCCTTGTTTCTCACCCGGTATGGCTCTTTTGACGAGTGGCAAAAGGCCAACGATCTCGTTGACCATAACAAGGAACTCGGGGAGGCGTTCGAGCGCGCCGGAATCGCCGACGGCGAACTGCTGTCCGATGTGGACTCCATGGTCTACAACTACAGCAACGAGCTGAGCTATCATCCGCACGGTGACCTCGCGCACGCGCGTTACGTTGAGATCGCCGTCTTCAACGTTCGCCTGGGCCACGACGCGGATTGGCATAAATTGTCGAAGCAGTATCGGGACGCGCTGGATAAGTCCAGTTCAACCGCCCACTGGGCCATGTACCAGGGTGCATATGGCGCCCCCGACGGCACCTACATCGCGATCACCGGCGATAAGTCCCTGGCGGACATCGATGCCGCGATGTTAGATGGCAAGAAGCTCGTCGATACCATTGGCGAAGATGAATGGAGAAAGATCGATAAGCTCTACGGGGAGTGCGTGGAATCAGCCCACACGGAGCTGTTCTCCATCAATCCGCGCCAGAGCTACCCTCCCGAAGAGTGGGTCGCGGCCGATCCGGCGTTTTGGAAGCCAAAGCATGCCGCCGAGCCCGACGCCAAGCACGCCATGGCAGAAAAGAAGGCCAACTAACCCCCGCCTTCCGCATCTCCAACTGCTCAGCTCTGGGCACTCAACAACGGCTCCGGAATCCCCGGAGCCATTGCTGTCTGAGGGTCCCGCGTCCCTCACCCTGCCCAAGTCGTCTTCTCATATAACATCGCTAAAGGTAATATCTGACGAATCTCCAATGGGAGATTTTTGATAAGACGGGGCGCGAACCCCGAGATTTTCATTGGCAAAAACGTGGACTTTATTGGCACTGCACAGGAAATCTCCGCTCAATCGCGCCGTAGGCGCAGTGTCGGTTAGCCCCGCTCTTCACCGGGGTCCCCAAGAAACGGTCTTTGTTTCTTGGGGTGGAAGGGTGGGGAAAATGATTCCACAAGTTTCGTTACGGAGTCCCGTAGGGACGGCGCAAGAGCATGGTCCATGCGGAAACCAATAACCCCGGAATCCCTCGCACCAACCCAAAGGAGAAATCATTGAAAAACGGAATCCCCCAACTCGCCGTAAAAGACCTCAAGCAGCGCCTCGATGTCGGTGAAGAAATCCAACTGATCGACGTCCGCGAACCCTGGGAATACAAAATCGCCCAAATCGGCGGCAAGCTGATCCCGCA
Organism: Occallatibacter sp.; assembly: GCA_049515455.1. GTDB lineage: Bacteria > Acidobacteriota > Terriglobia > Terriglobales > Acidobacteriaceae > Telmatobacter. The sequence goes on from JBEKUB010000031.1 coordinate 11,614, forward strand.
AAATGAAATCCCCAACCGCCTTTCAGAAATCGACCGCGACCGCGAAGTCATCGTCCACTGCCACTCTGGCGTCCGCTCGCAGCGCATCGCCGAGTTCCTCCAGCAAGCCGGCTTCCCCCGCGTAGCCAACCTCGCCGGCGGCATCCAGGCATGGAGCGAACAAATCGACCCCAAGGTGCCAAAGTACTGAGCGCTCTTCCTGGCAAATGTACGCTTTCGGCATTGGATAACTCAAACCTCTTTCAATATCGTGTTTTGTATCAGGGTACGACTTCAGTCGTGCCGAAAATACATTGAATTGAACTGAGGGCTTTAGCCCCTGATGCACCTTCTCGTGCCTCTCGGGCAGGATGTGTAGATCCTCGTAAAAGCAAAACCCGGTTCCCGTTCCGCACGCATCGCCGCCAAAGCCGCCTGGAACCGCATTCTCGCTGTGAATAACAAATTTACTTTGTCGCCTGGACCGGCCTAAAATGGCGGGTCGGGAAACGATAAGCTGCTTCCCGTCGCAAGGAGAACGCTGTGAAGAAGATTCTGCCAAGCACAATGTTTTTGTTCCTTCTATTATCGTCAGTCCCCGGGGCGGCAGCCCAAACCAAAAGCAAAGAAATGGCCGAATTGGTCAATAAGGAGTTGCTGATCGCCGCCGAGCATGGCGATACGCTCACGGTCAAGCAGGCCCTCAATGATGGCGCCCAGATTGAAGCGTTGAACAAATTTGGACTTACAGCCTTATGCTTGGCCTCGTCAAACGGTCATCTCGATACGGTCAGGCTTCTGCTTGACAAGCGGGCAAACATAAATTTTGCCGACTCCGCGGGCAACACTATTCTGATGGGAGCGGCGATTATGGGACGAGTGGATGTGGTCCGCCTTCTGCTCGAGAGAAGCGCCAATATACATGCGGTCAACGAACGTGGTTGGACGGCTTTATCCCATTCTGCCTATGCCGGGAATATCGAAGTCGTGAGAGTGCTGCTGGAGAAGGGTGCCAACGTCAACATTGCAGACAATAAGGGCAAGACAGCCCTGACAAGAGCCCAGGAGTTCGGGAAGAACGACATAGCGCAATTACTGCGCCAGTGGGGCGGTCACTGAGTCTTCAATCGCGTGCCGTGTGCCCCAGGCCTCGTCCGCCGCGGCGGAAGACCTGGGGTACCATGAATCCGGAAAACCCTAGCGCTCCATCTCCACCGGCCCCGGCCGAGACCCCTCGCCGCTCCTGCCGTTCTCATCCATCTTGCCAAAGATCATCTTCCCGCTGGCGGTCTGCAGCACGCTGGTTACGCTCACGTCGACTGACTTGCCGATCAGCCGCCGCGCATTGTCCACCACCACCATCGTCCCGTCGTCCAGGTAACCCACCCCCTGGTTGAACTCCTTGCCTTCCCGCAGGATCAGCACCGTCATCTTTTCGCCCGGCAGCACCACCGGTTTCAGCGCATTGGCCAGGTCGTTGATGTTCAGCACTTCCACGTGGTGCAGGTGGGCCACCTTGTTCAGGTTGAAGTCGTTGGTCACCACTTTGGCTTCCCACTTCTTGGCCAGTTCCAGCAGCTTCAGGTCCACCTCGCGAATCGAAGGAAAATCGTCGGGAACAATCTGCACCTGGATATTGGCGTTCGATTGCATCCTCTGCAGCATATCCAGCCCCCGCCGTCCCCGCTGCCTCTTTGATCCATCGGTCGAGTCGGCCACCACCTGCAGCTCCCTCAGCACAAACTCCGGCACCACCATCATGCCGTCAATAAAGCCGGCCTCGGCAATATCGGCGATTCGCCCGTCGATAATCACGCTGGTGTCCAGCACCTTGGCATTCGGGCGCGTAGCCCGGTCCGTGGCAAACACAGTGCTTAGCGCCGCCGGGTTCAGCAGGTCGCCCTTGCTCGCCCCCACCAGCAGCCCTACGTAGGTCATCAGCAGCAGCACAAAGATCTGCAGCGCCGCCGAGGTCGCTGGAACCAGCGGCGCCGACCGCAGCACCAGGCAGAACAGTGCCGCGCCAAAGATTCCCAGCACGCTCCCCGTCACGGCCCCAATAAGCCGCCGTAGGCTCAGCGCCCGCACCCTCAACTCAAATACAATCACCGCACAGGCCGTAAGGGCGCCCGCCCCCGCACTCACCCATCCCGTCAGGCCGAATGGATGAAGAAAATAGCAGACCCCGCCAAGAAGGGCCACAAAAAGAATACGAAGTACGACTAAGTCCATAAGAAGCCAACTCCCAACAGCAAAAAAAAACGTTCAGCATGAGCACAAGTGGGGAGTATGCCCCTGTCGTGCATAGATCGTCAAGGGTAAAAGCAGGGATTAGGGATTCGGCGCTAGGGGTTAGGAAATACGGGTTACGAATTAGTGTTCAGGGATTCGGCATCTGGTTTCAGACATTAGGAATGCTGGGTTAGGGATTAGTTAGGCGGCGCACTTCATAGAAAGGTCACCACACCCGACAATCGGCAGCTGGAATCCACAACCGCCAGATTGAACAGCAGATCCCTAACCCCTAATCCCTAGCCCCTGCCTTTACGACGCCGCCGCCAGTTCCTCCACCGGCGTCATCCGCAGCGCGCCCTTGCGTGGCCCGCGCTTGCGCACGCTCATCACCTTGATCCGTTCCAGCAGTTCGTGCGGCGAGCAGTTCCTCTTGGCCAGCAACGCGTCGGCGGTATAAATCTCGCCTCCCATCTTCTGCTCATCCCCCAGCAGAATCATGGGGGTGTGCGGAGCGATCTGTTTCAGCCGGTCCACCAGTTGATTTCCGTCCATATTAGGCATCGCATAGTCGCTCAGCACCAGGTCCACTTGGGTCTGGATAAAGATGCCGATGGCTTCCTGACCGGTGCAGGCAGATAGTACCCGGTAGCCGTTGGTCGACAGCATGAACTTCAGTACGGACAACTCCTGTTCGTTGTCGTCGACGCAGAGTATCACTTTCTTTGGCCGCATGTCTGGATAAGCTCCTTGAGTCTTGCAATTTCGTTTCATTAGCGCCCGCCAACACTTCACCCTCGCCTTCTTTGCTCTTCCGGCAAGTTGGTAGGTTATTGTTCAGGGCCCGGCGACTGGCTACTTCTAAGCACTTTCATGGTTGATCTTGCGCACGAATATGCCGTATCTGCACGCAAGCCGTTCAGTTCGACGCTTCGCGCACATGAATCGGCAACCGGCTTCCGTATCACAAGAGGCCGACTACGGTCTCATAAAACAGTGGGTGAGGCCTGGGATAGAAACCGGTATAGGAACCAGTTAAATTGCATCAATGAAAGCCAAGACTACGTGTATTGGAAATTCGTGGGAAGAGGGAAATGTAGGCGAAAACTCACTCTGAAAATCGTCATGAATTAACAGTGAATTAGCTAGAGCTAACACTACCCAGCACTTGCGAAGATGAAAACCTGTTGAAAGCATGTGCATCACGGCAGGAAAAGCCGTCCGTTTGCTACAACAACAGTGCTTCCCGCCACGTGCACGTCGCTCACCTTCGACAACACAATCTTCGCGGAAAGAAAAATGTCGCTCGGCCGCCCCATCTCCACGCCCTGCCGCAATGCAATTCGTTCGCCTGAAGCCACAGCTCCGCGACGAACCAGGTAGCTGATCGCGCATCCCGCCGCCGATCCGGTAGCTGGATCCTCACCCCCGTTAAACTGCATCCGTGCCCGCCATGCAGGCATTTCTCCGCCAGTCGGCCCCAGCACATAGAACCACCGTGCCCCACGTGCTCGCAGCCACTCCGTAGCCTCCTCCTGTCGCACCTTGAGCCGTGCGAGCGCCTCATCTGACCGCAGCGTCACAATCGCAAACGGATTTCCCGTAGAAACAACCTGGGGCGGCAGCCCCGGATCAAGATCCAGCTCATCGAGCCCTGTCAGCCGCGCCACCTCGCGTGGTTCCAGCTCTGCCCCAAACTCCGGGTCCTTCTGCGTCATCTCTCCAAACAGGCCCTCCCCGTCAAATCGCACCGGAACCGGCCCCACCTTCAGCCCCAGCCTGACCGTATCCCCATCGAATGCCTCGGGAGCCTTCAGCCTCAGCACGCTCGCCGTCCCCAGCGTAGGATGCCCTGCAAACGGCAGCTCTTCCTGCGTAGTGAAGATCCTCACCAGCACCCCCTCAACCCTTTCCACCGCCGTCTTCCGCCGCTCCACAAACGTAGTCTCAGACAAGTTGAACTCCCGCGCTATCGCCTGCATCTGCTCCGTCAAGAGCCCCACGTCATTCATCACCACGGCCAGCGGATTCCCCGCCAGTGCCGTGTCGGTAAAAACATCCACCACAGAATATTCCAGGTCCATAAGCCCTCGCACAGAGTAGTAGGTCAGTCAGATTACCAGAAAGAGCAGCGGGTCAGAAAGAGTATCAGGCAGAGTAGCGCGTCAGAAAGAACAGGAGCTGTTTCATAACTGTGTTTTGAAAGGGCACAGCTTCAGCCGTGCCGCTGACGGACTTCAGTGAACGGTACGGGCCTCAGCCCGTACATGAAGTTCACAAAATCGTCGGGGCCTTATTGAAGACTGCATTAATACTCCGCGCACAATCGCGCCGGAGGCGCAGAGTTGGTTAGCCCCGCGCTTCAGCGTGGGGTAAAAGGATTTCACAAGTTCGTTCGGAGTCCCATAGGGACGGCGCAAGGGTGATTTACGCAGGAACCAATAGCCCCTGAGGGGGTCGTTCATCAACTCACCGTCAATCCTCTCCCGGCATCTCTTGACACGCCCCCGCCAAGCTTCTAGCCTAAAGATAACCGGTAAGTAGCTTGTTGAAAGCGCCCCCGGTGAAGGAATTTTATCGTGACCCAGTACGTCACTCCCGCCATCTGCCTATGCTGCTGCTGTCCAGGCTGCCGCGCTGCGCGGGTGTGTCCTCTGGTCTAGATTCCTTAAAGCTTCGAATCCCCACGACGACCCACCCGCCAACAGGCGTGGTGGGTTTTCAGTTTCTGGGCGCGGTCGGTGCGCCCGCAGATCAAAGCATTGAGGAGAAAAAGTCATGAGCATCGTTCAAGAAGGACGCATTCCTCGCATCCTTGAAGCCGCCCCGGACTTTGAAGCCAAGTCCACCCACGGCGTCATCCGCCTTAGCGATTACGCCTCGAAGGGCAAATACGTGCTGCTCTTTTCCCATCCCGCCGACTTCACCCCCGTCTGCTCCACTGAGTTCATCGCCTTTGCGCGCGCGGCCAAGCGCTTTGACGACCTCGGCGTGCAGTTGATCGGCGTGTCCATCGACTCCATCTATTCGCACATCGCCTGGGTGCGCGATCTCGAAAAGGCCGCCGGCATCGAAGTCAAGTTCCCGGTTATCGCCGACCTCGACCAGAAAGTCGCCGGCCTCTATGGCCTCGTACATCCTGAGGCTTCTGACACCTCCACCGTGCGCGCGGTCTTTGCCATCGACCCCAGGCAGACCATCCGCGCGATTATCTACTATCCCATGCAGTTGGGCCGCAACATCGAAGAACTGATACGAGTCTTCCAGGCCCTGCACGCCATCGATGCAAATTCCGTGAGCGTTGGCGCTGACTGGACGCCCGGTCAGGATGTGATCGTACCCGCGCCGGCCACCGTAGCCGATGCAGCCAAGCGTACCAATGGCAGCGGAGCCGGCCTCAAAGTTGAAACTTGGTATTTGTCCAAAAAAGAGTTAGCTGCAAAATAGGTTTTCAGTTGTCAGCTCTCAGTCCCCGGTCTTCAGTTTTTTACTGATAACTGAATACTGAGAACTGACAACCTTGCAAGCACCGGTGGCGAAGTGGTTAACGCGCAGGTCTGCAAAACCTGTATGCGCGGGTTCGATTCCCGCCCGGTGCTCCAAAATCTATTTTCAATGTAGTTTTTTGTTCCTGAGCGTCCAAAAACAGAATCTCGGACGATGGGCTTTTTCTAACCCCTAATCCCTAACCCCTGTCTTACATCGCCAACCGTGCCTGCGCGTTATCGAGAAACAGCCTCATGCGCAGAGCCTCTGACCTTTGCAAAGCCACCAGCCGCATCTGTCTGCGAATATGGTCCTCATCTTCGAGCCGGGCCACCTGCGCCTCGTCGTATGCTGCGTCCTTCTCCAGCCGCTCGATCCTCTCCTCAATCGTGCGGCGAAATCGGGGGCTGATCTCAAATCCTTCATGGGCGGCCAAGTTCGTAATCATCGCAGGCTCCTCAAGTGAAAAAATCTTGAGGCTAAAAAATTAGCCATGAGAAGCCCTCAAGTTTTTTCCACTTCAGCCGATCTTAGAGAAGACTAGCTTTGTGCGCCAGATTACTAAGTGGTGTACGAAGGTAATTAGTGTCCAAGAACAGTACAGTTTCCGCCCTTCTTATCTGCCTTTTGCACAGCTAACCCACTTACTCCCACTCCGCAGTCCCTATTCCCTGGTCCCTAACGCAAAGTATCCCTTCCGAACCTGCACCCTCAATCCATCCCCGCGGCACTCCACCCCCAGCCGCCTGAAGCCGCCGTCCAGAACAGCATTCGAAGGCGCATAGCTGGCCGCATATTCAGTCCGCAGCTCATCTTCAATCTGCTGAAAAGCCTCCTCCAGTTTCTTACTATTGCTGCCCACGTCGATCAGCCGCCCGCCGGTCTCCTCGGTCATCTTCTTCATAGCCGAAAAGCCTTTGTAGCCCAGATCCCCAAATCCCACGTCTGCATAAAAGCTCCGGTCCGCAATCAAAATCACGTAAACCGGCACATTCGCTTTTTGCGCTGCCGCAATCGCCTCGCCGATCTTGGTTTTGCTCCCTTCATCCTGTCCATCGGTCAACAGGATCATCGCCTTGCGCCCCGTCACCTCGGTCATAACATTGCTCCCGGCCAGGTAAACCGCGTCGTAAAGCAGCGTTCCCCTAACTTTACCGATAGCAGGAATCGTTCCCCCGCCTGCTCCCGGCGATCCCCCGGCTCCATTGCCGCCCGCTGTATTGATTTCCGCCTTATTCATCCCCCGCGTCAGCAACTGCACATCGCCCGTTATGTCCTGAAGCAGGTCCACGTTCACATCGAACGTCAACAAAAACGCCTCGTCCTTCGCTTTCAGCACCTGCTCCAGGAATTTATCCCCCGCCTGCTGCTCCTTCGACAAAACGCGGTACTGGCTGCCTGAAGTATCAAGCAGAATCCCCAGCGTCAGCGGCAGGCTTGTCTCCGCGGTAAAGCTCTTCAGCTTCTGCGGCGCCTCGTCTTCGGTCACGGTGCAATCGTCCCTGGTCAAATGAGGAACCAGCCTCCCGTCCTTATCTTTGACGGTAAAGAACACGTTCACCAGGTTCACATTCAGCTTCAGCGTCGCCGTTTCATTCCCGCTCGCCTGTGCCGGAGCAGTGCTCACCGGAGGCGCATCCGGCGACGGAGCAAGTTGCGCCCGCCCCTCCGCGCACCACACAGGTAGGCTCAACAGCAAAGCGGCAACTCCAAATCGCACCAGCATATCGTCCCAACTTACGCACTTGTTGAAATACTCGGGCCCCGTTTCGGGATTGTTGAAACCTCCAACCCTGCGTCAGGGCACGACTTCAGTCGTGCCGCAATCGCCACCAATTGGGTGTGGGCTTTAGCCCCTGCCGAGGAATCCTGCTTCTCCGAGTCACTATTGCAACAATCGTTGGACTGAATTAGCACTGCTCCCGTCAGCATACCTGAACTCTTTCCAGTCAGACACGCAACATGCGCCGCGCTGTCGCGTCTGATACTCTGACCAGTACAGTGTTCAGTGCCCAGTGGTCCGTTGCCGGTTGCCGCCGATGGCCGCAAGTCGGCTTTCAATGCCACTCGCAATGGTTCACGTAACGCTGTAAGCACCAGATTCATCTATGATTAGGGATTGATTTGTATTGACCACTGATCATTAACTTGTTACCACTGACTTTTGGAGAAATATGAAGCTAGGTTTCACTGCAATCGCGTTGGCGACGCTTCTAAGCTTGAGCCCAATCCTGAAAACGGCCGCTATGGCCCAACAGCCCGCGGTACCGGATGCTCCCGCGCCTCAGGCGCCCCCTCCGTTGTCCGGCGTGGAAAGCGGTACCATCACTCCTGGACTCGGCGCAGGACAGGAGCAATCGGGAACCGCCAGTTCGTCCACCACAACTCCCGCTCAACAGCAAGAGCAGCCCGCCCCCAGTAGTCATGCGCCTTCCAACCAGGTCGAGATCCAGACCACCCCTCCGGAGTTGCCCGGGACCGGCGAAGGCGTTGAAAAAATCTCCACCATGCTCCACATCCAAGTCAACTTCGTTGAAGTCCCGGTCACCGTCAAAGACAACAAAGGCAAGCTGGTTGCCGGTCTCACCTTCCGCGACTTCAAAGTCTATGAAAACGATTCATTCGAGCCGTTGCGCGTCTTTACCGTCGATCCCTTCCCGCTCTCCGTCGCCTTTGTGATCGATCAGAGCCTGACCTCCGACGTCATGGCCAAAGTGAACAATTCCCTCGGCGCAATCCAGGGCGCGCTGACCCCCTACGATGAAGTGTCGGTCTTTTCATATGCCAGCATAGTTCAGGAGCGCACCGGCTTTACCGGCGCACAAACCACCCGCCTGCCGGCGGTCCTGTCCATCACCAAAGAGACCGGTACCGAGATGCTGGCGCCGGTTCCCAGCGGTCCGCTCTCCGGTTGCAACATCCGCGAGAATGGTGCATGCGTCGATCCCAACATTCAGCCTGGAAAATCGGCTGGCGCCTTCAACGGCATCATGACCATCCCCAAGGAGATTCACACCCTCAACGACGCCATTCTTGCCGCTGCCAAAGAACTCTCCAACCGTCCCAAGGGACGCCGCCGCATCATCTACGTCATCTCTGACGGCAAGGAATACGGCAGCACGGCCACCTACAAAGAGGTCATCCGTTATCTCGAAACCAACAAGATCGCCGTCTATGGCACGTTGGTCGGCGACTCAGCCCGCTGGGGCGAGGGCTACATAAGCCGCGTCCACCTGCCCTTCACCATGTATGACAACATACTCGTCAAATACGCCCACACCACCGGCGGCACCCTGGACTCAGAGCGCGGTGTAGACGGCATCGAGAAGAGCTACGCCAAGATCGCCGAAGAAGCCCGCACCCAGTACACCCTCGGCTATCTCAGCCACCAGCCCTTTATCGACGGCAAATTCCGCAAGATCGATGTGCGCGTAGACCGTCCCGGCCTCGAGGTAATCGCCAAGACCGGCTATTACCCCAACGCCAAGGACGCTCAATAAGCTCGTGAACTCCTCAGGAGCAGCGGCCGGATTAGGTCTCGTCTCGGCCGCCACCTGGGGCGGATCGGATTTTGTCGGAGGCCTCGGCGCGCGCCGCTCTCCCGCCCTGCTGGTTGCCGCCTCAGGTCACATCTTTTCCGTGCTCGTCCTGCTCGCCATCTGCCTGGGAATCCACCTTCCCCTCCCCGCCTCGCGTTATCTCTTCTATGCCGCTTTGGGCGGCTTTGAAGGATCAATAGCCCTGGCCATCTTTTATCGCGCCCTGGCCATGGGTACCATGGGTCTCACCGCCGCCCTCACCGGACTTCTCACCGCCCTCATCCCCGTCCTTTTCTCCCTGATCCACGATGGCCTGCCCACCCCATTAACCGCCGCAGGCTTGGCGATGGGCCTGCTGGCAATCTGGCTAATCACCCGCTCACCAGCGGTCGGGGGCGCAAACACTCCCCCAACCGCCCTGCTGCTAGCCACCCTGGCAGGCATCGGCTTCGGAACCCAACTAACCCTCTTCAAATTCGCCAATCCCGGCGGCATCTTGTGGACCCTGACCTCCGCCCGCGCCGCCGGCTCTATATCCTTGATCCTGGTTATCGTTGCCATACCGCCAAAGGGAAAATGGGACGGTTTCTGGCTCACCGGCATCGCAGCCGGAGCCCTCGACACCATCGGCATTCTCTTTTTTCTCCGCGCCACGCAGATCGGCCGCCTCGACGTAGCCGCCCTGGTCTGCTCTCTCTACCCCGCCGGAACCATCCTCTTAGCCGCCCTGCTCCTCCACGAGTGGCCCTCCCGCCGCCAATTCGCCGGCATAGCCCTGGCCCTCGCCGCCGTAGCTCTGCTAAGCGTCTAAATCAAATCGGGGATTATGGTAGGTCAGGACTTTAGCCCCCGAGGCATGCGCGCGCTCATCCCTACCGCTCGTTTCATCTCGCCGGCTCTGCATCATACTGGATATGTAAGGCCGCAACCCGGCCGGAAGGCACCCCGTGCTCTCGATGCGCACTCAACGCGCAATTGCATTCTTTCTCGTGGCTCTGGCGCTCTCATCGCTGGCTTGCCGGCGCAGTTGCGCGCAGGCCGCGATGTTGATGGAAGAGCCCTTTGGTTTCTTCGGTTTCTTGAATCCCACAGGTCACGATGCTGTCTTTTTTGCACGCATTTGCGCTGAAACTCCGGTAAAGTTACGCCGTTGCGCACCGGACGAGTTTGGCGCCGTGATTACCCGCTATCAGGGAATCGCAGGCTACGACTGGATAGCGATTCCCCTGCTTCCTTACCTCTATTCCGTCGAGAGCGCCTCCGAGATTCCCGCACGCACAGATCGCGAAGCCGTAACCAGCCTGCGCGACCAATACCATGACGCTCACCTGCTAAGCCTGGGCAAGGACGTACCCCGGGGTGACGATGTGAAAAGAGGTTGGAGTCAGTTTGTGGGCGTTGCATATGAGCGGCGCATCTACGCGTACCGGTTTCGAACCACTGAAGCTCAAGACAACGAGCTCATCGCCCGCATGAACGCTGAGACGAACCGTTCCCGCTTCAACCTGCTTTCGAGGAATTGCGCGGATTTTACGCGCGGCATTTTGAACTTCTATTTTCCAGGCGCGTTCCGCCGCGGCGCACTTCCTGACGCAGGCACTACCACCCCCAGGCAGGTTACCTACAAGCTGGTGCGTTACGCGCGCAAGCATCCTGAAATGCAACTGACCTCGTTTGAAATTCCGCAGGTTCCCGGCTATCGGCGCCCGAGCAGAAGGAACCAGAGCATCGCCGAGTCGCTTATCACACGCGGCTATGTTCTTCCCTTTGCCTTTATCAGTCCGTACATCGTGGGGGGAGTATTGGTCGATTATCTCGTCTGGGGCCGCGATCCCATCCCTCTCGAGCATCTACAGATTCTGTCGCCGCAGAACATGGATTCAATGGCGTTCCCAGCCAGCTCCCAATGACTCGTCGGCAATCTCTTTTATCTCCGCGCCACTAAGTCGGTCGCCTTGATGGACCCTCCCTTGTTCTTCGCGAGTGGCCCTCCCGCCGCCAACTTGCCAACCCGCCATTCCCGCGCACGCGAGAGCTAACTTGCTGGATTTCTCCAAATACGCCGTTTTGCAGAATATATGCCCGCGGAAGCGCACAATCATTTCATAAAACCGTCGATAACCCAGCGAACACGCGCAAGTGCCCGTAACTCCTTTGCTTCAAGGAATTTTGGATCTAACCTACTTAGAACAAAGGAGTTACAGCAGAACCATCGCTCTATCTCCTTGAAAACAGGGAATTTCCCGCAAAGATACCGGGGGGGAGGTGGGGGGTAACTGATAGCTAACTATTTAGATCAATACCCGCCGCAGCCTTCACCGGCCTGAAAAGCCACAGCAGCAGCAACGAGAAAAGCATTCCGCCGACGGTAAATTTGAGCCACTCGGGCGCCTTAGAAGGAGAGAAAAAACCTTCCAAGCAGCCGGCGATCACCAGCAACGGAATAATCCCCGCGATAAGCCGCGTCGCCTCAGCTCCGCCGCGCGCAACCGACTCCTTCCAGCGCAGCGCTCCAGGAAAAAGCATCGAGTGGCCCAGCCGGAATCCCGCCGCTCCCGCAATGATGATCGACGGCAATTCGAGAGACCCGTGCGGCGCGACAAAACTCCAGAACGCCAGCGACATTCCGTACTGGTGGCAAGCCGCGCCGATCACGCCCAGCATCATGCCATTTCTGTACAGGAAGTAAAAGGTTCCCAGGCCGAAAGTGATGCCGCCAGCGAAGGTAACAAAGCAGACGAAGATGTTATTGGACATGATCGCACTGGAGGCCAAGGGAGCGATGCTGACTACTGATTTGGTCCACATCTCGTGCCGCTCCATGGTGGCGATCATCTCCGGCCCGACGAAGTGGCGCATGAAGTCCGGCCGCGCGACGGTGAGCACCGCGCCCAGAATTCCCCAGGCCACTGAAACCGCAACCGAAGCCAGCACATACCCGATCTGCCGTTGGAAAATAGCCGGATATTCGTCCCTCATAAAACGGAAGAGCGTGGTCAGATTGGTCTTGCGGCCGGAATAGATGATATGGTGAGCGCGAGCCAGCAACTGATTCACATGGGCGGCGTAACTGCGGGCGGTTTGGTCTTGGCGCAACACTGAGAGGTCAGCGGCCACCTGCCGGTAAAGCAGGGCAATCTCCTGCAGTTCCTTGCGAGAGAGCCTGCCCAGGCCGCCTGCACCGCATTGCGCCAGCAAGCCGGAGAGCCGGTCCCAGTAGGGTTGCCGCTTTTGAATCCACTGGTTTGAGAGGATTTGTGCCATGGACCTGAGTTCTGACCAGCTTAGCATCGACACCCCGGAACTGGTAGCCATCGAAATGCCGCTCGCCGGCATTGGCAGCCGTTTTATCGCGCTGCTGGTCGATTACCTAATCTGGGGCGCCGGTTTTCTGGTGCTCTTGATTTTCCTTGCCATCGTGCTGTCGAGTTTCAAGCTATATTCTGCCATCTCAGAAAGGTGGGTTGTTGTCCTGATCATAGCCGGCGCTTTTCTGCTTAACTTGGGTTACTTCACTCTCTTTGAAGCCTTCTGGAATGGACGCACTCCAGGCAAGCGTGTAGCCAGGATTCGCGTGATCCAGCGCTCCGGGCGCGCGATCGGCCTCTTTGAGTCAATGGCGCGCAACCTTGTGCGCTATATCGACATGCAACCCTTTTCAATCTACGCGGTCGGAGTGATCGCGATGTTTGCCACCAAACAGCATCAGCGCCTGGGCGACCTGGCCGCCGGAACGCTGGTAGTGAGGGATCGGGAAGAAGAGGCTCCGCTATGGAACGAGTCGGCCACGCGAACCTTCACCGCCCAGAGCTTTACCGCGAGCACGCCGGCTCCCGAGCCGCATTTTGCCGTCATCCTGCCCGCTACTGGGATCGCCAAACTCTCCACAGCCGACCTCGAGGTGCTGGAGGGGTTTTTGTCGCGTCGTCTCGATATGAGCCTGGAGACCAGGCGAGCCCTGGCCCGGCGTATCGCTTCAGCGTTGCAGGCAAAGTCAGGGCTTGAGGTGCCTTCGAGCGCCAGCGTTGAAACATTCCTTGAGGCCACGGCTCGGCAACTGCGTGACCAGGCACGGATGCAGTAGGGAGCGTTCAGTAAGGCAGCCTGCGGAGACCTCTAGTTGAGCCGCGCATGGGCGACGATGGATCTTTCCTGCGCTAGCAACTGCGCCAAAACCTTCTCCGGGCAGATGTGGCGGCCTTCCCGCTGATCCAGTTCTTCCGTCGTCTCCACGCTGGACGCAATGGTGATGAAGCAGTCGAGGCAGCGCGTATTGTAAGTGCCGTTTTCGTTTTGTGTGCGGCTGTACATCATTCCTCGGAAATACTCGAGAGATTTCCCGATGCTAGGCGCACTTGCAACTCTTTGGCGTGATACGCATCACTTTGGCTTGTGACGCGTGCTACGACGCGACATCTCTTAGCGAAATTCTTAGAGCGTTGTAGTCTGGTTGGGGTTTCTGCTCAGTCGCCAACACGGACTCTGTCCCGCCTGTGGAAAGAGCGAGATCGAACACGGCACATCCGAGGAACCGAGATAGTCGTACTCGATCTTGTTGCCTTTGAGCGGCACAGTGAGAAAGCGGTTGACGGTAACCGTCGATGTGGGCGAACCGCGCAGCCGGAAGATTGCCCAATCGGCTCCATACACCACTACGAAACCTGCAACGAGTACGACGATGATGCGGAACAGCCAACGCTTGATCACGTCTCAGCCTTTCTTGAGCAGTGGGACTTGATCCTTGAGCGCCACGCCGGTTAGTTGCCGGCGTCGCGCCTCAGTCAGATAGAAGTCCAGTTGAGCGGCGGCCTGCGCATAGCTGAGACCCTCCGCGCGAATGTTGGAGATGCAGTTTCGCTCAGCATCGGTGCGGCCTACCCGCGGTGCCCAGGTGATATACGCGCCCAGCGAGTCCGGCGAACTTAGCCCCGGGCGCTCGCCGATGAGGACCACGGAGGTTTCAGCACCCAGCGCCGAGCCGATTTCGTCGCCGATGGCCACGCGGCCCTGTTCGACTACGCACAGGGGCGCAAGGTCCCATTGTTTCAGAAAGGGCAGCAGCTCTCTAAGCAACGGCGGAACGTGGCGTTCAACGGCCAATGCGGATAGGCCATCGGCCACAATCAGCGCCAGCTTTCTCTCGCGGGGTGCTGATTCGCTGATCTTGGCGAGGCTTTCCCGGCTAGCTTCATCCAGCTTCCGTCCGAGTTCGGGTCGCTGCAGATAAATGGCGCGCTCCGGAGCCGCCGAATGAAGCCGCAGGACTTCGCACTTAGTAATTTTGCCCAGGCATGCGGCCAGTGCAGCAGTCTCAAGCCGCGCGTGGACCGCATCGCGGGCTTGCGCGTGCGAGCGCTGAAAGTCCAGCAGATCGCGGGTCTGCTGGCTCACGCCGGTGCGGCCCAATCCCACGCGAGCCGGTGTGAACGAGCGCAGACGAGCAGCCAGCGCGAGCGTTGGGTCGGAGGGTGGAACTTCTTTTGCAATCCGGCTCACGAGCTCAAGAGCCTTTCCGGCTGATGTGCCTCAAGCGCCAGACGGCTGAAGGTCTCGCCTGCGAGCCACGCCTCAAACTCCGGCGACGGCCTGAGCCCCAACGCTCTGCGCAGGTAGAGTGCATCGTGAAAGCTGGTGCTCTGGTAATTGAGCATTACATCGTCGGCCCCGGGCACGCCCATGATGTAGTTCACGCCGGCTACGCCCAGCAAAGTGAGCAGCGTATCCATGTCATCCTGGTCGGCGTCAGCATGGTTGGTGTAGCAGACGTCGCAACCCATGGGCAGGCCCAACAGCTTGCCGCAAAAATGGTCTTCGAGGCCTGCGCGGATGATCTGCTTGCCATCATACAAATACTCAGGCCCGATGAAACCCACCACCGTATTTACCAGCATAGGATTGAAATGCCTTGCAACGGCGTAGGCGCGGGCTTCAAGCGTCTGCTGGTCCACACCGTGATGTGCATTGGCCGAGAGCGCCGAACCCTGGCCAGTTTCAAAGTACATTATGTTGCCACCGATTTGGCCGTCGGCACAGACCGCGCCGCGGTGCTGAGCGCGGCCTTGCTCATATGCTTCCTTCAGAAGGGAAAGGTTTACGCCAAAGCTGCTATTCGCGGCCTCCGTGCCTGCGATGGATTGAAAAAGCAGGTCCACGGGAGCGCCGGTTTCGAGCGCTTTCAACTGCGTAGTGATGTGTGCCAGCACGCAGCTTTGCACGGGAATCTTGAAACGCGCCCTTAGTGCGTCGACGAGCCGCAGCAGGCGCGCGGTTACAGCTACGTTATCGCCAGCCGGATTGATGCCGATGACCGCATCGCCGGAGCCGAGCAGCAGGCCATCGAGAATTGCTGCGGCAATGCCGGTTGCATCGTCGGTGGGGTGATTGGGCTGGAGCCGCGCACTAAGTCGGCCAGACAAACCAACGGTGGTTCGAAAGCGCGTGACCACGCGGATCTTCTGGGCGGCGGCGATCAAATCCTGAACCCGCATCAGTTTGCTGACTGCCGCGACCATTTCAGGCGTGAGGCCTGGAGCAATTACCGCCAACCGCTCTCCGGTCGCATCGTCGGAGAGAATCCAATCGCGCAGTTCTCCCACGGCGAAAGATCGCACCGGTGCGAAGGCCTTTCGATCGTGTGAGTCCACGATCAGCCGCGTGACCTCATCACTCTCGTACGGGACGATCTGCTCGGCGAGGAAATGCTTGATCGGCAGATCGGCCAGCGCAAACTGCGCGGCAACCCGTTCCTCGGCCGACTCCGCTGCAACCCCTGCAAGTTGGTCTCCGCTGCGCAGGGGAGTTGCTTTTGCCAGCAGTTCGCGCAGGTGAGCGAATGTGTAACGGGTATTGCCGATGGTGTGGGAAAAGCTCATGCGATTGCCTCTTCAGAATAGCCGTAAACCTGGAACGTGCAAGCTGAAGAATCAAAGAACCGCGAAATATCTTGAGCCGTGCCATGATTCAGCGTTCAGACAAAATTGATAGAATCTCCGATGATCGAGGAGTTGAGGGAAACCTGGTGGCCAAATTAATTTCAAAATTTAACGCACGCCTTAATGCAGAGGCGATTTTCGTTTTTGCTGCTATTGCAATGATTCTTTCCATTTTCTGCGGCGCGGCTCTTGCGCAGGACGAACCGCTGATCATGAAGACCGCGAGCGGCAAACTACGCGGTGTGCCCAGACCAAACGGGGGCGCAAAGTTCCTGGGAATTCCCTACGCGCAACCGCCGGTGGGCGATCTGCGCTGGCATGAACCTTTGCCTGTGAAGCCGTGGAGCGGCGTACGCGATGCAAATGCCTTCAGCGCCGCGTGCACACAGTGGGCAGATGCTGAAGGAGATTGGAACTGGAGCTACGCCCAAACCAGCCGGGAGGATTGCCTATACCTGAATATCGTGACGCCAGTTTGGCCGGCGAAGAAGCCTCTGCCCGTGATGTTTTGGATTCACGGCGGTGGAAATGAAGCCGGGACCGCATCAGTTCCACTCTTCAATGATGGAACGCTGGTGGATCACGGAGTGCTACTGGTTACGGTCAACTACCGGGTTGGCATCTTCGGTTTCTTTGCACATCCGGAGTTGACGCGCGAGTCGCCGCATCATACTTCAGGTAATTACGGCCTGATGGACCAGATTCTCGCCCTTCGCTGGATAATCGCCAATATTGCAAAGTTCGGCGGCGACCCGCATAACATCACTGTCTTTGGCCAGTCCGCGGGTGCGCTGGATACGAGTTTGATGATGACCTCCCTGGCACGGGAACTGCCTCAAAAGGCGATTGTGGAGAGCGGAACGCCGGTGCATACTCTGCTGCATTCCCGTGCCCCAGCAGAACAAGCCGGAGTAGAGTTCGCGGCTCAGATGAAAGTTCCAGCCGGGCAGGGCGCTGTTAAATTTCTGCGCCAGATGCCGGCCAAAGATCTGTTGAAAGCAGTGAATGCCCTGGACGCGCAGCACCGCCCCACTACGCATCCGATCATTGATGGCTGGGTCATTCCGCGCTCCCCCGCCGATGTCTTTGCCTCGGGTCAGGAGTCGGCGATTCCTTTGATGATTGGCAACAACGCCATCGAATCCGGCAGTACGGCCACAGCGGACGAGTTGAGAATGACAATTCAAAAGGAGGCGGGAGATTTTGCGCCCCGGGCGCTGGCACTCTACGGTCTGGCAAACGGCGGGCAAGGAAACTCCGATCCCTTGCACGGTTCAGTAGCCGACCAGTGGTTGGCCGATTCGCGCTACCGTTGCGCAGCCGCTACTGAGGCAGCGTGGCACAGCGCTGCGGGTTATCCCACTTATGAGTATGAGTTTCAGCGCTTCAGTCCCGGGGAAGCAAAAGGGGCCACTCACTCCGCCGAGTTGCCCTACGTGTTCGGGTATTACCCCAAAACAGGGCAATTCGAAGCTGCCGCGAAGTTTGTGGATACCGACTTCAAACTCGCCGATGAGATGGAGATCTACTGGACTAACTTCGCCAAAACCGGCAATCCAAACTCAGATGCGCTACCTCATTGGCCGGGATTCGAACAACGGCAGACCTTCATCGAATTTACGCAGTACGGCGGCATTGCGACCGCCGAGGGATTGCGCATTCCGCAATGCAATCTATATAGGGAAGTGCTTGCGAAGCGAATGAAGGAGCAGCAGTAACCGCGCTGGGCTGGACCCATCAACTCGCATTCCGCGCACGGGCTTCGTCAATGTCAGTTGTAAAGAGCTGGAAGCAATTTCGCCCACTGGCTTTGGCACGGTAAAGAGCTGTATCGGCACAATTCAACAGCGCATCGGCATCCAGGTCTCCCGATTGCGCTGAGCAGACCCCGATACTGACTGAAACCCGCATCTCTTTGCCCTCAAAATGAATCGGACCGGCCAGGGCGTTCATAATGATTGCGGCAAACCCCTCCGCCGATAGCGGATCGCTCAAGTCGGGGAGCAGAACAATAAACTCGTCCCCTCCCATTCTGGCCACAGTATCGCTCTTGCGCACTACTTCAAGAAGGCGAGCCGCGGTAACGCGCAGAACCTCGTCGCCGGCACGGTGACCAAATGTGTCGTTGATTTCTTTAAAGCTGTCCAAATCCAGCATGAGTAAAGTGATCCCGCCAAAATGGCGCTTCGCCCTTTGCACGGCCGTGTTCAGCCGGTCATTCAGCGGCACGCGGGTGGCCAGCCCGGTCAGGGAATCGTGCAGAGCCATGTGGCGAAAACGCTGTTCACTTTCGCGTAGAAGCACTGTCTGCCGTGCCACCTGCCTTTTTAGCGCCATCACCCAGCCAAGCACAAGCAGCGTGATGATCACGGCCACAGCCAGCAGCGCCAGCGAATGAGTCACCGTCCACCATGAGGGGCGTTCCAGAACCGTCACATCTTCAGGCGAACGAATCAGAACCGCAAACGACACCGCTTCTGCGATTCCTTCGATTGCCGCGCTGCTGCCTGTATCAAGATGGAGCGAACAAATTCCTCTAACCCGCAGCTTGCTCCCGATCTGCCATGGAGTAAAATTCGCCCCAACAAGTTTCTTGGGCAAAACTGCGGTGAAAATGTTCTTTCCGGAGCTTAACATGAGCGTAAAGTCTGAAGCCGACTGATTGATTCCGATCAATTGGCCGTCGATCCAGATCAGCTCGGAATCGTGATTACTTTCGAGAACCTGTTCGACAGTTGCAGGTTCGGTTATAAAGTTGTTGTGGCTGCCCACTTTCCGGAACAAGGGATGGTAGAGGGCCGGCGCACCATCTGGAACTTCAATGAATCCAACTACATCTACGTCGTCGCCCAGGGCCAGTCGCGGATTCTGATCGGTGTGTGCACAGATTCCCCGTGTCGCATCGCGGATGCAGACCAACGAATCGGGCCAGGGCCACTGCAAGGTCACCGTCCCACGCACATGTTGGCGGTGATACCGGGAATTGACCTCATTCCATCTCAACAGGCCATCAATGGGAACGACCGGTTGCTGAAATGGATCGCCGAGCACCGGTTCAAGAACCTTGATCATTGAAAAGCCAGGGCACATGAGGCGAATAGCGATTATCTGGTTGCTCTTGTTAAGCATTGGGGCGGCCGTGGCTCGGAGCCTCACTTTCGCGTCCACCAGGCTGGAATAGGAAACGCCCTCTTCCTTGACCATTACAACGCCAACGATGCCGCCTTCCATTTGCAACTGCAGCCTAACGTTGTGCCCGCGTTCGACGACGGAACGAACTATGCCTTCAACCTCGACCCATTGGGAGTCTTCGGCGCCGGTGTGCAGGCGAATCAGGCTTACCCGGATGGGGTTTGACGGGAGAGGCGCTTGCCCGATCACTTCGATCTGAGTCTGGTCGACCACGGGGGCAAAGCCTCCGGGGCTGCTCACTCCTTGCACATCGACCAGCATTCCGGGGGAAAGCACAATTTTGAAGCCTACGGGAAGGTCGACATATACGCCGCCGCTCGCATCGTGAACGAACATTGAGGCGGTCTCTTTATCGTAGCTTGGATCGAAATAAGTAACGACCGCACGCAGATGGACACGATAGGCGCGCTTGGCTTCCTCGGTGGAGAGGCTATGGACCTCGTTCGCTTTCGTGAGGGTTCGCAGCGTGGCCGGAGACCTGGTTGCGGATTGTGCCTGCGCAGGCCCGGCGAACGACGTGCCGGCAATGAAGAATGCCGCAGCCGCAATGAGGAACGGCCTGCAAAAGCTGCGGAGGAAGGCAGCCAGGAGACGTACCTTCATCTGATTCTTCCTGCTCGGGCGCGCCGGGTCCTTCATGCTCTCGCGCCGGTCGCTGCTGCACTCAGCAGCAATTGAAGTCTCAAGGCTCAACTGCGATGCATTCCTCCTGAGTCAAGGCGCCTCTCCAATTCGTGCCACTGACACTTATCGGCGGGCTAAGGATGTGGCACGATCAATGGTGTTCATTGTACGCCCGGAAGGAATCAATAGCTCTACGACGCAGACATATCCTGGAAGCAAGAGCGACATTCTTCGCCGACGAGTGGACAATATTCGCCATGATGCGGAGTCCTTGCCTGAAATTCAGACAAAGGGTCGGTTATTGCAGGCGCCGCTTGCGTATGCATGCTATCGAAAATTCACTTGACACAGAAATTCACATATGGAATCATCCCGCCATTCCTGCCCGCTTCCCCGGCGCATCGTGACTTAATCCACGCAGGCAGGAGAAAGACAGATTGGAATTCCCATACACAACTAAGTCGCAAAGAAAAAAACACGAGGAGACTTATGGCCGACGAACAGAAACCTGCATTCGCGAACCCTGCGCCTCTGGGCCTGATTGCCTTCGGGCTTACCACCGTGATCCTTAGCATTATCAACGCCGGCATCTTGCCCAAAGGCGGCGAGCCGGTGGTGCTGCCGCTGGCATTCGTATTTGGCGGCTTGGTGCAGATGATTGCCGGAATTATGGAGTTCCGCACCGGCAATACCTTCGGCACCGTGGCGTTTCTCAGTTACGGAGCCTTCTGGTGGTGGTTTGTCTTTCTGGTTTTTCTCGGCGGGCGCGGAGTGCTTGACCTGAGCCAGGCGGGAAGCACCATTGCCGTCACTCTGATCGGATGGGGAGTTTTCACATTTTATATGTGGATTGCAACCTTTCGCCTGGCCAAGTCGCTGTGGTGGGTATTTCTCACGCTGTGGATCACTTTCTTCCTTCTCGGGTTCGGGGACTTATCGGGGATGCACGGGCTGAACGTGGCCGGTGGCTGGGTAGGTCTAGCCTGCGGAATGCTGGCCATGTATACCAGCTTTGCCCTGGTGACTAACTCCACCTTTGGCAGAACCGTGCTGCCGCTGGGAGCGCCCTCGGGGAATTGAACCCGCAGAAACTGTTGCCGATGGGGGGACGCTCAAGAAAAAGCATTGGCAGCGAACCCGGAGATGCGGGCGCTAAGTTTCCTGCGCGCGCTCCGGATCGCGTGGCAACGCCGATGCCAGCACCAGCGCTGTTCCCGCATAGAACAATGTGTCAAAGACGTAATTGATCGCCTCCATGATCTCCGGCGTTGTTCCACCACGTGCGATGATCCAATCCGGCACATAGAGGAACAGCGCGAGGACGGTCATTAACGCGCCAATCGAGGTTGCGGCTATCTGAGCTTTTTTGTCCAGGAAAAGACCGATTCCAGCGGTCAGCAGGATCGCTCCTGTCAGGTATCCCCACACCCTGGGGAACGGAACCCAGGATGGCGTCATCAATTCCAAAGGAAAGCCAGGCGCGAACTCCGGATGGAGAAAAAACTCTGTGGCAAAAAAGATTGCGGCGATCCCTATGACGATGCGCCCGGATAAAATCATCCATTTCGATATCTGCGGCGACGATGCCCGGCTATGCAGTCCGGCCAGAGCCCATGCACCTGCCGCAAAAGAGAGATCTCTAAGCGCGTAGGTCCATCCGAACCGATCCCTGGGATCCGTGAGTGCATTCGGTATATGCATCATGCAGACAAATAGGAAGAACATCAATCCGAGCAGGGTGGACGACAAGCCTACGTACTTCTTCACAGCAAGACTGGCTGCCGCCGCAAACAGCGCGCATCCCACAAAGTACGCCCAGAACACGTGCGCTGGCATCCAGGCCGGAACCATATCCGCAACCTTCATTGGGCCGCCGAAGTGCTCGGGCGCGAATGCAGCGAGTGAAACGGCTATGAAGAGAGAGCCCATGGCGATGAGCTTGTCCCAGCCGTGAGCCGCGCCGATCTCCGGTCGATGGATAACAACTCCAGGGACGAGAACGAGAAGCCCGGCCAAACACATCCAGAAATTGATTGACGAAAGCATTAGACCCTCTTTCGCGCGCTGCTGCTACTCAAGAGATTTTACCCGGTCGTCGAGTATTGGAAAAAGAAATGAGAGAGGTCCTTTGATTTCCAGGTCTGGCAATTACCGCGCACTGTTGAGATCGTCTCACTGACCGGACGGCGGCTTCCATGCTACCCTGTGCGCATCATGCGCATACTCTGTTTTCTTCTTTTGAGTACTACGGCAATGTTGCCGTTATTCGACCAGACTGACGGCAGCGCCGCTCCGGGGTTGCCCAAGGATCCTCGCGCAGTCTTCGCGATGGCCGCCCCCTTTTATGACTTCGAGTCGCCGGATTTGAAGCCCTGGCATTTGAAGGCCACTTACCAGCTTTACGACGAAAAGGGCAAACCGACCGAACAGGGAACTTATGAATACTGGTGGGCTTCGCCGAAAGTCCACCGCAGCAGCTGGACGCGCCCAGCGCTGTCGCACACCGATTGGTACACTACCGAAGGCAAACACGCTTACCAGGCTACAAGTGGACGGCTCCAATACTTTGAATACAAGCTTCAAGGCGCATTGTTCTCGCCGCTTCCGGATTCCAGCGATCTTGACCCCTCCAAAGTTCGCCTGGACCGCGAACCCATAGGATCGAGGGGCAACAAGCTTTCTTGCATCATGGTCGTTCCACTGATGCCTCAGCATGGGCAGGTATAAGATGTGCAGTTAGGCTTGTTCCCCACTTACTGCTTCGAGCCGCAATTGCCGGCTTTGAGAGTAAGTTCATCTTTCGGTTCAACTACTACAGAACTTAGCAATATCGTGAAGGTCCAGAATAGATATCTGGCTCGCGAGATTCAGCTTTTCGAAGGAAAGCGCAAGCTCCTCTCCGCCACGGTGGATTTGATTACCTGGCTCGACGCAGCCGATCCGGCGCTTAAACCTCCGACGGATAAATCTGTCTCGGACGTGAAAAGAGTGAATGTTTCGGATGTGAAGAAAGTAAGCATTTCGGGTGGCGTTATGGCGGGGTCACTGGTCAAGAAAGAAGTTCCCGTTTATCCCCAGGATGCAAAGGACGCACGAGCTTCAGGCACAGTAGTTCTGAGAGCCACAATAGGCATCGATGGAACAATCCACGATCTGCACGTTGTCTCCGCTCCCTGGCCTTCGCTTGCAGCATCGGCCTTGTGGGCTGTATCTCATTGGGAGTACAAACCCTATATGCTGGCCGGTGAGCCTGTCGAGGTGATGACGACCGTCAACGTAATTTATACGCTTGGTCCGTAACGCCGCCGAAATCTACAGACGCGAAAAATCCGGCACGTGGAATCCCAGGTCTCAAAGTCGAGACCTGGGGCACCCAAACCTAGCGCGCACTACAGGCGATTCGGCTAAACCTTCAACGATGCAGCACGCGGCGAAATCCCGCTGATCTCGGCGGCGCGGGCTTCAGCATAAGCGGCTGCGCCCAGCAGCGCGGCGCGACTCTCCAGCACGATGCGCACCGGCATATTGATGAGCAACTGGCTCAGACGGCCCTTATCTGTGAAGGCTTTCATGAACGTGCCGTCCTTGAGCTTCTCCAGGATGCGGGGAGCGATGCCGCCGCCGACATAAAGTCCGCCCACCGACAGAATCTTGAGCGCCAGGTTGCCTGCTTCGGCTCCATATGCGGAGACGAAAATATCCACGGTCTTTTCGCAGATCTCGCTGCGGGCCGCCATTGCCAGTTCGGTGATGACGGCGTTGGGGTCTTCGGTTTCAATGCGTTCGCGGAGCCAGGCCGGCTCTTCCATGCCGCGGACGTCGCGCAGAAACTCGTAGATGTTGAACAGGCCCGGACCGCTGACCACGCGCTCAACGCTGATGCGCCCGTTGTATTTCTGCTCGAGATAACGCAGCAGGTCGATCTCGTCTTCGTTGCGCGGAGCGAAGTCCGCGTGGCCGCCCTCCGATGGATTGGGAACGTGCTGGTGACCGTTCCACACCAGGTAGCACTCGCCCAGTCCGGTACCCGCCGAAATCAGCCCGCGGTTGCCAATCTGGCTGGCATCGCCCCGGTTCAGCGTGAAGATCTGGGTATCATCGAGTTCGGCAAGGCCGTAGCCGTTGGCCTCAAGATCGTTGATGAGGAAGACGTGATCGATTCCCAGATCGGCAGCCAGCTTGCGGCTGTCCAGCGTCCAGGGAAGATTGGTCAGGCGGAGACGTCCGTCGCGCACCGGGCCGGGCACGCCAAAGCATGCCGCAGTCACTTTGTCGGCAGCCAGAAACTCCCTTACGATCTCTTCCAGGCCGGAGTATTCCTTTGAAGGATATTGTTTATCTCTGTGTTGCTTAAGCTTTCCACTAACAAAGTCAAACAGCGCCAGATTGACCTTAGTACCGCCTACATCTCCCGCCAGAATCATCTTTCTCTCTCCAAAACACCGCAACCCTCCCCGTCAGTCGCGGGCAAAAGAGCAGCCGCAGCCCTATCCAGGAACAGTGTGAGTATACCGCTTACAGGCCAGATAAGTTGGCTAGGCAGCCGTTCCGGATCGTGCGGCCCGGTTAACACTTCCTTTAGAATCTTTGCTTTATCCTCGCCGGCGATGAGGAAGAAGACGGAGCTGGCGTGGTCGATAACCGGCCAGGTGAGGGTGATGCGCCAGGAGTTCATCTGGGATACGTGGTTGGCCGTCGCCAGTCGGCCGA
Source organism: Occallatibacter sp. (assembly GCA_049515455.1). Taxonomy (GTDB): domain Bacteria; phylum Acidobacteriota; class Terriglobia; order Terriglobales; family Acidobacteriaceae; genus Telmatobacter. The sequence goes on from JBEKUB010000031.1 coordinate 36,308, forward strand.
TTTCGTGGAGAGCCTCAGTGTGGGGAAAGAGTGAGGCAGTGTGGCCGTCCGTTCCCATGCCCAGCTGGACCAGGTCGAAACGCGGGCTTTGCGCGCCCTCCAGGCGGAAACTGTTTCTGAGCTCGGACTCGTAGCGGGAGGCAGCCCTTTCAGGGTCTAATTCGCCCTCTATGCGGTGAATCTGGTCGGGCCGCAGCGGCACGTGGTCCAGCAGTGCCTCGCGGGTCATGCGATAGTTACTCTCGGCGTTGTCAGGAGGAACGGCGCGCTCGTCTACCCAGTAGAGATCCAGCCGGTCCCAGGGCATGCGGTTGCGCCACGGCTGCTCAGGGTCGGCCAGCATCTGGAAGGTGGCCTTGGGTGTTGAACCGCCGCTGATGGCGATGCGCGCCCGCCCCAGTCCTGCGACGGCTTCCCCGATCATCTCAACAAAGTACTGCGCCGCGCGACAAGCCAGAGCAGTCGCATCCGGCTCCACGTAGTATTTGATTCTCAGCAGTCTTGCCATGGGTGAAAGATTCCCCTCCTATTAAGGTACACGGGCGAGTGAAGTGGGTTCATTTAACGCTTTTAATCGTGATTGTGCCATCGGTATTTACAACAAAAATTCGCTTTTGCGTGCCCACGTATTCCGGTATGGATGGTTTGCGCGTAAGTACATAAAGTACGTCGGTATCCTCAGGTACATCGCTCAGAACATGCGAGTGCATGCCGGCAACCACGTTTGAACCCGGTTTATATTCCATGTCGAGAATCGTTTTGTGCATTGCCGCTTTTCGATAAGCTGCTTTCCGTCAGGTGATAAGGTATAGCGCACATCTCCGCCGATGGGCCAGACTGTATCTTTTGTCTGCGCGGGGTAGTAATAGACATAGAAATTCCCGTTGGGAGCGGGAAGAATTGCGCTGTTATAAGGGCGCTGCGGGTGTTGAAAATCCGCGCTGGCGAGTTCCAACGCATGCTCCATGGCGGTCTGTTCATCCGTTGCCTCCCTGGGAGGATCAAGTCGGTGGGCGACAAAATGACCGTGCTGGCCCGTTTCCACCGCCTCATAAACGATGAGCAGCTCGTCACTTGCCGAATTCCGTCCCCCAAATGAAACTACCCAACCGGAGGCGGCCTTCAAGCAAATGTACTTTGTTAGGCCATTCGTATCGGGCTTGATCTCGAAGAAGGCGTCCGTCCCATGCCATGCTGCCTGATCGTAGGCGTACAAGGCGCGCCCGCGTTCGGTAACGCCATCCAGATAACTCTTCAGTTCCTTGTCTTTTGACTCACCCTTTGCATGACCCACCACCAGAAAAAGGCACGCAGTCAAAATAAACGCAGATCGGCGCATTGCGGACTCCTTTTGTGTCTATACGGATGCGGGCTCGCGTGTTTCCACAGCGAGCCTCTGCAAGCCAAACAAAATGCTCGTGGGAAGGATACTCCGGGTTACCGTCTAGCGGATGTGATGATCTGAGACGATCTACCGCCCCAGGTAAACCCGGTACTGCTGTTCGAGAATTCCAGCAGAGCGGGCCAGGACCAGCTTGGCTACGTTGTACTGATAGAGGCTTTCAACCAGGTTGCTCTGGGCCGAAGCCAGTGTTGCCTGTGCGGTCACTAACGGCAGGTTATCGTCCACGCCTGCATTCACGCGGTCGGTTTCGTCGCTCAGGGCGCGCGTGGCCAGCTCGACGTTGGAGCGGGCGACATCGACCAGCTTGGCCGTTGCGTCCACGTCAAGCAGAGCGGAGCGCACCTGCTGGTCGATTTGATTGCGGAGATCGGCCAGTTCGTCTTCAACAGAGGAGAGCTGGGCCTGGGCGGCTTCAGTATCGCCGCGCAACTTGCCTTCGCGGAAGAGCGGGACGCTCAGCGTGCCCTGGGCGATGAAGTTTCCATGCGAGCCTACGGCGCCCACGTCGCTGACGCCGTAGTAGCCGCCGAAACTCAGGCTGGGCAAGCGCTGGCTGCGATAGGCGGCGTGAATGGCCTTGTAGGCGACCACCTGGTTTTGCAGGTTCTGGTAGTCCTGGCGATTCTGGTAAGCGACGGCGCGTACCTCTTCAGGGGTTTGCGCGGCCAGTTCGCTGTAGGGAGCCGGATCAGTGAGCACGATCTTCTGGCCCGGGTCTACGCCGATCTCGCGTTTGAGCAGGATCAGGTCCTTTTCAAGGGAATTTTGAGCCTCGATCAGAGTCTGCTGCTGGGCCTGGAGCTGGACTCGCGCCCTTAATTCATCGAGATTGGCTGCAGTTCCGGCCTGATGCGCGGCCTGAGCATGCTCAAGCAGAACCTCGTCGCTCGCTTCCAGCGCCCTCGCGTTATCCACATCGCTGGAAGTGGCTATGGCATGAAGATAGGCCGTGGCTACCTGCTGCACCACCTCGCCGCGCGCCGACATTTTGGCGAAATGGGCGGCTTTCTCGCCAGCACGGGACGCCCTGTAGCCGGCGATCACAGGACCGGAGAAAATCATCTCGTTGAAATGGATCTGCCCTTCGGTGAGCTCATCGCGAGTGATGAAGGAGAGTCCGGCTGGCGGAACGCCGCCTGGAAAGAGCGAACTGAATTCTTTGAGGGCCTTGGCGCTGAAACCAAACGCGACCAGGTCCTGCTGATGCACACCAGTATCGCCGCTCAGCGTGATCGTAGGCAGAAACTCCTGGATGGCCTCTTTCTTTTCCCCTTCAATCGTCTTCTCGTTGTTCTCGGCTTCCTTGAGGCCGAGGTTGTTTTCCAGGCCACGGCGAACGGCCTCATCCAGTGAGAGCCTGAGGGCTTCATCGCTAATTGGACTGGCTGTCACGCTGCCGTAAAACGGGTTTGTGGCAGAGGTTGGATTGGCCGCCTGTGCATCACCAGCCACGGCCGCACCGGCAAGAACCAGCAGGGAAAGAAGCGCCCGCGCCGTTGCCAACTGGCAGACAAATGTATGTTCCCGATTCACTGTCCCTATTTTCTCAGATGAGGCAACGGGTGGCTCGGATTCCAGCGGAGCGGGATAAAGCCGCAGAAGGCTTCGACTAAACCATCGCCCGTTCCTTCACCATCAGGTAATTATTCAACACCGAAGAAGTAAGGGCTTCGGGATTCAGATCGAGAGTGAGCGCACCCTGCTCGTGGAGGCGGGCGAGAAGCAGTTCGCGGCGGCCAGCCATTTCCTGAGCAGCCGCAGCGCGAAACATCTGCTCCACGTTTTTTGGTCGCGCCTGGGCGATGGACTCGACCTCCGGCTGGGCCATGGCTACAAAGAGAAGCACGTGCCGGCGCAGCAGTTGCACCGCGCCGTCAACCACCTCCGGCCGCATGGCGGTTTCAGCCAGATCGGTGATCCACAGGATCAGGGAGCGGCGCGGTTGCAGACGGCTGAGTGTAGCCGTGGCTCGGAGATGGTCAGCCTCGCCTGCTTCCGCGTGCACCTGGGCCAGCGACTCGATCAACTGACGCAGATGTGCCGCACCACGGCCAGGGAGCAAACGCTGTTGGATGCTTTGACCATAAGCGAGCAAGCCCACGCGGTCACCGGAATAGAGCGCCAGTTGCGCCAGCGCCACGGCGGTTGTGCAGGCGTAGTCGAGTTTTGAATGGGCGCTAGGCGCACCGCCCGCGCTTTGGACGAGTTCTGCACCCGCAATGACCCGCGACCGCATCAACCGCCCGCAGTCGAGTACGATCCAGACCGGCTGGCTGCGCTCGGTCTGGTACTGGCGGGTGATGGGGCTCCCTCGCCGCGCCGTGGCCGTCCAGCAGATATCGCGCAGGTCGTCGCCCTCGCGGTACTCGCGCAGGCTTTCGAAGTCGCGCCCCAACCCACGCTGCTGTGCGCGGCGCAGTTGCAAGTCGATTTGCCGGCTGCGGGCCAGGAATATCTGCTGCTCCTCGCCGGTGCGCAAAGCGGGATAGACCCGCATCGTCTGGGTGAGTGGCGCGCATGCCCAGCGCTCGGCCAGTCCCAACCCCGACCGATACCGAACGTAGAGCCAGCCCGTCTCCCAGTCGCCGCGCTCGGTGGGCTGCACGCGGTAACGCAGTCTGGCCGGCACACGCGGGAATGCCATCAGCCGATGAGTCGCCGGCTCGGAAACCAGCGCCGGCGGCAGATCATCCACAAGACGGCACTCGACGATCATCTGGCCGTGGTTCTCAATAGTCAATTCAATCTCGGTCTCCGAATCGAGAGCCAGAGCATTGGACCAGGAGCGACTGGCAGTGAGTTGTGCGGCGCGCGGCAGGCGCAGACCGTCGAGCAGCGCGGCCAGCAGCACCAGCGCATCCCAGGCCGGCATAGCGTAAGCCAGCCGCCCGTCCCAGAACCCCGGAATGAGCCACACGAATCCAACACAGAGAAACCCGATGGCCAACGGCGTGAGGCCAAAGCCCCAGCGGCGTCGTGGTCCGCAGACGGCGCGCACCGGGTCGGGATGAAGCGACGGCGAGATCATTGCCGTGGCACCGGAACCGCTGCGACCACGTCGGCCAGTACGCGGTCGGCTTCGAAGCCTTCCAGCTCAGCCTCGGGCTTCAACATAATACGATGCCTCAGCACCGGCTGCACGGCCCTCTTCACGTCGTCGGGAACCAGGTAATTGCGGCCGTCGAAGGCCGCCGTTGCCTGGGCCACGAGCATCATGCTCACTGCCGCTCGGGGGCTTGCGCCCAGCAGCAGCGTGGGCCACTCTCGAGTCCGGCGCGCTATGGAAAGGATGTAACTATATAGCTCCGGCTCAATGCGGATTGCCCTCGCTTCAGCGCGGGCGGCGGCCAGCAACCCCTTGGGAATGGGTACGATCTGCGCATCTTCAAGCAGCCCGGCGCCTGAGCCGGCGTGGTGCCGCTCCAGAATCTGCATCTCCTCCCGCTCGCTCGGGTAAGCCACGCGAATCTTGAGCAGGAAGCGGTCCAACTGCGCTTCGGGTAGCGGATAGGTCCCCTCAAAATCCACCGGATTCTGCGTAGCGAAAACCGTAAACCAAGCAGGCAGCGGCCGGCGCACGCCGTCCGTGGTAACTTGCCGCTCTTCCATGCATTCGAGCAAGGCGGCCTGGGTGCGAGGCGGCATGCGGTTGATCTCGTCCACCAGCAGCAGATCGGTAAAGACGGGACCGGCGTGGAAGGTGAAACTCTCCTCACCGACTTTGGAACCGGAGCGCAGAATGGTGGTGCCCAGAATGTCGGCCGGCATCAGGTCAGGCGTGGCCTGCACGCGCTGGAAACCGAGGCCGAGCAGACGACCCAGGGCCTTGACGATCAGCGTCTTGGCAATTCCTGGCACGCCCTCCAGCAGCGCATGGCCCTGGCAGAGCACGGCGATCATCACCTCCTCAATCGCACCTCCCTGTCCGGAGATCACGCGCCCCAATTCTGTGTGGGCGTGGGTCATCAGTTGGTTGGTTGCATGCAACCCTTCCGAGGTTTCAGCGTTCTGGTCCAGTTCCCGATTATTTGCCTCGCTCACAAAGCCCTTTCCTGCTAATTGGAATGAATGTTTTCAAAATTCGTTTGCGCCCGACCGTGCTTGGCCGCAGCGCGAAGTAGTTCTTGGTGCGCATAAAGTTTCTGAATCAGCTTGAGCGCCGCACCTCGGTCAATTGTCTCGCCCCACGAGGCCTCTTCGCAGGCGGCCAGATCACCTTCGAGATCGTCATCGGCTTTAGGAAAACGCCTGCGAATCGTCTGCGCCAGCTCAGCCGCGCCCATGGTTTTGCCCCTCAATCCGCAAAGCCTCAAACTTTCGCGGCGAAACCTCTCCCATGCAATCGAAACTGCCGTTGACGCAGCACCGGCATTGCGATAAAGCGAGCCCAAAGCATCAAGAAACTCGATGGGCGTGGCCCGCACCGGAGCGGGCAACTCGCGCACCGGCCCGCTGCGGCGGCTGAAGGTGAACACCACCAGCAGCCCCAGTACCGGCAGGCCGATCCAAAGCATTGTGAGCGCCGGCCCAGCGGCATAACTCCAAACAGAACGAATCTCCCCATGCAGCGATTCGTCCCAATAAAAATGGTGCCCCTCGCGCGGCCCCAGCGAATTCAGAAAGAAGTCCAGATTATTAGCGCGGGCCAAAGAACCGTTCTCCAGCGGAGTAGAACTGGCCCACCACACCACATGTCCCTTGCCCCAGCCATACTCCACGACCCCCGGCTGCCCACCGCAACTGTACTCAACGCGATGCGCCGGGCTACCCACCGCCCATGCAGATTCAGGAACCATCCACACTTCGCCCGAATCGGAGAGGGGATCCAGGCCTTCAGGCTCCAGTTTGCAGGCGGCAAAGTCGAGAGCCTTGGGCGCACCGCTTTTCTCATCGGGCAAAATGGAACCACCCCAATAACCAGTAGATAGCACACGTCCCCCGCGCTCCAGAATCTTGCGAACTGCCTTCATGTTGCTCTCATCGCGGGGGATGGAATCGGTCTC
>JBEKUB010000032.1:0-41660 GCA_049515455.1 Occallatibacter sp.
ATCTCCATTTCCTGAGCGAGCGGGCATTTGCGGAACAAAAAAGGCCGAACTCGCGTGCGGTTCCGATTGTAACGCCGCGGCCTTGCTGCGCATTTTTCCACAGTAACGACCGTGCCCTGCACCGCAGCACGCCCACGCCGCTTGCGCTAGGCTTGGACCTATGAGTGTTTGCTCAATTTGCGATGGAGTAGGGCTGGTTCGCGTGGTCAACGCAGCGGGGCAGCGGGTCTCCCGCGCCTGCGAGTGCCAGGAGATGGTTCGTGAAGAGCGCCGCCTGGCCGCCGCACACATCCCTGAGCGCTATCGAAACTGCACCTTGGATACATACGATCCTGCGTTCAAAGGAGCCAACCCTTCTCTTGGTATTGCGCTCCTGACAGCCCGCCGATTTGTGGAGGAATACCCGGCCACTACCGCCGGCAAGGGGCTAATCTTCACCGGAACTCTCGGTGTGGGTAAAACTCACCTTGCCGTTGGGATGTTGCGCCGCCTGGTAAGGGAGCACAGTGTCAAGGGGATCTTCTGCGACTACCGCGAACTGCTCAAGAGCATCCAGAACAGCTACAACCCACAGGTCCAAACCACTGAACTCGAACTGCTGAAGCCGGTCTTTGCCGCCGAAGTGCTGGTGCTTGACGATCTGGGCGCGCAGAAGCCCAACGAGTGGGTTTGGGATACAGTTGCGCTCATCCTCAATACCCGTTACAACGACAAACTGACGACCATCATCACCACAAACTATCCTGATCTGCCCGCCGGCGCAGGCTTCAGGGCCGATGCGGAAGGTAAGAAGCCCGTCAAAAGCGAAGATACGCTGGGCGACCGGATTGGCGACCGCATGAGATCTCGTTTGGCCGAGATGTGTATCCCAGTGAATATGGTGGGCGAAGATCTGCGCCAGAGCATCGAACGTGCTCGCTTCGGATAATTTCGGATGTCAGAAGACTGTATCGTTCCAGTACAGCCCACTCTCAGATGAGTCAGAGACTCAACACCAGCACCAGCATGGCCGCAATGGTCATGATCTGGTAAGCCAGGTCTCGTTGCCGTTGAGAGTTCGCGAGCACACCGGTCAGTTCGGGCAGGGAAGTGGATGCGGATTGAAGAGAGGATCGCATCGTGCGCCTGCCTTTCTCTGCCTTTCGGCAGGAAATACGGTTGAAGTTCGTTACCGGTTCCGTGGGCATTTGAACTCTTAGACGTCGCACGCCACCGGGGGTGCTCAACAAAATGCTGATTTGAGCAAAATTATGGCACTACAATTCGTATCGGCCAATACCAATAAAGCGTAACCCGATCCACAGAGATGGGGGATGCCAGGGTATACCTTCGGTAACGGGTGTAGAATTTCGCTCGTGAGCACTGGACCCGAATTCAATCTCGCCCCTCCCGCCCAGGCGCAGGAACGCAACTGGCTTCCGCTGGCCGTAGCTGCCGCGGTCGTACTCTTCGCGGTCGTAGTTCTGGTGCTGGTTTTCGAGCACCCCAAGCCTGCCCCGAAGGTAACGCCCATCTCCGCGACCCCAGACCCCTATGCACAAAGCCTGCCCATCACCGCCCTCGCCATGAGCGAGTCTTCAAACCTTGCTGGAGGCAAGGTCACCTATCTGGACGGGCACATCGCCAACACCGGCTCCCGAACCGTAACCGGGGTCACCGTGCAGGTGCTCTTCCGCGATGGAGCCCACGAAGTGGCGCAGAACGAGACCCTGCCGCTCAAGCTCATCCGCATGCGCGAGCCTTACGTCGATTTGGAGCCAGTCTCAGCCGCCCCGCTCACCCCCGGCCGCGAACACGACTTCCGCCTGATCTTCGATGCGGTCTCTCCTGATTGGGACGGTGCCTACCCCGAGGTGCGCGTCATCCACGTCGAGGCAAAATAGGTCTATTCGGCCCGGTAATTTGAATTCGGTGACCAATTTTATTCCCCAATGTATTTCCGTCCGTGGTCCAACGAACGAACAGTTATATTCAGCGGAGAAAGAAGCAATGCTCAAGTGCGATGCGGGATCCGAAGGCAAGATTAGATTGGTAAGATTTGCATCCCTGTTCACGGTGCTGGTTTTAGCCGCTGCAGGTTTCGCCGCCGGCCAGGATGACCAGCAGCCCAAACTGAAAGTCAGCGACAAACCGCTGACCGCCGAGCAGCTTGCAGTCTACCGGGTGGTCCTGGGCAGTTGGATGGCGCAGGAGATGCCCGCGCTCAACCTGTCCATTCAAACGGTTCCGCTGGGAGATACCGGGCCTACAGCGGATCAAAGTTGCTTCAAGAGGCTGGATCTTGAGCCAGCCTCGCCCGCCATCGTCCATCGCTTTCGGCAGCAGGATTTGGCACAGTTGGGCCCGTCCAGAACCCTCACGCTCGTCGACCCGGATCGGCAAAAGCAGGAAGTTCGCTCGAACGACCCGGAAAAGACCGTAGGCGAAGGAAGAACCATTGAAGACGCCGTCAGCAACGGCTTTGCCCACGGCCTGGCTACTCTGAGCGAGATTCGCTTTGACAAGCAGCACAAGCACGCCATCGTCTCCTACGGTTTTTTCTGCGGCAGCCTGTGCGGCAACGGCGGAGCCCTGGTGCTGGAGAAGGTCGACGGCGTCTGGCAGCGCAAGAGCCGCTGCGGCGAATGGATCTCGTAGCGGCTATCGTCTTTTCCTTGCCAGCAATCCCGGTGCAGCCGGTCAGAGACCGGTAAAATCGACAACATATGGAACCAAGCAAGCAAAATCCTGGCGTCGCTGAGATCCTCCCCGATACCATCCTTGACGGCAGCCGTTTCGTCCGTGCTTGTCTGCGCCGCCCGGTCGATCGCACCCCGGTGTGGTTTCTGCGCCAGGCCGGCCGCTATATGCAGGAGTACCGCGACATCCGCAAGCACCACACGCTGGTGGAAATCTGCAAGCGACCCGACCTGGCCGCCGAGGTCACCATCACTGCCGCTGAAAAGCTGGGCGTAGACGCAGCGATCATCTTTGCCGACCTGCTGCTGCCCCTCGAGCCCATGGGCCTCGACTTCGAGTTCCAGGCGGGCGAGGGCCCGGTGGTGCATCATCCCCTCCGCACCGCCGAAGACGTTCGCGCCCTGCGCACCGACCGCGTTGACGATCTGGCCTATGTAGCTCGCGCCATCCAGAAGGTCGCCGCGCATTTCCGCGACCGCCTCGGCATCATCGGCTTCTGCGGCGCACCCTACACGCTGGCCAGTTACATGATTGAAGGCGGCGGGTCAAAGAATTACATCCACACCAAGCAGATGATGTACCGCGATACCACTGCGTGGCGCAGCCTTTTGGACAAGCTCGTCAAAGTTCTTGAGGAGTACTGCCTCCTCCAGGTCCAGGCCGGAGCTGACGTTATCCAAATCTTCGACAGCTGGGTCGGATCTCTCGGCCTCGCTGACTATCGCGAGTACGCATTCGAAGCCTCCAAGCGTCTGGTCCGTTCCGCCCAGCAGATGGGCGTTCCAGTCATCTACTTCGGCGTCGAGACAGCGGGTCTGCTCACAGAGATGGCCGCGACCGGCGCCGACGTCATCGGTCTCGACTGGCGCCAACCTCTCGACGTAGGCTGGCGCACCGTCGGCCATAGCCACGCGGTGCAGGGGAACCTCGATCCAATCACGCTTTTTGCGCCTCAGGAAGTCCTCGAGCTTCGCGTCAAAGAGATTCTCCGCGCCGCTGGAGGGCGTCCCGGTCACATCTTCAACCTGGGCCACGGTATCGTCCCCAACACGCCGGTAGAAAACGTGCAGGCCGTCGTCCGGATCGTCAAGGAGTTTCGATTGGAGGACGCTACGCGTGGCTAAGCAAGCCGTCCTCCTCCTCGCCCACGGAACCCCCGAAACCGTCGAGCAGGTTCCCGAGTACCTGCTCAAAGTCACCAGCGGCCGTCCGCTTCCCCAGTCGGTCGTCGAAGAGATCCAGCACCGCTACTCCCTCATCGGCCGCAGCCCGCTCACTGAAATCACCTTCGAGCTGGCCTGCCTCGTCGAGGCCAAATTAGCCGCGCAAGGCCAGCCCGCTCGCGTCCACTGCGCCATGCGCAACTGGCATCCTTATATCGCCGACGTAGTCCATCAGATGCGCGCCACCGGCGTCGAAGAAGCAGCGGTTCTCTGCCTGGCTCCGCAAAACTCCCGGACCAGTGTGGGGCTCTACCGCCGCGCCGTTGAAGCTGAAGCCTCCGGTCTGCGCATCGATTTTACAGAAGGCTGGGCGCAGCATCCGCTCCTTGCTGAAGCCTTCGCAGAGTGTCTGCGCCCGGCGTTGACCAAGCTGAGCGCAGAAGCAGGCGCGCCGGTCCCGGTCCTTTTCACTGCGCATAGCGTTCCTACTCGCACGGTTGAGCCCAATGAGGCTGGGCAGCCCGCGGACCCCTACGCCGATGAAGCCAGACACACCGCGGCTCTAGTGGCCGAGCGCGTCCCCGAAATCCCGCGCTGGTATTTCGCCTTTCAGAGCCAGGGCGCTAGCGGAGGTCCGTGGATCGGTCCCACCGTCGAACAGACCCTTGATTCTCTCGCCACCTCTGGTATCAGGACGCTGCTCCTCCAACCCATTGGCTTTCTTTGCGACCATGTTGAAATTCTCTATGACGTGGATATTCTCTTTCGCGGCTACGCGGCCAAACTCGGCATCCGCCTCGAGCGCCCCGAATCGCTGAACACCTCTCCGACTTTGGTCAGGGCAATCGCTGATTTAGCAGGTGATGGGCTGGAGCGTTTGCAGGCTTCCGCTGAGTGAAAATACTGAAAAATCGAGAGGCTACACGCTAGCTGGCTTCCTTCAAGGATAAGAATTGACCTTGCAATGAATTACAACGAAGGCGCCATTCCGTTGCGCATTTCGATTCGATGAAGTGGTTGTTTGGGGCAGTTGAATTCGAATATAATTTACAAAGTCTCTCCGGCCAATTGGAAAGCATCTCTTCGGATGAAATCCCGAAGATTGTTCCGGACCGTTCACGTCGGAATTATCTAAGTTGTGCAAGAGGTGGAAGCTTGCCCGTCGGACATCCAAAGCACTCGATTGAGGGAATCGATGAACTCCGTTGCACCCGCTGCGGAGCTTCCATGAGGCGCTTGTTCCGCAAAGGATTTTTGCAGAACGAGGTCTATTCCCGGCTCGGTTACTACCCATGGGAATGTCCCTTCTGCAAAGAGTCTCAGTTGATCAAAAAGAGAGATCAACATAGGAAGCACCGCGTTGAGGCGCCGGCCGCCGTCTAAGTTCCTAGCCGGCATCTTCCTTTAATCCAATCCTATCGATAACTCGACTTCTCCATATCATCCTTGCTCACATCGTTCCTTTGCATAGTTCCAGGCCGAAAACGGCGGACTGCCAGCATCCGGATCATAGGTCACGATGAAAGGGTCCGGTCCAAATCCCGTGTACTGCGCATATCGTTCCGCCGCCGTTCCATCAGGCTCAACCTCGTCCTTCAAAAAGCCGTCTACAATTTGCTTGCACGCCGCAATCGCCTCGTCCAGTGTGGCATAATCACCCTTTTTGTATCGTTCGCTCTCGTCCATGTAGTGATAATTATCATCCACATAGACCGAATACTTATATCCTGATTCCGCCATATAGCCTCATCGTTTCTAGGAACGGAAAAAGTTCCTGGCCAGGAAGAGCACATTCGCAGGCCGCTCCGCCAGCCGCCGCATGAAGTAGGGATACCATTCGCGGCCAAACGGAACATAAACGCGAACAAGATAGCCCTCGCGAACCAGTCTGCGTTGCAGATCGCGTCGCACTCCAAATAACATTTGAAACTCAAACCGGCCGGGGTCGATCCCGTTCTGACGGGCAAACGACTTGGCTGCAGCAATCATGGCCTCGTCGTGGGTAGCCAGGCCGTGATAGATAGGGCTCGAGAGCAGCATCCGGCTCAGACGCACAAAGTTCGCATCCACGTCGGACTTGCGCGGATAGGCCACCTCCACCGGTTCCTTATAGGCCCCCTTGCAAAGCCGCACCCGAATGCCGCCAGCCAGCAACTGCTCCACGTCCGCCTGCGAGCGGTAAAGGTAGCTCTGGATCACGATTCCAATGGCCCCACGCAACTCAGCCTTAGCATGCAGACGCTGCACAATATCCAGGGTGATCCCGGTTAACCGCGAGTCCTCCATGTCAATGCGGACAAAATTACCCGTCGCTGCGGCATGCCGGGCGAGGGTCTCAACGATCGTCTCAGCCAGCCCGGCTGAGTGCTCCAACCCCATCTGCGTCAGCTTCACACTGATATTCGCGTTAAGCTTTTGCGCCTCAATTGAATCCAGCAGTTGGTGATAGATTTCAGCGGCCTGGTGCGCCTCCGCTTCTGAAGTAACGCTCTCGCCCAGCGAGTCCAGGGTCACTGCCATGCCTTGGCTGTTTACAGCTTCGGCCACGCGCAGGGCGTCTTCAATCTCCATCCCAGCTACAAAGCGCGAACTCAGCCGCCCGCCCATCCGGGAGCATTCGACAAAACGGCGTAGAAGTCGATTGTGAGAGAGAGCGATAAAGGCGGAACGCAGCAGAGGCATCTAAAGATTCCTCCGGCCAGAGCCCTAGCGCGGGCTCACCAGCCTCGCAGTACAGTTTCGCACAACCACCCGCATCTGGTTCAAGATACGGCCCAGGGTTACAGAATTGGTTAAGGCCTGCTCTATCTGATCTCGTAAAGCGCGCTGCCGTGAGCAGGCAAGGTCACGCCGATCTCCTTCGATTCCTTGCCGTCCACATCAGTCCACACATTCTCAGCCGCATGCTTCTTTCCATCCAGGCCGAGTTTTTCCCAGGTGGCGCGCAAGGTAACCGGTTTGTCGTCTAGATTGAAGAAGGCAAAATACTCGCGGTAAACTCTCGCCCCCGGTTCGTTGATCGTTCCGCGCCACACGCGGGCGTTTTCAAAACCGGGCAGTTTCGCGGTGTCCACCTGATGGCTATAGGTAATGTTCTGGTTCATGTAAAGCACAGACTGGTTAGTGATCAGCGAGCGCGTAAAGTCATCCAGCCTAGTCAGGTTCGCTCCCAGGATCAGCGGCGAGCGCGAAATGGCCCATAGCGTGAACTCAGTTCGCTGCTCATCCTGGGTCTCCCGCGACTGCCTTGGCTCGCCCATTCCCGGATGCGGCCCCAGCCAGCCCCAGGGCAGCATATCCTCGTCCGGCCAGCCGCCGGGCTTCACATAAGCCTGCCACTCCGCCAGCCGATCAAATGCATCCCGCACGCCAAAGGGAAATTCTCCGTCTCCAGCTTTGTGCTCGAAGACCCAGCCGTCCCAATGGTCGTCGGAGAGGCGCCACATCTGCGCATATTTCTCCACGAACGTTGCATCTCCGAGAGCCGTCGGCCCCGGCGAAAGGCTCAGCACAATCGGCCGTCCCGTTTTCTTGATCGCGTTGGCGATTTGCCGTATCTCCGTGGGACGGAAGGGCCGGGCGCTGATGCAGTCCACCTTGATGAAGTCCAGTCCCCAACTCGCGTACAGCTTCAGCATCGAATCGTAGTAAGCCTGTCCGGCAGCGTTATCCTTCACGCCGTAGTTGCCGTCGTCCCAGGGACAGGTCTCCGTCTGGTCCGCAGCGTCTGCTGCGTGATAGCTCGATCGCACGATGGGCAGATTGGCCTTCACCACCTGGCGCGGAATCCCACGCACAATATGGATGCCGAACTTCAATCCCTGCTGATGAACCCAGTCGGCCAGCGGCTTGAATCCTGCTCCGCCCGCGGAAGATGGAAACCGGTTCTCGGCTGGAATCAGGATGCCGTTCGCATCCCACACATATTTCCGCTGCTCGAGGTGCTCGCCGAGGGCATTCTGCATGTACCACCCCTCATCGATCACCGCATACTGCCAGCCATACTGCACCAATCCAGCCAGAACAACGGCATTGGCCTTGTAATCATCCTCACCGATGGTGAGTCCATACGCATCCCAGCTGTTCCACCCCATGGGCGGCGTAGGAGCAAGCATCTGTGCATGTGCCACGGTTGCGGCCATGGCGGCGAAGGCAAGTACGGAGGAAATAAAAACATTACGGGTGGCCATTGGGAAACATATAACACACTCGGCGATGTTCTTGCAGCAGCGAGGCCGCGGCGGTTCAAATGGATTCTGCCAGCCGTTTCGCCCGCCACAACGCGCCGTTCAGTGAAACCGCAGGCCCCATAGCCACCGGCATGTCAGGCGCGGCGGCATTGAGGCCGGCAAAGAACGCCTCGCGCACCAATGTCATTCCCTCCACCACGCCTCCGGTCCAGGCCACAGGAACCTCGACTGTAATCGCGTGCTTGCGGCGCAATTTTTCCCGCACCAACAGCACAAACGCCACCAGGTCTGCCGCCGCCTGCTGCAACACTCCAATAGCCACCGCATCCCCGGCCTCTGCCAGTTTATTGATGGCCGGCGCCAGTGCGGCAAAATCCGGACCCGGCGTGCTATCGCCCAAGTTCACCAGGTCTTCCAATGTCGGCGTGCCCCAAATCTCACCCACTTTTTTCAAAATTTGCGTCGGCTCATCGCGATCATAGGCATGCAGAGCCCGGCGCAGGCTGTTCACTCCGATCCAGTAACCGGAGCCTTCATCGCCCAGCCGCGAACTCCAGCCGCCCGCGCTCTCCCGGCTTCCATCCGGTGCCCGGCCGATGGTATTCGAGCCGGTTCCCGCAATCTGCAAAATTCCCGGGCCCCCGCGGAAGGCCGCATCCAGCGCGATGATCTCGTCACCCACCACCTCTGACCGCTCGACGTGAAAATCCTGAAAGACCGCCGTGATCCACTCTTTCACTCCCGGCATGGTGGCGCTGGCTACGCCCGCCGTGGCGGCACGCACGCCCTTCACACCTGCCTGGGCGTACACATCCTTGAGCAGTTCGCGCAGATTCTCTTCCGCAACCTTTTCGCCAACCCTCAGCCGTTTGATCGATCCGTTTTCCGCATGAGCCAAAATCCGCTCGCCGTCAACGATCGAGACGCGCGTCCGAGTTCCTCCGCCATCTATTCCCAAAACTACAGCCATTGTTTCCGTGCTCCTATCTTCAAAAAACTATCTGCTCACCAACTGCCCGCCCTGCATTGCCGCAACCATCTTACCCGCTCCATCCACAGCAACCAGATTGGCTTCTTGCCCCACGGCCAGTGAACCTGCCTGACGCCCAAGTCCGGTCATAGCCGCCGGATTTGTGGTCAGCAATCGCAGCCCCTGTTGCACCGTAGCTCCCGTGAACCGCACAAAATTCTCGAGCGCGCGGTCCAGCGTCAGCACGCTTCCGGCCAGCACACCATTCGCCGTAGCGTATCCATTGGTCACCTGTACCGCCATTTCGCCCAGTTGATATTCGCCGTCGGGCATACCCGCGGCGCTCATCGCATCGGTAATCAGAATGGCTCGCTCCGGTCCCTTGGCTCGCCACCACAGCTTCACTGTCTCTTCGGCGGTGTGCACGCCGTCGCAGATCAGATCCGCAAAAACCGCATCATTGGTGAGTACTGTTCCCAGAATACCCGGTTCGCGGTGGTCCAGGGGCCGCATTGCGTTAAAAGTGTGCGTCGCGCTCACGGCCCCCGCAGCAATCAGCGCGCGAGTCTCGGCCGCGGTCGCAAACGAGTGCCCCATCGTGATGCGAACTCCACGCGCAGTAGCGTGCGCAGCCAGTTCCGGCGCGCCTGGTAACTCAGGCGCCAGTGTCATCAGCCGCACCCATCCTTCGGCAGCCTCAAAAAGCCGGTCAAAGACAGCAATGTCGGGCGCGAGCAGGTCTGCAGTCGGGTGAACCCCGCGCTTCTTATGCGATAAAAACGGCCCTTCCAAATGAATTCCGAGCGGCCGCGCCTGCTTCTCAGCCGGCGGCGCGGCCAGCAGCTTCGCCAGCCCTGAAAGTGAGCGGAGCGTCGCATCCATCGGGGCAGTAACCGTAGTCGCCAAAAAGTTGCCCGTCCCATGGAGGGCGAGAAAGCTGCTGATCGCGTTCAGCGCTTCGGGCGTAGCCTCCATCGCGTCGTGGCCCGCCCCACCGTGAATGTGCACGTCAAAAAAGGATGGGGCCAGCGTGGCACCGGGAAAGTCCAGAACGCGAGCCACGCCCGGCAACTCGCTTGCCTCCCGCGACGAAATCGAAGCGATCCGCCCGCCCTCAATTGCAACCACGGGATGGTCCAGCATGCTGGTCCCATCCCAAAGCTTCTCTGCTGTAAGCACCGTAAGCATACCTATGATTATTGCAGGCTTAGCGCCTTCCGTAGAAGCAGCCCACGCTCGTTTAACGGCTCTGTCAAGCGCGAGCAACGTGATTTTTGCTAAAGTTTTGCCATGCATACGAAGGTTTTGTCCACGGCAACCAGTCTGGCTTTTCTCCTCGGAGCGGGATTTATTCCCGCGCAAACGGTTGACCTGCCCACCAGCAAACAGTTGATTGGCGAAGTTCCCGGCGTACCGCAGCGGTTGAACAGCCTGCCCATCACAATGGCCATCTCGCCGGACCGGCGTTATGTCGTCACAGTGAACGCGGGCTACGGCACTTTCGAGTCGCAATACGAGCAGTCGCTGGCCGTGCTGGATACGCAGACTGGAGTGCTGACGGATTATCCCGATTCCCGCACGCTGGCGAAGGACGCCAAACAGACGCTCTACTCTGGGCTGGCCTTCAGCCGCGATGGAACCCGCATTTACGCGACCATGGGCTCAACCTCCAGCCCGCTCGGCGACGGCAAAGACAAAACCGGAAACGGCGTGATTGTCTACAGTTTCATAGCGGGCAAAATCGCGCCCGAAAGCTTCATCCGGCTGCCGCTGCAGCAGCTAGCCCCAGGGCGGAAAACGAGGCTGATTGGCGAGGCGGAAGGCGATAAGGGAATTCCGTTTCCGGCAGCGATCGCCGTCGCTGGCCCTTCTGGCCCGGAAAAACTGCTGGTCGCCGATAATCTCTCTGACGATGTTCTCCTGATCAACCCGTCGAGCGGCGCCGTCGAGCGGCGCTTCGATCTCTCTGAGAGCGATGCCGTGCCCGGCACCTATCCCGTCGCCCTGGCAGTCGCAAAAGACGGTGAACGAGCCTTCGTAGCACTTTGGAATGCATCGGAGATCGTAGAGATCAATCTCACAAAAGGAGTGGTGGCGCGCAAACTCGCCCTGCTCAAGCCGCCCAGCACCGTGGCCCCCGGAACTCACCCCTGCGCACTCGAGCTTTCTCCCGATGGAAAAACTCTCTACGTGGCGCTCGCCAACCGCGATACCGTTGCCGCCGTCAATGTAGCCCCAGGCGCGAATGGCGGCCAGTTCTCGGTGAAGGGCTACTTCGATACCCGCCTGCCGGCACAAAGTTACTTTGGCGCGGAGCCTGTATCACTGGCTCTCAACGCAGACGGCAGCCGCCTGTATGTCGCCAATATGGGCAGCGACGCCGTCGCCGTCGCTGATACCAGACACCTCACTCTGAAGGCGGCGAAGCAGGGCATGGTCGAACCAATCGGCTTCGTCCCCACGGAGTGGATGCCCATCTCCATGGCCTTCATCCCCTCGGCATCCGGCGGAAAGCTCTATGTGGCCACAGACAAAGGCAAGGGAACCGGCCCCAACAACTTCCCCCAGCGACAGACCGACGAGCTGAAAAAACGCAAATTTCAGCGGCCAACCACGTACATCGGCACGCTGCTCTATGGTTCCCTGGCCACGCTTGATGAATCGGAGATCGACAAAAATCTCTCCCAATGGACTTCAACCGCAATCGAGTCGAACCGCATGAAAGCGGCCGAAGAAAAAATCGTTTTTGCCAACGGCGCGCAAGATCGTATCAAGCACATCATCTACATCATCAAAGAAAACCGCACCTACGATCAGATTCTCGGCGACCTCAGCAAAGATGGAAAGCCGGTCGGCAACGGCGATCCCAGCCTGACCATGTACGGTCAGAGCATCACTCCCAACCAACATAGGCTCGCTCTCCAGTTCGGCGTGCTCGATAAATTCTTTGACTCCGGCGAAGTCTCCGGCGATGGGCACGTCTGGTCCACCGCAGCCATCGGAACGGACTATCTTGAGAAAACCTGGCAGCAGAACTATCGCGGCAGCCAGAGAACTTACGATTACGAGGGCGCTGTGGCCCTGGGCTATCCGCTGCTGCAAAAGATTCCCGACGTGAACGAACCGGCCAGCGGCTATCTGTGGGGAAATCTCGCCGCCCACGGCAAAAGCTACTATCACTTCGGCGAATACATCTCCACCACGTTTTGCAATGAAAAGCGCGTCGCCGATCCGCAGATGGGACCGTTGATGCAGGGCCGCGACTGCTCGCACAAGACAATCGCGCCCGGCGAACAACTACCTGCCGAGTGGGGCGGCGGGGTGAACAAGTGGGCGTGGCCCATTCCGCTGATCGCCGCCAACGTCCCTACCAAGCCGGAGCTGGTGGGCCACTTTGCCCCCGAGGCTCCGGACTTCGAGTTGTCCGTTCCCGACCAGGTGCGGGTCGAAGTTTTCATGCGTCACTTGAAACAGTGGATCGCCGACAGCGAGCAGGGCAAAGACACCATGCCCAACTTCATCCTGCTGCGGCTGGGCAACGACCACACCGCGGGCACGCGCCCCGGCGGACCAACGCCCAAGTCCTCGGTCGCCGATAACGATCTGGCTGTCGGTCGTGCGGTTGAAGCCGTCTCCCACTCCCCTTTCTGGGATTCGACCGCCTTCTTCATCCTTGAGGACGATGCCCAGGACGGAGGCGATCACGTGGACGCGCACCGCAGCATCGCGCTCGTGGTCAGCAAATACTCCCCGCGTAGCCCCAATGGCGGGCCTTTCATCGACAGTCGTTTTTACTCCACCGTCAGCGTAGTCCGCACCATGGAGACGTTGCTCAGCCTGCCTCCCATGAACAACAACGACGCCTTCAGTTCGCTGATCTCCAACCTCTTCAGCGGCCCCGGCGACCAGCCCCCCTACGAGGCCGACTACTCCAACCGCGACAATGGCCTCATCTACACCGCCAACCAAAAAACAGCCGCAGGAGCAAAGGAAAGCATAAAGATGGATTTCCGCCACGCCGACCGTGCCGACGCGCAAAAGCTGAACGTGATTCTGTGGAAGGATGCGATGGGCGATGCAGCGGTGCCCGCAATGCCGAAGGTACGCACACCGAAAGCCAGCAAGGATGATGACGACTAGAGCGCAAATGACATCGATTTCACGAACGTAGTATCCTTACTCACGATCAAGCATCAATGCTCAAAATTCCATAGGACGTATCCATGAAACCGCGCGATCGCGTAGTCCAGTCGCTCAACCGCCAGAAGCCGGACCGCTGTCCCATGCAGATCAGCTTCACGCCGGAGTTTGCCCGACGGCTGCGCGCGGATATGAATCTGACCGGCCAGTCCGTCCACAATCCGCACGGCGGCGGCAACACATACGAACTGGAGCGCGCGCTGGGCCAGGACCTGCTGCTCACTTCGGTCGGCTGGGCAAACTCGTATTATGCCAACGACCTTTACGCGGGCGGCGCGGACAGCTATACCGACGAGTGGGGCATCGGCTGGAAGAACTCTCCCTATGAAACCCGCTTCGGCAACGGCTTCTATACCGATATCGTCGGCCACCCGCTAGCCGACCTCCGCGCACTCGACTCATACCTCCCGCCCGACCCGCTTCGGCCGGAGCTCTATCGCGAATCCGAGCACCTGATCGCCACCCATAAGAACGAATACTTCATTGTGGGCGTTACCGTGACCACGATATTTGAGACTGCGTGGGCATTGCGCGGACTGGAACAGATGTTGATGGATTTCACTGAAGATCCGGCGCTCGCCGAAGCCATTCTTGAAATCCCTTTCCGCTACCATCTGGCAGCCGCAAAGCGTCTGGTCGAGATGGGCGTGGACATGATCTGGACGGGTGACGACGTGGGCACGCAGACGGGCATGCTGATCTCTCCGCGAATTTGGAAGCGCTTCTTCAAGCCCCGCATGGCGGAGTTCATCTCCACCTTGAAAACCATCAACCCGCAAGTAAAGATCGCCTACCACTCCGACGGCAACATCGAGAAGATCATTCCCGATCTGATCGAGATCGGCCTCGACGTATTGAATCCAGTGCAGCCGGCCTGCATGGATCCCGCTGAACTGAAGCGTAAGTACGGTGACAAACTCTGCTTCTGGGGCAGCATCGATGAGCAATACACGCTCCCATTCGGTACCGCGGAACAAGTAACCGCTCAAGTGCGGGAGCGTCTTGAAACCATGGGCTGCGACGGTGGCCTGATCATGGCCCCCACGCATCATGTGCAGCTGGATACGCCGCTCGAAAACTTCTGGGCCATGGTCCACGCCATTACTGGACAAGCCATTTAGACTATCCGCATGACAAGGCGGATCGGAATTCATCTAGGCACAGCCGGCGGCGCATCGAACGCCGTAGAAAAAGCGCGCGAGATCGGCGCCAACACTTTCCAGATCTTTTCCTCCAGCCCGCGTATGTGGCGTGCTCCCAAGGTTGACCCAGCGCAAGCCGCCCGCATGAAAGAGCTTCGCGCCAAGCTCGACGTAGGCCCGCTGGTCATCCACACGAGCTACCTGGTCAATGTTTGCAGCCAGTCCGATGAGATTCGCGAAAAGAGCATCGCCGCCTTTCGCGGAGAGATTGAGCGCGCGCTCCAGCTGGGTGCCGAATACCTGGTGCTCCATCCCGGCTCGTGGAAGGGTCTCACGCGCGACGAAGGCCTCAAACTTGCCGCCGACTCCATCACCCGCGCCATCGACGGCCTCGCGTGGCAGGGAACCGGCTTCCACATCCTGATCGAGAACACAGCCGGAGCCGAGTTTTCCCTCGGCGGCAGCTTCGAGCAGGTGGCCGAGCTTGTGCATCGTCTGCGCGCCAGCGCGCCGGTCAACGTCTGCCTCGATACCTGCCACACTCACGTAGCCGGCTACGACCTCGTCACCGCCGACGGATACGAAGAAACCATGAGGCAGGTAAGCGCAACAGTTGGATTCGAAGCCGTCCGCGTCTGGCATTGCAACGACGCCAAAGCCGAGCGCGGCTCAAAGCTCGATCGCCACGAGCACATCGGCCAGGGCACCATGGGCGTAGAGCCATTTCGCCGCCTGCTCAACGACCAGCGCTTCGCCCACGCCGCCTTCATCGCCGAAACCCCGGTTGACGAGCCCGGCGATGAGGAGCGCAACGTGCGCGTGCTCAAGAGCCTGGTGGAACCGTAAAGGGGCTAATACGCCTCTCCGTTTACACTGAAAAGGACATGACGGAAGAGAACGAACAACGATACGACCCTGCGGCAATTGAACCCAAATGGCAGCAGCGGTGGGCTGCGGACCCCAAGCTTTACGCGGCTGAGCCCGCAACCTGCGGCAAACCCAAGTATTACGTGCTGGAGATGCTGCCTTATCCCAGCGGGCAGTTGCACATGGGCCACGTGCGCAACTACTCCATCGGCGACGCGCTGGCCCGGCACATGTGGATGCGCGGCTACAACGTGCTGCACCCAATGGGCTGGGATGCCTTCGGGCTGCCAGCTGAAAATGCCGCGCTCAAGAACAATACTCCCCCGCGCCAGTGGACGCTTGCCAACATCGCCGCCATGAAGCGGCAGATGGAGCGCCTCGGGCTGGGCTACGACTGGGCGACCGAGGTGACCACCTGCCTTCCCGAATACTACCGCTGGAACCAGTGGTTTTTCCTACGCATGTTTGAGAAGGGCCTGGCCTACCGCAAGAAGAGCAAGGTGAACTGGTGCCCGGAGTGCGCCACGGTGCTGGCCAACGAGCAGGTGGTGGACGGCTGCTGCTGGCGCCACGAAACCACTTCGGTGGAACAGCGCGACCTGGTGCAATGGTTCTTCCGCATCACCGCATATGCCCAGGAACTGCTCGACGGTCTCGACAAACTGGAAGGCTGGCCGGAAAAAGTGCGCACCATGCAGCGCAACTGGATTGGCCGCAGCGAAGGGACGGAGGTCGATTTTTTCCTGGCGGAAAAAGCTGACCAGGGATCAGGGGTCACGGGTCAGGGATCAGAAAAACCTCGCATTCGCGTATTCACCACGCGCGTGGATACCATCTTTGGCGCGACCAGCGTGCAGCTTGCGCCGCAGCACGCGCTAGTCGCCGAGTTTACCGCTGCCGATCAAGAGCTGAAGACACAGGTCGATGAGTTGCTCGACCAGCAGAAGAAGGCGCGCGAGGCGGGTGATCTGGGCGCGATCGAGAAACACGGGGTTCCGACCGGGCGCTTTGCCATCAATCCCTATAACGGCGAGCGGGTGCCGATCTGGGTAGCAAACTACATTCTGGCCGATTACGGCACCGGCGCAATCATGAGCGTTCCAGCGCACGATGAGCGGGACTTCGAGTTTGCTACCAAGTACGGCCTGCCGATTGTACAAGTGATTCAGCCCGTTGAAAACGAAGACGGAGCGAAGCTCCCTTTTGTCTCGGAAGACGGCGTGCTGGTGAACTCTGGCGAGTACGACGGGATGAGTTGCGTCGATGCACAGCGAAAACTTCAGGAGATTGCCGCAGCAGGAAAATTTGGAGAGGCCACCGTAACCTTCCGCATCAAGGACTGGGGCGTAAGCCGCCAGCGTTACTGGGGCACTCCGATCCCCATGATTCACTGCGAAAAGGACGGCCTGGTGCAGGTGCCGGACGATCAGTTGCCGGTGTTGCTCCCCGAGCAGATCGAGATCACGCAGCAGGGCGGGTCGCCGTTGGGCCGCGTGCCGAGTTTTGTGAATACCACTTGCCCCAAGTGCGGGGGCCCGGCCAAGCGCGAGACCGACACAATGGATACGTTCGTCGATTCGAGCTGGTACTTCTATCG
The DNA here is from genome assembly GCA_049515455.1 of Occallatibacter sp. Lineage (GTDB taxonomy): Bacteria > Acidobacteriota > Terriglobia > Terriglobales > Acidobacteriaceae > Telmatobacter. The sequence continues at coordinate 16,809 of JBEKUB010000032.1, forward strand.
CTATACCGATGCGAAGAACTCGAACGCGCCATTTGGCTCGGACGTGGCGCGGTACTGGTTTCCCATCGACCAGTACATCGGCGGCGTGGAGCACGCGATTCTGCACCTGATCTACTCGCGCTTCTGGACCAAAGTGATGCGCGACCTGGGAATGATTGTGAACGACGAGCCGGCGAGGCGGCTGTTCACGCAGGGCATGGTCATCAAGGACGGCGCGAAAATGTCAAAGTCGAAGGGCAATGTGGTTTCGCCCGACGATATGGTGGCACGCTACGGCGCCGACGCCACGCGCATGTACGCTTTGTTTGCCGCGCCGCCGGACCGCGATCTGGATTGGCAGGAGGACGGCGTGGCCGGGGTAAGCCGCTTCCTGGCCCGCGTATGGCGGCTGGTTACAAAATATGCGCCGGCAGTTCGGTCGGTCGCACAAAGCCAGTCCGAAACTCAAAAGGGCGGAGCCCTCCAGCGCAAGCTGCATCAAACCATCGCCAAGGTCACGCTGGACTTTGAGGGTCGCTGGCACTTCAACACCTGCGTGGCGGCCATCATGGAATTTGTGAACGAGCTGCAAGCCGCGGACGCGCAACTGGCCGCAGGCGAAGTGCCTCCGCAGGTGGTGCGCGAACTGCTCCGAACACTGATGCTGCTGCTGGCTCCGTTTGCACCGTATCTTGCGGCGGAGTTGTGGGAAGAGTTGGGCGAGGAATGCTCGATTTTGCGTGCCCCGTGGCCAAAGAGCAACCCGGTGCTGGCAAAGGAGAACGAGCTGGATATTCCTGTGCAGATCAACGGGAAGCTGGCGACGGTGGTGCGGGTAGCTGCCGATGCGAGCCCGAAAGCGATCGAGGAGACCGCGTTAGCGGATGAAAAAGTCAAGTCGCGCACAGCAGGCAAGACCGTGGTGAAGATCATTGTTGTGCCGGGCAAAGCCGTTAACTTGGTGGTCCACCCCAGCGACAAGAACCCGTCGCCCCCCCTGCAACGTACGCAGACCCCGGTGGTGAAGTAAAGTGCCGCAGCCTCTGCGCGGAACCCAGTCGCTCGTGGGTCAGATGAGTTGGGTCTTTGCGCGGCCCTCCCTCATTGCAATCGAGGTGGGCTGGCACTTGCTCTTTGGACTGCCATTCCTGGTCGTCTGCTGGATTGAGGCACAAAAGATTCTCACTGTTCTTCCGCTTGATGCCGCCGGACTGACGGAGATCGATCCGCAGAACCCGTGGGTTGCTGTCGTGCAGATTACCGATGCGTGGGCGCACTACCAGCCGCACGTGGTGGCCGTGCTGCTCTGGCTGTTGCCGGTGGCTGCACTGGTTTGGGTGATCGTCTCCGGATTAGGGCGCAGCCTGCTCTTAATGCAAATGGAACCGCGGTTGTGCTTCCGGCCGTTGCAGATGATGGCCTTGCAGGCGGCATGGCTGGCGGCGCTGGGCGCAACCTGCTGGGGGTGGTTCCGCTCCATCGAGTGGGTGGCGGCCACGCACATCCCCACTGTCGGTGAGCCGGACCTGGTGGGTTACTTCTGCTGGGTGATCTTTCTTACGCTGGGATTTTTTACGGCGTGGGCGCTGGCGAACTGGGTGCTGTCCATTGCGCCGCTATTAATGCTGCTGGAAGAGCGCTCCGCGCTTTCCTCCTTCGGTCAGAGTTTAAGACTGGGCAAGGCTTTCAGAGGCAAGCTGATGGAGATCAACCTGGTGATGGGCATTGTGACGTTGGCCCTGATCGTACTGGCCATGGTGCTATCGGCCGCGCCGCTGCCCTTCAGTGACCAACTTGGCCCGGATGCCATGCAAGGAATTTTTGTACTGGCCACGCTCTTCTACTTTGTCGTCAGCGATTATTTTCAGGTGGTGAAGCTGAAGGGATTTGTGGAGTTCTGGAAGATGTTCCGGGGCGGGGAATCAGCAGATTCGTGGAATCCCAGGTCTCAAAATCGAGATCTCCACCCCACGGACCTGGGGCACCCAGATTTATCCCCCTGAGTGGACAGTCGAATCAACTCTCAAAAGATTTTCATGTTGATGGTCAGATATTTTTTGGGGTTCTCGCGGAAGCCTTTGACCAACTGCTGAGCTTGGTCCATGGTCTCATCGGCGTGGTCGTAGAAGGAGCGGTTCTTGACAAACTGGCCCAGCGAGCCCTTGCCTTCGTCCACGCCCTTGAGGATCGAGTCGAGGTGGGTGATGGTATCGTCGAATTTCTTCGCGAATTCAGGGTCTTTGGCCAGCTTGCCCACGGCGCCGTGGCCGGCGTTGATCTCTTTCACCAATTCATTGGTGTTGGCTATCGCGGAGTTCAAGTTCTTATAAAGCGAGTCGTCGTTGATTAGCTTACCGGCGGTCCCCTTGCCTTCGTTCAGATCTTTGGTGATCTTGTCGAGCCGGTCGACGGCATCGTTGGCGCGGGTGTAAAGCGTATCGTCCGTGAGCAGTTTTCCAAGCGAGCCCTTGCCACTGGCAAGGGCACTCGTAACTGTTTCAAGATTGGTGGCGATCAGAGTGATCTTGCGGCCGAGTTCGGGGTCGTTGATGAGCATGCCCACGGTGCCACGTTTTGAATTAAGCGAATCCACCAGGATCTCGACCTTGCGCGTCAGCGTCGCGATCTCCTCGATGGAGACCTTGCTGGTGCGGACCACGTCGCCAATGCTGGGGGAGCCGACGGCTGTGAGTTCCGCGTTTTCTGCTGGAGGGGGACCGATTGCGTGAGCCGAGCTGAGATCGACGAAGCTGTCGCCCAGCACGCCGGCCTGCGCAATCGCGGCGGTCGAATCGGTATGCAAATCGTGGAGGTACTCGCGCCCTATCTGCATGGTTACCTCGACAGGAGTAGGGTTACGCCGGGGGATCACGCGGACGTGGATCACGTTGCCGATGGTGACGCCTTCGAGCGTGACCGGCGCTCCGTCCTTGAGACCGGCGGCATTCTCAAAATAGGAGCGGAGCTTGATTTTGCGTGCAAACACACCGCCTGTGGTGCCGGACATGAGAAAGATCAGCGCGATCAGAATGGCCAGGGCAGCCAGGACCAACGCTCCAACTCTCAATTGTGACCACTGAATTTCTTTCCGACTTGGCACGGGGCTCCTTTGGTTTGATGGTTGGCCAGCAGGCGACTCCCGGAGAATTAGAGAATAGCAGAAAGCGCGAAATTATCGCTTAATTTTCGATTACCACGCTGGCCATGGCAAGATTTGCAGTGTGGGTGATGGAAACGGCGGCGCGGGCTACGCCCAGCCGCTCGGCAACCTGGGCGGCGCGCCCTTGAAACCGCAGGGTTGGCCTTCCGCTGGGTTCGCGGACCACCTCAATCTCAAGCCAGCTTACCCCGTAACTGATTCCCGTTCCCAGCGCCTTTGCTCCTGCTTCCTTGGCTGCAAATCGGGCGGCAAGGCTTTCGGCGGAGGTCCGCTTGCTTAGGCAATAAGCCTGTTCCGCGGCGGTGAATACGCGGTCAAGAAAGCGTTTGCCGTGGCGATCCATTGACTGCTGGATGCGCCCGATCTCAACGATATCGATTCCGGAACCGACAATCATGCTGTCTACCAAGCTACATCATTTTGCAATTCTTGAGCTTGCGAGAAGAAAGCCTTCGCCATTCACGCAGGTTTTGTGGGTCCAGCCTGTGGAAACCAAGGACTCCAATTACCAGCGCATGAGTTCGCCTAAGGCCTGGAAGGCCGGGTGTGTCAAAGACGGTCAAGGGCCGTTCGACTCCTGCACATACATTATGCTGTACAGCCCCGCTCCGATAAGACCGTTGTGAGGCTGAAGATGCCGGAGTGCGGTGCGGTACAAGCGATGAGCATCCCCTGGGCGATGCAGATGAGGGCCGTCTCCATAGAGGAGCCGGCGCGGCTGATTCAGACTCTCACAGGTGCAATTCTCGGCTGCGGCGGATGGGTATTGGGCCGCGGCGCAAACGATACCGGCACGGTAAGCATGTTGTTCGAATTCGAGCGGCAGGCCTGCGTAGATATTTACAGTGTGTTGATCGCAGCCGGGTTGGAGCTCAGCCAAAGCGGGCATGTTCGCTTTACCGAGCTCTGCCAGTGCACCCGCAACCACCACCAGGATTGCGGCGCCGAGATTGCCAGTCTCGATCTGGAAATTCAGACCTTTCCGGTGGAGAGGGTTCAAAACGCTTTTGCCTCCGAGTTGGCCTGAACCGGCAACCAGGGCCCAAAGATCCGAGAAAGTTCAGCCTGCTTCCACCAGCCCATAGCGCCGTTGCCAGGCTTCCTTGAGTCTCGCCCAGACGCGCGCGCGCTCAGCTTCCGTTGCTTCGCCGCTACCACTTCCCACGGTGGCCGGAGCATTGGCAAAATGGGCAGCCTCCAGCTTGGCCAGTTCCAGCAACTGCCGGTCGCGCAGCAGGTTCGCGACGCGAAAATCAGGCAATCCGGCCTGCCGGGTACCGAAAAACTCACCGGGGCCGCGCAGGTTCAGATCCAACTCAGCCAGCTCGAATCCATCCTGTGTGCGGACCATGGCGTTCAGCCGTTCCTCAGCAAGCGGGGTAACCCTCGGGCCGGTAATCAGAATGCAGCAACTTCTGGCCGACCCACGACCTACCCGTCCGCGCAACTGATGCAACTGCGCCAAGCCGAACCGCTCCGCGTGCTCAATCACCATCACCGTGGCATTGGGAACATCGACGCCGACCTCAATGACCGTGGTAGCTACCAAAACATCGATCTCGCCGCGCTGGAAACGGCGCATAATAATCTCTTTTTCATCGGCATCCAGGCGCCCATGCAGCAGTCCCACACGCAGGCCGGCGAGCGGGCCTGCGCTCAGCTTCTCATGCATCTCCACGGCGGACTTCAGCCCGGACCTCGCTCCTGGATTGGCCTCCTGTACGGCCCTGGGAAAGAGCTCCGCAGTTTTACCCTTTCGGACTGTTTTTTGACTGGGTGCCCCAGAGCCTGCCCTGAGCATGCCGAATGGTCTCGCTTTTGAGACCTGGGATGCTGCGAAAGATGGTGGCTCAATACCCGCCTCCGGATCGTCGTGTGAGAAATCCAGCTCCGGCTGGTCGTCTTTGCTGCCCTCGATGACCGGGTAGACGATATAAGCCTGCCGCTTCTGTGCTACCTCCTTACGGACAAACTCCCACACCTCCTCAGAGCGCTCGCCGGGAACCCGCCGTGTGACGATAGGCGTCCGTCCAGGCGGCAACTCATCGAGCACACTTAAATCCAGATCACCGTAGAGCGAAAGCGCCAGCGTGCGCGGAATCGGCGTTGCCGTCATCACCAGTACATCGGGTTCGGGCTGGTTTGGTTTCTTCATCAGCTTGAAGCGTTGCAGCACGCCAAAACGATGCTGCTCATCGACCACGACCAGGCCTAGACGGTCAAACTCCACCTTTTCTTCGATCAAAGCATGAGTCCCGATCACCAGTTGCGCTTCGCCGCGGTTGATCAGGCCGCGAGTGTGGCGCTTGCGGTCCTCGTCGAGTGAGCCGGTCAGCAGCACGATGCGCGGCTTGCGCGACGACTTTTCCAGCAACTTTCGTGCAGCCAGAAAATGCTGCGTGGCCAGAATCTCGGTGGGCGCCATCAGGGCGGCTTGGTAGCCGTTTTCCATGGCCACGATCATGGCCTGAATGGCGACAATCGTCTTGCCGGAGCCCACGTCCCCTTGCAGCAGCCGTCGCATAGGGCTTGGGATGCGCATATCGGCCACGATCTCGCCCAGCGCTCGCTTCTGCGCCGTGGTGGGATGAAACGGCAGCACCTCGCGGATAGCTTCGCGGACTTTGTCGGTGGTGGCAAAGGAGATGCCAACGCGCTCCCTCATGCGGCGGCGCTTCAGCTCCAGGCCCAATTCCAGGAAGAAAAGCTCCTCAAAGATCAACCGGCGGTGGGCTGGCGTGGACGAAGTTTGTAGTTGTGCAAAGGGTGTTCCTTCAGGCGGAAAATGCGCCTCGCGCAGCGCTGTCTCGCGATTCGGCAGGTCAAGCCGCGCCAGCATTTCGCGCGGCAAACTCTCCGGCACCGCGCCCCGCACAGCTTCCAGCAGGTTGAAGATCGTCTTGCGCTGCCAGCGTGAGGCGAGCCTCGCACCGCTCAGCGATTCGTAAACCGGCGTGATGCGCCCCACCTCGAGCAGCCGAGTTTCGGTGTCGTCGCTGGCATCGGGCAGCACCTCGAACTGTGGTTGAATCATCTTGAAATTCTGGCTGGAGCGCGACGGCTCAACCCGCCCGAAGACGGCCACCGTCTGCCCGGCGAGAAACTTGCCGACCAAGTAACTCGCGTTAAACCAGATGCATTTGAGCGCCAGGCGCCCCTGCCCCAGTGTCAGTTCAAAAATAGGCATTTTGCGGGTACGCAGCAGCATGGAGCCGCGCACTTCCGCAATTACACTGGCCATTTCACCGGGCTTCAGTTCGTCAAGGCTGCGCGGATTCTGGCGATCTTCGTAGCGGAAGGGGAGGTGGTAGAGTAGATCCTCAGCGGTCAGGACGCCCTTGGGCGCGAGTAACTCCGCCACCTTGGGACCAACGCCGCGTACATACTTCACTGGATCTTCGAGGCCGGGCACACTCAGGATGCTAAATGGCGAATGCACGGAGGGACAATCCCGCAGAAAATGTGGAATTTTGTAAGTTCGATTTCAAGGGCCGTTAAAAGCCAGGCAGCGGGATTGCCGAAAGCGCTAGGTCTCGGTTACAAAATAGGCTGAAACTGCCTTTTCCAAAGACGCGCGGTCGAGATACGGCGTCTTGTCTTCGTATCGCGCAGCCCAGCAGACCTGATTCACAATATCCCGCGGGTAACAGGAGCGCAGCTCCTGATTAAGAACCTGGTGGATAAAATCGATCAGATCGTAGGGTGTGCTGGCGTCGAATCGAAGTCTATTGTCGGCTGCCACCCGGCGGAAAATTTCGCAGAACTGTTCGTCTGAAACCGCGCCGATTTTGATCTTGGTTTGAATTCTTCGCAAGAAGGCGGGGTCAACCAGCTCGGCAGGATTCATGTTGCTGGCAAAAACAATCAGCATTTCAAAAGGCATTTCGATCTTTTTTCCGCCCGCAAGGGACAGAAAATCGATTCTGCGATCAAGAGGAACGATCCAGCGGTTGAGCAGTTCGTCCGGGCGAAGCTTCTGGCGCCCAAAATCATCGACAATCAAAACCCCGTTATTGGCTTTCATTTGCACGGGACCGACATAGTATTTCAAATTCGGGTTGAATTGCAGGTCCACCATTTCAGCCGTTAGTTCTCCGCCGACAAGCAGCGAAGGGCGGTGGCAAAGGACCCAGCGTTCGTCCCGAACTTCAGGTTCCCGTTCCTGCACGCGGGCGTGAATCGACGGATCATAAACCGTAATGATTTGGCCATCGACCTCCACGGCGTAGGGAATCCACACTTCATCTTCCGCAAGCACCCGCGACAGAGTTTCGGCGATTGAGGTTTTTCCGGTTCCTGCGGGGCCGTACAGAAATAGAGCCGACCCGGAATTAAGCGCCGTTCCCAGTTTGCGCAGAGTCTCATTATCCATGACGAGATGCGCGAAGGCGCGCTCAACGTCGTGCGAACGCACCTGCACATTCTTGACGCTCTGCCTGCGAACCGTCTCGGTATAACTCTCCAGAGATACCGGCGCAGCACCCGTGTAGTGGTTCAGCGATAAGAGCTCAGTCGCTCGCGTTCTGCCTTGAGATGTAATGACGATCTCCGGCACGTTGCCAGTCATTCCAGTTACCTGGCACAACTGTTTTGTTCGCAGCCTGTAAAACAGGTCATTCGCTATTTCATAACTGAGGCAGGTCTTTTTAGCGATCTCCAGGATTGAAAGAGAGCCGAAAAGATTGAGAATTTTTAACGTCAGGTCCTCGAGAATTTCAGATCGAACATCGATCTCCGATAAAGCCTGGGGCCTATTCCTGGGCCCGGCAATGGCATCGGCTTCGACGAAATCGTTCATCGCCAGCAAGGTCGCCATGTCTTTCTCCGTGGGGGAAAATACCAATGTAACTGTTTGATTCTGCAGGCGAGAAACAGCATGGGAAAGTCCTCTTTTGTATTTTTGCAGCTATACTTTAGTAATGGGAGGTGGCTCTTTCGTGTTAGTCCTTTCGAAGTATTAAAGCCCGAGAAAGTTACTCACAAAGAGAGCGATCAGCTTCAAAGCGTCAAAAAGCAAAGAACCCTTAATGTTGTATAACTGCCAAAAATAAATTGGCTTAACTTTAACTCCTGGAGTACCGCTCCCTCTTACTTTGGCCGTTGTTGGCTTAGGGTTTACTTAGAAAGTAGGCATTGATTGCCTGCTTCAAAGATGCGCTATCGAGAAACGGCGTTCTCTCTTCATATTTAGCCGCCCAGGAGGCCTGCTTCACAATATCCCGCGGATAGCAAGAGCGTAGCTCCTGCTTCAGCGTATTGTGAATATAGTCGATGAGCTCCGCAGGTATGCCAGGCTCGAATGTGATTCTGTGCTCAGTTGCAACGCGCCTGAAGATCTCGCAGAACTGCTCATCCGAAACCTCTCCGACTCTGATCTTGGTTTGAATCCTGCGCAAAAAAGCGGCGTCGATCAACTCTGCGGGATCCATGTTGGTCGCAAAAACAACCAGGGCTTCGAATGGGATCTCGACCTTTTGCCCTCCTGCCAAGGTCAGAAAGTCGATGTTGCGATCGAGCGGGACGACCCAGCGATTCAGCAACACATCCGGATGAACTCTCTGCCGTCCGAAATCGTCGATAATCAGAACGCCATTATTCGCCTTCACCTGCATGGGAGCGACATAATATTTTGTGATCGGGTTCATTTGCAGGTCCAGCATTTCGACGGTCAGTTCTCCACCTACAAGAACGGCGGGACGATGGCAAAGTACCCAGCGCTTGTCTGCATCCTCCGGCTCCTGTTCCGGTATGCGCTTATGAATCGTTGGATCGAAGATGGTGATGATCTGACCATCGACTTCCACCGCATACGGAACCCAGATCGCTTCCTCCGAAACTACGCGCGATAAAGCCTCGGCCATGGTGGTTTTCCCCACTCCAGGGGGCCCGTAGAGGAAGAGTGAGGAACCGGAATTGAGCGCTGTTCCGAACTGCCGCAGCGTCTCGATGTCCATCACAAGATGGGCAAAAGCGCGCTCAACGTCTGCCGGGTGCACCTCCGCCTTTCGAACGCTCTGCTGCCGGGTCTGCTCGGCATAACTCTCGAGAGAAACCGGGGCGGCGTCGGTATATTGGTTCTGGGACAGCAGCTCCACTGCTCGCGATCTGCCTTGAGTTGTGATGGCTATCTGAGGAATATTGCGGGTTATTCCAGTTATGTGGCAGAAATTCTCCGCTCTCAGACGGCACAATAGCTCATCTGCCACCGGGAAACTGAGTCGCATCTTATCGGATACTTCGAGAACGGAGAGAGAGCCGGATAAATAGAGCATTTTTAATGCGAGATCTTCCAGAACAGCCTGGCGGACGTCAATTTCGGACATTGACTGGGGCCTATGCGCCGGCCCGGCTTCAGGCGCTGATTTGGACCTCTTGTGATCGTGCACTGCCTGCAAGATTGCCATTGAACTCTCCCCGCTCGCTCTAATCAATATACCTTGCCGTTCGGCTTAGTTGGCGTCATTTCGCACCCTACTTTGTTCAACATCGATCACACTTTGGTCGTCCTTTGTCCCCTATTCTGTGTAAATTTTTAAATGCGGAAAAAGGGCGTTTTGTTACACTTCTCCAGAGACTGTTTCCCCGGTTCACCTGGAGTAAATCTCTAAAAAAGAACGGCGGGAGAATCCATGCCAGTAGTCGAGCTCGCGGCAGTGACCAAGGCCTACGAGAATAAGGTCGCCGTCAGTAACCTGAGCCTTTCCATCGATGCGGGGCAGATGTTCGGTCTTCTGGGGCCGAACGGGGCGGGCAAAACCAGCTCCATTCGTATGATGATGGGCATCACCATTCCTGACTCCGGGCAAATCAGCCTCTTTGAGAAGCCGTTTGAGCGCCAGAGCCTGGAACGCGTCGGCTATCTGCCCGAGGAACGCGGTCTCTACAAGAAAATGAAAGTGCTGGAGCAGTTGGTCTTCTTCGGACAGTTACACGGTCTCACGTCCGAAGAGGCGCGCAAGCGATCCGTTGATTGGGCCAAGCGCATGGAGATTGCCGACGCGTTGGCGAAGAAAACCGAAGAGCTCTCCAAGGGCATGCAGCAGAAGATCCAGTTCATCGCGTCGCTGCTCCACGATCCGGGGCTCATCGTGATGGATGAGCCATTCAGCGGTCTCGACCCGGTAAACGCGGTGCTGGTGGAGCGCACACTGCTGGAGCTCAAGGATCAGGGCAAGGCGATTTTGCTTTCTACGCACCGCATGGACCAGGTGGAGAAATTGTGCGACTCCATCTGCCTGATCGATAACGGCGAGGCAGTGCTGGCCGGGAATCTGCGCCAGATCAAGGCCAGGTATGAACGCAATCGGGTGATCGTCGAGTTTGAGGGCAGCGCGGCATTTCTGAACAGTGCTGAAATTGCGGAGGCAAAAAATTTTGCCGGCCACGCCGAGATCAAGCTCAAGGAGCACGGAAACGCGCAGAAGTTGCTGCACGAGGCTTCTGCGGCAGCCACCATCTATCGATTCGAATTGGTCGAACCCTCGCTTGAAGAAATATTCATTCAGACCGTGGGAGGAAAATCCGATGCGTAATGTTTTTCTGATTGCCAGGCGAGAGTACATGGAGCAGATTCGGAGCAGGGCATTCAAGTTGTCCACCATCGGATTGCCTGCGGTGCTAGGGCTGGTTCTGTGCGTCACGTATTTTTCCACGCTTGGCCTGGGCGGGCAGAAACATCTGGCTCTCGCAGCCAGCGATCCTACGCTGGCCAACGCAGTTCGCGCACGGTTGTTGATGAGCAAGCATTCCAAGGCCATCGTCGATGTTGTGGCGCCGGCAACGCAGCAGGACCGCGCAAATCTTGTTGAGAAAGTCCGGACCAAAGCCATCGACGGGATCCTGTGGATTGATGCATCTGATGGAGGTGTGCCGAGCGGCACTTATATCTCTCGCTCCTCGGGCGACTTCATGACCTCTGCCCGGCTGAAGGACGCCATGGGCGATGGCCTCGTGGATGAGCATCTGATCGGCTCCGGCATGAAGCAAAGCGAAGCCGATGCTCTATTAAAGGGCGTTTCCCTGACTACCTTCCAAGTGAAATCTGACGGCCAGTTGTTAAAAAGCAATGCCGAAGCTTCCTTCTGGAAGGGGTACGTGATGGCGCTGTTGCTGACGATGACGACCATGATCTACGGCCTCAACGTGGCTCGCTCCATCATTCAGGAGAAAACCTCGCGGGTGTTTGAAGTGATGCTGGCAACCGTGAAGCCAAGCGATATACTGGCCGGAAAACTGATCGGCGCTGGCGCCGTCGGATTGACGCAAATCGGCATTTGGCTGGTTGCCGGCGCGGCGATTCTTGTTTCTCCATTCGCCGCCGCCGCGCTGACCGGCGAATATGCGGTCCACTTTTCATGGGTGGAGTGCGTACTCTTCCCGGTCTACTTTTTGCTCGGCTACGCGCTTTTCAGCTCGTTGTTTGCAGGCTTGGCAGCCACATGTGAAACTGAGCAGGAGTTGCAAATGTATATGCCGCTGGCCGCCGCGCCCACCTGGCTCAGCTTTGCCATGATTCTGCTCATCATCGACGACTCAAACTCGTTCTGGTCGGTTGCGGCTTCGCTCTTCCCGCCCACTGCGCCGATCGTCATGTTTCTGCGCATGGCCTCGCAGACGCCGCCGGCCTGGCAGTTTGCGGTTTCCATCGGACTGCTGATCGTGAGCATCTGGGCCACTCTCTGGTTCTCATCGCGGCTCTATCGCGTGGGCATCCTTATGTACGGCAAACGAGCCACGCTGCCTGAGTTGCTGCGCTGGATCCGGTACTCCTGAGCGGAGCGAAAGAACTGTGTTTGGATCGTTCGAATAAAATCAATAGTGTGAACTCGGAAGCCAGCCACAGATTCACTTTCACCCAGCGCCTTGTGCTGGCTGTGGTTCCGCGCATAGTGTGGGCGCTGTTCTCGCTCATCGGCCTCACCTGGCGATTTGAAGTCATTGCCGAAGACGGCGTTACTCCGCTTCTCAGCGGGCTGGGCGCGGGGGCTGAGATTTTCTGTTTCTGGCACCAGTGTGTGCTGCCCTGCACCATCTATTACCGCCGAACGGGCGCAACCATCCTCGTCAGCCAGAGCTTCGACGGCGAATTGATCACCCGCATTCTTAGCTGCTTCGGCTTCCATGCCGTGCGCGGCTCCAGCAGCCGCGGCGCGCGCGAGGGGCTGCTGGGCCTTGCGCAGGTGATCGAAAGCGGCAAGCCGGCCATCTTTACCGCCGACGGTCCGCGCGGACCCATCTACCGCACCAAGATGGGTCCGATCAAGCTGGCGCAAATGACCGGCGCGCCCATCGGCGCCTTTCACCTTGAACCCAGGCACGCATGGACCATCCGCTCCTGGGATCGATTTCTGGTGCCCAAGCCCTTCACACGCATCTGCGTCAGTTGGGCAAAATGGACTCGCGTTCCTTCCGATCTCCCCCCCGAACAATTCGAGACCAAACGCGAAGAGCTCAACGCAGCCATCGAGCGCGCCCGCCTGCGTGCACTTGAACACTTCGGGAAGGTTAACGGATGAGCGGTCTGCGAGTTGCCGAATTCGACTTTGACCTGCCTGAGGAGTTGATTGCGCAGCAACCTCCGGCAGAGCGAGGCCTGAGCCGCATGCTGGTTGTGAATCGCGCTTCTGGCTCCTTGCGCGATGCGAGCTTTGCTGAGTTTCCTTCGTTGCTTCAACCGGGCGATTTGCTGGTACTCAACGACAGCCGTGTGATTCCGGCACGGCTCTACGCCCGACGCACGTTGCGCCGCGACCATGAAAAACCGACAGGCCGGATAGAAGTCCTGCTTACCGAACCCGCCGGTGAAAATCTCTGGCGCGCCCTGGTTCGGCCGGGTAGAAAGGTCGCCATCGGCGAACGGCTAGTTTTTCCCGGGCCTGACGGCAAAATCGAACTTGAGGCTGAGGTTCTTGAGCGGGGCATTTATGGCGAACGGCTACTGCGCTTCGAACCAGTCGGCGATTTTTTTGCCGCCCTCGACTGCATCGGCCACGTGCCGCTGCCGCCCTATATTCGTCGCAATGATGAAGATGCCGATCGTGAGCGCTACCAGACCGTCTTTTCGCATGAGCGTGGCTCCGTGGCTGCACCCACAGCCGGCCTGCACTTTACTCCGCAAATGCTGGATGCGATCGCGGCCAAAGGCATTGAGGTTACCCGCATCACGCTCCACGTGGGTCTCGGCACGTTTGCTCCGCTTCGTGTTGATTCAGTGAATGAGGTCCGCCTTCATCGCGAGCGCTATACTCTTTCCGCCTCGGCCGCCGATGCGGTCAATCGTGCGGCAAGCGGGGGCCGACGCATTGTGGCCGTCGGCACAACGGTGGTGCGCACGCTGGAACACTGTGCACTCCAGGCCGCGGGAGGGAGAATTGAGCCGCACTCCGGCACGACGGAGATCTTTATCTCGCCCGGATTCGAGTTCCGCCTGGTGGGCGCGCTGCTCACCAACTTTCATCTGCCCCAATCGAGTTTGCTGATGCTGGTGAGCGCTTTTGCAGGGCGTGAGCGCATTTTGGCCGCCTATGCCCACGCGGTCCGGCAGAAATACCGTTTTTTCAGCTATGGAGATTGCATGTTCATCGGCTGATGCGGCTGTTACACTCTGTAGCGTGACAGACCAAGCCAAGCCGCCCGTCTTTCTGCTCGACACAATGTCGTTCATTTTCCGCGCCTACCACGCGATGCAGCGCAGCCGCCCAATGAGCACCCGCTCGGGACTACCGACGGCGGCCATTTACGTTTTCGTCAACATGGTGAAAAAGCTGCGGCAGGATTTTTCGCCACTCTATTTTGCCGCGGTCTTCGACGTCAGCGGCGAGGTCTTTCGCGACGAGCGCGCCCGCACCATGGGTCCGCTGCGCAAGTGGAACTCGAAGACGCAGAGCTTTGACGAGGTGAGCTACGAAGGCTACAAAGCCAACCGCGCCGCCATGCCCGAGGACTTGTGCCGGCAGATTCCCTATATTCGCCGCGCCCTCGAGGCCCTGCGCATTCCCATCCTGGAGGCCGAGGGCTTTGAAGCCGACGATGTGATCGGCACACTGGCCCGCGAGGCCGCCGAGCAGCAGCACGAGGTCTTCATCGTCTCCGGCGACAAAGACATGATGCAACTCGTTACCCCCAGGGTGAAGATACTGAACCCGCAGAAGGACAACCTGATTCTCGATCCCGAAAAAGTAACCGAAACGTTGGGCGTGCCGCCGGAGAAGGTGGTGGATGTGATGGCGCTGCGCGGCGACGCCGTCGATAACATTCCCGGCGCGCCCGGCATTGGCGACAAAGGCAGTGTGGAACTGATCCGCGAATTCGGCAGCGTGGAGGCCGTGCTGGGCCGGGCCGGAGAGGTCAAGCGCAAAAGCTATCGCGAATCGCTTGAGCAGAATCGGGATGCCGTGCTGCTGTCAAAAGAACTGGTGACCATCGACAGCCACGTTCCGGTTGAACTGAATCTAAGCGCAATGGAGACGCAGCCGCCGGACATCGAGGCCTGCCGAGATCTTTTTACAGAGCTCGAATTCACATCGATGCTCAAGGACCTTGCGCCCTCTGAATCAGGGCCGGCCATTGAATTGATCGAGGAGCCTACAGATGAGCAAGCAGCAGCTTTCTACTCCGCTGCTCGTGAAAGCGGCTTCGCATTCGCCCTTGATGCCAAAGAGCCCGAAGCGGTGGATGAAAACGAAGATGCCCAGCAGCCAATGAGCTTCTCTCTTCTTGACGCAGTCGAGGCTGCAGAAAAGAAAACCCGCTCCAGCGTTGGCGTTTGCGCGACGCCGGGGACAGCCCTCTGCCTGGCGCTCACGCCTGAATTGCGCGCCCTGCTTGAAGATGCGGCGGTTCCCAAACGTGTCCACGACTGGAAGCTGGCACTCCATGTTCTCAGTGGTCTTGGAGTGAGTCCGCGAGGCTCGATTGACGACACCATGCTGCTCTCCTACTCGCTGAATCCAACTCATGCCACGCAGTCGCTTGCGGATGTTGCCGCGCGTCACGGGCAACCTGCGCCATCTACCCTGGCGGCGGGTGCTGCGGCCATTCACGCGCTCGTTCCGGCGTTGGTATCGGAGATGGAAAAGTCGGGAGTGGGGCGCGTTTATCACGAGATCGACCTTCCGCTTGCGCCGGTTCTGTTCAGGATGGAACAGGCCGGGGTGCGCATCGACAAAGGCGTCTTGGACGGGCTTTCGAAACGATTTTCCGCGGAATTGGAGCGGGTGGGAGAACGAATCTTCGAGCTTGCCGGGCGGCGGTTTAACGTCAACTCGCCCAAGCAGCTTGGTGAAGTGCTTTTTGTGCATCTCGGCCTGCCTGCTCCGGCCAGCCGGGGGAAGAACAAGGCGATTTCCACGGCGCAGGATGTGCTGGAGCATCTGGCGGAAGAGCATGAAGTGCCCCGGCTGGTGCTCGAATATCGTCACCTCTCCAAGCTCAAGTCGAATTACATTGACGCCCTGCCGCTGCTTGCCGATGCCGATTCGCGGGTGCATACGACGTTTATGGCGGCGGCAACGGCGACTGGACGGCTTTCCTCCGTCAATCCGAACCTACAAAATATTCCCATCCGCACGGAACTGGGCAGGGAAATTCGCGCGGCATTTACGGCTGCACACGGCACGCAACTGCTTTCAGCCGATTATTCGCAGATTGAGTTGCGGCTGCTGGCGCATTTCAGCGACGATCCGTTGCTGGTGCGAGCCTACGCGAACAACGAAGATATTCACACGCTAACCGCCAGCGAGGTCTTCGGCGTGCCAGCTGAGACCATGGACAAGGAGACCCGCAACCGGGCGAAGGCGGTCAATTTTGGCATCGTCTACGGAATCTCGGCCTTTGGGCTCGCCGCCCAACTGGGTATTCCGCAGGCCGAGGCGCGTGCTTATATCGAGCGCTACTTCGCCCGCTACCAGGGAGTGAAAGCCTTCATTGAAAGGACGCTGGAGCAGACGCGGAAAGAGGGCCAGGTCCGAACCCTGTTCGGGAGGGTGAGGCCGATTCCCGACATCGAAAGCCGCAACACGAATCAACGCGGATTCGCCGAACGCACGGCCATCAATACTCCGCTCCAGGGCACGGCAGCCGACCTGATCAAGCTGGCCATGATCTCCATCGACCGCCAACTGACAGGGCGCAAGCTCAAGACGCGCATGCTCCTGCAGGTGCACGATGAATTGCTCTTCGAGGTTCCCGAGGCAGAATCCACTGAGGTGGAGAAGCTGGTGCGAACCGAAATGGAGGGCGTCGTGAAGCTCAATGTTCCGTTGCTGGCCGACCTGGGCTTTGGGCCGAATTGGCGCGATCTCTGAGGAAAACCAGGAGATGGGCGTGCAGCTTCGGCAGGGTTGTACCTGTCCTGACCGGGTCGACCATGCGCGCATAACAAGCCCACTGAGCGAGGTGCTCAGTGGGCTCACGCCGGTTGGGGTGCGCCTTACGCCGGGAGCGGTTCCACTTCCGGTATGTGGACTACCGGCATGGAAACGGGTACCTGTGCCGGAACACCCGTGGCCGCCTGCGGATGGGCCGGACGGGTGAGGCGGTGCACAAAATGGTAAGGCGGCCAGGGACCGGAGAGCTGCATCTGGCACTCTCGCAACATGGCGCTCGTGGTTGCGAACTTACTCTGATAGCGCTCGACGTACTTGCGGTCGATCAGATGGGCAATATCCAGCATCATCTTGCCGCTTTCGGTCAGCCTGCAGCTTACCTCTTCATCCAGAGGCAGGAAGAGCCTGTGCATCTGGAAGCTGACCGCACGGGCGCGAGTCTGGCGCTCGCGGGTGCGAGCCGCGCTCTCGCGCAGGTTAGTGAGATACTGCCGGCCCGAGCCCTCGGGCGGCGCTTGCCGATCGCTCTCGCGGCTGCATCCGCCTTCGACCAGGACCTTCAGGTGCATCTCAGTCTTGCCACGCAGTTTGTCGATATTGCCGAGGAACTGGCGCTGGTTTGAGCGGATGGACTTGCGAAGGCTGTCGTCGTCGCTGAAGACAGTTCCGAAGCGAAAGGGCAGTATGGTGGAATGCTGGAAACAGTCGGCAATGACCCGGGCGTGGTCCACGCCGGATTTCTGGTTTAGGGTCTCAGCCGGGTTATGTTCGCTTACGATGACGGCCAAGTCACTGGCGGGATAAAGAAATACTTGATTTCCGCTGACTCCGAGAACGGATTCCATCGGAACGGGTTTGCGATGACGGGCCAATTCAGGAAATGCGAGTTTTTCACCAATACAATAGGCATACCATGCCATGTGAAGACACTCCGTCTGCGCGCGCTTATAAGCGCCGCTAGTTTGGTGGAACTGTGTAGATGTGGACACATCCGCATAGAAGGCATCTGTCCGGACTTTTGGTTCATATCCGGGTGAACTTACGGGTGACTAACGCGATATTAACCCTCTCAAAATGCGGCTGGCAACACCCAAATGAGGAAGGTCGCAAATGGTAGCAAGTTCCTACAAATCAGTATTCATATAAGCAACAAAGTAGTTGATAAAGCTACAATCGCCCGTTTTGGACAGCTAAGTAACTTTGCCGGGTGTTCCGCGCTTAGACGGATAAGTGCCCTGCAATAAGTCGAATACCATTGCATTTCGTCTGATTTTGCCTTGATTTGCTCAGGCTGTGCCGCTTGAGTTACGGCAAAACGCGCTGTATGTGGAGGTAAAGAATCACATTGAGGAGGACAGAAACGACGAGCAGGGCTAGGGCAACGAGAGCGTATACATTGACTTTGTTGCCGATGCCCTTCAGATCTTCGAGTAACTCCTGCTGCTCCAGGGTGTTGCGGTCTGTGGCTTCGCGCACCAGCTCCAGCTGGTCTTCGACCCGCTTGATTGAGGTATTCTGCTCCGCTACATGATTACGCAGATCCAGCTGCTGCGTCTGCAGCTCAGCGAGGCTGTCCACAATGGGTTCAAGGTTGACCTGAGGGGTGGGTGGGGGCGTGTGCTGAGGATAGGGGGTCAGGATATTGGAGACCGCGGTGCCGAAGTTTCCGTCGAGCATAGGCAGAATCCGTTGCACCAAGGGCAGCCATGAGCGCACCGCGCTGAGGGCTCGTTGCAGTCCGGTGGGCAGGTCCTGTGAGGAATCCGCCGAGGAGTTGGCGAGCGTGCGTCCTGGGGGAGGCGGAGCGTTGGCGAAGCGCTGCGTATTGCCTGGTTGTTGTGAAGTGGGAGATGCGCCCCGGCCTCCGATCGGGAGCGGGGATCCGACGGCAGATGGATGGGGCTGGTCAGGGTTTGTACCCCGATGACGCGGGCTTTGCGGCCGGTTGAAGCCAAAACCCCCAGAGTCGCTCATCTGCCTCCTTCCTCCAGGAATACGAGTATATATGGAATTCGTACGGAATGAGAGACTTCCGCAGTTTGATTGAACGCGGTTCACTCGTCAATCCCCGTGGGAATTCGAGTCTTCCCGGGCGGACCGGCACATAGGCCCTGAAGCCCGCAAGCCAGGTGTTTGAGATCCCTTTCTGCACAGCTGGAGAGGCGTGCTCGCGTATTCTCGTGGCCTATTCTTGTAATCAGGAGATACGCGTGAAACCAGTCCTTGCCCATACGCTGCGCAGTCTGCAACGCAACATCCTAGCCGGCATCATCACCATTGGACCACTGTTCGTTACCTATCTAATCTTCAGCTTCCTTTTGGGTGTGCTGGCCAAGGCAGGCTTGCCCGTGGTGCAGCTCTTTGCAGCCATTTATCCCGGGGCTCGGCTCAATCAGCCCTGGATGCAATCGGTGATGGCTATCGTTCTCACCCTGGTTGTGCTCTACGTGGTAGGCCGGGTTACCTCGCTGGTGATCGGCCGGCAGGCGTTTAGCCTCTTTGAGGCAATTCTCGAGAGGTTGCCATTTGTGGCCAAGGTCTACACATCGGTGCGGCAGCTTCTGGATAGCATGATGGCGAAGAAAGAGACCAGCCAGCGTGTGGTGCTGATCGATTTTCCCATCGTCGGCCAGAAGAGCATTGGGTTCCTGACTCGCACCTATATTGATTCCACCAGTGGCGAGTTGCTGGCCGCGGTCCTGGTGCCGTGCGCCATCAACCCGACCTCGGCCTATCTGCAGATTCTTCCCATTGACGGTGTCACCGAGACCGACCTGAATATGGAACAGGCCATGAGCATGTTGATGACGGGCGGTGCTGTGGGACCGGATACGATCCGTTATACGAGGCCGACGGTTGGGAATGTTCCGGAGATTCCAGGCTCATAATTTTTTTGCTTCATTCAATTGATCCTCGGCTACCTGGTTGCGGAGTTTGTGCGGACGGTTCGTCAATCTGCTTGCCTTCCAGCGTTTCTTCAGCGTGCTCGCTTTCCACGGTTACCTTGCGCAGGCTGATATGGTCCAACTGCGCCCAGATCAGGCCGACGGGGACGATGCCCAGGAAGCTGACCAAGAGCAGTGTGGCGGCGCAGGCTGTGGAGGCCTCGGGCGCCGCACCATAGAAGCTGGAGATGGCCGCGGCCACCAGGCCAATTTGCGTGAACCAGCCAAGTACAGGCAATTGGAAGACGCTGGCACCGCCGCTGAAGGCCAGCAACAGCATGCACTTGGCCAGGGTCATCGACTCCAGTTGCGGACTTGCGACAAAGGCCCGTGTGGTTTCAAGATAGGCCAGCGCGATGATCCCCCACATGGCCAGCGAAATCGCGGCCACAACTGCAAAATCAGTGAAGGTGCGCATGGTGTCCAGGCCAGCGTGGAAGCTGCGAACCTTCTCTGCCACGGCATGGCCCAGTTTCTTTGAGATCAGGCCAAAGGTGCTTTCAAGAAACGAGGCAACCACGTTGCCGGCCAGACGAACGGCAACCAAAAAGAGCGCGCCGAGGACGGTGATGGTCATCCCCCCATATCCGGCTCTCTTCACAATCTCAGCGTGAGGCAAAGCTCCAGGCCCGCCGAACCAGGCGGCGTACAGGATGACGGACGAAAAAATCAACGCCATTGAACCAAAGTCAAACAGCCGCTCGACTATATAAACGGCAATCTGAGAACTGAGCGTCAGGCCGGTCTTTTTTGAAACCAGGTAAGGACGCACCGGATCGGCAACACGGCCCAGCAGCGCAATGGCGGTGAAGCCGATGACCTGAGTTCCCAAGAGGGAGAGCGGCGGCACTTTTTTGTTGTGCTTGAGCAGTTGAGCCCAGCGAGCTGCACGAAAAGCGTAGGCCACGTATATGCATGCGAAGCCGAGGCCGATTCTGCGCCAGTCAGCTAATGCGAGCTGGGAGCGAAAGACTCCGAAGTCGAAGTGGATTCTGTCGCGTCCCCAAATGACGAGCGCCACCAGCGCCACCAGTATCAACAGGCCCACAACCAACTGATTCTTTTTCAATCGCTCTCCGTTCCGCCACAGGCTTTCTTCATTCTATCGAGTTGGGCCGATGAGGCAGTTTTCATGTTTGATGCCGCTCCCTGCGATTGCCTCACCGGTTGACCTCGCAAGCGGGCCCGGAAGGGAATCGGTCGCGCGCACCGAATTCTCCCAAAGGGTACAATTGCAGTTCGATAGGCGGCGCGGATGCAGAGTGAATGCGAATTGACGATGACGCACAAAGAACGGCTATTGGCAGCCTTGCGGCACGAAAAAACGGATCGGCTGCCCGTGACCACGCATCACCTGATGCAATCTTTTCTGGACAAATACTTTGGCGGCAAATCGAGCCAGGAGTTTTTTGAGCATTACGATCTGGATGCAATCACCTGGCCCGTCTGCCACAAGCCTGACGTTGCAGCAGGAGATTATTTCGATCCTTTGCAGGGGGAGCCGGGCTTTCTGGAGGCGCGCCGGGTTTGGTCGGATCGCTGGAAGATATTTGCCGAAGATGTTTCCAACGCGGACGGCCATGCAATGCGCTACCGGTTTGAGACGCCCGGCGGCGAGTTGACGATGACCACGCAATCGAATCTGCAGACCACCTGGGTTATGGAGCATCCGGTCAAAGAGAAAAAGGATATTGAGTCGATCGGCGAATTTGCAACGCATCCGCTGTGCGATGTTGAAGCCGTAAATCGCGTGGCCGACGAGTATGGCGAGCGCGGACTGATGCGCAGCCACGTGCCCTGCTTTGAAGTCTTCGGCCAGCCGGGGACCTGGCAGGATGCATGCTGCCTTTATGGGACCGAGCAGCTCATCCTGGCTACTTATGACGATCCGGAGTGGGTTCATGAGTTTCTGCGCATACTATCCCGGCGCAAGCAGAGTTATATTCGCTCGATGGCCGGAGCGAGACTCGATCTGGTAGAACTTGGCGGCGGCTCCGCATCCACGACTGTAATTTCGCCGAAGATCTTCGATAAATTTGTAGCTCCATATGATTCGGAGCTGATTGAGCTGGCGCACGAAGCGGGGCAGCGGATTGTTTACCACACTTGCGGAGGCATGATGCCGATTCTGGAACGGATCGCGGACATGAAGCCGGATGCGATGGAAACGCTCACTCCTCCCGGCATGGGCGGAGATGTGGAATTGGCCAAGGCCAAGAAGCGAATCGGCGAGAGGGTCTGCATGATTGGTGGATTCGACCAGTTTCATTACCTGACCGGATGCACACAGGAGGAGACGCGGGCTGCGGTTCGGGCCTGCTTTGAAGCCGCGGGCGAGGGCGGCGGGTATATCCTTTGCCCCTCGGATCATTTTTTTGACGCCGATTTGAAGCTGATTGAGGCATTCGCCGACGAAGCTCATCAATGCGTTTGAAAAGTCGGTTGAAGTTTGAGTAAGAGTTCAGTGCCGTGAAGTCTTTGCCTGCGCCGCTGCCCGTTTCGCTTCGGCTTCGCGCGCCAGTACGCGGCGGTTGAACTCGTGAATCACGCGCGCTACGTAGACCTGAGTCTCGTGATAGGGCGGAATGCCGTGGTACTTGTCCACCGCCTCCGGTCCGGCGTTGTAAGCGGCCAACGCTTTTACCAAGTTTTCCTTGTACTGGATGAGCAACTTATTCAGGTAAGCGGTACCACCGTGCACATTCTGTCTGGGTTCAAATCTATCGTTAACACCCATATCGGTGGCTGTCCCCGGCATTAACTGCATCAGGCCCTGAGCTCCAGCGCTGCTTACTGCGTGTGCATTGCCGCCGCTCTCAGCTTTCACAATGCTGGCCAGCAGATCAACGTCCAAGTTATATTCGTTGCTGGCCTTGGCCAGCATTTCATGTAAATCGCCCGGGCTGAGCTTCTCATCTAACCTGGCTTCCTTCCTGGTTTCCTTCGGGGTTCGGGAAGAGTTCTCTGTCAGGATTGGATTTGCCATCTGAGGAGGATCTGGAACCTTCTCGATCCCTGTGATCTCTTCCGGTTTGAACTCTTGGTAATTGTCGTCGCCCGAGCTGGTATAGAGCCGAATACGTCCGTCTTTGAGAATCACGGAATGGTCACAGCGTATCTCTGTGCCAACGCTTAAAGTCACTCGTTCGGCTGCATGCGTCGCAGGAGCGAGGGCTGCCAGAACCGTTGCCGTGATGAAGAGACTCCTGCGCATTTCCAATTGCACTTCCAAATCATGATTCAGCGGTCAGGCTTTGGCTACGGTCTGCCTGGCCAATTCAGCTTCGAGGACCGCGGCTACGCCGTCCTTGTCGTTGGATGGGGCCTGGTTCCAGCCGCGCGTTTTGGCCATGGCGCGCAACTCATTGGCGGCATTGCCCATGATCACGCTCTGACCTGCCCACTCCAGCATATCCACATCGTTCCATATCGCCAATGGCCATGGTCTCCTTTCGGTCGATTCCCAGCCGGGTGGCGAGCCGCTGGAGCGCCCAGCCCTTGGTGACTCCGGGCGGCATCAGGTCAAGGATCGAGATATCGCGAAGCGGGTACTCGGTTTTGACGCACTCGCAACTGCCTGCCCACTCGCTGGCCTTGAGGGCTTCTTCGGCCTTTCTTACCCCGGCTAGATCGCCGGCTACCATGCCCTGAATTGGATCTTCGCCATCCGCCAGCGCCAGTTCCAGCGGCTTGACCACCTCAATGGCGTGGCGGTTGGCTTCGATCCACAGGGCGATTCGTCCATGTGCCTGGTCCAGATCTTCGAGGACCAGCTCGCCGCGGCCTGGACGGTCAAAGGTAAAGACCAAGGCTCCGTATGGCCGGAGCAAACCGCACAGTCCGCGCGCGGTCTGCGACAGAAGATGACAGCGGTCGATCGGCTCGCCTCCCAGAGTTCGAGTCACTGCGCCATTGGACGTAATCAGAGGCGTATCCGCTCGCAGGCCCAGGTTTTCAAGCAGTGGAGTGGCATATGCTGTGCGGCGGCCTGTGGCGATGGCCAGCGTGATTCCCGCCTTCTGGGCGGCGCTGAGGGCAGCAGCTGTTCGCGGGCTGATCTCCCGGGCAAAGGTCGGCAGCAGGGTTCCATCCATATCGATTGCCACCAGGCGGACGGGAGAAGGCATAGGTCTAGTTTACCGGGCAAGATGAGGCCGGTCTAAAATGTCGGACATCGGACCGATGTATACCACCTCGGGGGGGTACCCCCCCACCCTGTTTCTGTTAAATATTCATTCTAATAACGATATTTGCAGATTCCAGATAATAAATAGGTTACGGGCAGTTGCAGGTCTCCCCCGGTTATGGACGGTGCTATGAAATGATTTGTGCACGTCCGTGGTCGTCCTTCCCATTCCAATTGTGCGCCAGGAAAAGGCTATTTTCTGCAAGGGAGGATGCTGAAAATTGGAGGAGATTCCCTGGGGGAAATGGGGCGATCGGGTAGTCTTTTGTGTATGGAGAGAGTTTGCGGCCAGTGCCGGGCGGTGATTGACGAAAAGACTTTGGCGGATTGGTGTCCTGCCTGCGGAGGGGCGTTGGTTGAGCGGGCCAGCTTGCCGGCTGTTGGCCAGGTCGGCGGGCCTACGGCTGAGGTGGATCACCGCGG
Source organism: Occallatibacter sp. (assembly GCA_049515455.1). Classification (GTDB taxonomy): domain Bacteria; phylum Acidobacteriota; class Terriglobia; order Terriglobales; family Acidobacteriaceae; genus Telmatobacter. The sequence goes on from JBEKUB010000032.1 coordinate 40,827, forward strand.
GATCGTGTTGCCGCGGCGTCATGCGCTGGGCGGGATTATTACGCCGCAATAAAGATCACTCGTATCTCAGCGCCTCGGCTGGCAGCACCCTTGCTGCGGCGGAAGAGGGGTAGAGCGTGGCCAGCAGGGAGATGCCGATGGAGACTGCGGCTACGATAACGCCGTCGAGGGGGCGGGGGGCGAAGGGGAGCGTGTCGATGGAGTAGACCTCGGCCGACAGGTGGATGAAGTGGTAGTAGCTGCCGGCCCAGGCGGCTATGTAGCCGAGGACGAGGCCAAGCGCCGTGCCGATGATGCTGATGAGCAGACCTTGCACGAGGAAGATGCGGCGGACCTGGTTGGGGTCTACGCCGAAGCTCATCATGACGGCGATGTCGCGGGTCTTCTCCATGACCATCATGGTGAGGGCGATGAGGATGTTGAGCGCGGCTACGATGACGATGAGGGCGATGACGATGAAGGTGACTACCTGCTCGAGCTTGAGGGCGCGGAAGAGCTCGCGGTTCTGCTCCATCCAGTTGGTGGTCATATAGCCGCGTCCGGCGGCTTTCTCCAGATTGTGCGCAATGGCTGGGGCGCGGTCGAGATTGTCGACTCTGAAACTGATGACGGAGAGCACGTCAGGCTCGCTGAAGAGGCGCTGGGCGTCGCTGAGGCGCATGAAGGCCTCGGCCGCGTCGTACTGGTAGAAGCCGGAGTGGTAGACGGCGGAAACGCGGAAGCGCTGGTACTTGGGGGCGAGGCCAAGAGGGGTTAGCTCGCCCTGCGGGCTGGTGACGAGAACGCTGTCGCCTACCTGGGCGCCGATCTGCTCGGCTAGCTCATTGCCGAGAA
>JBEKUB010000033.1:0-39637 GCA_049515455.1 Occallatibacter sp.
TCCTCCCCAACAGCGGCCACATGAACTTCGTAGACCAGCCCGACCTATGGCAAACAGCGGTGGTGCGTTTCCTAAGCGAAAAGTAATCAGCCCAAGCGCAAAACGGCCCGGAATCTACAAATCCCGGGCCGCTCCTGTCTTTCAGTAAATTTCTGCTTACGCCGCTGTCTTCTTCTCCGCCGCCAGAGCCGTCTTGGCCTGCTCCACCAGCTTGGTGAAACCCGCCGCATCATCCACAGCAATCTCGGCCAGAATCTTGCGGTCCAGCTCAATTCCAGCCTTCTTCAGACCGTTGATGAGCTGCGAATAGCTGAAGTTGTTCAGCTTGGCTGCAGCCGCAATGCGCACGATCCACAACGAACGGAACTGGCGCTTCTTCTGCTTGCGGCCGGTATAGGCGAACTTCAGGCCGCGCTCCACGGCTTCCTGGGCTGCCTGGTAAAGTTTTGATTTGGTAAGGAAATAACCGCTTGCTCTTTCGAGGATCTTCTTCCGGCGGTCACTGCGCTTGGTACTGCGTTTTACGCGGGGCATTTGTTCTTCTCCATTTTGCGTTCGGTTATGCGGCTGGAGGCAGGAGGGCCATCAATGCTGGCCTTAAACCTCTTCACTCGCTCGTTTCAAGCCTGATCTCTCGCCAGTGCGAACGCGTTTCGCATCAGGCGGGGGCCATTTCGGCCCGATAGCATCTGCACGGAACCCAACCAAAGGGCTGCCGCACCGCAGGTGCTCAGGCGTAGGGAATCATGCGCGCTACCTTCTTGTAGTCGCCATCGGAAACCATCAATGTCTTTCCAAGTTTCCGCTTTGTCTTCGGCGCCTTCGAAGTAAGGATGTGCCGCGTCTTCGTCTGGTGCCGCTTGATCTTGCCGGTCCCAGTCTTGCTGAAGCGCTTCTTCGCGCCCGTATGGGTCTTCAACTTGGGCATTTTCTTCTCTTTTTTTTTTGACGGAGTGTGAGCACCCCGTCGCGTCGCCCGCAAGACAGATAATCCCCTGCCTTCTAAAGGCTTTATTCAGTATACAGCAGGGCTTGCTTGCGCGCTACGTTGAAGCGGGTCAGGCTACTCCTACTCAAACCGGTAGAGCGTCACTTTCTCCGTGCTCACCTGCCGCCAATCAAACCGCCAGCCTTTTCCCTGGTCGTCCTCATCGCCGTTGAGCCGCCTTCCGGGAACCCACTTGCCGGCCTCAAATGTGCCCTCGTCCACGGCAGCAATTCCCACTTGCGGCCCGCTCGAACTACGCCGTGCAAATGAAACTCTGAATCCCTTGCCGGCGCCCAGAAACTCGTCTGGCCCCGTGGCCATGATGAGTCCAAAGCCGCTCTCCGCATGGGCGCCGAAGAGTTCGTCCAGCGCGATGTGAAGCGTGTACGCGCCAATGGTGAAATCCACCGTAGAATGATTTTTGTCGAGAACGAAACCATGCACGTCGCCGGCGCTTTGGTGTTCGAGAAGTATAGGCGCCAGCCCTGCAATCACGCCGTAGCTCGATGCCAATGCACCTTTATCGTCCATCTCGCCGTCGATTCCGAACGGTGAGAAGCCGAATCCGGCCTGCTCTCCCAGCGCGTAAAAAACGTTCGCAGCTCCCGCCGGGCCGCCCCTGGTCTCGGGCATGAAGAGCGGGTTGCCGTCGCGGTGGTAACGGATGCACCATTCCGCAAAATTTTCAGCATAGAGATCCGGCGAGTAGAAATCGAGCGCCGATCCCGCCGCTTTCCAAACATCAGCTACCCACGGCTCAGGCCCGCCGCTGGGATACTCGCCCGTTGGCTTGTCGTCATCGGCCAGCCACGTATTCACGTACATGGGAATGTTATACGCAGCCTTGCCCCGAGCCGTTACCGCCTGCACATAACACGCGTACTGCCAGGCCATGAAGATTTCGTCTGCTCTTTCGGAATCGCCAAATACCTCCGACCATGTGCCCGTTGTTTTGCCGCCATTCCGCTCCCACAACTCGCGTAACTTCGGATAGAGCGCGTCCCGGTGCGTCTTCAAATAGCTCATCAACTCGCCCGGCACAGCCGATGCGAAGGCACGATTGGTGGCCGCCGAGTGGTCGCGTGAGTCGCCCAGCACCCCCACTTCGTTCTCCACCTGCATCATCAGCACCGTGTGCTCGCGCCCGTCCACTTCCTTCAGGTGCCGCATCAGTGCCGCAAAGGCACGCGCATCTGCCTCCCGGGTCGCCGCGCCCTGCGGGCTCAGGATTTCCACCTCATTACCGTGCTCCACCACTCGCGGAAACCGGCGCGAATCCCGCTTCACCCACACCGGCGCATAGCTCGACATTCCGTTCTTCCACGTCGCCAACCACAAAAAGACAATGCGCTCGTGCTGCTCCCGCGCCTGGGCCAGTAGTCCGTCTACCAGCGAAAAATCGAAGCTCCCCTCCGAAGGCTCAATCAGCTCCCAGGACAGCGGAGTCACCACCGTATTCAGCCCCATCGCCTTGAGCCGCGGCCAAATCGGCTTCATGTACCCCAGGCTCGACGAGGAAGAGTTATACACTTCGCCCCCCAGTATCAGGAAAGGCTTGCCGTCCACAATGAGCTGGGTAGCCGCGCCGCGTTGCTCAAGATGAGGAGGCGCCGTCGCCGGCCGGGTTTCCTGCGAGAAAAGCAACCCGGTATTGAATCCAGTGAACAACAGAAAAATTGATAACAAGGAAAGTCGATTTCGCATATCGACAGGGAGTCTAACACAGACATCTTTCTGTTTTCGCGCGCGGAGCACTTCGTTAGCCAGCCAGCCGGTAAGCTGCTTTGTCCCGTTTCGGAGCTGTTTCAGATTTGCCTGAATCCACGCCGATTTGTTGCTTGTCTCCGTTGCTGCGCGACAGCCCTCAGCCGTAGCCTTAAGCCGTGGCCACCCTCTCTGTCGATCTCGCCTTCCGCAACTGGTCCGATCTGGGCATCGTGGTACTGGACCGGACTCGTCCTCTTCAACCCCTCAATAGGCCCGAACCCAGGCTGCGCCTCAAGCCGCTGTTCAGCCCGCAAGTTGAAACAGTCCAGTTTCCGATCGTCTGCGAGATCATTCCTCCCATCGCTCCCGGTCTGAACTCAGATATCGACCGCGGCCCGGTGGACCCCAACATTCTGGCCGGCCGTCTGAACCACCTTTGCACCGTGCGCGGCATCCGCGTCATGATGCTCAACGGACCTCAGGCATGGAAATCCCGCTCGAACGGCCTCCTGCACGCGCGAGTAAGCGAACGCCAATTGAATACCGCTGCCAAAACCGGCCTGCCAGGCATGGTGAAGCCCATCACCTACCGGCCCTTCGCCGAGTTCTGCCTGGACTTGTACGATGCCCTCTGTCGCCGCGGCTGGCGGCGCCTTGAGACGAGCGACCAACCCGGCTCGACTCAAGCCCGCGTGCTGGTCGAGAGCTACCCATACGCCGCCTGGAAGTCCCTGGGTATCAAACCCCTACCCTCAAAGCGCCGGGCGCAGGTAAGCGACCTGGCCGAGGCCTATGGAGCTCTGCGCTCCCTGATCCCGATCACAACCAACCGACCGCCTAACCACGACCAGTTGCAGGCGATTGTGGGGGGCCTGCCCGGCCTGGCTCTCGAAGAGCACAATCCCGCCGGAGCCCGCATCGTCGACAACCCTCCGCACCGAGAGGAGGGCCACTGGCGCGAGGGCTACATCGTTCTGCCACTGCCTCCAAACGGCACTGTAGGCTTGCGCTGGCTGAACTAGTAACGGACCTTGTCAACCAAGCGAATCTCCACCTGCAAAGCTGAGGCCGCACGAAGTGGACGGCCGGTTTTCTTAAAGAGATTGAGTCCTGGCTAGGTGGTCCTATTGCACTCGCGGAGCGGGCGCTGTGGCCTGGGCTTGAGGAGGCGCTGGAGGCTTGGGCTTGGGAGCTTCCTGCTTCCTGGCCGGCGCAATGATTGCGTGCAAAATCGTTCCTTCCATGCGCGGCATGAACTCGACAATTCCGGCATCGCCAATATCCTGAATCAGCTTGTTGATGATGTTATAGCCCAGGTCGCGGTGAGCCATCTGCCGCCCGCGGAAGCGGAGGCTGGCCTTGACCTTATCGCCGCCGGCCAGGAACTTCACCGCCTGGTTCTTCTTGGTCTGGTAATCGTGCTCGTCCACGGTCACTGAGAACTTGACCTCCTTGACCACGATCACCTTCTGCTTTTTCTTGGCTGCGCGTTCGCTTTTGTCCTTCTCGTAAAGGAAGCGGCCGTAGTCCTGGATGCGGCAGACCGGGGGAACCGCGTTGGGCGATACCTCCACCAGGTCGAGGCCGCGTTCGCGGGCAATCTTCAGGGCTTCAAAAGGCGGCAGAATGCCCATCTGTTCGCCGTTTTCGTCGATGACACGGATTTCGCGTGCGCGGATCCTGTCATTGATGCGGATAAAGGACTTTGCCGAACGTTTGTCGAGTGCGATGATTCTCCTCCAAAAGTCATTCTCGCCCCGCAGCAGGTACCGCGGCGGATGCACGAACGCACACTGAGTATAGCATTGGCTTGGCCGCAATGAACAAAGGGTTTACGGCAGATTTTACCCGGACCATGCACTACCATCAAAGAGCCTGGCTCATCGTGGGAACTTCATCCCTCCGCCTCATTCACCGGTCAGGGCGCGGATTCGCATCTTCACCGCGATACGCCCCGCCCAGGAAAAAGGCTGGTTTGGCCGGATGGTTACAATTGATGTGATCCCGCACTTCACACGCGACCGGTGCCACCAGAGTAACGCCAATGACGAAACGCGAGAGAGTCGAGGCTGTTTACTCGCTCCAGAAAGCAGACCGCATTCCATTTGTTCCGGCTATCTACGAGCACAAGGGCGCGCTCATCGGCAAATCCCCATCTCAAATCTGCCGCAACGCCAACTACCTCTATGCCGGGCTACTGAGGGAACTCGAAGTCTATGACCCTGACCTTCTCGTAATCGGCATTGACGTTTACAACGTCGAGGCGGAGGCGCTTGGCTGCGAGGTTGTTTATTTTGATCAGTCGAACGATTGCCCCGGCATCGTTACTCCTATCCTGGATGGCACCGCTTCGCTGGGAAGACTCGGACTCGCAGATCCAGAGAGCGCGGGCCGGATGCCGCTCTATCTTGAAGTGGCCGGGCGCCTGCAAGCTGAGATTGGCGGCTCCATCATCCTCAGGGGCGCAGTTACAGGGCCCTACTCCATGGCCTCCGAACTCATCGGAGCAGAAAAATTCGTGCTCCTTACCGTGGACCAACCCGTCTTCGCACGCAAGATTCTCGACTTCTGCGCCTCGATGACCGTGGAGTTCGGAAGGGCCTTTCTCCGCCGCGGAGTGGAGCCCATCATCTTCGATTCCCGTGCCACGCCCGCCATGGCTTCGCCCCGCATCTTCAGAAGCATGGTCCAGCCCGTCTATCGCGAATTCATTTTCCCCGAACTGAAGGCTGCCGGCGGGCGCTACCTGCCCTTGATTATCGGAGGCAATACCACGCCCATCATTGACGACCTGATCGAAACAGGAGCCACCCAGTTTCTTGCCGACCATCCTGCGAACATCGTCAAATGGTGCCAAAAGGCTTTGGCCGCGCGGGTTCCAGTCCGTGCCAATGTGGATGCGCTGCTCGTCAACCGTGGACCGGCATCGGCGGTTCGGCGCCAGGCTGTTGAGATATTGAAGCAGTTTCACAACCAACCCGGATTCCTATTGGGCTGCGGAGTCGTGGCTTACGACGGTGACCCTGAATTTGCCCACGCAATTCGCCGGGTCCTCGACGATCTGGCCGCAAACCGCCTGGATTTCGAGAGGGAACTCTCTCTGCCAGCTTAGAAAAGGCAAGAATCGTGAGTGATTTCGAAAAGACTCTTTGCGCTACTCAAGCACGGTTAGATACGGCCAAAGATTTCGCATTCACAACTTCTTCTACCGCTTGAAGCACCCCATCTGCCCTCATCGTTTTCACCCGAATCTTCACCAACCGATTGGCGGGCAACCGGCCTTCAATCTCTACCGGTAAGAAATTTTCCGTAAGTGCAGTGGTCCTGCTTCGTTCGTCTAATTCCGCGGGCGTGTGCAGCGTGATCGCCTCCAACTTCCGGCCCACAAACTGTTCACGATGAACGCGGCTCTTCCTCGCAGCCAGCGCACGAAGCTCTCCCATTCGCTCCTCGACTGCCGAAGCCGGAACTGGCGACTCGGCGTGGAGCGCCCAGCCCCGCGTTCCAGGCCGAGGCGAAAACGGAAACAGGTGCAAGTAGCCGAATGGCAGCGTACGCACCAGTTCCAAAGTTTCCGTGAACTCTCCTTCCGTCTCGCCAGGAAAACCGACCATCACGTCCGCGCCCAGCGTCAGTTCCTGTCCGGTGGCACGAACGAGTGCCACAACCTTTTCCGAATAATGCCAAGGGCGATAGCGCCGGTGCATCCGCCGCAAGACGGCATCGGAACCGGATTGCAACGGCAGGTGAGCGTGACGCGCCAGACGAGTGCCGCCGAACTCTGCCATCAGCCCGATCATCTCCGCGTCCCAGTCCATCGGCTCGATGGAGCTGAGCCGCAGACGATGCAGCGCCGTCTCATTGAATATCCGCCGCACCAGCCAAGCCAGCGAAAGCCTGTGCGAACTTTCCGATGCTGGCAGATCCCGTCCCCAGCGCCCCAGATTGATTCCCGAAAGCACCAGTTCGTTGCCGCCGGCAGCCACAAATCCCTCCACTTGCTTCAGAACGCTTGCAGCGGGCAAGCTTTTCGATGAGCCTCTGGTTTGGGGAATTACGCAGAACGTGCAGCGGTTACCGCACCCTTCCTGAATCTTCAGGTTGGGGCGGGTCTGCGTTCCTGGCGAGAGCTGCCATTCCTCAAGAAACGAGTGCGCAAATCGGTCGTCGGCCCAGATGGGAACTCCGCCAGAAAGCAGCGACTGCACACTCACCAGTTCTGTCGGTGCGGGAGAAGCAACGCCGGCTCGATCGCAAATCAGATCCAAAATAATTCCCGGCGCCAGCGCCTTGTGGCTGTTGCCCACCACCGCTGCCACTCCAGCTAGTGCGGCCAGTTCTTTGGGAGCGCGCTGTGCATAGCAGCCGGTGACTACGACGCGCGCCGCAGGATTCAGCCGGTGAGCCCGGCGGATAAAAGCCCTCGCCGCCCGATCCGCCTCCGCAGTCACGCTGCACGTGTTCACGATAACCACATCAGCTTCCGAGGGCTGCTGCATGCAATGCCCCGCCGCGCGCAGACGGTCACTCACCGCCTCGCCATCGGCGCGCGCCGCCCTGCAACCGAAGTGTTCCACGTGAAAGGTGGACGCCATACCTTCAGTCTAAAGCTTGTGCTTATTTGCAGCGTAAGAATCCGGATTGACCGGCGCCTGACCTTAGCTTGCTCGAGGACCTAGTCCGAAGGGCGGAAGATCTGGGATCACTGCCTCCGATATAATGGAAAGTGACCGCTCAACTTCAGCAGGTTCCTGCCCCAGAACATGCAAAATACTGCAACGATCAACGCCACAGGCTCGCCTACTGCTGTCTCCCGCGGCAGCGCGTGGCACATTGTCAGCTTTACTTACTTCACGTTTGTCTGCTACCTCTCCATCGGCTTGCCGCTGGCCGTTCTGCCGCCATACGTTCACTTCCGCATGGGGTACAGCGCGGCGCTGGCGGGCCTGGTAGTTAGTATTCAGTACGTCGCCACACTCGCCAGCCGTCCATGGGCCGGCCGCATCTCTGACCGCGCAGGGGCGAAGGTCTCCGTTGAATGGGGCATGGCTTTCTGCACATTGAGCGGCGTGCTTCTGGTAGTCGCCGCCACCCTGCACCGCGCTCCCCTGCACTTCGGGACTTTGCTGAGCCTTTCCACGCTGATTCTTAGCCGCCTGGTTCTGGGCGTGGGCGAGAGCCTGGGGTCGACGGGATCGACGTTGTGGGGCATCACCAGCGCCGGGCCGCAACACACGGCCAAGGTGATCTCCTTCAACGGGATCAGCACCTATGGCGCAATGGCGTTGGGCGCTCCCCTGGGAGTGGTTCTCGATCAGCAGTGGGGACTGGCTTCGCTGGGACTGTTGACCATCCTCATCGGAGCCGTCAGCCTTGTGATGGCGAGCCGCAAGCGTCCGGTGCATGGCGTGCCCGGCGAGCATCTCCCCTTCAGCCACGTGATGCTGCGGGTCGCGCCTCACGGCATGGGACTGGCTTTGGGAGGAGTGGGTTACAGCGTGCTCGCCACGTTTGTGACTCTCTTCTACATGAGCCGGCACTGGAATGGAGCGGCGCTGTGCCTGACTGCATTCGGCATGGCCTTTGTTGCCGCACGACTGCTCTTTATCCATACCATCGATCGCTTCGGCGGTTTCCATGTGGGTATTGCCTGCCTGGTGGTCGAATCGCTGGGAACGCTTATGCTGTGGCAGGCGCCGTGGCCGTGGGTTGCATTTACCGGAGCAGCGATCACCGGATTTGGCTTCTCGCTGGTCTTTCCCGCGCTTGGAGTAGAAGCGGTGAAGCGCGTGACGGAGAGCAATCGCGGCGCAGCGCTCGGCGTCTTTACTGCCTTTGCCGATGTTTCCTTCTTCCTTACCGGACCACTGGCCGGATTGGTAATCGGAGTGTACGGATACTCAAGCGCCTTTCTCTTCGCACTTGTCAGCATCCTCACCGCACTGGGAATTGTGCTCGTGCTGAAGCGGGTGCAAGAGCAGAGAATAGGGAATAGGGAATAAAAGCCCTACGGTTGAATATCGTGCTTCCCAGGTCTCAAAAGCGAAACCCTGGGGCAACCAGCAAATGAGGGAACAGGGAAAAAGGGACTCGATAAAACGTCGCAGAAGCCGAGTTATTTTGCGCTATATTCCTCGTCTGTTACTTTCTCCATCCAGACTACGTTCACGCCCTGGTCATCCATTTCCTGAATGGCCAGGTGCACCATCGTGTTGCTCGCGGATGCGCCGTGCCAGTGGCGCTCGTTGGGCGCGATGACTACCGTATCTCCAGGATGAATTTCCTGAACTTTCTGACCCTCTAGCTGCACCAGGCCAGAGCCGGTGAGGATGTGCAGAGTTTGACCGACGGGATGCGTGTGCCATGCGGTACGCGCGCCGGGCTCAAAACTGACCCGGAAAAAGCTCAGGCGCGACGGTTCCACGCCTACGGCAATTTCATCGAGCCAGACGTTTCCGGTAAACCAGTCGGACAGGCCTTTGCGGCTGGCGCGGTCGTTGCTGCTTAGAATCTTCATTCGCTGTTTCCTCTTCCCCCGTTGATTCAGCTCACCGCTTCAGGGATTCACAGTTATGCTCATCTGCGGGTGTTAAAGGAGCCGCATAATTTGATTTGGCCGCAGCCGGTCCACGGGTTTCACTGCGCTATAACTGAAATGTGGAGGAAAGATGAAGGTCCTTTTTATTGGCGGCACGGGAATTATCAGTACGGCTTCGACGAGGTTGGCTGCGGAACGCGGGATTGAACTCACATTATTGAGACGCGGACAGCGATCGGCCGAGGTGCGAAAGAATGTGGGCACGATCACGGCGGACATGACAGACGAAGCGGCAACGGCGAAGGCACTGGGCAATCAGACGTTCGACGCCGTGGTGGACTGGATCGTTCAGACGTCGGCCGATGTGGAACGGGACATCCGGTTATTTCGTGACCGCACACGGCAATATATTTTCATTAGCTCGGCCAGCGCGTATCAGAGGCCGGTGGGGCACTATCTGATTACGGAATCTACTCCGCTGGCCAATCCGTTTTGGCAGTATTCGCGCAATAAGATCGCCTGCGAAGAGCGATTGATGCAGGCCTATCGCGAAGAGGGTTTTCCGATCACGATCGTTCGGCCTTCGCTGACCTATGGAGACACGCAGATTGTGCTCCCGATCAACAGCTGGGCGAAGTCTTTTACGGCTGTAGACCGGATGCGGCGTGGCAAGAAGGTGATTGTGCCGGGGGACGGTTCCTCGCTGTGGGTGATTACGCACAACAGCGATTTTGCGCAGGGGCTGGTCGGACTGCTGGGACACAAACAGGCCATCGGCCACGCCTTCCACATTACCAGCGACGAGGTAATGACATGGGATCAGTTTTACAAGATCACGGCGCAGGCGGCGGGCGCAGAGGCACAGATTGTTCATATCGCTTCAGATTTCATTGGCGCGTGCCTGCCGGATACGGTGGGGAGCTTGATTGGGGACAAATCATCGAGCGTGGTGTTCGATAACAGCAAGCTCAAGCTTTTTGTTCCGGGGTTTTGCGCCAAAGTTCTGTTTGCCGAAGGGATCAAGAGAACGATTGATTGGTTCGATGCGGATCCGCGACGCAAGGAGATCGATGAGGATGCGAATGCCGCCTGGGACAAGTTGATTTATGCCTACGAGAGAGGCCTTGGGGAGGCTTTAAGCAGGTTTGGGAGATAGTGCGTTCAAACATGATTTTGAGACAGAGCTTTGTGAAATAACGGAAGCGCTTTAACGAACAACGGCCACCCCGAAAGGTGGCCGTTGCTGTTTGGTGCTTGATGTAAATTTACCGCTCGTTTTTGCGCATGTTGATCAGGTCGCCAAGGGTGGTGGTTGAGCTGGAGACGGGCTGCTTGCGCGGCTCCGACTTCTGGTGGTGCTCGGCAGGCGCGTGGCTGGTTTCGTGACCGGCTCCGGCAGCGCGCAGGCTCAAGCCCACTTTCTTCTCTTCCACGTTGATCTTGATAATTCTGAACTCATGCTCCAGACCGGTTTCAAGCTTGGCTTCGCCGCCTTCGCCGGCTTCAGAAACGTGGCATAGACCTTCCACGCCTTCAGCCAATTCGACGAATGCGCCGAACTGCGCCGTGCGCAGCACCTTGCCGTGCACCATATCGCCCACATTGTGAGAAGCGAAGAAGCTCTCCCAAACGTCAGGCTGCAACTGCTTGATGCCCAGCGAGAGGCGCCGATTCTGCGGCTCGACGCCCAGAACTACGGCCTTGACCTTTTCGCCCTTCTTGACGATCTCAGAGGGGTGCTTGACGCGCTTCGTCCACGAGAGATTGGAGACGTGAACAAGGCCGTCGATGCCGTCTTCGATTTCAATGAAGGCGCCAAAGTCAGTGAGGTTGCGAACGCGGCCTTCAACGACCGTTCCGGTGGGATAACGCTCGGTCAGGTTCTCCCAGGGATTGTCCATCAACTGCTTCATGCCGAGCGAGATGCGGCGATCGGCAGGATTGACGCTCAGGACGACAGTGTCGACCTCGTCGCCGGGTTTGACCAGCTTCGATGGATGCTTGAGGCGCTTGGACCAGGTCATCTCAGAGAGGTGAACCAGGCCTTCAATACCCTGCTCGAGCTCAACAAACGCGCCATAGTCGGTGACGGAGAGAACGCGGCCATGAACGCGAGCGTTCACGGGGTAGCGCTCAGTTGCATCGAGCCAGGGGTCGGGGGTCAACTGCTTGAAGCCCAGCGAAACGCGCTGCTTATCTTTGTCGAACTTGAGCACCTTGACTTGAATTTCGTCGCCGACGTTGACCAGGTCGCGGGGGTGGGTGAGACGGCCCCAACTCATATCGGTGATGTGGAGCAGGCCGTCGATGCCACCCAGGTCAACAAACGCGCCGTAGTCTGTGAGGTTTTTCACCGTGCCGGTGAGGATTGAGTCCTCACCCAGGTGCTCCATGGTGGTGTTGCGCTTGGCGTTCTGCTCTTCGTCGAGAATTTCCTTGCGGCTGACGACGACATTGCCGCGCTTTTTGTTCAACTTGATGACGCGGACTTCAATCTGCTGGCCGAGATAGCCGTCGAGGTTGCGGACGGGTCGAATCTCAAGCTGCGAGCCAGGCAGGAATGCCTTGAGGCCGATATCGACGGTGAGGCCGCCCTTGACGCGGCTGACCACGGTGCCAGTGACCGGCGTTTTGTCGGCGGCGGCTTTCTCGATGGTGTCCCAAACGCGCAGGCGCTGAGCCCGCTCGTAGCTGACCAGGTACCCGCCTTCGGGCTCCTCGCGCTCGATGACCACGTCGATGGGGTCGCCGGGCTGGAACTTGACGGCGCCGGTGTGATCCTGAACCTGCTCGAGAGGCACCAGCCCCTCGGACTTCAGTCCAACATCCACTACCAGGTGCTTTTCAGTCTGCTTGATGACCGTGCCGGAGACGACTTTGTCGCCAAATGCCTCAACGGCTGCGGCCTCGGCTGCCAACTCGCGTTCAAATGCTTCGAGCGCGGCAGAGAAATCTTCAGCGGACTCGGTGGAGTGCGCTTCGTGAGCCGGGGCCTCGGCGGCAACCTCGGCGGGTGCGGCTTCCGGAGCGGGCTCGACTTGCGTTACGGCCTCGGCTTGAGGTTCAGCCACTGGCTCTGGTTGGACTACAACTTCCGTTGTAGCTTCGACCGTAGGCTCGGCTTCAACTGCGGCTTCAACAGGCGCGGCCTCTGCTTGAGGTACGGTTGGGGCATCGGCGTCCAGCGCGGGTACTTCGACTACTTCGGCTGTTTCAGGGTTGGACGTGGATTCGAACGACGGCTGCTCTTGCTCCGTCGCAGGCTCTAGCGTGGGGGTTTCCAATTCAGTGTTCAGGGTTATACTCTCGGGTTCTGGATTGAGGACGTTTGCCATGGATAAAACTCCGGAATTCCTTGCTCCCGCTGCGGACTTGTCTGCTGCTGGGCGTGGCTTCAGGGCGGCGATTTCAGCCGTCGACGAAGCCTTCGGACCGTTTCCCTGGCGTCGAGTCATCTGCGTGTGCCGGTAGCTTCTCCACGAGGCGCATTTCTCCAAGCGATTTGCGCTGGAGTCGTAATAAAAACGACTGGGCTCCTCGGGAAACACCCGGCAGGCAACGGCGTTGCTGAAGGGCGGTCGCAACTCGCTGCTGGAATCCGCGCAGGGAGCTACGCTCAAGAGTCTAGCAACCTCAGCTTTCCTGCGTCAATCCAACGGATTGGGACACTGCGCCGCAACCGGCAGTACAACCGAAAATTAACACTCCAATTGACCTGACGAATGGACTTGCGGCTGGGAGGAGCCGACAGCCATAAACCAAAAGCTATATAGCGGGCAGCCACCTATAATGTACTGTTTAGAACAGCGTAACCAACGGAAGGCTTATGGACCATCTTTGGACCCCCTGGCGCTTCGCCTACATCACCTCGGCGGAGGATGCGGCGCGCGCAGGCGTTCCGGCGCTTTCCTGTCAGCGTAGGTCAATGTCCATGAAAAAAATCTTAGCTCTGGCGATTTTCTTGGTCTCTAGCGCGGCGTTCGCTGAGACCTGCGCACTTCAGACTTACGCCTCTTCGTGGATGGTCACCGGGACGCCGTTCTCGGTGAAGTGCCCATCGGGAGTATATTCCGGCCATCTGGTTTCGACTCCGGCGCGGCGATTCTTCCGGCGTGGCCACATGATGCTGGTCTTCGATCAGCCGCTGATAGTGCACACGAAGAATGAGGCGGATGAGGGAAAGATTCAGCCGGGGCGCGGCAGACAGATCGCCAATATGCTCACCACAGGCGGGGTGGGAATCGGGACAAAGGACCTGACGGATGGGCTGTCGGGAGTCGTGTTCAAATCTTGGTACATGATTCCGGTTTCATGTATCACGCTGGCATTCTTCTCGAACGGCGGCGACGTGAATCTCAAGCTGGGGGACAAGCTGGAAATCGTCACGCTGAAGAACTGAACGGTCGCTACGGACACAAAAGGACCTATACCATGGACCATCTTTGGACTCCCTGGCGCTTCGCCTACGTCACCTCGGCGGAGGATGTGGCGCGCGCCGGCGTCCCGGCCGCCCTGGCAGCGTGGCCGGGCGATTTGGGGTGCGTCTTCTGTAACCTGATCGCTTCAATAGACTACGCCATCGCGCACGGGATAGATCGAGACGAGGCTGAGGCGGCGGGCGGGCTGATACTACGCGGGAAGCACTGCTTCATCTGCCTGAATGCGTTTCCGTATACCTCGGGGCACGTGATGGTGATGCCGTATGCGCATCTGGATCGGCTGGCCGCGCTCGATATCGAGGCTGCGCACGAGTTGATTCGCCTGGCGCAGCTTACCGAGAAGGCGCTTGATCACCTGTATCATCCGCATGGATTCAACTTTGGAATGAATGTGGGGCAGGCAGCGGGAGCCGGGGTGCAGGGGCACATCCACCTGCACGCATTGCCACGGTGGAGCGGGGATACCAACTTTATGACTACCGTTGCGGAGACTCGCGTGCTGCCTGAGGATCTGGAAACGACCTGGAAGCGGTTGCGGCAAGCGTTTGCCGAGGTCGAAAAGTAGCGAGCCGGTGGATGCGTGCGACTAATGGACGCCAAAGAATAAAATTTTGGCGCCTGGCTTGTCGAAGGTTGCTTCGATCCTGGCCCGGCCTTCGCTGTCTTGGGTCACGGTAACGCCGTCGCTGGTCCAATGGTCATTTGAAGGTTTGTTTTTGGTTATATATCGGTAGGAGCCTGTGCGTGTGGCAAAGATGACTACTGCGCCGCGGCCCGTGGTCACCGAGATTTTTTCGTGAATCTCGGGACTGGCGGAGACGATTCCAGTGACCACGGGATCGCTTTGAGTGATGTCGTCGCGAACTTGTTTATACCTGGCCAGCATGCTGCCGATGTTGGCGACGCCGGAGTCTGAGACTTTAGGCAGGTCGCCCCAGATTCCGTTTTGGCCGAGGATGAGCGATGCCACGTCTACCTCCTGCCATTGCTGCGGATCGTCAGGGAAATAGTGGGTGAGAAAGAGGACGGAGGGGATCCATTTATCGAAGGTGAGCGGCGTGCGGGTGATCCATGTACGCGCCTGACCTTGCTGAACAAATATGTTGGAGTAGGTTTTGTCCCAATCGATAGGAATGTCGTAATCCGGGTAGTATGGACCGTTATTGACGAGGAAGAACTTGCCGGAGGAGAGGAATTCGAGACCCATGGCGCGGCCACCTTCGGTCACATCGAAGTCCACGATCGCTCCGGGAACAGCGGCGGCGACTTTGTCGGCCATGCGGCTCATGGATTGGATCAGTTGGAATCCATAGGAGTCCGCTCGCTCCTGGTGAGTATTGTTCTCGCCGCCGTGGTTGTGATGCGGGTCGCTGCATCCATATTGGTCAACGCCGTCCCATTTGAAATAAGTGACGCCGGTTTCATGGGCAACACGGATGAGTCGATCAGCCAACACGTCCGCATAGCCACTGACTAAACACATCTCATAGTTCTTCTGCGGTCCCCAATCGTTGCGGGGCTTGCCGACGATTCCGTCTTTAGACATGCGCCACTCAGGGTGCTCGCGGACAACCTGGCTCGATGTTTCCGCCTCATTAGGACCGAACCATAGACCCAGCTTCATGCCGTAGCTGTCGAGCTTGGCCTTCACCGCCTTGAGGCCGTTGGGAAAGCGTTCGCTGCTCACCGTCCAGTCGCCGCCTTTGTCGTACCATCCTGAATCGAGAACAAAGACCTCAACGCCCATGCGGTGCGCTATCTCGATTTCCTGGAGCATGCGGGCTTCATTCATCGATTCGATAAATGTTTTGTTATTCCAAAATTTGTTGCGCTCCTGAAAGTTCCAACTGTTGTAGAAGATGTAGGGCTTTCTCGATTCTCGATTTTGCGTTAGATACTTGAGCATAAACTTTCGATAGGTGGAGGCAAGCTCATCCAGGTTGCCAGGTTGGGCGGCGGTTTCAAACCAGATGGTTTTGTAGGGGTGTTCGAGGTTGATGGTCTGGCCGGGATAATAATTGCCCTTGACGGCATCCAGGCTGATGTTGCGGCCGGGAGTGAGACGATATTCGAGAAACGCGTCGGGAGCTGTGGAACCGTGCTCATAGGCGAGAAGGAAGCTGCTACGGCCGTCGGTTGCGGCAAGAATGGGGCCCATGACGGCGCCGCTGTCTTCAAAATTTCTGTCGGCGATTTTTTCTTCTGAAAGCTCGTAAGAGTGGGTAAGCTCGGCGAAGTTCGATAGCCTGATTTCTTCAATCTGCGGAAATTGCTTGAGCGATGTTTGCAGGTAAGTGAGGTCGTTCGCGCCGGATTTCGCGGTCAGCGATTTTGACTGGTTGGATTTGAGCGTATAGCGGAAGCGGATTACCGGCGTTCCTTCATTGATCTGGAACTCGATGCCGAGATGGAGATGAGCGTCCTGGGCCAGCGGGCCATCGAACGAATATTGCGTGACGCCATTGGCGAGATGGACTGGAGCCGCGGTGGGGAAAAAATGGTGGACTTCAGCGGAAATTTGTTTGCCGTCTAGTTCGAAGGTGGGCGGAGTGAATTGGTATGGAACGGTTGAGCCCGCGGCGCGATAGCTCCAGAAGCAGTTTTGGCCGCAGGATAGGGAGATGCGCACCTGGCCGTTTTCTATATCGGGTTTCCGGTTGGGGGTCTGCGACCGGCCGACGAACGAAATGGTGAGGAGAGCCAGGATGCAGGTTGCGATCGTTTTGCAATTGCGAGAGAGTGCGGTTCCGCCGTTGAGCCGACGTACATATGAGTTCTGGAAGTTCATCATTTCCTCTATCATTCCATCGCTATCGATTGGTGGTGGAGCAGTTTGAACGATCACCACTTCAGGGGCTAAAGCCCACGAACATTTTGCAACCATTGCGGCACGACTGAAGTCGTGCCCTGACACAAAGCTGATTTTGAAATCGTACAGGAAAAGGTTGTGGTTTCCCACCCTTGCGACAGGGTGTAAAAACGCAGATCCTTCGACTCCGCTACGCTCCGCTCAGGATGACAGCAAGGATGGGGCACGGAGCTCTTCCTATTTATTTGCATTTTAATCGTTCATTGAACGATCTATTGGTTCTTCTTCTGAGCCGGTCCGAATGGGATTATCTGCGGACTCTCGCCCTCCTGAATCCATCTGATCCGGGTAGATGACCGTTCCTTCGGCATCAACGATAATCCCGCCGCCTCCTTTGCTTGAGCTCGAGGCCACCACCGCTCCCAAAACAGCTAATACGATCAGCATTACTCCTACTCCAAATGACACCTTTGCAAAGAGGTAGGAGCGCTCGCGCTGCGCTCCAAATTCAGTCGGCTACCCGTCGACGGATCGGCTTGATCGTAATATACGGTTGCCGTATAGGTTTGCGAGAGGCCAGCGGCAACCTCAAGTGTTTCTTTGATCGAATTACCGGAAAGCTTCGGTAGACAACTCGTCTGCCAGGAATATTCTATTTCGTTTACTGTGTAGCTGTAGTAGCAGGTATAATCCGCGCTGGAACGGTGAGAGCCAGCCTGCTGCATCTGGGTTACAGAAGCAGTCGTTGTACTCTCGCGTTGCGCGAGGGCGGCGTAGCTGGTTGCTTCGTACACGCACAAACCGCCGAGGGCGAATCCAATTACCGATCCCAGAATCAAGGACCCGACACCGGACTTCCAGGCTGGACTCATGCGTACTCCTATTTCTCTTCAGATGGGTATTGAAGCGAAGTGTACGCTGATGCGTCATGCATTGACAATGCAGATTTTCCGGAAGGGAATAACTATGAGCCTTTACCGGCAGGTAGTTTCAACCCTACTCCGCCTCGCCGCTCTCTTCCGCCTCGGCGGCTAACGCCACGCTCGACTCCTCGGCACCAGCCGCATCGAGCATGCTTTGCGACACAGACTTCACCGTCCTAATCCCAAGCCGCCTGAGCATCTCCACCTGGCGAATCAGGTTACCGGGACCACTTGTGAGCTTGTTTTTCGCGTCCTCATAGCTCTCGGTGGCTCCGCGCAGACTTTTTCCGATGGCCTCGATATCCGCGACAAAACCGGCGAATTTCTCGTACAGCGCAGTGCCGCGCTTGATCACGTCCTTCACGCTGCGAGCCTGTAGTTCTTGCCGCCAGAGGTTATCGACTATGCGAATGACGAACAGGAGCGTCGTGGGACCGACGAGCAGAATTTGCCTCTCGTAGGCGTAGTGCCAAAGTTCTCCGTCCTCGTGGATCGCCAAAAGAAATGCTGGTTCAATGGGAACGAACATAACCACAAAGTCGGGGGATTCGACCACATGCAACCGGTGATAATCCTTGGCAGACAATTCGTCGACGTGTCTGCGGACGCTTCCGAGGTGTCTCTTTACTGCTGACTTGCGGTCCGCATCCGATTCCGCTTTTACGGATTCGTAGTAACCAATCAGCGAAACCTTGCTGTCAATAATTAAATTCCGGCCTCCGGGCAGATTGATGATGATGTCAGGGCGTACGCTGCGCTGTCGACCTTCCTCCCCTCCGGCGTTAGCTTCGACGGTCTGCTGCAGGCGAAACTGGACTCCTTCTACAAAACTGGCAAGCTCAAGCAGATCTTTGGCGACCTCTTCCCCCCATCCTCCCTGGTCGCTCGAAGATCCGAGCAGAGCGGTCGTCAAGTTATGCGCCTCTTGCGATAGTTGCTTATTGAGGCCGCTAAGATCGCCGATCAATGTCTGCAGCGTAGTAACGCCAGTCTTCGAGTCACTCTGCGCCTGCTCAACCTTATCGCGGAAATCCTTGATCTGACCCCTGAGTGGCTCTAGCAATGAGCCAATTTCCCTCTGGCTGTCCTCGGAGAGACTCTTCTTCTTTTCATCCAGAATGTCGCCGGCCAGCGCTTTGAACTGATTGGCTAGCGCTTCCTTTGCTCCCTCCAACAGAGCCAGTTTCTCGTCCAGGTTTTCCCGCTCGTTCTTTAATTCCGCTTCTAATTTGCTGATGCAAGCCGCCTGGTCGCGCTCGGCCATGCTCTTGACGCGTAGTTCCTCGCGGAGCGCGCCATGTTCGCCCTCAAGCCGGTTGATTGCACCCTGCCGTTCTGCGGCAAGAGCCTCAAAACCCGCCCTGGACTCGGATTCAGCCTTGGCTTTGGCAAGTGCTTCCTTCAACTCCCTAGATTCCGCAAGCAACTTCCCGTTGTCCTGCTCCACAAAAGTCCTTGCACTCTTTGCCAACACGCTCTTTAGCCAAAAGCCTAAAGCGGCTCCAGCAACTCCCGTTATAAAAAGCCAAAGTGCCTGCATGAGATTCCTCTTCGCCTAATGTACGCCTTCCGTCTGTGCATTTCCCTTTAAAATTATCTTGCAATGCCTCGAACCACGAGGTATGCTGAACGGCGATGGGACGTGAAACCAATTCGAATTTCATGAATGGCGTGCCGGAACTTCTGATCCTGAAGTTGCTGGGGCAGGGCGATATGTATGGCTATGAGATTGTTCAAGCCATCCGTAACCGCACCGGGGAAGCGATCGCGGTCGGGGAGGGCGTGGTCTATCCCGTGTTGCACGGTTTGGAACAGGATGGGGCGCTTACATCGCGCCGCAAGATGGTGAATGGACGGAGTCGTGTGTATTACATGGTTACGCCGGCCGGGTTGCGGCGATTCGCCGAGCGCGCGCAGGCATGGACTGATTTGTCGAGCGCAATTCAGAAAGTTCTCACAGGAGGATAAAATGGCGAGGCTTTTCGATGAGCTTGGCGAGCGGTTGCTGCGGGCTGGCGTTGCGCCTCGACATGTGCGGCGCTATCTAAGGGAACTTGGTGATCATTTGGCCGACCTGCGGGCTGAAGAAGAGCATGCGGGCAAGAGCAGGGCGGATGCGGAATCGGCGGCGTTGGCGCGGCTGGGCGAAATGGAAGATCTGGCCCGGGCAATGATGGAGCAGAGTCATCTGCAATCCTGGAGCGCCCGGGCGCCGTGGGCAATGTGCGGACTGGCGCCGCTCTTCGTTCTGGCGGCAGCCTGGTTCGTTGCGCTATTCATTCTGTGGTCTGGTTGGCAGATCTTTAAGCCCGAAGCCACATCGCCGTTCGGCGGAGGCCCGCATTATGGTTTCGCGAATATCTATTTCCAGGCGGGCAAGGCAATCTATTTCGGAGCGCCCTATTTCGTCGGCTGGGGAATCGGGTGGATGGCGGCGCGGCAGCGATTGAAGGTGCTGTGGCCGATTCTGGGCCTGGCGCTGGTCGCCCTTGCGGCCGGCACAGCGCAGGTTCATGCCAGCCGCACGGGTGCTTATGGCGGGGCGTACCCAGTCAGCATGAGCTTTGCACTCGGATCTTCGATACCGGCATTTCTGGCGAACATTCAGGATGTTGCGGTTATTCTCACCTTCACGGCCCTGCCCTACTTGATTTGGCGATTGAGGCAGGCTCGATCTCTTTCCTCCTGACCGGCCAGCCCCCGATTGGCCGCCAAGAGCCGCTTGAGCTGCGTCCGGACCGAGTCATTTTCCGAACTGGACAATTTCCCATTTTCTCCATCCTTTACATCCCCCCCACCTGCCCGATAGACTCGAAACTTCGGGGCGATGCGCATTTTTTCGTCGTAATGGTTGTGTTCCCCTGCCACGGGCCGTTATTGTAGGCAGGCGGAGCGGTATTGAAGATTCGCCCCGGACTAAGCTTTCAAAAGATTCACATACCACGAGGAGAAGCACGCATGGCCGTTGAAGAGAAGGTAAAACAGATCATCGTCGAGCAGTTGCAGGTGGACGAAGCCGAAGTAACCCCCGGTGCCAGTTTCCAAGAGGACCTGGGCGCGGATTCGCTGGACGTGGTCGAGCTGGTGATGCAGTTCGAAGAGGCCTTCGATATGGAGATTCCCGACGAAGACGCCGAGAAGATCAAGACCGTGAAGGACGCGATCGACTACATCGAAAAGAACGAGAAGAATGCGAAAGGCGGCAAGTAGCCCTTGTCCATTTCGCCCCGCAGAGTCGTCGTTACCGGGCTCGGTCTGGTTTGCGGTGTGGGCAATACCGCACCCGAGGTATGGCGGGAACTTTTGGCCGGAGCCAGTGGCATGGGCCCAATCAAGGGCTTCGATACCACTGGCTTTCCGGTCACATTTGCCGCCGAGGTCAAGAACTTTGACCCGTTGAACTTCGTGGAAAAAAAAGAAGCGCGCAAGATGGGGCGCTTCATTCATTTTGCGTTTGCCGCCACCCAGGAAGCCATGGGCCAGTCTGGCCTGAAGATCACGCCGGAGATCAGCGAGCGGGTGGGGGTCTTTATCGGTTCGGGGATCGGCGGATTTGAGATCATCGAGCGCGAGCATGCCAACCTCTTGGCGGGCGGGCCACGCAAGATCTCGCCCTTCTTTATTCCCGCAGCAATTGTGAATATGGCCGCCGGGCAGTTGAGCATTCGCTACGGAGCTACGGGGCCTATTTCGGCCACGGCAACGGCATGCGCAACTTCAGCCAATTCCATTGGCGACTCAGTGCGCATGATTATGCACGGCGATGCCGACGTGATGATTGCGGGCGGTGCGGAGGCAGCGGTCACTTCGCTTTCTGTGGGCGGATTTGCGGCGATGCGCGCGCTCTCAACGCGCAACGACGAGCCTACAAAGGCCAGCCGGCCATTCGACAGAGATCGCGACGGCTTTGTGATCGGAGAGGGGGCGGGGATCCTGATCCTTGAGGAGCTGGAATTTGCCAGGGCACGTGGGGCAAAGATTCTGGCCGAGGTGATCGGCTACGGCATGAGCGCCGATGCTTATCACATTACGGGGATCGCTCCTGAGGGACTGGGCGCACAGCGCAGCATGAGAGCCGCTCTCAAAGACGCCGGCATTGCGCCGGAGGAGGTGGGCTACGTAAACGCCCACGCTACCGCAACTCCGGCGGGCGACGGCAACGAGTCGCGGGCCATCGAAGCAGTTTTTGGCGAGCATGCGCTGAGCCACAAGCTCAAGGTGAGCGGCACCAAGTCAATGACCGGGCACTTGCTGGGCGGGGCGGGCGGGCTGGAGGCAGGCATCTGCGTGCTGGCGCTGGTCAATCAGCAGCTTCCGCCCACCACCAACCTGGAAAATGTCGATCCCGAGTGCAGGCTGGACTACGTGGCCAACCACGCTGTTCCGCACAGCTTCGACGTTGCGCTGTCGAATTCATTTGGATTCGGCGGCATCAATGCGACGCTTATTATGCGACGCTGGACGGAGTGATCGGTTCAGCGGCCAATCCAGATCTCAGCTGAAGGCTAACGCCCAGCCTACTTTGAACAGCACAAAAACAGCCCACCATCCGAAGACCGCGATGTAGCCGGAGTTGCGTTTCACCCCCGCCACAGTCGCAGTTCCGATCGCCAGCAATACCAGCATCCAGATGGTCACCGCATCGAGTGAGGTCGCGAGTGCATAGAGCGCCTTGTTGGTCTCTAGCGGATTGAGAAAGGCGCCGATATTGGTGGGCGCGAAGTTCTTGATATTGAACGTCTCCGGGTCCGTTCCGGCAAAGATCGCTATTATCCCCAATATAGGCTTTATGATCATTGGCACGCCGGCAAACATCCACACGGCAAAGATGCTGCCGTACGTGGCCTTGCCGGCGAAAACGAAATTGATGGTACCCCACAGCCCCAGGGAAAGCAGCGCTATCCCAGCCAACACCAAGGCAGGGTTGACGACAAAAGAAACTTCGGCAATGGTGACGGCAATCTGATTTGAAAGATCGCGCGCGGCCGGAGGCGCCTGCGCCAGCTTTTCCTCCGCCTTGGGATCGAGATGAATCTGGTTGGTCACCACCTGCTGCACGCCGATCTTGAATGCGATGGCCGCGAAGAAAATGTATGCAACCAGCGCCGTAATCACGAACGGCAACCACCAGCTCCGGTGGCCTTGCTTTATATCTTCAAAGGTTTTTGAGGGCGCGGTGAAAGTGCTTGTCACGCGCTGCCACTGGGAAAGACTGGTGATTCCTGGGGCTACCCCAGCCATAGGTTGAACTTCAGGGTCGTTCATGAGTCGCCTCGCTAGCCTCTTTCGGCTTGGCTGCGATTGTAACCTTGAACGGCTGATCCTGTGCAATCAATTTTTTGCGTGAGTGCAGGCAACGATGGGAATGCCTCTACCGGGCACGGGCTGCAATCTGGACCGGCTGCGGGGACTTGTGACGTTTTGGTTTTCCGGTTACCGCCGGCGTGAGAGGCACGTAGCTTCTATAGACCGTGATGTGGAAGCAGGCCTGACGGAATTCCTCTTCGACGTCAATCATGCCGGCCTGCTGGAGAAGCAGCAGACGGTTCCGCATCCAAGCCATCTCCTGGCGGCTCATGCCGTGTTTGACAATATCGATGGTTGCGCCGGTGAGATGCGGGCTGGCAATCTCGCCCTCGGCCGCCGTTGCGTTGCCGTTGGTCAGCATCAAATGCTTCTGGTATTCGACTGTACGGACGGCCGAGCTGACCTCAAGCGGCCGATGGAAGGCAACCGCGTGAATGCGCGCCAGTTCGGTGAGAAAATCCGCCGTCCATGGGCGGCAATAGCGGTAGTTTTCCGGAAGATTTCCGTTGACGATGAGTGAGGCTGAGGCGGGAACGGGCACCAGCATCTTGCGGGCGATGCGATCAGCCAGGTCATCGTCGTCTTCAATCCGCTCTAGATTGTCGTTCTCGGTCTTCTCGTTTTGCCGTTCGAGCGAGGCGTAACTGCCACGCAGCGGCGACGGCTTTGCTGCCCACGCCTTGCTCCGCGAAACGGTCTTGGGCGTGGCCTGCCGGCTCTCAGTATTTATTTCCTCGGCTGGAGGGGGAGGTGCGATTGGCTGAAATTTGGCGGGCGAATCGAATTTTGCGGATTTCCCGGCTGGGTGGAAGCGGAAAGGCTGCCTGGGCGACGCTCGATGCGCATGTGCAGCCGCTGAAGATTTTCGTGAGGCTTCGTGAACCGATTCTTGACCGGATACCCGCCGGCCTGCATGGCCCGGGGTTCGCGCGGTTGCGTGGTTCGACGGATGTTTTGCTTTGTGAGAGGCGCTTACCGGCGCAGTTGCCCGATGCGGCTTAGCCGATAGATCCGGTGAGCCGTTGGCCGCGCTTACACTGAGAACGGTCAGCGCGAATGCGATAAGTACAGTCCGGCACATAAAGGAGTGTGCGGAGAATTCAGAGCACTTTTAATTCTAGGCCGGTTCGCCTTAAATTCAGAGTACCAGCGAAGATGCACATTTGTCTGATAATGCGCCGGATTCCAGCAGCTGCGGGAGCATCGCGGATTGCGCGAGGTAAGCTGGGCTGGTTTAGAGTATTGGATATTCCTGAAATTTCAGCCATTTTCATCGGGCCGCGAGACAAATGACTTTGTTTCCTGTGAGGAGGAGAGGGACCTGAGCAAGACAAAAGCTAAAAAGAGAGCAAAACCTGCTGCACGGACGGCGGCTCTGGTGGATTCAGGAGTTCAAAGAGGGTCTGGGTTTTTGCCCTGGATTTTGGTTGGCCTTGCAGTCGCGTTCGCGGCCGCCGTTCGGATCCGCTTGCTGGAGATTCCGTTGGAGCGGGACGAGGGAGAGTTTGCTTACGGCGGCCAGCTTCTGCTGCAAGGGATTCCCCCTTACAGGCTCGTCTACAGCATGAAATTCCCGGGAATGTATGCGGCTTACGCGGCAATCATGGCCTTGTTTGGGCAAACAATCGCCGGGATTCACGTGGGGTTCATGCTGGTGAATGCCGCAACCATTGTATTGGTTTATCTGCTGGGGAAGCGGCTGTATTCGACTGCGGCCGGCGTTGTGGCGGCTGTCGCATACGCGCTGATGTCACTGGGGGCTGGCGTTTTAGGTGCGCAGGCTCATGCAACACATTTTGTGGTGATCGCCGCGTTGGGCGGAACGTTGCTGCTGCTGCGCGGAATCGATAGCGGGCGATGGACCACGCTGCTTGGAAGCGGGGCGCTGTATGGAATTGCCGTGCTGATGAAGCAGCACGGAGCTTTGTTTGTGGCCTTCGGTGTCGCATACCTGGCGTGGGATTATTTCGCCCGGCGCCGCGATGCCTTGCTCCGAGGGGCGAGAGATTTGGCAATATTCCTTGGCGGAGTAGCGGCGCCGCTGGTGATGACCGGCCTGGCGCTATGGTGGGCAGGCGTATTCGACAAATTCTGGTTTTGGACCGTTACGTACGCGCACGAATATGCGGGGGAAGTTTCGCTTCACGGCGGACTGATCATGTTCCGCACATACTTTCCCAACGCCGTGGGGCCGAATCTTCTGATTTGGATTATCGCGCTGGCGGGATTGGTGCTGATTTGGTTGAGAAAGGAGAATCGCAATGTGGCGATTTTCTCAACTTTTTTTCTGGTCTTCAGCTTTCTGGCTGTCTGTCCGGGCCTTTACTTTCGTGAACACTATTTTGTGCTCATGCTGCCGGCAATTGCGTTGCTGGCCGGCGCTGCGGTCGGCGTTGCCCTGAAACGATGGCCCGGCATATCGGTGCTGACGTATGGCGTGTTTTGCGCGGCGTTGGTGACGTCGGTTGCGCAGCAGCAGGAATATTTGTTTCAGTCGAGCCCGTTAGAGATTACTCGAGCAATGTATGGAGCAAATCCATTTCCTGAGGCAGAACAAATCGGCGAATATATTCGAACGCATGCGGCGAAGGACGCCACCATTGCGGTACTCGGATCCGAGCCGGAAATTCCCTTTTATGCGCACCGGCACTCGGCCACAGGTCACATTTACATGTACGGCTTGATGGAACCCCAGCCATACGCGGCAACGATGCAAAACGAACTGATCCGCGAAGTGGAAGATGCCAAGCCGGAGTACTTGATTGTGGCAACGAGCTCAGCTTCATGGCTGCGGCGGGACACTTCGCCGAAGGAACTCTTTGTCTGGCTGGATGAGAACCGGCCGAAAGAATTTGCGCAACAGGTCGCAGTGGCCGACATTGTTGCAGCCGATCATACAGAGTACAGGTGGGATGACGCCAACTACCAGGTCCGATCGAACTCAGCTCTGCTGGTTTACAAGCGGACGGATCCGCGACTTACTCTTGCCGATACCTTGCAGAAGCAGGGAAAGTTTGACGAGGCGGCGCACGAGTACCGCAAGGTGCTCGCCACGGATCCGAACAACAGCGAAGCACACAACAATTTAGGGATAGTACTGGGCAGGAAGGGATTGAAGGAAGAAGCGCTGAAGGAATTCCGGCTTTCTCTGGCCATCAAACCCGACCAGGCATTGGTGTATGCCAACATCGGATTTAATCTTGGGGAGACGCATCACCTTCCCGAAGCCGTGGATGCGTATGCGAAATCGCTCGAACTCGATCCCAACGATGCTCGTGCTCATAACGACCTCGGGGTGGCGCTCGTTCAACTAGGCGAATATGAAAAAGCAGCCGAACAATTTGACGACACGCTGCGGATTGATCCGAACTATTCCGATGCAAAGCGAAATCTGGAATATGCTCAATTCAAAATGAAGAACAAATAGATTAAAAATTTTGCGTTTCCCAGGTCTGAAAATCCAGACCTGGGGCACCCGGCGGCAATCGATCTTTATTGCAGCAGTGTCGGCTCGTCGTCCTTCAGCTCTTCGGGCGGGATGATGACAGCGGCGGCTACCTTGTCTTCCGGCTCAAGATTCAAGAGACGCACACCTTGCGTGGCTCGTCCCGCGGCACGGATGGTCTTGGTGTCGATGCGAATGATTTTGCCGAATTGGCTGATCACCATCAGTTCGGAGGTATCGTCGACCAGTTGAATGGTGTTCACTCGACCGATGCGCGGGGTGACGGCCATATTCTTGACGCCCTTGCCGCCGCGAGTTTGCAGGCGGTACTCTTCCACGTTGGTGCGCTTGCCGAAGCCATTCTCGGTGACGGATAGAATGCGAAATGCGCCCGCCTCGTGCTCCTTGGGGGTTACGGCTACTCCCACCACAAAATCGCCCTTCTTCAGACTGATACCGCGGACGCCGTAGGCAGGCCGGCCCATGGAACGCACATCGTTCTCGTCGAAACGAATGGCCTGCCCCAGGTGCGTGGCCAGAAAAATAATCTGGTCTCCGTCTGTGATGCGCGCTTTTACCAGTTCGTCGTCTTTGTCGATACCGATGGCGATGATGCCGCGCGCCATAACGTTAGAGAAGTCCTTGAGCGGGGTTTTCTTGACCGTTCCTTTTTGGGTGGCGAAGAAGATGAACTTGCCCTCTTCTTCGAGGTCGCGCACGGGTAGAATGGCGCGCACGTTTTCGCCGGGCTGCAAATCGAGCAGGCTCTGCATGGATTTGCCCTTGCCCGCCGCGCTTACATCGGGAATTTCATAGACTTTGAGCCAGTAGACGCGCCCGGCGTTTGTAAAGCAAAGCAGAAAGGCGTGCGTCGAGTTCACGATCAGTTGCGAGACGAAATCTTCCTCACGGGTTTTCATGCCGGTGCGGCCGGTGCCGCCGCGGCGCTGCTGGCGATAGATGGAGATGGGCGTGCGCTTGAGGTAACCCTGGTGGCTCACGGTGACCGCGACCTGCTCGTCGGCGATCAGGTCTTCGAGCTGCAACTCGGCGGACTCGTCGATAATTTGCGTGCGCCGTGCGTCGCCGTATTTGTCGCGAACCTCTTCCAGCTCCTTGACGATGACTTTGCGAAGCTTCTTCTCGCTGGCCAGGATCGATTCATATTCGGCAATGCGCTCGCGCACCTGCTTCAACTCGCTCATCAGCTCATCAATGGAGAGCTGGGTCAGACGGTAGAGCTGCAACTCGAGAATGGCATCGATCTGGCGCAGCGTGAGGCCGCGCTCCTCGTGCGTCAGCCGCTCGCGGTCGAGCGTGACCACGATCTCAGTGCCCTTGCCCCAGGCATAAAGATTTTCACGCGCTTCCGCCCTGGAACCTGAACCGCGAATGATCTTGATTACCGTATCCAGATTGTCGAGTGCAATTTTGTAGCCTTCAAGAATGTGCTCGCGCTCGCGGGCCTTGCGCAGCAGGAAGACGGTGCGGCGCTGCACCACGTCGATGCGGTGATCGATGAAGGCACGAATCGCCTGGTCCAGGCTCAATTCCCGCGGCTGCCCGTTGAGCACCGCGAGGAAGATCATGGAGAAGCTTTCCTGCATCTGGGTATGCTTGTAAAGCTGGTTGAGGATGATCTCAGGTTGCGCGCCGCGCTTGAGCTCGATGACGATGCGCATGCCGTCACGGTCGCTCTCGTCGCGCACGTCGCTGATATCGTCGACGATTTTCTCGTTGACCAGTTCGGCGATGCGCTCGATGAGCTTGGACTTGTTCACCTGGTAAGGAATTTCGGTGACAATGATGGCTTGCTTTTCTTTGGTAAGGTTCTCCGTGGCCACACGCGCGCGCATCATGAAGCGGCCGCGACCAGTCTTGTAGGCGTTAGGGATGCCGGACTTGCCGTAGAGAAATCCGCCGGTGGGGAAATCGGGTCCCTGCACGTGCTTGAGCACTTCGGCAAGACCGGCTTCAGGGTCCTTGACGAGCGCAATGGCCGCGTCGACCACCTCGGTGAGATTGTGAGGGGGAATGTTGGTCGCCATGCCCACGGCGATGCCGCTGGAGCCATTGACGATGAGATTGGGAATACGCGTGGGGAGCACCGTCGGCTCGAAGGTGGACTCGTCGTAGTTGGGCACGAAGTCCACGGTTTCCATTTCAATGTCGGCCAGCAACTCGCCGGCAATGCGCGCCATACGGCACTCGGTATAACGCATGGCCGCAGGAGGATCGCCATCGACGGAGCCGAAGTTGCCTTGCCCGTCGACCAGCGGATAACGCAGCGTAAACGGCTGTGCCATGCGGACGAGCGTGTCATAGATGGCCGAGTCTCCGTGGGGATGATAGACGCCCATGGCCTGGCCAACGACCTTGGCGCACTTAGCGTATTTCTTGTTGTATTCGAGGCCCATCTCGCTCAACGTGTAGAGCACGCGACGGTGCACGGGCTTCAAACCGTCAAGAGCGCTGGGGAGTGCGCGGCCGATGATCACCGACATCGAGTAATCGAGATACGAGCGGCGCATCTCCTCTTCAATATTGATGGGGATCAGGTTAGAGCCGCCGCTGGGCGGCGTACCACCTTCAAGAGGGAGTTGGGGATTCTGATTGTCTGGCATAAGGTTTTTCAGGCCCGCAGCAAAGCGGCAAAAAGGTTCCGGTGAAAGCAAGGCCGGATTGCTCGAGCTATGGCTCTATTTTACGCGTTTGGAGGGCGAATCGGCAAGGTTATTGGATAGAAATAAGTCCTTATTTTGCTTGATTTTATAGCTTGTTTAGGGTGCCTGCTCTGGAGGCTCTTAGAGCTCAGGCAGCAAGGGTGCTTTTTGGCTTGAAATTAGCGTTTAGGCCAAACCTCATTTTTGACTTTTATTCGCTTTAGATTCACATAAAAGCCAGGCTGAATCAATTCCATCTCCCCTACATGAGACCGGGTAAACTCAGAACGCAGAAGACGGCTTGGAGCAGCACAATCGCGCCCGCGGCGCACAAGGCCAGATGGCCTCGTGGGCCTTCGTAGGCATCGGCAAAGACGCCGGCAACAAATGTGAGCAGAAACGGCAGCGCCCACAGCCACGGAGTTCCGGGAACGTCCGTCATGACCAAAACGAATAAAAGTATGGTGCAAAGCAGAGGAGCCGTATTGCCGAAGTACCTTGATCTGCGCACGCCGAGATAAAGCACCACGGCGGCAGCAGCGGCTACCGTAATTCCGGCGTTGCCCAGCGTGGAGAAGAATCGCCGGGCCGGGTCAAGCGAGAGCCACAAGAAGCCTGCGCCTGAGCGAAATAGATAACTGAAGGCATCGGGCGAGAAGCCGTAGCAGGCGAAGACCAGCACCAGTGCCCCGGCTGAGGCCGCCAGCAGCACAGGCAGTACCTGGGCTCGGCGACCTTCGGCTATCCAAAGCATGGTTACGAGCCCCAGCAGCACCGCCAAGGGCAGCGCCACGACATGCGAAGCTGCCGCCACGCCGAACATCGCCGTCAGCAACAAGATGCGCGGACGCCATTTCCTGCGCGGTCCCAGCATGGCGTGGGCCACTCCGATTGAGGTATAGACACCCCCATAGAGGCCCAGGGAGGCTAGCACCTCAACATTCGGCGAGACGCAGGCTTTGAGCACAACCGGAGAAAAACAGTAGAGCGCCAGAGCCGTATAGCCGCCCAGATTGCCGTAGAGGCGACGGGTTACCCACCACAGCCCTGCGCCAAGCATGCAGCCAGCCAGCAGAAACGGCAGACGCTCAAGAAGCAGTACGTGCGTAAGCTGGTGGCGCAGTTCCCAGGTGCTCAAATTGGAGGTTCCGAACTGGACTACGCGGTCTTCCGGCTTGCGGAAGTGGTCCAGGCCCTGCTCGAGCAGCAGGTTGAGCGTGAGCGGAAGCCCCGCCATCCGGTAAGCCAAAATGCCATCGTGAATATTGCCGCAGGTGGTAAAATAGCCGGCCAGGGGCGAAGGCCGCTCCCACATCTCGCGTCCGCAGCGGGCGTATTGGTAATCGCGGTCCGTCAGCGTCTGGCGGCCGGTAAGCCACAGGCCCTGGATGAGAAACACGGCGAGCAATCCCGCCGCAATGCGCTGCGGCAGATTGAAGCGAAAACGGCGAAGGATACCGAACCGGTGGATCTTCATGCTCTGGGCGACCCTACCAGTCTAAACTCTTGCGCTGAGATTCCTTTTCCCACGGACGGGCATGCAGGTTTCACTTTCAGCCAGAGCAAACCATTCAATGGCTTTCATAACAAGCCGGTGGCTTGGGTGGTAGCTTTGCCAATGAAGATTCTGCGGCAAATCTAAACTTGATTGCCAAACGCAGGAAAGCCGCCTCGGGAGGCGGCTTTCCTGGCATGGCGGAGGATGAATCCTAGTTAAAGATCGCTCCAACGGTCACGTTGGAGTAAGGATAACCGGTATTGGGATCGATCGCTCCAAGATAAACAGTGCAGGAATTCGGCCCAACCGCAGTCACAGTCCCTTGAGCTTCGCAGTCCCACGACCATCCGCCAAAGGCAACCCCGGCTTGTGCCGGCGCGGTCAAGGTCACCGTAGTGTTTACCGGGTAAGTCGCCTCGCAGACCGAGCCGCCAGTGCCGCCATTGCCCGCCCAGCCCGGGCCGCAGTGGAGCACATCCGGCGTTCCTGTGGCAGAAGGAGCAGTAAGCAGCCAGTTGGTGGTGTTCAAGCCCGTATTAATGACGGTCAGCGTCACTAGCAATCCCGTTGCTACCGTGTCCTCATTACATGTACCGGGGTTGTAGCTGGGGGTGCCGACGCCGGTGGGGAGTTGGAGGGGGCAGTTGAATGTCACCGACGGACTGAGAACGAGCGTGCCGTCCGGATTCGCCGCTACAACGTAGATGTCCGCATTTCCAGACCCATCGGCGGTAACAAGTCCAGCAGTCGCTCCCGGAGCTCCGGAGGAGTTGACTGGAAAGACATAGGGCATGGCGGAGATCCACGTGGTCTGGACCCAGCCGCACTGGGAGTTTGGAGGCGTAGTCGGGGGATTAGCGAACACGGCGGCGGTATTCGCGGCTGCATCGGCGGCCGTGCAACTGGCAGTGGGGAAACCAGCGTGATAGAAGCCGTCTGAAACGTCCTGGAGGGTCGGGGCGGTTGAAAACGTTCCGTAAGCGAGAAATTGCCCGGTCCCGTACAAATTATCGGTTGTGAGGTCGGTCGGCAAAATTTCGATCGAAGCCAGCGGTTCCGCCCCGGAGGTTGTTGTGCCTGTAACAGTGAGAACCGCGCTGGAGGAAAGAGTGCCCTCGTAGCCGGCGATGCTGGCGGTAATGTTGGCTGTGCCTGCAGACACCGCGGTGGCCAAGCCAGTATTTGGATCAACCGTCGCCACGGATTGAGAACTGGAGGTCCAATTCGCCTGGTCGGTTAGATTCTGGGTGGTGCCGGGGTGGGTGCCGTGGCTGTAGGTCCCGGTCGCGGTAAACTGCGCTTGCTGGCCTATCGCAATAGACTGCGTGGCCGGTGTAACCGCCAAGGAATCAACCATAGAATTACTGCATCCGGTCATTGGCACAATCAGGCCAACCAGTAGCAACGCACTCAAACAGGAACGGTCAAGCATGGATACTCTCCTGGGTTCGAGACGGCCTCCGCTAGGTCCTGTCACGGCCAAGCTCCTAGCCTCTTCCACCATCGGTAATTGGCCTCCCGATTGCCGAACCGCAAGGTTCGCAAGAGCCCTCAAGCCAGATCATCGACTTTATTTGAAAACGCCCTCAGCATACACCCAGCTAGAAGTAGCGGTCAATACACATTGGTGTTAGTCGGAAGCGGGATAAACTGAATGGAATCTAACTTGGCACGGGCTCTGGAGGCCTGGGTGTAGAATCGCCCTTTGCCCTCACAGGCAACACCCGCTAAACTGCTCCCAGCATGGCAATTGCCCGCGACAACACTCCAGAACGGCTCGTCAGCGCCGCGCGCGCCGACGAGGAACAGGGATTTGAACTCAAACTACGCCCGCGCTGGCTGCGCGAGTTCATCGGCCAGTCCAAGGCCAAGGAACAGCTGGCCATCGCCCTTGAAGCCGCCAAATCCCGCGGCGAGGCACTGGACCACGTGCTGCTCTTCGGACCTCCCGGCCTGGGGAAAACCACCCTGGCCACCATCATTGCCAACGAACTCGACGTCGGCTTCCAGCAAACTTCTGGCCCTGCACTGCAGATTCAGGGCGACCTGACCGCCATCCTGACCAACCTCCGCGAACGCCAGGTGCTCTTTCTGGACGAAATTCACCGTATGCAGCCGGTGCTGGAAGAAAAACTCTATACTGCCCTCGAAGACTATAAACTCGACATCATCATCGGCCAGGGACCCGCGGCGCGGACGCATGTGATGGAGATCCGCCCGTTCACTTTCATCGGCGCCACAACACGGCCTGGACTGCTCTCTTCGCCTTTGAGGTCACGCTTCGGAATTCTGCTGCGGCTGGAGTTTTATACGGAAGAGGAGCTGCGGTTCATCGTCACGCGTTCCGCGGAAGTGATGCAGATTCCCATCGACCAGGACGGCGCGGCTGAAATTGCACTTCGCTCTCGCGGCACACCACGCATTGCCAATCGCTTGCTGCGCCGCGTCCGCGACTACGCACAGGTTCGCGGCACCGGCGTCATTGACCGTCCCATAGCCAACGCCGCATTGACCATGCTGGAGGTCGATGCCCATGGCTTTGACGAAATCGACCGCCGGCTGCTGCTCACCATTATTCAGAAGTATGACGGAGGCCCGGTAGGACTGGGCACACTGGCGGCAACCCTGGCTGAGGAGGAAGACGCGCTCGAAGAAGTGTATGAGCCGTTCCTCATCCAGATTGGATTTCTCGACCGCACACCGCGCGGCCGCATGGCTACGCGCCTTGCTTATGAGCACTTCGGACTCGACCTGCCGGGAAGGCAGACACCGCTGTTTTAGTGAGTTAGTAAGTTTCTAAGTCAGAAGCAACTAGGAGATATCCAAATGGCCCTTACCGAATCAACCATGCTCGAATTAGGAACCATTGCGCCTGATTTTGCGCTTACCGACGTGGTCAGCGGCAAGATTGTGCGCCGCGACGATTTTCGAGGGAAGAAGGCGCTGCTGGTCATGTTCATCTGCGCCCACTGCCCTTATGTGAAACACATCGAAAAGAGTATCGCCGCTCTCGGCAAAGACTACATAGGAAAGCCGATCGGTATCGTCGCCATCAGCAGCAATGACGCAGTTATACACCCCGCCGACAACCCCGCAGGGCTCAAGATGCAGGCTGAAACCTGCGGTTTCGTCTTTCCCTACTTATATGATGAATCGCAGGCCGTGGCTCATGCTTACAAGGCCGCGTGTACTCCTGATATTTTTCTTTTTGACGAGGGCTTTCACCTTGTCTATCGCGGACAGTTTGACCAGAGCCGCCCCAGCAACGGAGTTCGCGTCACCGGCCAGGATTTGCGCGCCGCTATTGATCAGGTGCTTGCAGGCAACCCCATACCCAAAGATCAACAGCCATCTGTCGGGTGCAATATCAAGTGGAAGGCGTAAGAAGCGGAGCTAGCGGTGCTTGCGGGGTTGGCATAGATATAACTCCGCTAACAACGCTAGCTCCGCTAACTCCGCTTTACAGCTCCAGCCCTTTTAGATATTCACGGAATTTCGGCCCAAGGTCGGGCCGCTTCAGCGCAAACTCCACCGTCGCTTGTAACATGCCGAACTTATCGCCAGCGTCGAACCGCTTGCCCTCAAATATATAGCCATAAACTTTTTCTTCCTTGAGCAGCGCCTTGATGCCGTCGGTAAGTTGAATTTCGCCGCCTGCACCGGGAGTCGTCTGCTCCAGCAATGCAAAGATTCTTGGCGTTAGAACATAGCGGCCAATGATCGCCTCTTTTGACGGCGCGTCTTCGAACTTTGGTTTCTCCACCATGCCGGTGCAGTTGAAAATCCGCCAGTTGTTGGGATCCCGCGAACCGGCCAGCACGCCGTATGCGCTGATCTCCGGCCCCGCGATGGTTTGCGTTGCCAGCACCGAACCGGCCTTTTCATCGAATACGTCGATCATCTGCTTGAGGCAGGGAACTTCGGCATCGATCACATCATCGGGAAGAATCACGGCAAACGGTTCATCTCCTATCATGTCCTTGGCGCAGAGCACAGCGTGACCCAGACCAAGCGGTTCCTTCTGACGAACGTAACTGATCTTCGCCAGCGCAGATACTCCCCGCGAAACGGCCAGCAAGTCGAGCTTGCCCCGCTTTTCAAGCGTCGCATTCAATTCAAAGCTATTGTCGAAGTGGTCTTCCATTGCGCTCTTGCCGCGACCGGTGACGATGATGATGTGCTCAATCCCAGACGCGATCGCTTCTTCCACCCCGTACTGGATGATGGGCTTGTCAACCAGCGCGAGCATCTCTTTGGGGATCACCTTTGTGGCCGGCAAGAAGCGCGTGCCCAGCCCGCCTGCGGGAAAAACTGCTTTGCGAACTCGTTTGCTCATACCAATTTCCTCATCTCAACAACTCTTGAAGATGCGTGCCACTTGCTTGCGGATTCTCATGTCTTTCCCGCCAAGGGTTAGAGTTCGAGTACTTTATAACGCCGGACTGTTATCACCCAGCATAGCTTCTCGCACAATCTTGATCGGGGGGAATCCTTGCCGCAGGAAATTATTGTGAAACTCCTCCAGTGAAAATGCCGCGCCCTGCTTCTTCTTCATATCTTCGCGCAGCTTCATGATCTCCAGCTTGCCCAGCGTGTAATAAAGATAAGTCGGGTCGCCGGCTCCTCGCTTGGTCTCGACAATCGCCGTCTCCTTTGACTGGTAGCCTTCTTTCTGGAAGAACGCGACCGCCTCGTCAAAGCTCATCTTGCCGGTATGCATCTCAATGCCCACGATGAAGCGCGCATTCCTGAGCAGCGCATCCTGCAGTTGCCCCAGGCGCAGGAATTTTGCCTCGCGCTTATCACTGGCTCCGGCTCCAGGCAGCCCATACCCTTCGTCGAGCATCATTTGCTCGCAGTAGTGCGCCCATCCTTCGACATCTGTGTTGGCGCCCAACAACTTGCGCACCCGGCTCGGGGCCTGCGGCAACCAGAGAAATTGAATGTAGTGCCCCGGATAGGCCTCGTGCACCGCAGTCGAAATCACCGTGCCCACGTTAAATGAATGCATATAACCTTCCACCTCATCCGGTTTCATCGATGGGTCGGGTAAGGTCACGTTGAAATACGCTTCGGTCGCGTGCGTCTCAAATGGTCCCGGCGTATCCATACTGGCAAAGGTAGTGGCGCGCATGAAAGGCGGAGTCTCTTCCAAAATCGGCCGCACGTCCGAAGGGATGGTCACGATATGATTCGCGCGAATGAAACTCACCAAGCCAGCAAATGTGGCCCGGAAAGCGTCCAGGAGATGATCCGGGGCGGGATGATTTTCTCCCAACTCCTCAAGCACCGCGCCTGGAGTTTTGTCCGGCTCCAATTCATGCGCAACTTTTTTGAAATGCTCCTGGTTCTTGCGCAGATCGGCCCGACCGATTTCAAGCAGTTTATCGAGCGGAAGATCCACCATCTCGTCGTATTCAAGCTTCTTTTGAAACGTCTCCGCGCCGATGCGATAGTCTCCATTCGATCTCGCCAGCAAGTCAGACTTCAGCCAGTCAAGATAGCTCTTCAGTTCCGCAATCACCTTGGCATTGGTCACTGCAAACTCTGCCTTCAGCGCTGGATCCTTCGCATCGGCAAAGGCCAGCGGCACGTCGTGCTCAAAGAAACTCACTATACCGGGCAACTGCTCAATGGCAATCTCGGTAAAGATGCGCGGGGGATTTTTCATGTTCACGCGTGCATTGTTAATCAACGCAGGCATTTGCTTTTCGCGCGAAACCAATGACCGCAGCCGCTCGTCAGGTGAAGCGAATTTGCGCTCCATCAGCGTGAACGCCCCATTTGCGCAGATGCTCGAATAGTTATCCGCATTCTTTTCCCAGGGGCGAATCGTCTCCAAAGTCAGCAATTGTGAGCGAATAGTCGACAGCACCATCTCCCGATCGCTGCGGGGAACAAAATCTGCTGCGGAATCGTCCGGATGAATCGCCTCAATGCACTTTTCAAATTTTTTGAGCGCCGATATTTCCGCATCGATATTCTTCCGCGAGTAATCCTCCAACTGCCCGTCGTACTGGTGATAGCCAACAAGCGTCGCACTCGTTGGAGCGTGGGGAAAGTAAACCTGGTCGAAATATTCGTCCGAGACCCGGTTGAATTTCTGCTTCCAGCCTTCTTTCGCCGCGAAAACATTCAGTGCAGAACACATAAAAACTCCGATCGCTAAGGACGCAACATACTTCTTCATCTTCCCTCTCTCAATTTGATGCTCATAAATTATGCGCTAACCGGTTCCGGCGCCAGCTTTTCAAGGACTTCATGAATCTCAAGCAGTACTTCGTCTGACCGCGTGGCAGCCAAAGGATACTTCAACAGACCCTGCGGCGTGAACTGCGCACCTCGCTTGGCGTTTTTCGCCACCAGACGCATCAGGCGAGCTGGGTCGACGGCCGCATTTTCCATGAACCGTATCTGCAACTCGCTGCGCCTGCGATCAATTTGCGCAATGCCCATCCGTTCGCATTCGAGGCGGATCATCGCGGCCTCAAGCAAATACACGGTTGCATCGGGCGGCGCGCCATAGCGATCTTCCATTTCCGCTCGCACCTCCGCCACAGCAGCTTCGCTGGTTGCGCCTGCGATTTTCTTATAGAGCCGCAGCCGCTGATTCTCTTCGGGCACATAGCTCTCGTCGATGCGCAGTGCAATGCCCAGATTCAGCTGCGTAGCGGGCCGCTCCTCACTGCTCTCGCCCTTCATCTCCTTCACCGCGGTCTCCAGCATCGACGTATATAACTCGAATCCAACCGCTTCGATGTGTCCGCTCTGCTCGCCGCCCAGCATGTTACCGGCTCCGCGCAACTCCAGGTCCAGCGCGGCAATCTTGAATCCCGCGCCCAGGTCGCTGAACTCTTTGAGTGCGGCCAGCCTTCTGCGCGCAATCTCCGTCAACTCTTTCTCTGGCGGAATAAGCAGGTATGCATAAGCGCGCCGATTCGAGCGGCCCACGCGTCCTCTTAGTTGATACAACTCGCTCAACCCATGCCGGTCCGCGCGATTAATCAGGATCGTATTGGCCAGTGGAATATCCAAACCGTTTTCGATAATCGTCGTCGCCACCAAAACATCGTATTCGTGGCTCATGAAGGCCAGCATCACGCGTTCCAGTTCGGTCTCGCTCATCTGACCGTGACCGACAGCAACTCGCGCCGCCGGAACAAGCTCTTGAATTCGTGCAGCGATTTCGTAAATCGACTCCACACGATTGTGAACAAAGTAGACCTGGCCGCCGCGCTCCAGTTCAACCTCAACCGCAGAACGAATAATTTTTTCGTCGAACTTGGCCACAACGGTTTGAATCGCCATACGGCCCTTGGGTGGGGTCTCAATCACGCTCATATCCCGCAAGCCAACCAGCGACATATGGAGCGTTCGCGGAATTGGCGTTGCGCTCATGGCTAGTACGTCAATTTCCCTCCGCATCTGCTTCAATCGCTCCTTGTGCCGTACGCCGAAACGCTGCTCCTCATCCACAACCAGCAGGCCAAGGTCCTGAAACTTGATATCTTTCGAGAGCAGCCGATGGGTTCCGATCAGAATATCCACCTTGCCCGTCTCTACGCGCTCGACGATTAACTTTTGTTCCTTTGCCGTTCGGAACCGCGAGATCATCTCTACGTTGATGGGGAACTGCGCAAACCTTCGCTTGAAAGTCTCGAAGTGCTGGAAGCTCAGCACCGTGGTAGGGGTCAGCACGGCAACCTGCTTGCCATCCTGCACGGCTTTGAACGCGGCGCGCATTGCCACCTCGGTTTTTCCGTAGCCCACGTCGCCGCAAAGCAGCCGGTCCATCGGCGTGGTGGATTCCATATCGTACTTGATGGCGCGGATGGCCGATACCTGATCGTCGGTTTCGCTATAGTCGAAGGAGCCTTCAAAGTCCTTTTGAAACTCATTGTCCTTTGAGAAGGCCATACCTTGCGCAGTGGTGCGCTCGGCATATAACTTCAATAACTCGCCGGTCATATCTTGCATGGCCTTGCGCACGCGCGCTTTTGTCTTGGCCCACTGCTGCGACCCAAGCCGGTTCAATGCCGGGGCCGGCCCTGCATCCGTCGAGCGGTACTTCTGGATAAGATCAAGTCGAGTGAGCGGGACATATAACTTGGCGGCTTCGGCAAACTCAAGAATCATGAATTCGACCGAGAGTCCGTCCTGCGTAATCTCCTTCAGCCCCTGGTACTGCGCGATCCCGTGCTCCACATGAACGACATAATCGCCGATGCCAAGATCACGAAAGTCGGAAACAAACGCAGCTGTCTTCGATCGCTTCGGCTCAGGACGCGCCGCAACATCGGCGTCGTCAGATAAGTCATTGGCTCCGAAGACAATCAGATTTGAATCGGTGAAGCTGACCCCAGTCGAAATCTGAGTTCGTACGATCACCGGCACGCGCAGATCGTCGGCCAGGTAACTCGCCTCATCGAGCATGGTCTCGCCGGGTCGCGGATTGCGGCTGCCCAGCCGGTAAGGAATCTGATATTCGCGCAGCACTGTTGCCAGCCGCTCCACGTCGCCCTGGTGCGGGGCCGCGAGAACAATTCTTTTCTCCTCTGCCATCAGCGTGCGCAGTTGCTCGGTAAGCGCCGGAATCGACCCGTGAAATCTTAGCGTGGGTCGCGTATTCAGCTCAATCTCGCCAAGCGTTGAATCTTCATCCAGCACATCCACCACGCCCAACTGATCAAGATCCAACCCCATATGCGCATCGAGAGAAGCCTCTAATACCTCCGGCCGCAGATAAATATCCTCGGGCTTAATCAGCGACCCGATCCCTGAGCGCTCATGCCGCTGCTCCACCTTGTTCCACCAGCGGTCAATCTGGTTACGCACCATTGCCGGCTCTTCAATGAAAAGCGCGCACTTCGGCACCAGAGTCAGCAGCGACTTGTTCGCACCTGCCACCGAGGAGAAAAACTCCCACCCCGGAAAGACGCTGACTCCTCCGGCAGCCGCCATCTCGGCTGCCATCTCCTCGTCTACTTCTTCACTGTTGACTTCAACCCGCTGCTTGCTCAGCCGAGCGTGCACTGCGGCCAGCAGCCGCTCAGTTACCGGCGTTTCAGTCAGCGGCAACAACTGGGCTTCGTCGAGGCCTGACTGCGACCGCTGCGTCTCCGGGTCAAATTTTCTTATGGTTTCAATTTCGTCACCGAAGAACTCGATGCGCACCGGGCGGTCGGCTTCAGGCGAGTAGACATCGAGAATTCCGCCGCGGCGCGTGAAGTGCCCCGGCATCTCAACCAGATCCATTTGCGTATAGCCCACACTGGCCAGGTGTGCGGTCAACACCTCTACGTCAACCTCTTCACCGCGCT
>JBEKUB010000034.1:0-36707 GCA_049515455.1 Occallatibacter sp.
ACCGAGGTGCCACTGTCCGGCGTGTTGAACGCAACCGTTCCGTAATTGCCGGCGCCCACCCAATACGTGACGCCGCGTGTCATCCCAGAAGGGGCGCACGTCCCGGTGAAACCAGTACAGGCGTCGGTCCAACTTGCACCGGTACCTCTCCCAGTTGCGCCAGCGTATAAGTAACAGTTCCCCGATCCATCACAGTTGGAGCCCCATGCCAGGACGGATGTAAGGAATAGGACAATGAGGGAAACGACAGATTTGATCTTCATAGGCCTCGTTGTACTAAAGCAAAAAAAGAAAAACTGGAATCAAATCTCTCTGGCTTGAGAGCCTTGGATCATCACCCAAACGGAGATTCTCGGTCGATCTCAATGATCTACCTATATCCAGCCAAGGGGCCGTGATGGCAAATGGCGAAAAAGGAAAGAGCCGTGCCAAACAGGAGGGATAGACAAACCGCAATTACAACGATTCCATTCTAAGCACTCTGAGGGGATTTTGTCTCTCGAAACCTTTTCCGATTCGATTTGCCAGCCGTGCCTGTCTGTAAGCCCTTTGCCGTGGCTAACCTCCAGGCAGGAGATACCGTGGCATCGAACAGATCGTCGGTTCGACCCCAAACTATCGGACAGCAATGCAACACTTTCTCCTAAGCTGAAAAGTTCAATATCCCCTTTCACTACGTAGATGACCCCGCGCTCATCCTGTGATGGCGTCAGGATGAACTCAGTGGTCAGTTTCCTCATTTCATTCTTCGCCTTCTCTGGCTCCGACTGGTCTGTGCCATCCGGTTGTACTTCTTCTCCGCATGAGCATCCCACTCCGCACGCCAGAGGTTAAGCATCTCTTCATTCACGGCCCTGAGATTCACAATACCTTGATCCGTCGCCCATGGTTTGATCCGGTATTTTACGCTTTGATCGACGTAGGATGTCCCTGTGGCCTTAAACTTCTGCGCGTTGTGCCACCGTCAGCAGCAGCCTCTACCGTGATATTCTGCGGGAGGATTTGCTCATGAACTCTCTGGTCCTCAATCTCCTGCGACTTCTATTTGACAGGGTCACGGCGATCGCGTTCAGCTTGCGCGAGACGTTCAGCCTGCCCTCAGGACCGGGTATTGGCAGAGATAGTTCGGTCATGCACGTCTTCGTATATGTGGAGAGCCTTTCGGCACCTGCACCCCTTCCAATAACGGTTGGCCCGTTTAATACAGTCATCTGCAAGGCGGGTGAAGACGGTAGCGGTAGTCATCGAGATGGATGCTTGGATTTTCATGCAGGTAGTAGACCTTTTCATTCCCCTTTCCTGCAAAACGATCTTAGATATAAGTATCTCCTTTATTATCAACGCGAGGCGAGATGCACCTGATTTTATTTATTCTGTTTGCCGGATTCTGCCTGGGCGGAGCCATCAACCTCCTGCTCCAGAGCCATCCCATTTCAAGCGCGTTGTCGCTGATTGTGGTGATGACTTCGCTGGCTGTGCTCTACCTGCTGCTGGGCGCGGAGTTTCTGGCCATCGCACAGATTATTGTTTATGCTGGCGCAATTATGGTTCTGTTCACCTTTGTGGTGATGCTGCTCAATGCAGGCCGTGAAGACCGCACGATGGGCAGCCGGACCGCTCGCTCGGTGGGATTTCCAGCGGTAGTGGTGATTCTAGGCGTGATCGCAACTGTGATTTTGCGGGCCCAAGGTCTGGGCATGGCAGGATTGCAAGACGGGATTACTTCTACAGAAGACTTGAGCCGGATTCTGTTCACTGAATTGCTGTTGCCCTTCGAGGTGACCTCGGTGCTGATTCTCATCGCGATTCTGGGCGCGGTTGCGCTGGCGCGTAACGATGGAGAAAGGAAGCCCGGCCAATGAGTTCCCTTCTCACGCAAGAGGTTCCCGTCTCCTGGTATCTGCTGCTCAGTGCGGTGCTGTTTTCGCTGGGAGTAATTGGATTCCTCATCAAGCGCAATTTGATCACAGTTTTTATGTCGATTGAGCTGATGCTCAACGGCGTGAATCTTTCGTTTGTGACCTTCGCCCACCAGTGGCACGCGGTGAAGGGGCAGATTTTTGTCTTCTTTGTGATGATGGTGGCTGCGGCGGAAGCTGCCGTGGGCCTAGCGATCATCATTGCAGTTTTCCGCGCCCGCGCTACCCTGGCCGTCGACCGTATCGACCTGATGAAACTATGAACGGACCACCACATCTCTGGCTCATTCCGCTCCTGCCTTTCGCGGGATTTCTTCTCAATGGAATCCTGGGAGCGCGTTTGCCTAGATGGCTGGTATCGACGATTGGGCTGCTCGCGCCACTGTGCTCATTCGGCCTAACGCTGCTGGTCTGCGTGTTCGTTCAGTCTTCTCCAACCGTGGACCCTGATCTGGCGCCTGTCATCCGGGTTATGCCATACTCGGAGAATTTTGGCCATTGGATTGTTACTGGCGCACTGCACGTGGACTTCAGCTTGGTCCTCGACCAGCTTTCACTGGTGATGCTGCTAGTGGTTACCGGCGTGGGCTTTCTGATTCACGTCTACTCAGTCGGCTACATGCACGATGAGGAAGGCGACGCACGGTACTTCTCGTACCTCAATCTCTTTCTGTTCTTCATGACGCTGCTGGTGCTGGCCGGGAATGCACTGCTGATGTTTGTAGGCTGGGAGGGCGTTGGCCTCGCGTCGTACCTGTTGATCGCCTTCTACTTCCAGAAGAAATCGGCAGCGGATGCCGGTAAGAAGGCATTCATCGTCAACCGGATCGGCGACGTTGGGTTCCTCATTGGAATGTTTTTTCTGCTGGCGAATTTTGGCACGCTGACCTTCGCCGATATCGGTGCAAAATTGGTCGCGAATCCGGGCTGGCAGGGCGGAGTGCTCACTATCATTGCGCTTTGCCTGCTGTTGGGAGCGACCGGCAAGAGCGCGCAGCTTCCGCTTTATATCTGGCTGCCTGATGCGATGGAAGGGCCCACGCCGGTCTCCGCGCTGATTCACGCGGCGACCATGGTCACGGCCGGCGTTTACATGATTGCCCGGACGCATGTCTTGTTTGACCATTCGCCCTTCGCGCTGGGGGTGGTTGCGGTCGTTGGCGCGGCGACGGCGCTCTTTGCGGCTACCATTGCGTTGGTGCAGAACGATATCAAGCGCGTGCTAGCTTATTCGACCATCTCGCAATTGGGCTATATGTTTCTGGGCTGCGGCGTGGCGGCTTATTCGGCCGCGATTTTCCACCTTGTTACGCATGCCTTCTTCAAGGCGCTGCTCTTTTTGGCCGCTGGGGCGGTGATTCA
Source organism: Occallatibacter sp. (assembly GCA_049515455.1). Taxonomy (GTDB): domain Bacteria; phylum Acidobacteriota; class Terriglobia; order Terriglobales; family Acidobacteriaceae; genus Telmatobacter. Next base: position 3,282 of record JBEKUB010000034.1, read on the forward strand.
TTCCATTGGCGGCGAGCAGGACCTGCGCAAGATGGGCGGGTTAAGGAAGAAGCTTCCGGTCGCATTTGCCGTCACCACAATAGGCGTGCTGGCCATTGCTGGATTTTTTCCCTTCTCCGGTTTCTTCTCCAAGGACGCGATTCTAGCCGCAGCTTTCATGCAGGGTCCGCATGGGCGGGCGCTTTGGTTTGTGGGACTGGTTACGGCGCTGCTGACTTCGTTCTATATGTTCCGGCTCTGGTATCTGGCTTTTCTGGGCGAACCGCGCGCCGAGACCGGCAAGCATCACTCAACTCCGTGGTCGATGCTCGGACCGCTGCTCGTACTTGCCGCTCTCTCGGTCGGCGGCGGCTGGATCAGTGGCGCGTGGTTGGGAGTGGGTCGCTTCGGCGCTTTCCTTGCACCTGCTGTTGGCACACGTGCTTCGGAAGTGGGCAATGCGCATCTTGAGCTGATGCTGAGCATTGCCGCTGTTGGAGTGGCGCTGCTGGGCTGGCTGGGGGCACATCTCTCCTACCGGCAGAAATCCACGATTCCCGCGAGTTTGGCGGCGGATTTTCCTGGCGGCTACAAGTTGCTCGAGAACAAGTATTACGTCGACGAGATTTACGGCGCGACGATTGTGAAACCGCTGCTGGTTATCTCCAAATATTTTCTGGACTGGGTGGTGGATAAGGCGTTGCTGGGCGGAACGGCGTGGCTGCTGGGAGGAATTGCAACGTTTGCTGGAGCGCTTCTGCAACGCTGGCAGTCGGGCAACATTCGCTCCTATGCCGCGTGGCTGGCGGCAGGTGCGGCGGCGGTGCTCTTGTTTGCGCTTGTGCCTATTCTCCTGGGTGCCTACGGAATCAACATCAAGTGGGCGGGGTTCTGAGAATATGGCAACTATCAACAACTCGATTCTCACCTTGATCCTTTTGGTTCCGCTGGCCGGAGCGGTGCTGGTGATACTCGTGCCCGACCGCGGCAAACTGCCCAACTGGCTTGCGCTGCTAACGTCGTTGGCTACCTTCGGGCTGACGCTGCATCTGCCGGTTCACTATGACCTGAGCCAAGGCGGCTTTCAGTTTGTAATCAACCGCGCGTGGATTGAAAAGCCCGCGATCTTCTACCACGTGGGCGTGGATGGCTTGAGTCTCTGGCTGGTCGTTCTTGCGGGGTTGCTGGCGCCCGTGGGCGTGCTGGCCAGTTGGAACGCTATCACTGAGCGGCGCAAGGTCTATTATTCGCTGTTCCTGGTGCAGCAAACGGCGATGTTCGGTATTTTCATCTCGTTGGACCTGATGCTCTACTACGGCTTCTGGGAACTTTCACTGGTCCCGATGGCCATTTTGATCTCAATGTATGGGCGCAAAAACGGTCCGAAAGCAGCACTCAAGTTCTTCCTCTTTACCTTTATTCCGTCCGCGCCTTTGCTGGTGGCTATCCTGTGGCTCTATGCGAACACCGGCAGCTTCGACTTTATTACTCTGCAATACAACATCGCCACCGGCGTGGTCCCAACAGGATCCCTGTGTTGGGTGGCGCTTGCTTTTTTAGTTGCTTTTGCCGTTAAAGTGCCCGTCTTTCCGCTGCACGGCTGGCTGGCGGATACCTACGGCGAAGCACCGGTGGCGCTCGCGATGGTGGTGGCGGGCAAACTAGGGCTTTATTCTATGCTGCGCTTCCACATTGGGCTCTTCCCCGCGCAGGCGCAGGCTGCTGCTCCCTGGATGGTTGCGCTGGCCGTCATTGGAATCCTTTACGGCGCGTGCCTGGCGTTGGTCCAGAGCGACTTTTGGAGATTGATCGCCTTTGCTGCACTGAGCCATTTGAGCTTAATCGTTCTGGGAATCTACGGATTTACCATTACGGGTTCAGCTGGAGCGGTCTACCAGATTCTGAGCCACGGAGTGGTCGACGGCGCGCTCTTTGTACTTCTGGGCGCAATCTACGAACGCTACTTGAGCAGCGAGATCGGGGCTTATGGCGGACTGGCAAGCAAGCTGCCGCGCACGGCCACGCTCTTCGTCATTGCTTCACTGGCGATGATTGGCCTGCCGATGCTGAGCAATTTTGTCGGCGAATTTTTGATTCTCTCCAGCACCTTTATTCAACTGAGCAAAGGCTGGGCGATTGCGGCCTCAATGGGAGTGATTCTGGGCGCGGCTTATATGCTTTGGCTGGTCCAACGGATCTTTTACGGGCCGGAGAACGCACTGGTTGCGTCGAAGCCCTCTGTCGATTTACATCTCCGCGAGCTTGTAGCTGCGTGGCCGCTGGCTGTTCTGATGCTGGTGATGGGATTAGCGCCTTCGTTCTGGCTTCCCACGATCGAGATGGGCGTGCATCCTCCGCAAGCTAAGAAAACAGTCGATTCACCGGCGCCTCCAACCGTATTCGTGATTCCGTCTCCAGGGGAGGGCCAGCAGTGAATCCAGTTCCCGATATCTTTCGCGTCCTTCCCGAGCTCGTACTCACGTTGACCGGCGTGGGAGTGATGGTGATCGATGCTTCGCTGCCTGCCAAGTGGGCTCGACGGCCGCTGGGCTGGGTTGCTGCGCTGGGAACGACGCTGGCTCTGTGGGCCAGCCTTTGGCAGCTTTCCTTGCCTGAGGGGACCGGCTTCTATTCAACCGTTGAGACCAGCGCCTTCACCATCTTTTTTCATGTGCTGATCTGCGGGGTCGTGCTGGCGGCACTGCTGCTCTCTCTGGATACGCTACCCGAAGAGAGCCATCACCAGGGCGAGTACTACGCATTGATCGTCTTCGGCGCGGTGGGTATGTGCCTGCTGACCGGAGCGGTTGAGCTACTGGTGGTTTTTATTGCTCTCGAAATCTCTTCTATCTCTACTTACGTTCTCGCCGGGTACCATAAAAACACTGTTCGTGGCCCGGAAGCGGCCATCAAGTATTTTCTTCTCGGGTCTTTCGCCACGGCGTTCCTGCTTTACGGCATCGCGCTGATTTTTGGAGCTACCGGGACTACGCAGATCTATCAGATTGCGCGGCTGGCGCCCACCGCGGCGAATCACTCCTTTATTCTGGCCGGGCTGGCGCTGATGCTGGTGGGGATTTTGTTCAAAGTTTCAGCAGCGCCGTTCCACGTTTGGACGCCTGACGTTTATGAAGGCGCGCCCTCGCCGGTGGTTGCGCTGCTCTCTACCGCGCCTAAGGCCGCTGCATTTGCGCTGTTGCTGCGCGTGGTTTACGAGATGCTGCCTTCGCTGCGCGGGGTGTGGACGCCGCTGCTGTGGATTGTGGCCGTGCTTTCTATGACCGTGGGCAATCTGGCCGCGCTGCGTCAGGAAAACGTGAAGCGAATGCTCGCCTACTCTTCGATTGCCCACGCCGGTTACCTGCTGGCGGCCTTCGCAGGAGACGGGAACAGCGGTATTGCCGCAGCCAGTTTTTATATTGCGGCATATGCGGCCATGAACGTGGGTATCTTTGCGGTGATCACTCTCGTGAGCGGCTACGACGACAAGCTGCCCCTGGTGGAGGATTTTCGCGGGCTGATTTATCGCTCACCGCTGCTGGGCGGCCTGCTCATCTTTTTCCTGGCCTCGCTGATTGGAATTCCCTTCACCGGCGGATTCTTCGGCAAGTTTTATTCTTTCTCTACTGCAGTAGACGGCAGAGCGATCTGGCTGGCTATCATCGGCCTTCTGAACTCAGGATTGGCAGCGGCTTACTATCTGCGACTGGCATTGGCGGCTGCGCAGCCCGGAGCCAGCAAGAATGCTGATGCTTCGGCTCCCGTCCCGCAGGTTGGAATTGCGGTGGGTGCGGCGCTGCTGCTTGCGTTTGGAGCCACGCTGTGGTTGGGAATCCGGCCCAATAAAGTGCTGAGCGGGGCCGATGCTGGCGCGTATACACTGGAAGCGCCTACGCTGCCGGCCGGCGCTGCGGGAATCAGTGCCGTGCAGGAACCAAAGCCTTGACACTCCGAGTCTGGCTCACTTCGGCTGACAGCATGCTCTGGTAAAACACTGTGGCCAATTTCAGAACTCGTTCATCGACAAAGTGCTCCAGAATCCAGGCACGTGCGGCTTCGCCCATGCAGCGGCGCCGATCTGGATCGCGGAGCAGCTTGAGCACTCCTTCACTGATGGCTTCAGAGCGTCCAGGCGGGATGAGTAGACCGGTCACTTCGGGGACCACCGAGTCGCGAGAGCCGGTCGAGAGTGTAGTAATGACGGGAATGCCCGTTGCAGCAGCCTCCAGCACGACGGTGGGAAAGCCCTCTCGCCAAGTGGGCAAGACCATCAGGTCCATCGCGCGATAGTAAGGCGCGGGATCGGCAACAAAGCCGGTGCAGTGAATACGAGGATGGTCAAGGATGCGGGTGCGCAGAGCGAGGCCGAGTGCATCTTCAGCAGCATCGAACCAACCCACCAGCAAGAGGTGCGCATCCGGTTGCGCCTTCAGAATGGTTTCGAAGGCTTCGATCAGCTCAGGCAGGCCTTTGTCACGAGTCAATCGACCAACAAACCCTACTACCGGAGCATTACGAGGGAGACCTTGGCTGCTCCGCACACCGCTTGAGCCAGGCGAGAAGCGGACGACATCGACCCCGTTGGAACTACCCTCGCCCAGCAGGTGGAACTTCGCAGCCGGGGCCAGCCCCAGTGCCAGCGCCTCGGCACGCAGACTCTCGCTATTGCACAGCACCACATGCGCGCAGGCTGCGGCCAGACGTTCTGTTGCCAACAGAATCCGGCGCTTGAATCCGGTAGCGGTCTCGAGTTTGAGTCCCCGCAGCATATAGATTCGTCTCGGCACACGGCATATAATTCCTGCGAGATTCCCCAGCAGCCCGGCCTTGGGGGTGCTGAATTCTGCCATCTGAGGCTGGAGATGAAGGAGCAGCCAGCAGAGCCTCGCCAGCGAGACCAGGTCGGCAAGGGGTGCTATCTGCCTTTCCATGGAAATGGCGATTGCCTCAACTCCTTCTGCTGTCGCCGTTCGGTGGAGCAATTCGCCGGGACTTGAGACGAGGATCACGCGAAAGCCTGCCTTGCGCAGTGCGCGCAGACGACCGGTGAGATTCAGGCATGTCTGAGGGTGGGTGATGCCCACGACGACGCATGGCTGCTTTGAGAGGTAGTGCCGCTCAGGAACGAGTGGAAGCGCTTCAGTGACGAACATTGGCCGGCCTACACTTCCGCAATTTCCAGACGTTATACGAGAAATAGTCCAGAAATCTGCTTTTCAACGCAGAGGTATAGGCCTCTCATGGCTTAGGACCACGAGCAAGCACAAAGCAAATCAAAGGTGCCCGGAAGCAGGTGCTTCAGTAGATCTATCTGTTGCAGAGCTGCCTCAAGTGGTTAAATTGATCTAAGAAACTGTACCAGTTTTGCGCAGTTTTGGGAATGCGCCTGTCGCAGTACGAAAGTATTGTGCACCAAGACATATACTCGCCTTATTCGTGAAAAGGCGCTTTGACAGGAATGAAGCAAAGGCCCAGGGTACTTTTATTGATTCCTCACCTCGGAGGCGGCGGCGCTGAGCAGGTTACCGCTTTGCTTGCGCGGGGACTTTCCCGGGAAAAGTATGAGTTGCACCTTGGACTGGTTACGGAGAAGAGCGCCGGAAAGGGAGAGCTGCCGCCACGGATCGCCGTTCACGCTCTGGGCGCTGGAAGGGTGCGAACCGGAGGTTTCAGGTTGCTTAAACTGGTCCGCCGGCTCAAACCGGAACTGATACTGAGCGGAATGGCGCATTTGAATTTTCTGGTTTTGCTGATGCGTCCCTATTTCCCGAAGCAAACGAAGGTGCTAGTGCGGCAGAACGGGACTGTTTCCTCCTTGTTGGCCGTTCAAAAAGGCTCCGGTGTCACCCGCCTGCTTTACAAGCGGCTCTACCCCCGTGCGGACCGCGTGATCTGCCAGAGCAAGGCGATGGCCAAAGACCTTGCACGAGAGCTTGGAATTGGCGAGGCGAGGCTGGCGGTATTGCCAAATCCTGTGGATGTGGATGGAATTCGAAATGCGACGGGCGAAGATCTTTGGAATGGACATGGTCCGCATTTGCTGGCTGTGGGAAGGCTTTCCCGGGAAAAGGGATTCGATCTTTTGCTACCGGCACTGGCTGCCGTGCGAGAACGGTTTTCCCACGCTGACCTTACGATTGCCGGCGAAGGACCGGAAGAGAGGGCTTTGAAGGCTCTGTGCCGTAAGTTGGGCCTGGAAGCCGCCGTTCTCTTTGCGGGCTACGTTGAGCGACCTTCGGCGTACTTTCAGGGGGCATCTGTGTTTGTGCTCTCCTCCCGGCACGAAGGGTTGCCGAATGCCCTGCTGGAGGCAGCGGCCGGCGGGTTGCCTGTCGTTGCTTTGCCTGCATCGCAGGGTGTGGTGGAGTTGCTGCGCAATCAGCCGGGTTGCTGGCTGGCGAAAGAAGTCTCTTCCGCCGCGCTTGAGGAGTGCCTGCTTACGGCACTCAGTGCCCTCAAACCCAGTGAGGGGTTTGAGCACGGGTTTATTGAGGAGTTCAGAATCGACCGCGCTATCAGGGCTTATGAAGACCTGATCGACGAGACTCTCGCGCAGAGGAAATTGTGAGCCACGTTGCCCTGGTTCTTCCCGGATTTGGACGGATTGGCGGCGCGGAGCGTCAGGTGATCCTGCTGGCCAGGGGGTTGTGCCAGCGCGGCTGGCGGGTGAGCGTGGTGGCGCTCTCGGGCAACGGAGGCGAGTCGGCAGCCGAGTTGCGAGAAGCAGGTGCAGGATTCAAGAGTCTGGAGATGCGCAAGGGACTGGCCGATCCGCGGGGATGGATTCGCTTCATTCGCTGGCTCATGCGGGAAAAGCCGGACGTGGTACATACGCACCTGCCCCACGCTTGCTGGCTGGCTCGCTGGTCCAGACTGGCCGCGCCTTCGCGAGTGTTGGTGGATACGGTGCACACTTCCTCCATCGGGACTCGAGGCCGGCAGCTGGGCTATCGCTGGAGCGGCTGGCTTTCAGATAATGTCACGGCGGTGAGCCAGATTGTTGCGGAAACTTATTTCCGTGCCCGCATGGCGACAGCGGACAAACTTGCCGTCGTGCCCAACGGCGTGGATGCGGATGCGTGGAGACCGGATGCGGCGGTCAAGACGGCGTTGCGCAACGAATTGAATCCGGAGGGTAATTTCCTGTGGTTCGCCGCCGGCCGGCTAGACCCGGTGAAGGATTACCCCACGCTTCTAATGGCTATGTTCGAGGTACCGGAATCGGCACGGCTGGTGATTGCCGGCAGCGGACCGTTGGAAGAGGAACTGCTGCGGCTGTCAACACGGCTGGGCCTGGAACGGCGGGTCAAGTTTATCGGCTTTGATCGGGATGTGCTGCGCTGGATGCAAACTGCGGATGGATTTGTGCTTTCGTCTCGCTGGGAAGGGTTGCCAATGAGCCTTCTGGAGGCAGCGGCCTGCGCTATGCCTGCTTTGGCGACCGATGTACCTGGGACGCGAGAGGTGATCATCGATGGGGAGACCGGCTGGCTAGCTCCGGCTGGCGACGCCGCCGGATTGGGAAAGGTAATGACCCAGGTGATGCAAATGCCGCCTGAGATGCTCAGCGCCATGGGCGAGCGGGCGCGACGGAATGTGATGGATCGCTTTAGCATGAACGCGGTTCTGGATCAGTGGGAGGAACAGTATGCGGAACTGCTCAAGCGGAATCCCAAGCCAAGGCGTTGGGGCCGGGCGGATTGAGCCGACCGGATAAAACCTTTCTGATTCGGAGGGATTGAATCGGGACCTGTGCAAAAGGGACAACTCCTTACTGAATGTGACGCTTCATTAAACCCGGCGCATCTGTCTATTTAGCAGGGGATAAACCGCTGCGAAATTTCCTGAGGCTGCGTGAAAGCTTCTTTCGTGTTCTGGTTGCATAAAACCGGCTCATCGCGAGAACTTCGTAAAGCCGTTCGGCTGGTTCCAACGGGGCTGGATTGAATTCGGCCAGTACACGGTCCACGGAGGTACACTCCGCCACGTGTCGGTCAAGGAAGGAACGCAATCGGCGTACCTGCGTTTCTCTTGCCGTATTGCCGTGCATACAGATGGTCCAAAGGCCGGCAGGCTTTACCACCGGCCCCCAAAGCTGCTGCGGAATCCAAGTCAGGCCGCCACGGGTAAAAGGCAAACGGGCGAATCCGTCAGAGAGCAGCTTGATTCCCTCATGGCTTAGGGCCCGGAGCGTGCTCGCATCAAATCCGTGGCGCGGAGCAACCCAGATGCGCGGGTTGAGGCCGTGGCCACGAAGAATCTTCAACCCAGAGTGAATCCACTGGCGCTGGGTCTCTTCATCGACGCCTGCGAATTCGGAGTGGTTATGGAGCGGCACCAGGCTCGTGCCCTTGCTTGTGCAAAGGTGCTGGAAGCCGTGCAATGCGATTGTCGCCCCGGCGGCTTCAAGTGCACACATCCGGTCCCAGAAAGCCGGGTCAGGCGGCGAAAGCTGCAATTCGAAGTCTTGATTATCAGGGACTACAGCCAGTATGGGCTGGAGGTCATAATCGCTAATTAGTCTAAATAAGCGCTGCATTCGATTGCGCGAAGCAGTGGGACATAGGTCGTCAAAGCGAAGAAGATATTGAGCCGGTCTGGGAATCATGGGCCTGCCTCATCTTTTAGATGATTGTCCTTGCGCCCGAGTGGTTTTATTTTATTCGATATCATGCTCGAAGATTTACGCCGCCTCCACCGTTGCTGGAGGGAGCAGTTTCCAGGACCAATACCAGAGGAAGAAAAAGGCGCTCACGGCCCATAGTGAGCTGGCCAGCGCGATTCCGGCAACCCCGAACCAACGCATGAGGATGAGATTCAAAATGACGTCGAGGACGAGATTGATGGTACCGCAATAGAGAATCAGATCGGTGCGGCGCAAGGCAACAAGAAAACGATAAAAGACGCGGCTGGAAACGAAAAATGGAATCTGAATGGCATACATGGCCAGCACCGGTGTAACTACGGCCGTATCGCGAGGCCCAAAGGCGCCGTGCTGGAAGGTGAGTCGGATGATGAGGTGAGACCCGGCAATGAGCGCGGCGGCAATGGGAATAGAGACCAGCGCGGTGATGCGGACCCAGGTGCGCAGGGTATCACGGCATCCGACCCAATCCTTGTGGGCAATCATGCGGGAGAAGTGGGGCACCACCGCCGTGGAAACCGCTCCGGCAACCAGGGAGAGCACGACGCTGACAAAGCGATAGGCATAGGCTAGTGCGGAGACGCTCCCCGAGGGGAGCATGGCGGCCATGGACTGATCGACCAGCAGGCCGCCGGAGGCGACCACTCCGCTCAATAGCACAGTTCCATAATGGTGCGCCACCTCGCGAGTGGCCTCGGTGGCTCCATACCAGCGCAGCCGGAAGCGGTAGCCGTGACGGTCCATCATGCCTGCGACCAGAATCGCCTGGGCCAACGCGCCTGCAAGGCTGGCATAGACCATGGCCCAAACGCCCACGCGGCCGCTAAGCAGCAGTGCGCCGATGATGACGGCAGCCGGGGTGACCACGGGTACCAGTGCGGGCCAGGCGAAGCGGTCAAAGGTGTTCAAGACTGCCGTGCAGTTGCTGGCGATGCCAGTGAGAAGCACCACGGGCAGCAAGGCGTAAAAGAGCCGGACCGAGAGATCGAGCTTGGCGGCGGGAAAGTGCGAGGCAATCAGCGGGAAGAAGCCACGGGCAGCCAGAGCCATAAGGAGCGAAGCCGCACCCAGCAGAATGCAGGTCCACAACATCGCGCTCGAAAGCAATTGCTGGGCGCGGTCCTGGCCCTCCTGTTCCCTTACCCGCACCAGCGTGGGCACCAGTGCCTGGTTCATCGACTCGGAGATCAGGTTGACCAGCAGGTTGGGAATGAGGATGGCGGCAACAAAAGCATCCATGGCGTCGGAGCGGCCAAAGACTCCGGCAACCGTAAATTCCTTGAAGGTGGCGACGGCTTTGACCAGAATTCCCACGGCGGTAACTGATGCAGCGGCGCGAAAGATGCGGCGATTGACGCTGCCGCCCTCGAAAAGCCGCGCGATTTGGGGGATGGGAAACATGGGCCAGGAGGTAACGGACAGTCAAACAACTCTATTAGGCAGAAACTGGGGCAGCAGAAAATTTATCAGTTTGGCCGTGGTCGGGAAAGCTTCCGGCGAGGAGGTTTGGGTCCTCGACCGCGAGGCGGCCGGCTAGAGCTATCAAGGCCAGCAGAAGCCAGGTGGTGCGGCTCTCTTCTACCGTGGCCGCCAGCGAAGTGACGATCCAGACTGCGAGCGCAACTGCCAGAGCCACGCGCAGGGTCCCATGGGTTTCGAGAATCGACCGTGCGGCAAGAGCTACGATGGCCACGGCCAGAAAAAAAGCGCACAGGCCTCCACCGACCAGGATCGAGAGCGCCGTATTGTGAGCGGTATCGAGGGGGTTGGTTCCGGCCGCGACGACGAAAGAACCGGCTCCGGTGCCAAAGAGTGGAGCATGAATAAAGGCATTCCAGCCTCCGGTCCAGATGTTCCAGCGTTGGTTCAGATTTCCGCCTTGAAGCTGTTCGGGGATGGTGGCCAGGCGCTCAATGGTTTCATGGGGAGCGGTAAACCAGAGAGCGCCGACGAGCACAGGCAAAGCGAGGATTCCTGCAAGTACGCCTTTCAGGTGGGTACGAGCCATGAGGATGCCGCAGCCGACTAGCGCTACCACGGCGGCCAGAAAACCTCCGCGCGAGGCTGTGAGCAGCACGGCGAAAAGGCCTAGCGGCAGGTAACCGAGCGCCAGCAGGCGGCTTGGCAAGCGCCGCTCGCTGAGAAATAGCAATGCGGCCAGCGGAAAACCGAGGTCGAGAAAGCGAGCTACATCGTTAGGATCCTGCCCTGTGGCGGCAAACCGGATCTGGCCGGCAGCTACCGCCTCAGGCGATCCAAGATTGGCGACGGTGAGGACGGCCAGCACATAGGAACCGGCTATGAAAGCGCGCAGAAGTGAGCGCAGGTCCCGGGGGCTCTCTGCAAACTCCCAAACCAGCCAGACGATCATCATCTCCTGGATGTAGGAGCGCATTTTTTCGAGAGTCGCAAGAGGGTCGATGGTCCAAAAATAGGTACAGCAGAACCATAAATAGAAGGCCAGCACGATCCACTGCAACGGCCCCGGCGTGCGCAGACGGCCAGCCTGGAGCACTGCGGGAACGGCTGCGAGAATAAGCAGCAGCCCCAAAATGCGGGCGATATTACCTAGTGGTTCGCCCAGGTCGAGGGAATACTCCCAGGGAACTGCGAAAGCGAAGAGCAGCAATAAAAACCAGGCGATGCGGCGCATGATACTCCCGACGGCTAAAACCGCCTCCAGCTTGGCACTCTCTTTGCGCGGTCAGAGCTTATCCCCGTAAAGACTTCCTGGGTTCGCCGCGGTTTTACCTCGTCAGTTTTATCCGTAATCCCCGAACGCATTTCTTCCAGCGGGTCGCGAAGACACTTCTCGCCCTCCTCCGAGCCCGCACTTTGCTGCAGAGGCTTCTCCGGCACGGGTTTGCTTCGCAAAAAGACAATTGGTAACTGAATGAGAACGAAGATAGCCAGTGATTCATACCCGTTGGTGAGATTTAGTTTGAGCGGCAGAAGAGATGCTGTGGTAATTGCAATAAGGCACAAGAAACCCTTTCCATTCGGCAGTCCTGCATCATTGAATCTGCTAGCCGCGAAACCAAACCAGAAAAATCCTAAAATTGCATAGCCGAGTCGCGCGATCCAGACCCAAAATCCACGGCCTGAGAAATCATCAAGGTAGATGAGTGGAAGCCAAAGAAGAACAAGAGTAAAAAGTGCGCCCAGGAATGTACTCGGACTCACCTGCGTCACCCTTCGTTTCCCGTTTTCCTGAACAGACCTTCTCTCGACCTGATCTTCGGGCGTATCCGCCTGGGACAGAGTAGTTTCGCCGACCTCTTCTGAGCTTTTTTCTCCGAATCCAATCATTACTGGCGCTCGGTTGATTGGGAATAATCCTCCCGCAACCAACATAAGAACGATTGCCGCAAGACCGATCCGCCAGTAATGCATCGCAAACATAAGTGACACAGTTGAGTAAGTCCAACACAAAAAGATCGGAAACAAATATGATCGAGGTAACTTTGCGTCCAGCAATCTCCCGTCAATCGCACTCATCATCAAAATGGCGATAAGTGGGTAGCCGGCAAGATGAATGAGCACTTCGCCACGATGCAAAAATAGAGTTGGATTTATTAGATCTTTGAGAGGAAACACCCGGTTTAATTCAACCGCAAGAGCCGTGGACACAAGAATCCGCAATACATAATCGATGCGTCCAACGGAGTTGGTTGAAGTGGCCAATTGCAATGTTTGCCTAATACCTCTGCGAATAGACAAGGCCGGAGTAGATGCTGATACCGATTGCCGATTGGATGGCCGATTCGATGCTTCTGTTCATCACGTTCTTGGCTATCGAGTCGGGCACGTAAAGAATATCGCGGTCATAAACCGGCTGATCTGGCTCCTGGCCGTGAAGCATGCGCTTGAGATTGAGGGTGGTCATTGTACGGCCGCCCTTCTGCTCGCGGATGAGCAGGGCCCTGCCTGTGGCTGCATTCAGGCTGGGACCCCAGGCCATTGAAAGCGCCTGTACCACGGTGAGACCCTGAGCTGGGTCGACTGGAAAACCACCTGGGCGGATCACGTCGCCAACCACGTAAACCAGCCCTGCGCGGCTCACCTGCACTGTATCGCCGGGAGCGAGTTCCTGGTTGTGATCAGAACTGGAGTCGGTTGCACCGGGGTCGAGAACCACCGGATGCGGCGTTTTGGGGTCATTGCGGTGGTAGATGTTCACCAGGCGGCCGGCATTGGACGAGAGACCAGAGGCGGCGGAGATCAGGTCCAGCAAACGATGGTGAAGGGTATAGGGATAGACGCCGGGGTGGGTCACTTCACCAAGCACGCTCACATCCTGTCCGGCGTAGGCGGTCACCAGTATTGTGACCTGGGGATGGAGGAGCATGCCTTTCGCCACTAGGGCAGCTTCAATGACGTGAACTGCAGCCAACTCGTCGAGCCCGCCGATCTGCACCTCTTCGATCATCGGCAGGGTCACGGTGCCCGCCGGAGAGACGCGGACGGAGGAATGAAACTCCGGGGTGCGGTACTCGGAGATATCGAGGAAGTCTCCGGCGGCGATGGGAGCCGCCATGGGAGATGCGGAGAGCGCTACGGCCATGGGAGGCATTCCAGCCAGGTTTGCGCCTGCGGTGCTGTTCCATACCGCAGGTGAATCTTTGGGATTGGGCAGGACTTTTGTATCCTGCGAATACGGAATGCGGGCCACGCCGGTGGGCAGGCCGTCGAGCGAGGGCGTAGGCAGGTTGGGCGCAGGTTCCTGCGCCTGCACCAATGCGCCGGCAAGAAGCACAGCCAGCAGCGCGACAACGGTTCGATTGGAAGTACCAAGTGATTCAAGCAAGAGAGCGCCTCCTACTGCCAGCCAGAGTCCGGCAAAGAGCGTTATAGCCAAATAAAGCGGCAGATCGGGGGCTACAGGCTTCACCGGTTGGCGGGCTGGGTCGACCACGGTGATGTTGGAGCTGTTCACGCCCGCTGAGAATCCAGCCTCTTCAACCTTTTCAAGCACCCGCAGGTAGAGCTCGTGGTTACGGTTGGCCTCCTGCCTCATATCTGCGTATTCGGTGGTGGCCTCGTTCTCCTTCATGTCGTCGGCTGTGTGCTCGGCAAGGCTCCTGTGCGCCAAGTGCTCACGGTCAGAGGCCGTCTGCCAGGCGGTCTTAAATTGATTCACGAGCCTAAGGTCTTCAGCCGCAACCTGCCGCTCAATATCTTGCAGCTGGCCACGAATCTCCACCACACGGGGATAGTTGGGCCCATGCTCGACGCTCAGCTGTGCCTGCTCCTGATCGAGCGCGCTGTGGCGGGCATGGAGCTGTTGCAACAATGCTGTAGCGAAGTTCACGTTTTCGTTCTGCAGATGGGTGTCAGAGGCAATGACCAGTTCAGGATTTCCCTTTGAAGCAGCGCGGTACTCGGCCTCGCGGAGAATTCGGTCGCTGGTGGCGACGACCAACTGCCGGCTCAGTTCGTCGATCTCAAGCAGTGCCGAGGTGTGCTGGCTTTCGCCCAGTTGACCATTGGCCAAGGTCTCAGGGGCGGTGAGGATGCCGTGCCGGCTCTGGAAGTCGGCCAGGTGATGCTGATCCTGCTCGACGCGGGCCTTGAGGTCTTTGAGCTGGCTTTGCAACCAGCCTGAGGCCTGAGCCGTGGCTTCCGCACGCGCTTCGTTATCCTGCTCTTCATAGACGCGGATGAGGCCGTTCACCACGGCGGCTGAGAGTGCAGCGTCGCGGCAGCGAAAACGAATCTGAATCATCAGGGTACGGGGGAGGGATTCGACGTGCAGTCGCCGCTGAAAGCGCTCCAGCAGCCAGGCCTGGGCCTCGGCGCTTTCAGCCTGAGCAGGTTTGAAACCGGGGAAACGGTGCGCGAAGTTGCCCATGAAGCCGGGCGCCTGATAAAGCTTGAGACCGGTGATCACCCTCCAGGCTACTTGGTCGCTGCGAAAAACATTGGCCTGCGTCTCGAGTTGGAGTGGCGTGGCCAGAGATGAAGAGGCAACCGAGGACTCTCCAGCATCAAGGCTGAGCGAAGAAGCGGGCGAGGTGCGCAAGGCCACCCTGGCGGTGGCCTCGTATTGGTTGGGGGCTATGAGGCAATAGAGAAGGCAGAGCAGCAGCAAGCCCCCCACCACGGAGGCAATCATGCGGAGGCGGCGGGCCAATATCTCCCATAATGCGCGCAGGGACGTCGTGGAATGGCTCCGATACGGGTTAGTCCGGGACCGCTCTTCGGTTTCGTACGGCGAATCGTTCTGGAGAGAGTGTGCGTCCGGCACAGGGCGTAAGCCTCAATCCCATGAAGATATAGAAACTCTCTCGCAGGTTTACCCTGCTGTTCCAAACGAAAAACCGCAACTGAGGAAATTACTGCCATTGTGCTTTATCGGAAGCAATTCGTCAATAGAGCTTGTCACCGCAGAAATTGAAATGTGGAAACCGGCAATTCGCTTAATCGAAGGTCTACCGCCTAGTCAATCCGGTATTGGACGATACGCGTGTTCCAGACGCAGCGCTCGGCATTATTCGTCCATTGCTCTGTCGTCCAAAGACTGGAGCCATCGAGGGGATTGAGCGCTGTGAGCACGCCTGCCGCGTTTCCGATCACCGCCGTATTTTTAGGATTCAGGCATGTATAGGGATGCGTACCGGAGACAACCGTAATGGGACCTTTGAAGATATTCGGCGGGTCGTCCTTTCCATGCGTCCAGAGCAAGACGGAGAGATCGGTGGTTGGAGTCATCGAGTCGGCAACGATGCCGACATTGCCTTTGGCATCCACTCCAACGGTGGGAAACTCCGGGTTAAAGTCTGCGCCTGCGATTTTAGCCGTCTGACTGACCACACATGCCGCCGGTTTGGAGCAATCCAGATCGACCCAGAACGCCACGTTGTTCGTATCGGTCCCTTGCGGTCCGCAATCTTTGGTGCAAGGGCCCGAAGGGAGAACGGTGTAAAGGTGAGAGCCGAATTGAACCAAGTTGGTCAGACGATGGCTCTCAGTGATTCTGAGCGTGTTTACACTATCACCGGCCTGCGGAATTCCGCCCGTCGGGGCGCAGCAGGGCTTGCTGTAAAGCCATTTGTCGCCAGTCGAGCCAATGCCGGTTTTGATCTCCTGCTCGCCATTCACGTTGTATTTGCCGGTGGGCCCGTTCCAGGTAAAGGTATCCACAAGCCAATGGAAGGGATAGTTATAGGAGTTTTGGCAGCCGCCCATGACCACCCGGTCGCAGCTCTTGCCCGCAAAGAACGCCGGTGTGTCTGCCTGCTTCGATCGATTGTGGTCAATCGCTGGCATATCGTCGAGAGGCATGTTGTGGCCGCGGTTGATGTGCTGGGGCACGACTCCTTGACCGATCGCTTGGGCCTCAGAGGACGGAATTGCGAAGCAGTCGTAGCTAATTCCTTTTAGCGTGTGAGGGTTTTCGTCCCCAATATGAACCGCACAGAGGTAAACCCCATTTTTGTCGTAGCCAAGGTGAGCGGCCGCGTCGATGTTAAGGCACGGTCCACCCTGAAGGCAGGAGGGATAGACTCCATTCCACTTGCCTGCGGGATCGGGAGAGGCGCTGACCATCAGGGATTCGTTCTGAGCTGTAATGGTGACGATCCAACGATGGATGAATTCGTCGTAGACGATATGCGGCTCAATAGGTCCTGGGTCAACGGATGCATCCGGAGCACGTTTGCTGCCGCTGACCGGATTCAAGCCCGCGTTGCGGATGAAGGCAGTCATTGGGATGGATTGGAGCATGCGGCCTTTCTTGTTGTAGACGCGAATGTTTTGCCAGGTGACCTGGACAACCTGTTTGCCGTTGGTGGCCACGTCCATCTCCGCCTGCCCGCAGTGGCTTACTCCGGTCTCGCACGTAGCCAGGCCAGGGCCTTTGTCGCCGTCGAATGAGCGCACGACGGTTTGCCCGGGTGTTGTTCCGGCAAGAAAGAGCATGCCCAAGGCAACGAAGAAACCTGGACGTACGAGGAATTGGCATTTGCGATTCATCGTTCAAACTCCAAAAAACAGGGATCGGGGGACAGATTAACGCAGGCCGCCGAGGCTAATCGAAGGAGTGCGGCTTTCCGAGGCGGAAGTGCAAAGTTGTTACTCCCCGGCACGGTACCAATCGACAGTGCGGCGCAGTCCCTCGCGGAAATCGACCGTTGGTTTGTAGCCAAGCAGTTCCTGGGCCAGCCGTATATCGGCCAACGAGTCGCGAATGTCTCCGGCTCGCGTGGGGGCGTAGATTGGTTGATCTTGGTAGCCGGTCAGCTCGCGGAGAATCTTGAAGATTTCATTGAGCGTAATGCGCGTGCCTGTGGCCAGGTTCATCATGCGCCCGGAGACCTTTTCCGCTGGGGCGGCCGCGGCCAGCAGGTTGGCATTGACTACATTATCGATATAAGTAAAGTCGCGACTCTGCTCGCCGTCGCCATAGATGGTGATTGGGTCGCCGGAGAGCATGCGGCGGCAGAAGATGGCCAGCACGCCGGAGTAGTGCGAAGTGGGGTCCTGGTAAGGGCCGAAGACGTTGAAGTAGCGCAGGACTACGGTCTCAAGGCCGTAGACGCGCGTAAAGCAGCGTAGGTAATGTTCGCCGGCCAGCTTGGCCACTGCATAGGGAGAGATGGGATCGGGGAGCATGGACTCGACCTTGGGCAGGGTGGGCGCATCGCCGTAGGCGGCGGAGGAGCCGGCATAAACCACGCGACGAACTCCGGCGGCGCGCGCTGCAACCAGCACGTTGAGCGTGGCGTCAATGCAATTGACATTGGTGGCAACCGGATCGTCGACAGAACGCGGAACTGAGGCCAGCGCCGCCTCATGAAAGACGAACTCAACACCGTCACATGCCTGCGCGCAGGCTGCCGGATTGGCCAGATCGCCCTCAATAAACTCCATGGCCTCAAGACCGACCAGGTTGGAGCGCTTGCCGGCGATAAAGCTGTCGATGCCACGAACGGTCTCACCGCGTGCGAGCAATGCAGCGGCTATCGAGCGGCCAATAAAGCCTGCCGCTCCTGTAACAAGATACCTTGCCAATGAAATCTCCTCAATCGTTCAGATTCTATACACATTTTACAACGGGAATTAAGGCGCCGGAGGGCTGAATGAGAAGGCGAAGCTGCAAATGAAATCTATGAATAGCGACCGATCGGCGCAACGGTGATCGAGATTGTTTGAGCTGACTTGCCGGATGCCGACGGAATTGCTGATACGTCTCCGATGAACCGGAAATAAAGACGACATACCCACGGCCAATCCTGTATTGTTGCCGTGTAGACTGTCTCAGTCCGCCTATGACGGTTCTTCTTCCAACCCTGGCTGAACCTCAGCACTTCTCCCTTGCGGAGAAGTTGCTCTTCGTCGGGCTGGCGATGGCCTCAGCAGTGGGCTTCTGGCGCCGCTTTGGCGTCGTCCTCGACAAAATCCTCGATTCGAAGAAAGACCCCTCTTTTCGACTCTTTCCCGCTGGCAAGCGCGTTTGGGATTTTGTCTGGGAGGTACTCTTTCAGGGCAAAGTCATTCGCGAGCGGCCACTTCCTGGCTTGGCGCATGCTTTCGTCTTTTGGGCTTTCTGCGCCTTCGCACTAGTTACGCTCAACCATTGCGCTATCGCCTTCGGAATCGGTTTCATTTTCTCTGGAAGTGTGATTGGCCGTTTCTATTCCTACTTTGCCGCCGCCTTCGCCGTGGCCTGCGCAGCCAGTACTCTCGGCCTATTTGTCCGTCGGTTCCTGGTTCGTCCTAGATGGCTCGGCGAAACACTCTCCTACCAGTCTGGAGTCATTGCGCTGTTGATTTTCATTCTGATGGCCACTTATTTGGCGTCGTTCTTTGTCAACGACGTCGGCCCCGCGTCCCGCATTCTGTGGTGGATACACTCGCTGGCCCTGTTAATCTTTCTGCCGCTCATCCCGCATACCAAGCATCTGCATCTGGTGCTGAGCCCCGTTACCGTTTTCCTATCGCGCGGCAGCTTCGCGCAGATTCCACCGCTCGCGGGCGATGAAGACTTTGGCCTCGTAGCCGGCACAGACCTCACCCGGCTGGTCAGCCTGCAGGCTTACTCCTGCGTGGAGTGCGGGCGCTGCACCGAGCACTGCCCTGCCGCCAATACCGGCAAGCTGCTCAATCCGAAAGAGATTATTCTCGGCGTCCGCGCATATCTGAACGATCTAGGCCCTGCGTCGGACCAGCCGCTGCTGGGTAAGTACAACGAGCAGGAGGCTGTCTTCCAGTGCACCACCTGTGGTGCCTGCGAGTTCCAGTGCCCGGTGGGTATTGAGCACGTGCCTATACTCGTCGGACTGCGGCGAGGCGCGGTGAATACCGGGGCATGGGGCAACCCGCACGGCAGCAAGCTATTCCTTGCACTCGAACGTGGCAGCAACGCTTTAGGTTTAAGCTCCGCGGAGCGAGACAAATTTATCGAGAAACAAGCCCTGCCGATCTTCGATGGAACCCAAGAGTATTGTTTGTGGCTGGGCTGCATGGGCGGCTACGACCCCAAGGGCCGCGAGATTGTTGCAGCCTTTGTCCGCGTGATGAACTACCTGGGCACAAGTTACGGCGTGCTGCGCAAGGAAAAATGCACCGGCGACCCGGTCCGACGGCTGGGCAATGATCTTGTCTTCCAGCAACTGGCTGAGGCAAACCTGGAAGCCCTGGCGCAAAACAAGGTAAAGAAGATTATTTCCATTTGCCCCCACTGCGTGCGCACTATCCAGGAAGACTGGAAAGACTACGGCACGCCGCCTGAAATCGAGCATCATAGTGAATTCCTGGCGCGTTATGCCGACAAGCTTTCCAAACAGGACAAAGAGGGAAAAATCGTTTTTCACGATCCCTGCTACCTGGGACGCTATCGCAACATCTATGAGGAACCGCGCGCTGTGGCAGCGCTGGCTGGAGAGTTGATTGAAGCTCCGCGCAACCATGAACACAGTTTCTGCTGCGGAGCGGGCGGAGGACTGGCTTTTCTCGGTGAGGAGACTGGCGAACGTGTAAGCCGAAATCGTGCCAAGGAGCTGGTCGCAACCGGAGCGCAAACAATCGCCGCGGCCTGCCCATTCTGCAATACCATGTTCAGAGATGCGTTGGCTGCCACCGGCGAAGGGGCACCGAAACTACTCGATATTGCCCAGATAGCCGCGCGAGGTTTGCCGCCGAGCACATCGATTTAGGATTGGTGGTTTCTCAACCAACGATGTTAGAAGGATAGAGCATGAAGATCATCGTCGCAATCAAACAGGTTCCGGAACGCGATGCGCACATCCGCATCGACTCAACGGGCAACTGGATTGAAGAGTCCGGGCTGCAGTATGCATTGAACGAGTCCGACGCCTACGCGCTCGAAGAGGCGCTTCAGCTCAAAGAAAAGTTTGCGTCAGCCGGTGACGAAGTGATCGTTCTCAGCGCTGGGCCGGAGCGAGTGGGAACGACAATTCGAGAAGCTCTGGCGAAGGGAGCGGATCGGGCAATCCATATCGTCTGCGACGATCTGGGCGCACGCGATGCTCTGGGAGTGGCGAAGCTGCTGGCAGCTGCGATCAAGCAAGAGAATCCCGATCTCGTGCTTAGCGGCTTGCAGTCGGAAGACCTGGGCCTCGGCCAGACCGGCGTGATCGTGGCTGAACTGCTCGGGCTTCCCCATGCGACACTTATTCTCCACGTAGAAAGGACCGAATCTGGCCTCAAAGTGAAGCGTGAGCTTGAAGAGGGCTGGTTTCAGACCGTTGAGCTACCTATGCCGGCGGTACTCACAATACAATCTGGTGGCAACAAGCTGCGCTATGCCACGTTGATGGGCATCAAGCGCGCCAAGACCAAAGAGGTGCGAGAGCTGGCCGCATCGGAACTCGATGGGGATGCAGCTCCAGTGGTGGTGTTGGAGCAGGTCACCATGCCCCGGAAACAAAAGTCCACACAGATTCTGCCCGGCACGGCAAAAGAAGCGGCGGCAGCGCTGGTAGAAAAGCTGAAGTTCGAGGTGCGCGTCCTATGAGTAGCGTTCTTGTAGTACTGGAGGAGCGAGGCGGAAAGGTAAGCCGCATAAGTTGGGAGGCCCTCGCTGGCGGGCAGCGGCTAGGCTCGCAACTGGGTCTGCCCGTATGCGTGGCCATCGTCGGCGCGCAGACGGAATCTCTCGCGGCCGAAATCGCAGCCCAGCCTCTCGGCAAGGTTGTGCGCGTGGAGCATCCGCTGCTGAATCACTACACTGCCGACGGATTTACCCTGGCTCTTCAGCAACTCATTCAGTCGGAATCACCCGCGTACGTGATTCTGCCGCACACCTACCAAGTCCGCGACTTTGCACCGGCGCTGGCTGCACGCCTCGGCCAGGTGCTCATCAGCGATGTAGTCGCCATTGGCGATGGGCCGGTCTTTACGCGCCAACTTATGCAGGGCCGACTCAACGGCAACTATCGCCACACCGGCGATGGACCCTGCTTAATTTCCATGCAGGCTGGAGCCTTCCGGGCTGAAAATTCGGAAAGGCCCACAAATCCTGCGGAGGTTGTTACTTTCACGCCGACGGTTGAATCTAATCAGATCCGCACAAAACCCGGCGAACCCTTCCGCGGTTCTTCGCAGACCGTGGACCTGGGCTCGGCGCAACTGATTGTGAGCGTAGGGCGAGGCATTAAGGAGGCGGAGAATATTCCGCTTGTTCAGGAATTGGCGACGGCGCTCGGCGCGGAACTAGCCGCCTCACGGCCCATCTGCGACAACGGCTGGCTGCCTCTGGAGCGCCAGGTGGGCAGTTCAGGACATACCGTCGCACCTAAACTGTACCTGGCCGTCGGCATCTCCGGAGCCATCCAGCATCTGGTGGGAATGAAAGGCTCGCAATGCATAGTGGCAATCAATAAAGACCCTGACGCGCCCATCTTCGAGGTAGCCGACTACGGAATCGTAGGGGATCTGTTTGAAGTGGTTCCTGCATTGACTGAAGCGTTGAAAGCTGCACGGCAGTAAACTACTAGGATGCGATTCAACGGTCTATCCAGGTGTCTGGATGATGCGAGCTACTCTTCGCCGCTTCGGAGTGTAGCGCAGGTCCTGAAAACCGCTGAGTTCAAATGAGGCCATCGAGAGCGGCCAATCCGACTCCACATTGTTGCGCCCTAATTGATGCGGGTCGTTCTTGCACGTGATGGGCAACGCATTCGTAGTAAATGAATATTTATAGCCGGCCTCGCGAATCATCCGCGCTGCATCAGAGGTATAAGCCCATTCTTCGCCGCCCACCCAGGCATAGCAGTCGCAAACATGCCCAAGCTCCTCCTCGAGTACTGCTTTGCCAGTACATATCTCATTCTTGAGCACGGATCCCGATAGCTCCGGTACCATTCGCAAATGGCTGCGGGTGTGGCAACCGATCACATGACTCCGCCTATCGAGATCGCGCAGTTCATCCCACGACATCGCTGCGCGCTCGGCTTTGGACGAGGTCCTGTCCGGCCGTATCAGATGGTCACGCGCAAAACTGATTTGCTCAGAGGGGGGCGCGGCTACAAAATCAACGGGGACAAAAAACCAGCCATTGAATCCGTATTTATCAAGAAGCGGGGCTGCAACGGAGTAGTTGGAAGAAAGGCCGTCATCAAAAGAAATAATCAGTCCGGGGCGCTTCTTACTCCATCGCCTAAGGCGGAAGAAGTTATCCAGGTCAGCCGATGATACGCCGGTGAAATTCTCCGCATAATAGGCTAACTGCCGCTCGAAATTCCCTGCCGATTCCGCAGAAACCCCGTGATAATTTATGGCGCGTATGTATCCGCCGGGGATGCAGCACTGCTGAAGTTTTAGCAGAAGTGGAGTTAACCTCAACGACTGAAATGACGAAGCCAGCAATCTCTTCTGCATTTTCACAGGGCGGAGTCTCCGTCAAGCGGCGAAGGATCCCAGGCATCGGGTTCCAGAAGCGCAGTCTGGAGCGACCGTGCGTCTTCGCTTACTTTGTAGAGATAGGGGAAGGAAGGAAGAGTGCGGTGATGAGGATTCAATCGCCCGAGCAGATCGTGCTTTGACTTATTGAATCCCATTGCCTCCACAACATCCGCTCCGGACCGAGCGGCATGATCCAGCGCGGCAGTCATCAGTGAAAGCACGGTGTTCGGTTCGTCGTCGATGGCCTGTAAATCCACGACTCTGAAACGGCAGAGCCCATACTGTTCGTGATTGTACTTTCTCATGATCAGGTAACCTGTGAGGCGATTGCCTCTCATGACTCCGAAGATGAACAGATTACCGGATTCAAGTGCGGGACGGAATTGCCAGTTGAGCGCTTCGCGGTTGCGGACCGCCATCAGCCGATTGTGGCGCCGACTAAGCACTTCCCACAACGCATCAAAACGCCCATCGAAATCTTGCAGGAGGTTTACCCCTATTCTCTGGAATCTGCCTTTGGGCAAATGGATCAGATCCTGTAAGTAAAGAGCCAAACCAGTGGTGCGACTTACTCCCGGAACTTCAGGGACTTTTACTTTGCGCAGAAAGGCTCCGGCGAATGTCGCATAGTTAGTGATCCAGAAGAGCATTTTCGCGCAGGAAGGGCCAGGAATCTCGAGGCATCCCAACTCCTTCAGCCTGGCTTCGGTTCGCGGAGATGCTGTGGTGGTGATAAACAGATCAATATTTTTTTGCGCCAGATACTCCGCCGCGGGAGTGCTGGCGGCGAATCTGAAAGGCCGATCGACAGCCCAGCTGCTGGGGATGGCTGCTCGGACAGGCTCACCATTGAAGAAATACGTACGGGGAATATTGCTGAATGTGCCAACTATGCCTTGAGCCTGATTTTCAAGCACCCAACCAAGTGGAACAGGATGCTTGAATCGAAATGGGTTCTCATCCCACAGACGCACCCAGTGGGAGCAATCTTCAGGCACTATCCCGTTGCGCCGCTTGACCTGGCATATGGCCTCAAAATCATCCCAGGTGGCTTCACGAACGGTGCATTCTAATTCTTGTTTAACGGTCTCGCTCATCGCGCTGCTTGCTGCCATATTGCCGTAATATATCATGCTGCCAATTGACGATCGGGGTCCAAACGGGAGTTGCATTTGCGCATCTATGGGTTGAGGAATTATGGTTTGATGTTTGCTGCGCAAGGGCAAGTAAACGGGGGCTAGCAAGATGGTTCTTCCCGAGACGTATCAGGCCGCACTCTTCCTCATGATCCTGACTATGCTGTGCTGGGGATCGTGGGCCAACACGCTGAAGCTGTGTCCGGGCTATCGATTTCAACTTTATTATTGGGACTACGCCATCGGGCTTGCTGCGTGCGCCATTCTGTGGGGATTCACCGCGGGCAGCATGGGTCACGTTGGGTTGCCGTTCCTGAGCGCCGCGGCACAGACTCCTCTTGCCTCAATTCTCTTTGCCGTCTGCGGCGGCGTAATCTTCAACATCGCCAATCTTCTGCTGGTGGCGGCGATTGAAGTAGCCGGATTGGCGGTGGCCTTCCCGGTCGGGATCGGGCTGGCGCTGGTGGTGGGTGCGGTTTCAAGCTACCTGGTGAGGCCGGCAGGCAATCCCCTGCTGCTCTTTGGCGGGGTTGCGCTGGTTGCAGTGGCCATTGTTTTGGATGCCGCAGCCTATCGCAAGCGCGAGGGCTCGGCAAAGGTTGCTACGACGCGGGGCATCGTGCTGAGTCTGGTTGCCGGCTTGCTAATGGGCACCTTCTATCCGCTGGTGGCGCGAGCGTTGGGCGGCATGCCCGGTAGGGTTGCACCCGGCCCCTACGCGGCTGCGTTCTTCTTCGCCGTTGGCGTGCTGCTCTCCACCGTGCCTGCCAATCTGCTGCTGATGGCCAAGCCGCTGGACGGAAAGCCTCCCGTAGATGGGGCCGGCTACCGGGGCGCACCGGTGAGCTGGCACATCGCGGGTTTGCTGGGCGGAGCGATCTGGTGCACGGGCGCGGTGGCCAACTTTGTGGCCTCGGGCGCTCATCTGGTGGGACCGGCTGTCTCTTACTCCATTGGCCAGGGCGCCACCATGATTTCAGCCTGTTGGGGAGTTTTTGTATGGCGAGAGTTTGCCACGGCTCCCCGCTCAGCCAAAATTCTGTTGCTCTTTATGTTCATCTTCTTCGCACTGGGGCTGACCGCGGTTGCGCTGGCTCCTCTGCCCCGGTTTAACTAAGAGCGTGAACACCATGCATAAGCCCATCGTCGTCGTCGGCAGCATCAATATGGACCTTGTGGCGCGGTGCAGGGAGATTCCCCGCCCCGGACAGTCCCTGATCGGCACGGGTTTCGATACCACTCCCGGAGGCAAGGGAGCGAACCAGGCCGTTGCGGCGGCGCGGCTGGGCTATCCAGTGCAGATGGTGGGCGCGGTGGGAGATGACGTCTTCGGCTCGGCATTGCTCGACAATCTCAGCGCAGCAGGCGTCGGGACGGCAGCCGTCAAGCGGGTAGACGGACCCTCCGGCGTGGCGACAATCCTGGTGGCTGAGAATGGCGAAAACAGCATCGTGGTGGTTCCCGGCGCAAATGGAAAGGTTGATCCGGCATACATTGATAGTCAAGCCGAGTTGATTTGTTCGGCCGGGATGGTGCTGTGCCAGCTAGAGCTGCCCATACCTACTGTGAGACGCGTGCTCGATCTGTGCGAGGATGCCGGCGTTCCGGTGATGCTCGATCCCGCTCCAGCCTCTCCGGTTCCGGGCGAGATCTGGCGGCAGGTGGCGTGGTGTACTCCCAACGAGACCGAGGCGGCCTTCTATCTTGGCACCGAATCGAAGCCGGTGGACGCTGCAAAGCAGTTGATAGGCAGAGGGGTGCGAAGCGTGGCTCTCAAACGAGGGAGCGAGGGGGCTTACTTGGCCGTGGCAGGAGGCAAGGCTGACTGGGTGCGGCCATTTACGGTTCAGGCCATCGATACCGTCGGCGCAGGAGACTGCTTCAACGGCGCATTTTCTGTTGCGTTGCTTGAGGGCAAGGGCCCATGGGCGGCGGCGCGGTTTGCCTCGGCAGCTGCGGCTATTTCAGTCACGCGGAAGGGCGCACAGGCCTCCATGCCGGCTAGAAATGAAGTGGATGAGTTTCTGGCTACACATGCGTAATGGTCTTCACTGGCCGGCCTGAAACATTTGATTGGGGAAAACATGAACCGAGTACTTCGCGCAATCAGTCTTGGAATTTTCACGGGCGGAATCGCCCTCACAGCGGCAGCGCAGGACACGCAGTATAAGCCCAAGGACGAGCTGATCCCAGCACCGGAGTGCATGAATCTGCACGTTGCATGGGATGGCACGCAGCAGGCGCCTTGCCCCGCCGACACGCATGAACGCTGGCTCCGGGATCTCGAGCACTGGAGGATGGAACTCCGCATTCGCTCCGGCTTCGACCCGGCACGATACGAGCAGTCCGCGACTCGCTGGGCCCAGTCCAGCTACATCCAGCCGCAGATGATGGTGCAGGATCGCTATTTTTATGATCCGGTGGCTGGGCACTATACCGTGGACCGCTATCTCGACGACCTGGAGAAGCGCTATGGCGGCATCGATTCGGTGCTGGTGTGGTCCACCTATCCGAATATGGGGATCGATGACCGTGACCAACTGGATATGATCGCATCCATGCCTGGGGGCCTCAACGGCGTGCGCCAGATGGTCGCAGACTTCCACCGGCGCGGTGTGCGTGTGCTCTTCCCCATGATGATGTGGGATCAGGGAACGCGTAAGCCGGACCTGCCTTGGCCGGATGCCATTGCCGCGCGCATGAAGCTGATCGATGGCGACGGCATCAACGGGGATACACAGGACGGCGTTCCGCCTTCCTTTCCTCTAGCCGCTGAAAAGATCGGCCACCCGCTGGTCTTTGAACCCGAGGGCGGCCCCAACTACGAGGATGTGAGCTGGAACCTGATGGGCTGGGGCTACTACAGCTACCCGTTCATTCCCATGGTGGACAAGTACAAGTGGCTGGAGACCCGCCACATGGTCAACGTCTGCGACCGCTGGAACAAGGACCACACCAGCAACCTGCAATACGCCTTCTTCAATGGCGAAGGCTTCGAGAGCTGGGAGAACATCTGGGGCGTATGGAACGGCATCAACCCGCGCGATGCCGAAGCCACGCGGCGAGTATCCGCGATTGAGCACGGGGTTGCCGCCGACCTGGTCAGTCCCGATTGGGAGCCGCTTTATCCGATGGACAACTACGGCGTCTACGCCAGCCGCTGGCCGCTGGGCGGCGAGACGGTGTGGACCATTGTCAACCGGAATAACTACAACATTGCTGGGCCGCAGATGAACGTTCGGTTAATGCCGGGAGTGCGTTACTTCAATCTTTATCGCGGTACGGAATTGAAGCCGGAGACTAGCGGGCAGACCGCAGTCCTGAGCTTCGATCTTGAAGCCAACGGATATGGTGCGATTCTTGCCACGCCGGGCGAGCCTACCGAAGCCATCAAGGCTCTGATGCAGCGGATGGCTGCAATGACCAAAGAACCGCTCGCATCTTTCTCACATGAATCAGCGATCCTGCCGCAAAGTATCGTCGAAATTCCGCCAACTACGCCAGCAGCCGAGGCGCCGGCCGGCATGGTGAAGATTCCCGGCGGCACGTTCGTTTTCAAAGTAAGAGGCACGGAAATTGAGGGCGGCGCAAATCCCGGGGTTGATGTGCAGTACCCGTGGGAGGATTCGCCACGGCGGAATCATGAGAAGGAGATGCAGGTAGCACCGTTCTTCATCGACAAATTTCCCGTCACCAATGCGCAGTTCAAGGAGTTTCTGGATGCGACGCACTACGCCCCCGGAGATGCGATCAACTTTTTGCGCGACTGGAAGGACGGCAGTTTCCCAAAGGGATGGGAGAGCCGGCCTGTGACCTGGGTCTCGCTTGAAGACGCGCGTGCATACGCGAAGTGGGCGGGCAAGCGGCTGCCGCACGAGTGGGAATGGCAACTGGCGGCGCAGGGTACGGATGGCCGCATCTATCCCTGGGGAAACCAGTGGCAGGCAGCCAACGTTCCCACCCTCGTTACAGGCCGCACCATGACCGGCCCCGATCCGGTAGACGCTCATCCCGCAGGAGCAAGCCCGTACGGCGTGATGGATATGGTGGGCAACGTCTGGCAGTGGACCGATGAGTTCACCGACGAACATACACGCGGAGGAATTTTGCGGGGCGGCGAGTATTACAAGCCGCAGGGATCCATCTGGTACTTTCCCAATACTTTTCGCAATGATGAGCACAGTAAGCTGTTGCTGATGGCACCGGGCTACGACCGCTCCGGCGGAGTAGGGTTCCGCTGCGTGCGCGATGCGAAGTAGAACTCGTTGATATGTGGGCCTTTCCCGCCGTCCGTGGAGAAAGGCCGTGATATTCGCCTCTCGCAAGGCTGATATCAGGTTCCTCATTTGCACTGGCTCAATCTGCATGTGTATCTTTAGTGGATAAGCTGGAGTTATGCATGCGCCCGTCCGATTCCCCCGAGATGGACAAAGCGGCATTGGCTGAGCAAGACTGGGCCGAGTTCGCTCATTCCGCGTTGGAGAACCTCTTCGATGTGTCTCCAAACGCAATCTTTGTCACGAATGCCCAAGGGATAATTCGTGCTGCAAATCCGCGCGCGGCGGAACTCTTTGGTTACAGCCAGGCAGAGTTCTACGGCATGCCCACTGAGAATCTGATTCCCCACCGCTTCCGCGAGAGGCACCCAAGCCACCGCGAGAACTTCCACGCACATCCCAGAACTCGCCAAATGGGCGCGGCAATGAATCTCTTCGGGTTGCGCAAGGACGGCACTGAGTTCCCGGTAGATATCCTGCTGCAGCCGATGCAAACCACAAGTGGCATGGTAGTGCTGAGTTTTGTCCGCGACAATACTGAAGTGCGCGATGCTCAGGAGGCGGTGCGCCGCAGCGACTTGCAGCTTCGCTCCCTTGTGGAAACCATTCAGGATTACGCCATTTATTTACTCGATCCAGATGGATGCGTGATGACTTGGAACCCGGGTGCGGAACGGATCAAGGGCTACTCAGCTGATGAGATTCTGGGGCTGCACTTCTCG
Source organism: Occallatibacter sp. (assembly GCA_049515455.1). Lineage (GTDB taxonomy): Bacteria > Acidobacteriota > Terriglobia > Terriglobales > Acidobacteriaceae > Telmatobacter. The sequence continues at coordinate 31,906 of JBEKUB010000034.1, forward strand.
CACTTTTTCACGCAGCAGGATATTGATCGCGGCCGACCGGCGGAGCTACTGCGTCTGGCCGCATCGCGTGGACGCGTGGAAGAGGAGGGCTGGAGGGTCCGCAAGGACGGTTCGCGCTTCTGGGCCAACGTTGTGCTGGCGGCTATCCGCGATGATACGGGGACAATCACCGGCTACGCCAAGGTGACGCGCGACTTTACCGACCGCAAGCGCGCCGATGAAGCCGTGATGCTGCAGTTAAGCAGCGCGCTCTTGAGCAATATGGACGTGCGCAAGCTGCTGGAGGCCATCTCTGCAAGCCTGCGCGAAGTGATACCGCACGATTCAGCCACTCTATCGCTCTACGATCCCGCGGCCGGAGATCTCGTGGCTCATTTTCTGGGACCGCACGATGCAGATCTTTTTCCCGGCGAGTTGCGCCTCTCGCTAGACAATACTCTTTCAGGAGTCGCATTCCGCACCCGAGAGCCGGTGCTGCTGGCGCGCGTGCAGGAAGATTCAGTCACCCCGGAGACCATGCGCAACCTTTCCCGAATGGGAATGAAGTCCGGCTGCTGGGTTCCGCTTATTCACAGCGGCGAAGTGATTGGCACTCTCTCCGTGGCAAGCAAAATGGAAGCCGGTTTCACGCAGCACGAAGCGGATGTTCTGCTTCATGTCGCGACACAGGTGGCTATGACCGTCGATAGCGCAATCGCATTCAGCCGCATTGCGGAACTGCGCGACCAACTGCGCCAGGAAAAGCAGTACCTGGAATCGGAAATCAATCTCGAACATAATTACGAAGACATCGTGGGCGAAAGCAAGGGGCTGCGCCAGGTGCTGAAAGAGATTGAGACGGTCGCTCCTACCAATGCCACGGTGCTTATCCAGGGAGAAACGGGAACCGGCAAGGAACTGCTGGCGCGCGCCATTCACAGGCTCAGCCCGCGGAATGAGCACACATTCGTCAAACTAAACTGCGCTGCCATTCCTTCCGGATTGCTGGAGAGCGAACTCTTCGGGCACGAGAAGGGCGCCTTCACAGGAGCAATCGCGCGCAAGCTGGGCCGCCTGGAGCTAGCTCACGATGGAACGCTCTTTCTCGACGAGGTGGGTGAAATGCCACTCGACCTGCAACCCAAGCTGCTGCGCGCCATCCAGGAACGCGAAATTGAACGCCTGGGTGGAGACCGTGTGATTTCCGTGAATGTCCGCCTGATTGCCGCAACCAATCGCGACCTGGCGCAGATGGTTGCGGAGAAGCAATTCCGCAGTGATCTTTTTTACCGGCTCAAAGTCTTCCCAATCTTCGCTCCGCCGTTGCGAGAGCGCGCCGGCGATATTCCCGTACTGGTGCGTCACTTTGTGAGCACTCACAGCCGACGCATGGGCAAAGTCATCGAGACCATTCCCGACGAAATCATGCAGGTGCTCGTTCGCTGGCACTGGCCGGGGAATATCCGGGAGCTGGAGAATTTTCTTGAGCGCGCCGTAATTCTCACCCGCGGACCAAAGCTCTACGCACCACTGGCGGAGTTGGAAGCCCGTGCAGGCGAGGAAAGGGCGGAAGAGGGAACGCCAACTCTCCATGCCGCCGAACGCGAACACATTCTGCGCACACTCAGGGAAACCGGCGGCCAGATCAGCGGGCCGGATGGTGCGGCGGCCCGCCTGGGACTGAAACGCACGACGTTAAATTCGAAGATTAAGAAGCTTGGCATCGAGCGCAGTGACTATATGAAGTCCCGATGACGGCATTTCGTCATCGTCACTTCGTCACTTTCTGACTCGTACCTTCTTCCAGTCTTTCAGCAATTCGCTTAACTACTTTCCTTTCAATCCTTGCGTGTAATCCACAACGCAACCCTTGCTTTGGCACGCGGCTTGCAATAGGTAAGTGCGTAACACAGAAGGGCAGCCTACGGTGCGGATCACAATTCAAGAAAACGGTGATGAGACACTGCTTACGCTGGAAGGTCGAGTCGCGGGACCTTGGGCGGCAGAACTCGGCCGCATCTGGTGCAAGAAGGCCCCGGAACTTGCCCAGGGAAAGCTACTGATCGATATTTGCAACGTGACTTACGCAGATGACAAAGGGACGCGAGTGCTCAAGGAGATTTACTTCCATACTTGTTGCGAAGTGATTGCCCGCACACCATGGACCCAACACCTAGCCCGGGAAATTTCCGGTCAACAACAAAGTCAGTATTAAACCAGGAGGTCGGAAATGAAGAACACGTTGAATGAAACCACCGATCGTGCAAGCCAGGCTTATCTGGGCGGCGAATATTTCGACAAGTTGTCGCCTGAAGCCCTGCGTGATCTGCAGTCGCTCCAGCATGCGTCGTCTTATCCGGCCAACTACGTGCTTCTATCGGAGCAGGACTCTCCCCAGGGAGTTTTTCTCATCCTCTCCGGCGAAGTGAAACTCTCAGTAAACTCCAGTGACGGACGGCGCCTGATCCTTCGCATCGCAAAAAAAGGCGAGATCATCGGACTTGCATCGGCACTAACCGGGAGTCCATGCGAGATGACCGCAGAGACGCTTTACCCGGCTAACCTTGCCTTCATTTCGCGGCGCGACTTCCTCAACTTCCTCAGCCACAATCCCGACTTTTACCAAGCCGTGACCATGGAACTGAGCCGACACTACGGATTAATCTGCGAGCAACTGCGCATCGTGGCGCTGTCCTCCTCAGCTCCTGAAAAGCTAGCGCGCCTGCTACTCGACTTGGGCCGCAGCGGCCAAGTAACTGAATCCGGCCTGCGCTTCCACTTTACCTTTACGCACGAGGAGATCGGCGAATTCATCGGCACCTCGCGCGAGACCGTAACCCGCACCCTCAGCATCTTCAAAACTCGCCACCTGGTCAACTTCAACGGATCCACGCTCACCATTCCCAACCGCGCGGCACTGGAAAATTACGCATGCATATAAACGCCTAGCTCACATACTTCTATTATTTCGAGACCGGATTATAGCGTCTACTTATACTTAGACCGGCATTGCCCAGCTGTTCTCTTGTAAGTAAACTAGCTCACCGGTGCAATTGTTCGCAGATTGCAGCGGTGAGATTTGTCAGTGCGATACGACGAAACGCGAGGCGGCCGCATTACTTTTGCTGGAGACCCAGTAATCGCCAGGACCGGCGCCCCGTCCAATTTGGCATCGTACAAAACGCCCTACTTGACGAACCTGCAACCTCGCCAGGATGGCTCGCATCCATTTTCGGGTATGATCCGCAAACTCAAATCCGGGCAATTTCGGCTGTATTCGAGGAAAAAGAACCCAGACACCGGCAAGCGTCGCAACCTGGGGACCTTCGCGACCCTGGAACAGGCCAAACAACACGAGCGCGAGGTGCAGTACTTCAAAAGGCATTGACCGCTTGTTGCCTCTCGACCATGCGAATTTCCTGGAGTGAAACCTTTAGCATCGGCGGCGCATCTTAATCAAATGTCCGTGGGGATTTGTGTACCCGCGCTTGGAGGCACCAATGGCCGGCCGTCCTTATTGGTCAGGGCAACTCAAGATCTCGCTCGTTTCCTTTGGCATTCAACTCTACCCGGCTACGAACTCTCTGAGTGGGATTACATTTCATCAGATCGATCGCTCGACGGGCGAAAGAATCCACCACTTGAATGTGAATGAAAACAATCAGTGGGTTGAAAACTCGGAGATTGTCAAGGGGTACGAATACACCAAGGGACAATACCTGATTGTCGAGCCGGACGAAATTGCCAGGCTGCGCATCGAGACAAAAAACGTAATCGACGTGCAACAGTTTGTCGATCTTGGCGAGCTGCCTCTTGCGCTTTTTGAAAAGCCCTACTTCGTTGTCCCTGAGCCCAAGGAATCTCCCGACGCCTTTGCTGTGGTTCGCAAAGCGATGGAAGATATCGAAAAGGCTGCGATCGGTGAGATTGCATTCGGCGGCCGCGAGCATCTGGTCGCGATCGCCGTTCCTGGTGATCGCACAAAGCCAGGTTTGATGGCATACTTGCTCCGCTATGGAGAAGAGTTACGAGACAGTAGCGAATATTTCTCGCAGATCCCATTCGTACAGAAGAATCACATCGACAAAAAGCAGCTCTCCATGGCGACACAGCTCATCGAAGCCTATTCGCACCCTTTTGATCTGGACGCATTCAAAGATGATTATGAAGCTGCACTGCGTGAGCTGATTGAGGCGAAGCAAAAGAAGGCGCCGCTTCCGCTGGAAGAAAATAGGGGCAAATCGGCCAAAGTCATCAATCTCATGGATGCCCTCCGCCAAAGCGTTTCAAAGGCCAAGCGTCCCGCGGCAAGCGAGCGCCGCACTTCCAGGGCCGATGCCAGGAAAGGGCCCATCCTTGTGGAAGCTCGCAAACGCAAGCACAGAGCTGCCTAGCTATGGCTTCACGAAAACATTCCAACGCAACTGAAGAGGCAAGCCGTCCGCTAGCGCGCTACCAACGCATGCGCGATTTCAGCGTGACCGCCGAGCCACGTGGCGACCGACGCAATGGCAGCAAGGCGCATACTCCCGAAAAGTTGCCGTTCGTAGTGCAGAAGCACGCGGCTACGCGATTGCATTACGACTTCAGGCTGGGCTGGAACGGTGTGTTGAAGAGCTGGGCCGTGACCAAAGGCCCGAGCTACTACCCTGGAGACAAACGGCTCGCGGTGCAGGTTGAAGACCATCCCTGGGATTACAGGGACTTCGAAGGGACAATTCCAAAGGGGCAATATGGCGGCGGGACCGTGATGGTGTGGGACCAGGGTAACTGGACCCCGCTTGGCGATGTGGATCAGGGGTTGAAGGATGGACACCTGAAAC
>JBEKUB010000035.1:0-33940 GCA_049515455.1 Occallatibacter sp.
GCAAGTTGCGATCCGCGGCTCCCAATGCGCAGCTTCATCGGCGGCTCTCCAAATTAGATTCGCTCACAACCTCGCTCCCGGTCTGCTTTGACTCAGAAATCTCGGACTCACGGCCGGCCTCAGCCACCGCCGCCCGCTCAGTCTCAAGATCAACACCGGCCGATACCTGCCACGCATCGCACAGCGCATCGAGCCGCGCCTGGTTATTCTCACGCGCAGCTTGTTTCAGCGCCTGCATCGGCGGGTGCAGAAACTTGTTCACCAGCCCCCGTGTCAGAGCCTCCACGGCCGCCACCTGCTCCGCGCTCAACGAGCCCAGCCGCGCGTGGATGCGCCTGATCTCCGCTAACCGAATCTCCTCCGCCTGCCGCTGAATAGCCACAATCGCCGGAGCCGCGTTCACCGTCCGCTGCCGTTCGTGGAACCTCTCCACTTCGCCGGCGATCAGCGTCTCGGCGTCCGAGGCCACGCGGCTGCGCTCGGCCATATGCGCCGCCGCAACCTGTTGCAGATCGTCAATATCGTAGACAAAGATCCCTTCCAGTTTGCCCATCGCCGGGTCCACATCGCGCGGCACGGCAATATCGATAAAGAACATCGGCTTGTTCCGCCGCCGATGCATGAATGCCTGCCCATGCTCCCTACGGAAAATAGGATGCGGCGCGCCCGTCGAGCTGATCACGATATCCGCATCGCTAGCTGCCTCATAAAGCGACTCAAAGGGAATCACGCGCCCGGCAAACTCCTCCGCCATCAACCGCGCCCGCTCCTGGGTTCGATTGCTCACCAGGATCGCGCCGGCTCCCTGCTGCACCAGGTGCCGCGCCGCCAGTGCACTCATCTTCCCCGCCCCAACCAGGAAGACCGTCCGCCCCTCAAGCGATCCAAAGATCTTCCGCGCCAGTTCCACAGCCACCGAAGCAATGGAAACCGAATTCGACCCAATCTCCGTCTCAGACCGTACCTTCTTCGCCGCGGCAAAGGCGCTCTGCAGCAGATGCTCCAGTTGCCCGCTCACGGTCCCCGCGGCCCGCGCTACGGCAAATGCTTCTTTCACCTGCCCCAGAATCTGCGGCTCGCCCACCACCATGGAGTCCAGGCTGGCGGCCACGCGGAACAGGTGCCGTACCGCATCCCGTCCTCTCTGCTCATAGATGTGGGGCGCCAGCAGCGCCGGGTCCAACCCAAAGTGACTATGCAGAAACGCGGCCAAATCCGCATTCGGCGACTCTACCGCAGCAAGTAACTCCACCCGGTTGCAGGTGGAGACGATCATGCACTCCACAACCCCCGGCATCGCGGCCAGCGCGCGCGTCGTCTCCGGCAGCTCCTCGCGGCTGATGGCGATCCGCTCGCGCAACTCGATCGGCGCCGTGCGATGATTCACCCCGGTCAGCACCAGATGGGTCATGGGGCACCGAACCTGTGCACGTGGCTGAACATATTGGCGGTCCAAACCACAACCATCACCGCAAACACGGCCCCGGAAAGATAAGCCGCCTTGCGTCCGCGCAGTCCCGCCGTCCGCCTCACCAGCAGCAGCAGCACATAAATCGCCCAGCTCACAAAAGCCGCAATAATCTTGGGATCGAGAAAATACGCCGCGCCCAGTGAGGTCTCCTGCACCAGCACCGCGCCAATCACCAGTCCCACCGTCATGCAGGGAAAGCCAAACTCCAGCATCGCCTCCGCAAGCCGCTCCAGCGTATCGAGCGGCGGCAGCCAGTCCAGCGGCGCCCACCAGGAATCCCGCCCCGGCACAGCCTTGAACTTGCTCTTGATGCGCCGCTCCTGCACCAGGTAGAGGATTGAAGCCAGCAGGCTGAATCCCAGCGCCACATAAGCCAGCAGCAGGGCCGCAATGTGCGCAATCAGCCAGCTAACCCGCACTCCCTGCGAAGGAAACATATACCGGTCCGGCCCCAGCGCGGGAACAAAGACCAGAAAGAACGTCGCCGGCAAGGCAAACAAGCCGAGCGAGATGGCGTCGTAAAGCCACCACACCAAGAAGAACACCCCCGCCACCGCCAGACCCAGTAGCGATTGCACCTCCCGCACCCCCATCGGCACCCAGCTATGCGCCTGCACCAGCATTTCCATGGCCGACACAAAGTGGAAGAACAGCGCCATTCCGCCCAGGTGGACGCACCACCTGCGCCACCGTTCCACGCCATACAGCACGGCAGGGAAAACAGCCACACAGGCCAACGCATAGAGAACTGCCGCAACTCTCAGCCAGAGGAGATACATTTCGATCTTCACCTTAAGGCGTAACTATTCAGTATACTTGTGACGCAAATCACCAGCCGAATGGGCGGGAGCCAGCTAACAAGCTGAATGATAATAGCTTTGAACTCACCGGGAGTTGAGGAATGAGCTCTATATCGACGTATTTTTCAGATCGATTCAGAAGTTCTTTAGAAATTACTTTAATTATGTACTGGATAACCGGGGACGCTGTGGCCCTTCAATCTGTCATGTCCAACTGGAATCCTGTGGTTCGAGGGCGAGACCTGTGCACCCTTCATATCTGAGGCACATGGTCTCGCTGGGCTCACGACATTAACGTCCAGTGCGCACCCGCTCGAACTTGTTCAGTTGCCGCGCCGAATTACTGCTGCGGCGGAGTCGTGGTCGTAGTGGTCGTGGTTTGAGTCTGATCCGCCGGCGGAACCGTGGTCGTCGTCGTCTTTTCCTTTGTCGTTGTATTCTTCACGTGATGATGCTTGTACTTTGTTTTGGTCTTGGTGGTATCGGTGGTTTGGGTAATCGGCTGATCTGGAGTCTGCGTGGTCGTAGTGGATTGCGTAGTTTCCTGAGCTGTTACCGGCAGCGACATTGCCAGCACGACAAGCGACCCGAAGACAACCGCATATGGTTTCATTGTTTTCATTCGATTCTCCTTATGTTGTTTGAAATTTGATACTTGAGTCACGCGTGGATTCCGGCCGTGGCAAACTACATCCTTTGCGGTCTCTTCAGGTTCGTTCATTCCCGCGCACAATACTGTGCTGAAAGGCTCATCGTGTGAGTCAGGAAGACGGGGCCCTGCATGGATGCGGGGACTGGCTGGATTCCGTGGTCGAGGGCAAGAGATGCGTAAAATTTACACGTGCCAGGCAGGCCGAATGCCCACTGTCTGCCCCTCGCAAACCTATGAATCACAGGGTCATAGCGCACGCTCAAATGCCCGTCGGAAATACCGGGCAACATGGTGGTCTACGCCTTGCTTCGCGATGCCGCTTACCCCGTTGACCATGCATCGCTGCAGCTCTCGATCGCCACCTACGGCGTGCCCGCCATCGGCGGTCTTGCACCTACGGCGATGGGAGTTTTAACCCTGATGTTCCCTTGATCTACGCGATCATCGGACAGATTCAGCTTATCGGCTGGTCAGAAAAAGTACTTGTTCCGCCGGAAAGGGAGAGGGTGCGAGTGTTCGACTCGCCAGAGAGGGAGCGCGCGATGAAGCGGGAAGAGGAATGGACGTCCAAAGCCTGATCCTTTAACCGCTTTATTTAGCTCCGAATCTACAAGCTTTGCCGCGCCGGCGCGACTTCAGTCTAGATATGCGCCGTCTGCGCCCGGTAGATTAGCCCGATCACAATGCCGACGACAGCCCACTCAACAAAGTAGGCTACCCCCTGCTCCACGGTAAGCTTCAGGCCGATATTCAAATTGGCGTAGTTGTGCAGCACGAACCCTCCAAAAACGAAGATCCCCAGCAGCACCCCAAAGCGCGCACCTTCCAGCAGCCCGGAGCCGCCCTGGTAGAGTTGTGCGTAGAGCACCGCCGCCACCACGATCGACAACAGGATTCCGGCCATTCCTACCGGCATATGGCTCATCTGTCCGTCGTGATCTCTATAGATGGCCGTGTATTTCAGAAACTCAGTCTTGAGCGACGGAATCAGCACGAAGGCCAGACCGCTGACGATGAAATACGCGACAAAGCCGCCAAGGGCAGCCAGTACCATGCGCAGAATGTTCATGGGTGATTCCTTTCCGAATAACGAGGAGTTGGGCCAACCTGAGAGTTGAATTTAGCTGCCGTCGAAATGCGGAGTCAAGAATTATCTGCTTCCCGGAAAGTTAACATTCCTTCGTGTGTCAGTCATCCCATCCACTTCTCGCTTTTGATTCCCCGGGTAATTTTGATAAAACTTAATGTGGCATTACTCTAGCATGGGCAATCGAGCTCTAGACTCGCAATATGGTTTCCGCCAATCCAGGAGGCTGGCACAACGCCATTCTGCCCAAGGCATAATATTAGTGCCGGACAATCTTTTTTAGAGAGGTAACGATGAAAAAGGCCTATGCTCTGATCATTCTTTTTGCCTTGCTGCCATTTAGCATTCGGGCCCAGCACCACGCCGCACAGTCTGTGTCGGACATACTTTCCTGGATCAGCACCCACTTTGAAGTAGCTAAAGTTTCAACGGTAGTGACATTTTCTTCAGGAACGGTCGACTACGCTGACGAGAAATTCATGACCGGCATTACCTTTGAGGGTTGCCGAGTCTCCATCACTCAGATGGAAAACAACCGGTATGACAAAGTCGATACAGGCCAACTTGACTATTCACTGGAACAAACCGGCAATGCCACGCTGGATTTGTCTAAGGGAATCCCTGACGCAATCACCGCCGATAAAGGCTCCGAAGGGCAACCGCCGGCACATCTGATCGTCAAGTTCGCTCAACCCTTTACATGGCACCAGGAGCAAAAATATTCAGCAAATCCCGTTCCGCAGGATGTAGTCGACAACTTCGACGTTAGTCAGGTTGTGATCGAATTCGCCACGCTGGACGCAGCCAAAAGCCACGCCAAAGCATGGCACGACGCTATAGTCGGCTGCGGCGGAAAGTATGCGCCCAATAAGAATAAGTAGCGCCGGCCTCCTGGCCGGCTGTAGCGTGGACCTCCCGGTCCACGCTCACTCGACGCCTTCAGCAGAACCGCTCTAATCCTGGCATCCAGCGCAGCAATGCACAGCCGCACACGCTGGCTGGTCTGCCAGACGCGTTAAGCTGGAAAGCAGCGTGATTCGAGACCAGCTCCAACCCGGCGCTTCCAGCGCATTCACTTTGGACGAGATCCCTTCTGCCGATGCAAACCCTCCCCTGTCGGAGAAGAGTGCATCCGAGCTGACGCCCTTCATGCGCCAGTGGACCGCCGCCAAGCGCGAGAATCCCGATGCCCTGCTCTTCTTCCGCATGGGCGATTTTTACGAACTTTTCTACGACGACGCCGTCACCGTCAGCCGCGAGTTGCAGTTGACCCTGACGGCGCGTGACCGTGAGCGCTCGCAGCCCATGTGCGGGGTTCCCTACCACGCCGTTGAAGCCTATCTCACGCGCCTCCTGCGCAAGGGCTATCGGATCGCCATCTGCGATCAGATGGAGGACCCCAAACTCACCAAGAAGATCGTCCGCCGCGAAGTAACCCGCGTGCTGACCCCAGGCACCGCTCTCGATTCCGCACTGGGCCAGGAGCAAAATAACTTTCTCGCCGCACTCTACGAGACCGGCCCGGCAAGAGAGCCCGTCTGTGCCATTGCCCTGCTCGATGTTTCCACTGGCGAATTTCGCACCGCTGAATTTCGTGGTCCCTCCGCCCGCCAGCAAGCCGTGGATGAACTCATCAAAGTCGCCCCCAGCGAAGTTCTTCTGGCTTCGAGCGCTGACTTGCCCACGCAACTGGAACGCATTCCCGCCCGCACCCGGGTCGAAGACTGGGTTTGGACCCGCGATTTCGCCGTGCCCCTGGTCGAACGCCAGCTAAATGTCCGCTCTCTGGAGGGCTTCGGTCTCGACCATCATCCCGCGGCCGCCATCGCCGCCGGCGCCGTCCTCCACTACGTGCGCACCACGCAGAAAATCGATGCCCAGCACATTAACAGCCTGAAATTCCAGGAACACTGCACTGCCCTTGAACTCGACCAAGTCACCGTCCGCAACCTCGAATTGGTCGAGCCGCTCTTTATGGGTCAGGACGACCGCGCGACGCTCTTCCATACATTCGACGCCTGTCACACGCCCATGGGCAAGCGCCTGCTGCGGTCCACGATCCTCCGCCCGCTCTTCGATGCCCAGGTCCTGGAATCTCGCTATGAAGCCGTAGCCGAAGCTCATGCCAACCTTGTCAAACGCGAAGAAATTCGCCGCGCCTTCTCGGGCATTCTCGATCTTGAACGTCTTCTCGCCCGTCTTTCCCTCGATTCCGCCGGCCCCCGCGACGTTCGCGCCCTCGCCGCCAGCCTTTCAAAACTACCTGGGCTGAAAACCGCGCTCGAAGCGATGCAGTCCCCGCTCTGGCGTTCTCTCACTGAACGTCTCGATACGCTCGAAGAGACCACCGCGCGCATTGAAACCACCCTGGTCCCCGAACCTCCGCTGACACTTGTCGATGGAGGCGCAATTACCTCCGGCGTCGACGCAGAACTCGACGAATTGCGCGCCATCTCCACCACCGGCCGCCAGGCGATCGCAGCTATCGAAGAACGCGAGCGTCAGCGCACCGGCATCGGTTCGCTCAAAGTCCGTTATAACTCCGTCTTCGGCTATTACATTGAGATCACCAAGTCCAATCTGGCCAACGCGCCCGCCGATTACGAGCGCAAGCAGACGCTGGTCAACGCCGAGCGCTTTACCACTCCTGAACTCAAGGAGTACGAGCGCAAGATTCTCACCGCACACGACCGTTCTATCGAAATAGAAAAACGCATCTTCGTCGATTTGCGCAAGACCGTCCTCGAATCCGCCGGCCAAATCCGCCGCAGTTCAGCCGTCGTCGCGGAAACCGATCTGCTGGCCAGTTTCGCTCATCTCGCCGCGTTGCGCCGTTATGTCCGTCCGGTCATCGTCGATGAGCCAGTGATCGAAGCCGTAGCCGCACGCCACCCCGTCATTGAGCAGTGGATGGAGGAGACGCGCGAGGGCCGCTTCATCTCCAACGATCTTTATCTGAGCGCAGCTGGCGAGGGCCCCAGCCTGCTGCTCATCACCGGCCCCAATATGGGCGGAAAGAGCACCTATCTCCGTCAGGCCGCGATGCTCATTCTGCTTGCCCAGATCGGCAGCTTCGTTCCCGCCGACAGTATGCGCTACGGACTGGTAGACCGCATCTATACCCGCATCGGCGCCAGCGATAATGTGGCCCGCGGCCGCTCCACATTTATGGTGGAGATGACGGAGACGGCGACGATTTTAAATACTGCCACCAATCAATCCCTGATCCTGCTCGACGAGATGGGCCGCGGCACCGCTACCTTTGACGGTCTCTCGTTGGCCTGGGCCACGGTCGAATATCTACACGCCGAAATCAGCGCCCGCACGCTATTCGCCACGCATTATCACGAACTGACCATGCTTGCCGAGAAGCTCAAACGCGTGCGAAATCTCCGCGTGGGCGTGAAAGAATCAGCGGGCGGAATTGTATTCCTGCATAACATCGAGCCTGGCGCTGCCAGCAAAAGTTACGGAATTGAAGTAGCACGTCTTGCCGGACTGCCCGCCGTAGTCATCGAGCGCGCCAAGCATGTCCTCCGCCAGCACGAGAAGCAGGAGCGGCAGAGCGTGCAGGCGGAGTCCGTGGCCGACCCCGTGCAGTTAACCATCTTCACTCCGCTCTCGCAGCGCATTGTGGATCGTATCGAAGCAACCGACGTGAACGCGCTCACACCATTGCAAGCCCTGAATCTGCTCGAAGAGCTGCAACAGGAACTAAAGGAGAAGGGATGACGGCGAACTTGCACCGCGCCACAGGAAGTCTACTGGTCGTGGGCCTCACAGGCACGGAGCTAACCGATCTGGAGCGCGCGTGGCTCAAACTGGTGCGTCCGGCCGGCGTCATTCTCTTTCGCCGCAACATTGAAGACACGAAACAGACCCGTGCTCTGATCGATGATGCAACCGCCTTATGCGCAGCCCACAGTCTTCGCTGCGTCGATGTGGAAGGCGGCACGGTAGATCGCCTGTGCGACGCACTGGCTCCCATGCCCTCCGCGCAAGCCGTGATGCAGGCAGCAACGCAATCTCGAAAAGCCAGCCTGATCCTCGAGCAAGGAGAGCTGATAGCGCAAAGCGTAAGAGCCTTCGGCTTCAACACCACGCTCGCGCCGGTCCTGGACCTTGCTCTGCCCGTCTCAGCCAAGGTGATGGGCACGCGCGCTGCTGCATCAACTCCGGGAGATGTAGTGGAATATGCGCGCGATTTTCTCGTCGGTCTGGCTAAACATGGAGTAGTGGGCTGCGGCAAGCATTTTCCCGGACTCGGCGGCTGCGCGCTCGACTCGCATCTTGAAACTCCCTCGATCCGCCGCACCCTGCGTCAACTCATGCGCGAGGACCTCGATCCCTATCGCGAATTGCGCAAAGAGCTGCCCATGATCATGGTGAACCACGCCGCCTATCCTCAAACGCCCGGCGGCAATCGCCCCGCGAGTGCTTCGCCTTACTGGGTCACGACGGTCCTGCGCAAACGAATCGGATATCGCGGCCTCATCTTCTCCGACGATTTGGAAATGGGCGGCATCTTGAAATTCATGCCCATTGAAGAGGCAGCCGTCTCGGCCATCCGCGCGGGAATGGATCTCATTGAAATCTGTCACAGCCCAGAGCTGATCCTGAGAGCTTACGAAGCTTTGCTTGCCGAAGCAGAGCGCTCGACCGCCTTCCGCAAGCTACTTTTGGCACGCGCAACTCAAACCGCAAAGCAGCGCGCCAAGCTCTTCGCCCGCGGAATTCCCAGCGCGCTTTCAGACAAAAACCTTGAATTTCTGCGAGCTAGAATTAAGCGCTTTAGTCAAGCGATCAGCAACGCTCAACCCGTGCTCCGGGAGGCCCACCCAGCATGAGCGCAAAGGCCATGACCGTAGCCGGCATCATGAGCGGCACCTCGGCCGATGGAATCGATGTGGCTGTGGTGCGAATCGTCCCCGGCAAATCTCGTCCTAAACTCACGCTCCTCGCGCATACAGGTATTGCGTTCCCTCCCGCTTTGCGCCGCGCTGTCCTCACCGCAATGAATGCGGCCTCAACCACAACCGCGGAACTGGCGCGCCTCAACTGGCGTTTGGGACTGGCCTACGCCGAGGCCGTCCAGGCCACGCTCAAGTTGCATCCGGTCAAGCTCGACCTGATCGGCTGCCACGGCCAGACCCTCTACCATCAGCCGCGCAAAATCATGTATGCAGGTCGCAAATTCTCCTGTACCTGGCAGGCCGGCGAAGCCCAGGTGATCGCCGACACGCTCGGCATTCCGGTCGTCTCGAACTTCCGTCCCTCCGATATGCTCGCCGGCGGCCAGGGAGCTCCGCTGGTCCCTCTGCTCGACTACGTTCTCTTCGCCAACCCGAAACGCGGACGTGTGCTGCAGAACATCGGCGGCATTGCCAACCTGACAGCAATTCCCGCCGGCGCCACGCCCGACGATTTGATCGCCTTCGACACCGGTCCCGGCAATATGGTGATTGACGAGCTGGCTCACCAGCTCTTCGGCAAGCCTTTCGATCGTAACGGCTCGCTCGCTGCCAAAGGCAAAGTAATTGCGCATGTACTCAGAGCTGCAATGCGCAATCCCTACTTCAAGCTAAGGCCTCCGCGCACCGCAGGACGTGAGGAATTTGGCCGCGAGTATGCCGCAAAGTTTCTCGCCTCCTGCCAACGGCTAAGCAGCAAGCCAGAGGACGCATTGGCCACGGCAACAGCCCTTACCGCCGAGTCCATCGCGCGAAGCTACGAACAATTCGTCCTGCCCAGAATGAAAAGCATCGGTAAGAAGAACAGCAGCGTGGACTATATAGTTTCCGGAGGCGGAGCACGCAACCGCACCCTGATGACGATACTTGCGGAGCGGTTGGAGCTAATGGGTTGCCAACTGTCCACTAGCGATGCCTTCGGCCTTCCCATTGAAGCCAAGGAGGCCGCTGCCTTTGCGCTTCTGGCCTGGCAAACCTGGCATCACCTGCCCGCCAATATTCCTGCCGCAACCGGCGCAACAAAGGCCGCAATTCTCGGCCAGGTCACCTATGCGTAACCTGCTCGCCCTCGCCGCCCTGCTTCAGCTTTCACAGTTCTAATAACTTCCGCAAAATCAATCTCTTCTAATCATTCCGGAAGTTTTTGTGGATACTCCCGCACATCATGGTTCAAAGCTTGAACTTTCTGCACCTTTGGCTCGTCTACCAAGATGGGAATTCATTCCATCGCCCCGGCCACAGGAAGTCACTGCCCGTGGAGAAATGGCTTATGATCAGCAATATGAAGACGTACCTCCCTGCCTCGATCGTGCGCAGGTCATTCTTTGTTAGTTTTGCCGCTTTTCTCCTCACAGCGCCATTCCTTCTCGCACAGACGTCACCACCCTCCCGTTTTGTGGGCACGATCACCGCCATTGGGGGCACCACGGTTACGGTGAAGACCGATGCGGGAGACGTTCGCGAGTTCGACGTTCCTTCCACCACGGCCATAAAGCGCATCTCCCCCGGGCAAAAGGACCTGAGCGCCGCCGATACCCTCCAATTCAGCGACCTGGAAACCGGAGACCGCGTGCTGGTTAAGCTTGATCCGGCCTCGCCCGGCCCTCCGCCGCAGGCTTTGCAAATCGTTGCCGTCAAGCAGGCTGACCTCGTCAAAAAGCAGGAGCAGGAGCGCGAAGATTGGCAAAAGCGCGGCGTCGGCGGCCTGGTGAAGAGCGTTAATCCCGCAGCTGGCGACATTGTGTTAACCAGCGGAATAGGGGCCGCTGCAAAAACCATTACCATTCACACCACCAAGGCAACCATCCTCAAGCGCTATGCTCCCACTTCGGTGCGCTTCGATGAGGCAAAGCCGGCACCCATTGATGCCATTCATCCCGGCGATCAACTGCGCGCGCGCGGTGCAAAGAATGACGCGGGCACGGAGATTGCAGCCGAAGAGGTGGTCTCAGGCACATTTCTCCATATCTCGGGCACCATCCTGTCGGTGGATGCGTCCGCCCAAATCCTGCAGGTAAAGGATCTGGCCACCAAGAAACCGGTAACCATCCGCATCACCGCGGACGCACAGATGCGTAAGCTGCCGGAACACGTCGCGCAACTCCTGGCCGCCCGCCTGACTGGCACTGCAAACGGATCAGGCGGAAAGGGTGGAAAGAATCCTTCGCAAGGTGCAACGCCGGCAAATTCACCACAAAATTCATCGCGCGCCGGCGCTGTCGGCTCTCCCGGTGGGGGCGATCCACAGCAGATTCTCAATCATGCGCAAGTAATTCAATTGACCGATTTAAAGAAGGGCGATGCGGTCATGGTAGTTTCCACTGACGGCGCATCCGAGGTTACAGCGGTAACGCTGCTGGCGGGGGTTGAGCCGCTGCTCGAGTCTCCCGCGGCAACCCAGAGCCTGCTCAGCAACTGGAGCATGGGCTCCGGCGGGCAGGAATCTGCGCCCGAGTAAACGCAATCATCAAAAAAACAAGCGAGGGACTGTTGCATTCAAAATTGTGGGTCTTCATTCGTTTTACCATTTTCCTGGCGCTCGCCTGCGCCGTTGGACTAACGGCACATGCCCAAACCCCTGCCGCAAAGGCGCAAGTCGCGGCACCCGCCGTACCGGCCTCAATGGCCACTCTGCGCGGCCACATCGCTGACCCCACCGGCGCGCTGATCCCCGGCGCAAAAGTCACGATCACCACCGCGGCTGGGGTCACTGTAAATACCGTCACAGCAGACGCAACCGGCGCTTATGCGGTCAACGGCCTCAAGCCCGGCAGCTACATTGTCCTGGCCATTTTTGCCGGCTTCGCTCCATTCTCTTCTCCCGCCATTCAACTCACAGCCGGGCAGTCGAAGCGCGTTGATGTTTCGATGGCCTTGCAGGTGGAGCAGCAGAGCGTAACCGTCACCGACGATTCGCCCACCGTGAGCGTCGAAGCGGGCGGCAACGCCAGCGCCATCGTCATCAAGGGCAAGGATCTTGAAGCGCTCTCCGACGATCCCGACGAGCTCTCCAACGAGTTGGAAGCCCTCGCCGGTCCTTCCGCGGGACCAAACGGCGGCCAGATCTACATTGACGGATTCACCGGAGGCCAACTGCCGCCCAAATCGGCCATCCGCGAGATTCGCATTAACCAGAATCCCTTCTCATCTGAATTCGACAGGCTGGGCTACGGGCGCATCGAAATCCTCACCAAACCCGGCACCGACAAACTCCACGGCCAGTTTTTCGGGCAAGGCAACGCCAATATCTTCAACACCGGCAACCCGTTTGCAACTTCCATTCCTCCGTATCACAGCATCCAGTTCAACGGCACCTTGAACGGGCCGCTCTCCAAGTGGGCATCCTTCTTCATCAGCGCGGAGCAGCGCAACAACCAGAACGACAGTATCTACTCGCTGAAGAATGCCGCGGTTCTAATATCGAACCCGGATCTGCCATGCGTATCCTTGCCGGCAACTCTCCCAACGTCGGCTTTTTGTGAGGTCGGTCCCCTCTCCGGCGGACTCTTTGCTCCGCAGACGCGGACCAATATCGCTCCGCGCATCGATCTGCAACTGGGCCAGAAGAACACCCTCACAGCGCGTTACCAGTTCTACCGCAACAACCAGAGCGGAAGCATCGGCTCCACGTCGTTGCCGTCCCAGTCCTCCGATTCATTGGAGACTGAAAGCACCGTCCAGGCGAGCGATTCGTGGGTCATCAATGAGCACGTCGTCAACGAAACCCGCTTCCAGTTCCTGCGCGACTACGAATCCACCACGCCGGCAACCCCGAATGTGCCACTGGTCTCCGTGCCGGGAACATTTACCGGAGGCGGATCGAGCGGCCAGATGTCGTCCGACCACACCACTCACTTTGAGTTGCAGAACATCACCACCATGGCCGCGGGCAAACAGGCCATCAAGTTCGGCACCCGCCTCCGCGACAACCGCGACGCCAACTCCACGAATTCCAACTTCAACGGCAGCTTCACATTCCCTTCGATAACCGCTTACGTGGATACACTGAATGGCCTCGCAGCGAAAGAATCCATTGCGACAATTGCCGCCGACTGCCCGATAACGCAAACGGGCGGCTGCGTGCCCACCAAGTTGACCTACACCATGGGCCCGCAAACCGTCCTCGCCAACGTATTTGACGCCGCGCTGTTCTTTCAGGACGATTGGAAGGCCAACAAGAATCTGACCCTCTCCGGCGGCATCCGCTGGGAATCGCAGAATCACATCGCCGACCACGACGACTGGGCGCCGCGTGTCGCCTTCGCCTACGCTCTCGATGGCCACAAAGATTCTAAGCAGGCCAAGACTGTGCTGCGCGGCGGCTATGGCATCTTCTACGATCGCTTTAATGTTAGCAATATGCTTTTGGCTGAGCGTTTCAATGGGAATGGCCAGACGCAGACCACGATCTCTGACCCTACCTGCTTCGATGATTCCGATACGTTGAGCAGTTCATCAGGCAACTGTGCTTCTGCAGGGGGCACCAGCACCATCTACCAAATCGCGCCCGGCTACCACTCGCCCTATACACAGCAGACCGGACTCAGCCTGGAGCGCCAATTGAGCAAGACCACAACGCTCACAGGCACATATCTGCATTCCTTCGGCGTGCACGAGTACGTTGTGCGCAACGCGAACGCATCTTACTCGCGGAACTACAATTCCGCCGAAGGCATTATCGATCAGTTCTATCCCGAAGGCGTCTTCAAGCAGAATCAGATCATTGTGAACGCCAACGCGCGCTTCTCTCCCAACTTGAGCCTGACTGGCTTCTATAACTTCACAGTGGCAAATTCAGACGGCGGCAACGGATCAAATCCATCCAATTCCGATGACCTGAGCCTGGACTACGGGCGCGTCAGTTGGGCTTCGCGCAACATGGTCTTTCTGATGGCCAATTACCAGGGCCCCTGGGCCATTCGTTTCAATCCATTTCTCATCGCTCAGTCTGGCAAGCCTTTCAACATCACCACCACCAACGACCTGACCGGCGACAACTTCTTCAACGACCGCCCTTCTTATGCAACTCCTGCGTCCATCGCTGCCAACGTCGCTCAAACCAGCTTCGGGGCCCTCGATACCGTTCCTCAACCCGCGGAAACGATTATCCCCGTCAATCTCGGCAGCGGCCCGGCCGCGTTCGCGTTGAATCTGCGCGTCAGCCGCGCCATCGGATTCGGCCCCAAACTTGCGCAGGGGGAAACTAGTGGACCTCCTCAGGGCGGCAGCAGCGGCCGTGGGTTTGGTAATCCCTTTAGCACCGGCGGTGGTGGCCGCGGAGGAATGGCCCCCCTCAGCTCGGGCCGCAAATACACGCTAACCTTCAATGCGCAGGCGTTGAACCTCTTCAACGACATCGACAGAAGCCAGCCCCTCGGCAGCATATCCTTCGTGCCGAGTGTTCCCCCCGGCGGCCCCAGCACGCTTAGCCCAGCCTTCGACCACTCAACCAGCCTGGCAGGCGGAATCTTCTCCTCCGGCTCCGCTGCGCGCCGCATCTTCTTCCAGACCACGTTTTCGTTCTGACGGAATGCGAGCAGTCTTCAGCGAGGGCCGGAGCTAAACGCTCCCGCCCTAAGTGCATCTACGGCAACGCCATCAGCGTAGCAGGCTGTTCGTTGTTTTTAAAGGCATCGGTCAGCGAGATCACCTTCATCTGCGCCTTCAAAGCCTCCAGTGCCGCACCGCTCTTAATCGCGATCTCTACCGTCTCTCCCGGCAGCAGGTCGAAGTAATTGTCTGAAACTTCAACATCCAGATTTCCGAAGGAGAGATAAACGCTCCGCGCCAGGGCCGGCGAAGTGATGCGAATCTTATAGCTCCCGTTTCCGCCCGTAGCATCCATCTTCAACACAGCCGGTTTCAGGTGAACCTCCTTCACCGACGCGAGGTAGATAAGATTGCGCGAGATCTCTCCTCCACCGTCGGACAAATCAGCAACGATAAATACCCGCGAAGTATCCGCCGCCCCCGCATCGGTCAGCTTCTTCAACGGCCAGTCGAGATAGACCTTGCTCGCAAGCGGATCCACGCCCACGGCGTGAGATTCTTCCAGCAGCACCTTGCCGTCGAAGTCCATCAACCGCGCATGCAGTGTGGCCCGCTTCGCCTCAGTCTTGTCGGAGACGACATAAAACTTCACCGAACCATCCTCAACGTGCGGCGAAATCAGGATGGGCGCATAGAACCGCCGCGCATAATATTGCAGCGCCTTCCAGCGGCCGTAGTAGTCGATCGAAGACCACGAGGCCACCGGCCAGCAGTCGTTCAACTGCCAGAAGATGGAGCCCATGATCTCCGGGCGGCTGCGGCGAAAATGTTCGGCGCCGATCTTGATTCCTTCAGCCTGCAACACCTGGCTCACGTAGAGAAAACTGGCGAAGTCCTTCGGCTCGGGATAATCCCGGAGCAGATAGTCGTGGATGATCGCGTTGCCCTCATCGTTCTTTTGGTGGGCGAGCATCACCGGCGTAAAGATACTGGTGCGGTCTTCGGGCTGCGTAAAGGCTTCAACCGTCCTCATCTCAGGAAACGATTGAAATCCATATTCCGTTATAAAACGCTCGTGGTGCGTTTCATAGTTCGAGAATGGCACGCGCCCGTGCCACACGTCCCAAATATGCGCATCACCGCTCTTGAATTGCTCGGTGACCGGCTCATAATCGGCGCTCGGCGAGCTGGGCCAGTAGGGCGTCTCCCCGGCCAGCCTTGCCACCACCCTGGGCAGAATGCCGCTGAACTCCGTCAGGTAATCCTGCCACATCAGATATCGAACGTCCGCCGGCAGCCCGGGCCGCGGGTCCCAGCTCATTGCGATTTCAGTCTCATTATTACCGCACCATAAAACAATGCTGGGATGGTTGCGTAGCCTGCGCACCTGGTCCTCTGCCTCGGCTTCAATATTGAGCTTGAACGCATAGGTTCCTGGCTGCCAGTCGTTGCCAAACTGAAAATCCTGCCACACCATCAGCCCTAACTCATCGCAGATCTCGTAAAACTCTTCGCTCTCGTAGTACCCGCCGCCCCAGTGGCGGATCATATTCATATTGGCGTCGCGCGCCGATTCCAGAATCCGCCGATAGTTCGCCGTGGTCACGCGATTGGGAAAGCTGTCGAAGGGAATCACATCCGCGCCCTTGGCAAAAATTGGAATGCCGTTCACCACCAACTCGAACGACCGCCCCCATTTGTCCAGCACCCGATGCAACTCAATGGTGCGCAGCCCGGTCACGACAGTGCGTTCTTCCACGGCAGGTATCTTCCCCGCAGGAAGAATGGTGGCGCTGAAGGTGTAGCGCGTTTGTTCTCCGTAGCCGGCCGGATACCAAAGAGCGGGATGTTGAATTTCAATCGGCAGATCGATCACATTGCGCCCAGCATGGAGATTCGCATTTACCTGAACTGTATACGGCATTCCAGCAATCGCAAGGCCCTGGAAATATCCCACATTGACCGTTGCCGGTCCAGCCTTGGCAGCCTCGATCTCCACCTCCGCATCCAGGTGCGCAACTTCCTTGCTCACATCGCGCTGACGAATATGAAAGTCCGCAATCCGCGCCTTGTCCCAAGCTTCCAATCGCACCGGTCGCCAGATGCCGCTGGTCACAAATCGCGGTCCCCAGTCCCATCCATACTCATAGGCAGCCTTACGAATATAAGTCTTATCCGCGGTCTTCGATCGCAGCCGGAACGCATCCACAGCAGCAGCGGCAGCGGCAGCCTTGATCGGCGACGGAAAAACCACACGCAGCAAATTCGTACCCGCGTGCAAGTGGCTCTTCGCCGGCACGCGCCAAATGCGGAACGAATTGTCCGCATCCAGCACTTGAATGCCGTTCACGTAAACCTGCGCCGCCGCATCCAGCCCGTCAAAGACCAAGTCCACGTTTTGGCGTGCCAGCAAATCCGGCGTGACGTCGAAGTTCAGCCGGTACTCCCAGCTCTCGTTCTCAATCCATTGCAGCTTCGATTCATTGGCGCCGAAGAATGGGTCGGGGATCTTCTTATTGGCCAGCAAATCCAGGTGAACGTCGCCGGGGACAGTAGCCGGCAGCCAGCCGCTTTCGGCATCCTGCGCGCCCGCCGTAATCTGACGAAACTGCCAGCCGTGATCCAGAACCTGGACCGCATTCTGTGCGGATTTGGCCTGCGCAAGCGCCATTCCATCCCCCATGCCTATTGTCGCCACTGCCACGGCGCAGCACACAACTCCCCGTGCAATCGCCTTTCGCATTGCACTTCCTCCATGCACTCTCTTGAATCTCGCTTGTGTTTGTCGATAGCCAGTCTTCTTTGAATCCGCGGTTAAGATTATCACGACGGCAATGGCTGCGCTGCCGAGAACGCATCGGCTCCGCAGCAGCCCACAAAAATTGTGGACAGATCAGCGTTTTCACTCCAATACCGCCCGGTAGAGTGCCTCCCACTCATCCGCCTTGGTATCCATGTCGAAGCTCTGGCAGATGCGCCTGCGCTCCGTCAGTCCCTGCCTGTGCCGGTCTTCCGGCGTTTTATCCATAAGATCCAGCATGGCCGCGGCCAGCGCTTCGGGAGCTCTGGAAGGCACGACCGCTCCGGCGTCCCCTACCAGCTCGCGCGTTCCGCCCACGTCGGTGGCCACCACCGGCTTCTCCATGGCCATTGCCTCGCCTAAAGCCAGCGGCATTCCCTCCCACGCCGAAGCCAGCACAAAGCCATCGGCAGCATCCAGCAAAGCAGGCAAATCGCGGCGCAATCCGAGCCAGCGCACGGAATCTCCCATGCCGCGGATCGCCGCCATATCGCTCAGCCGTTTAGACTCTTCGGCTGTCGAAGCCCCGGCAACCCACAGTTGCACATCGTGGTGGGCGGCCAGCACCCGCGCAAAGGCCCGCAGCAGATTCGGATAGTCCTTGGCCTCGACAATGCGCCCAGCCGTCATCCAGATAAAATTGCCGTTCGCGCCCATCTGTTCTCTGATGCGCGCGCGACGAGCCAGGTCAGGAGTAAACTGCGCTGTCTCAATTCCATTCGCGAGCACTACGCATTTTCCCGGAGGAACTGCCTTGAAGTTCACGTAACGGCTTGCGGCCGCCTGGCAGACTGCGGTAGTCCGGCGGCTTAGCCTGTCCGTCAGGCGATAGGCCAGCATGCGCAGCCGGCCGCGTTCGCATACGTTATGTACGGTGGAGAGAACCACCGTCCCCGGAACCAGGACCTTCAGCATTCGAGCCACAAAGTTGGCATGAAAGGTGTGGCTGTGCAGCAGGTCCGGCTTGAACTCCACCAGAAAGCGCCGCGCCTGTGCCAGCCCCTTCAGCATGCTGATCGGAGTTTTGCGCATATCCAGGTGCGCTGCCTCGAGTTTGGTCGGCCACTCCTCGTCAAGACGAGATCGCAACACCAATATGGCTACCGTGTGCCCGCGTTCCTCCATTCGCTGAGCCTGAGCTAGTGCCTGGCGCTCTGCTCCACCCATGCCCAGCGAAGTGAGCAAGTAGACTATCCGCATATCAATAATCCGAATCCCGTTGAAAAATGATTGATAAAGAATCGTAACCCATCTAGGCACCCGTCCGTTTTGCGCACCGAGGAAGGGATACAGTGTGGCGCGAGAGGTTTCCTATTTCGGAAATTTCAATGGGGAAAACTTGCTCAATTGGAATATAGGTCCTGAGATGAGCCTAAGGACTGGAACTCCGATTCAATCGATTTTGCCGCCCGAACAGCCAGTCAACTGCAAACGCTCCCGGCCCAAATACAAGAACCAACAGCGCAGCGAACCAGTAGGTATATGGCGAGGCGCCGTAGAAATCGCTCGGATTCGAAAGAATATGCGAAAAATTCACCCGGTCATCAGGGACGCTAAGGTAAGCCACCGTCATATTGAAAAATAGAACCAGCGAGACCAACCGCGTTGCAACCCCAAAGGTGAACAATGCGCCACCGATCAGCTCGACCAGGGAGACAAACAGAGCAGTCGCCCCCGGTACGGGAAGGCTCAAGCTGGTAAAAAACTGCGTGACACGCTCCAGGTGCGTAAGCTTGCCCCAGCCGTCCTGCATGAACTGCCAGCCCCAGTAGACCCGGATCAGCAGCAGCAGTGGGCTCTCGGCATCGGCTGCCAGCGATCGAAACCTCCTGTAAGCATTCTTCACCAGGTCGATAATCCTCCCCATTCTTTCCTCCTGCTCTCAAAGAAGCGAATCGAGATCGGGGGCGCAAACCCAGCCCAGTTCGGCCCAGTTGGCAAACCACTCCTTGACCCGATTTGGCCTGCTCGAAGGAGGCGTTTCTGAATCCAGAAACCCATCCTCCAGCGCCTCGGTCAGCGGCAACCCACGCCGAATTGCCGCGAGCGTAAGAAACTCTTCCCGCTTGAGCCTGCGGAAATAGACCGTAAATTCCACGCGATGGACGCCTATCCAGGTCGGCTTTCTCCGCAACTTTGGCAATCTGGCAGCAGTCTCCGGTCCGCCTTCACGCTCAACTCCCGCCTCGCTGGTCTCCCGTTTCTGCCGCTCGTCCAGCGCCAGCACTAATTCGTCGGCCGCATAGTCCATTGCGACCAGTCGCAAATGCGGCTGCAGCGCAAGCTTCGAGCGTCCATCCAGAGTCGCAATCTGGTCTAGCGTAAGCGGTTCCCGCTCTGCGCGGTCGAAGGCCTCGATAAAAGCCCACTCCACGCGTGCAACGTCGATAGCCAGCCGCCGCCGTCCCGCATATTGGGGACTTGCTGTCAGCCACTCCACCAGCTTCGATCCCAGGTTGCGCATCGAGAACGACCGGCTGGGGTGCGCCGTCAGGTAAGCAACCGAAAGACTCTCAAACGCGCGATCTCCCACCACGGACCTCAGTGCGTTAAAGTCTTCAGCCAGCGCGCCTAGCAAGCGAAACCAGTACTGGCGGTTATAGATTTCAAGCCGCTCAAAAGCGGTCAACCGGCTGTTGGGCGCGATAAACGACTCCGCCACCGCACTCATTTTTCGGCCATCTGCCGACTCGCTGCGCATCTGCTCATCCGTCGTCAGCGGCAGCATCACGGCGGCAGCCATCTCGCGCTGCAATTCAGCCAGGCTCATGGGCTCGGAACTCATCGCGCCGCCTCCGCCAAAGCACCTGCATGTCGTTTCAGATAACGCTCCGCCTTCTTCGCCTCGCCATGGACTTCATCGAAGCTGGGAATATGATCGTCCCACTCCAGCAGCGTAGGCGTAAACCCGCAACGTTCGATTGCCCGCGCATAGAGTTCCCACACTGGATCGATCACCGGATGATCGTGCGTATCCAGAATGTACTTCTCATACTTCGAGTGTCCGGCAATATGAATCTGCGCCACGCGTTCCGCGGGCACAGCATTCACATAATCCATAGGCGCGAATTCGTGATTCATCGCCGAAACATAAATATTGTTCACGTCCAGCAGAATGCCGCAATCAGCCCGCTCCACCACCTCGGTCAGAAATTCCCACTCCGTCATTTCCGAGCCCGTAAATGCCGCATAGCTGCTCACGTTCTCCACAGCAACTGGAACTTCAAGAAAGTTCTGCACCATGCGCACACGCTCCGCCGTCCGTTCCACCGCTTCCCACGTATAAGGCAACGGCAGCAGGTCGTGAGTATAAGTTCCGTCCACACTTCCCCAGCAGAGGTGATCGCTGAGCCACGGAGTTCCTGTCCGCCGCACCAGTTGCTTCAACCGCAGCAAATGCTCGGGGTCAGGCGCAGTCACCGAGCCAAAGTACATTGAAACGCCGTGCTGCACAACGCGATACTGTTCCAGAATTCGATCCAGATTCGCAAGCGGCCGCCCGCCGTCGATCATAAAATTCTCTGATATGATCTCGAACCAGTCCACCACAGGCTTGCGCTTGAAGATGTGGTCGTAGTGCGGAATACGCAATCCAATCCCCACGCCATGATCCTGAAACGCATTGAAGCGATTACTGGACATATCTGTCCCTGCCGATGAAAAATGAAAGAGAAAGCTCGCGGGAAAATGAATCGATGGCGTGGCGGGAGATATCCTTGGCAACTCCCAACCGCGCCACCGGCAGGAATTGCAGTCTAGACGGCCTTGGGCATCTTCGAGCCGTCGGTCGCGCAGCCGCCCTTGCCTGAGCAGCTGTTCTTTCCCTTGCAGCCGTTATCGCCGGACTTGCAGCCGCCCTGCCCTTTGCAACTATTTTTCCCTTTACAGGAGTGTTTGGCAGGCTGGTCCTGGCCGGTATAGCGGAGGCCGGCTTTGGCCGCGGTTACCTTTACCTTCGCCGCGCCCTGGTTGGCTCCCTGGGCCGCTACGGTGGCTCCGCCCACTAGGCCGGAGAGCGCCGCCGTCAAAAGCAGTGCGTTCAATTGGTTCTTCATCGGATTTGACCTCGCTTGGGGATGGGGGCGGAGGGGATCCGCCTGTTTTGGCCACGCAGGACCGGCCGTAACGTCCAATCCTGCACAGAACTTGCACGCACATATGACTCTGGACCTGCCGGAAAGTTACAGAGAAATTCCGGCCATCACTATAAAGCCCTTTCCAGCAGCCCTGACCGGCCGGACCTGTTGGACGCGCCACTGCGTTGTATATCGAACACAAGTTTTTCAATTTAAATAAATTACTTGCACTCAAAATGCGATTGGGGCTGTACAATTTCCGCAAGGAGACCTATGGCCGGAGATATTCAACTTACGTGCAGTGACTGCGGGCAGGACTTTGCCTTCACCGCTGCGGATCAATCGTTCTTTCAGGAACGTGGTTACTCGACCCCAAAACGTTGCAAGAATTGCCGTATGGCAAAGAAGAACGATCAGGGGGGTTCCGGCTACCGTTCGGCTCCGGCACAGGGAACACCTGTGATTTGTTCGGGTTGCGGCCAGCCTACAACAGTGCCTTTTGAACCGCGTGGCGATCGCCCTGTCTATTGCCGTGATTGCTACCAGGCGCGCAAAGGCAGCGGCGGCGGCGGCGGTTCTCGCGGGCGCGACCGTTAATACTTTCAAATTGCGGTCCGGTGCTCGCTTTGTGCATCGGACCGTGGTTCTAAAGGTAAACATAAACAAAGCTATCCCGCGGCGGATGAATTGTCTGAATCCGTCTCAAGAGTTTTTCGCCCGCTGACTCCCTGCCCTTTTTCCCCTCGCTACCATCGGTAATCGACGGAAATCCTGTAGGATTTCCATTGGTGCCTCGTAAGCTTGGGAAGCACTGTGAAAATCTCAGGGGATCATTGCCCCACCACACGGGAATGCTAAGGGAAACGCCGGATGAAGGTTGAAAAGGCCGCATGCCACGCTGAAGCGGATGTAGACAAAATTGTGCAGCAGCGCTTCTTCCCCGGGCAAAGCTCCGGAACCTTTGTCGAGGTCGGCGCAGCCCGGCCGGATTATTTATCGAACAGCGCTCTCTATCGTTCGCTCGGCTGGACCGTAATCGCGATCGAGCCCAACCCCGAATTTTGCGCCCTGCATCGGGAGCGCGGCTTTGAGGTTCTGGAATATGCCTGCGGTGATCACGACGAGGATGGGGTCGACTTCTCAGTCGTGAAGACTCACGGCGTCGAGTACCAGGGCGGCGAGGTATCCTACGAATCGCATTCCTCGCTGGCCGTGAAGGAATCTTACGCGCGTCTCGAACCCAACCTCGATATCCGCAAGATCAAGGTGAATCTCCGGCGTCTGGATACGATTCTGCGAATGCATGCGCCCCAGGTCAAAAAGATCGATTTGCTCTCAGTGGATGTGGAAGGGTGGGAGCTGGAAGTTCTCGACGGCCTGGATTTTCTCGAGTACCAGCCCCGCGTCATGGTAATCGAAAACCTCTTTCGCAGCAGAAAATACAGAGCTTATATGCGCGACAGAGGATACAAGCTGTGGAGATGCATCCGCCCCAATGATATCTATACCAGCGATGCTGTCGGTTTCTGGGAGTCACACGGATATTCCCTGTACCAATGGTTTTACCGCCGCTGGAATCGGCTAAGCCGCTTCGCCTCTCGCCTCTTCCACCGTTAGGTCATCGTGAAATTCCAGTAAACCTCGAGCACTGGGTGGACATTGTTCCCCCATGCCCGATAAACTTCCCTTCATACAGCGTTCGACAATCCCGAACTCCTGAGGACC
The DNA here is from genome assembly GCA_049515455.1 of Occallatibacter sp. GTDB lineage: Bacteria > Acidobacteriota > Terriglobia > Terriglobales > Acidobacteriaceae > Telmatobacter. The sequence continues at coordinate 23,072 of JBEKUB010000035.1, forward strand.
CTCCCCGACGTCATGGCCTCCCAACTGTCCTTCACCGGATTCGCGTTGAAGAATCTCTGGCGCAGGCGTCTCCGGACGCTGCTCACGCTAGGCGGCATTGGTATGGCCATTGGCGCATTCGTCGCGCTGGTCGGCTTCTCCCGCGCGTTTGAGCATGAATGGCTGCGCATGTACGAAAGCTCCGGCACCGACATTGCCGTGGTGCAAAAGAGCTTCCTCAATACCTCTTTGGATGAGTCGCTCGGCGACAAGCTCCGCTCACTTCCGGTAGTCGATCAGGCCCGGCCCATGATCTTCAATCTCATGGACCTGACCCCCGAGGTCAATGCGCTCGTCTTTGGCTGGCAAGCCGATTCCTACGAGCTCAACTCCCTCACTCTCGCCTCCGGACGGCGCTTTCATGATGGCAAGCCTGAAATTCTGCTCGGGGACGTTCTGGCCGGCAACCTGAACAAGAAGGTCGGGGACACAATTGAGATTCAGGGCTCACCGTTCACCGTCGCCGGAGTCTTTCACGGCGGCACGGCACTGGAATCCGGCGCAGTCATCATGCCACTGGACGAGCTGCAGCAGATCTCCAGCCTGCAAGGAAAAGTTGCTGCCTTTCATGTGCGGCTTCGCCCGGCGCCACTCGGCGAATCGCCGCAGCACTATCTGAAGCGCGCCCAGGCGGAAATTGAAGATGCGCTTCCCGGCCTGCACGCCGTTCCAGCGGCTGAACGTGCGGCCAACAATCAGCTCGTAGGACTCGCGCATGCTGTCGCCTGGGGCACATCCTCAATTGCCTTGCTGATGGGCATTCTCGGCATCGCCAACACTATGGCCATGTCGGTCTTTGAACGCACCCGCGAGATTGGCATCCTGCGCGCCCTGGGCTGGAAGCGCTGGCGTGTCGTGCTCCTCATCCAGACGGAAGCCACCGTGCTCGGCTTCGCCGGAGGCCTTCTCGGCATTGGCTTGGGTTGGGGCCTTCTTCGCATGCTCTCAACGCTTCCGCAAACCGCCAGTATCGTCTCCGCCGCAGTTTCTCCCCTGCATTTGCTCGAAGCGCTGGGCATCGCCGTGCTCTCAGGGTTGGCTGCCGGGGCCATTCCCGCCTGGCACGGTGCGCATCTCTCTCCCGTGGAGGCGCTGCGCCATGACTAGCCCTTTGCTCGAAGTGCGCAACCTTTGCAAGAGCTACGACGAGGGCCGCATTGAAGCTCTCCGCGGCGTCGATCTGTCGATTCAAGCCGGTGAGTATGTGGCCATCAGCGGCCCCAGCGGCAGCGGCAAATCCACCCTGCTACACCTGCTGGGAGGACTCGATACTCCAACCTCCGGCCAGGTCCTCTTCCTCAATCAGCCGCTGGGGTCTGCCGTCGATCTCGACGACTACCGTGCTCACCAGGTCGGTTTCATCTTCCAGGCCTTTTATCTGCTGCCTACGCTCGACGCACTCGAAAACGTGCAGGTGCCCATGCTCGGCGTAAGCCGCGACGCCAGCAACCGCGCCGAGCGCGCCGAGTGTCTATTGCGCGAGGTGGGCCTTGAAAACCGTCTGCATCAATATCCCAACGAACTCTCCGCCGGAGAGCGCCAGCGAGTAGCCATTGCCCGCGCTCTGGCCAACGGACCCTCCATCTTGCTTGCCGATGAGCCCACCGGCAATCTCGACAGCATGAACTCCGCGCGCATCATGGAGATGCTCGTCGGCATTCAGCAAAAGCACGGCATGACCCTCATCGTAATCACGCATGAAAATGAAATTGCCGACTCCGCGCCCCGACACATTCGCATGCGTGATGGGCTGAGAATCGACAGCGACGAAAGAAGACCAGAATCATGAGATGCATCTTCATTACACTGGCCGCTTTCCTCTTGTCCGTCCCCGCAATCGCGGCAGATAATACTCAATCGGTCCTCGCAACTCCGCGCCAGCGCGTGCAGACGGCAGATTTCCGCGCCACCGGCCATCTTGTCCGCGTAGAGGCAAACGGAAGTCGCACCAGCTACGGCATCACTATCAAGGCGCACTGGTTTCCCGGCATACTGTGCGTCTTCCTCGAAGTAACCCCTCCCAAAGAGACAAAACCTGACGCGCGTGCCCACATTCTTCTCGAAATGCGCCCCGACGGCCAAAATATGATCAAAATTGCTCATCCCGGCGATGAGGTTCCGGCTATCCTTCCCATAAGTAAATGGAACAATGGCCCACTCGGACCCGGATTCAGCTACGAAGATTTTCTCGAATCCGCGTTCTTTTGGCCCACCCAGAAAGTAGCGGAAGAAACAAAATATGGCGCCCGCGAGTGCGACGTCTTAAAGAGCACCCCCGGTCCCTCGGATCGCACGCAGTACGCACAGGTCCGAACTTGGCTCGACAAAAGCATTGGCTTTCCTGTCTACGTGGAGAAAACGGTGAAAGCAACCGGAGTATTAAAGGAATTCACTTATTACGGCCTGCGCCATGAAGGCGGCGTCTGGTCGGCCAGCCAGGTAGAAGCAAAATTGCGCGGCATCCCCGGCTCAACTTTACTTATCATCGATCGCGGCAGTGCAAAGGCAAATCTCACCCTTGCGGACTTCAGCTCCGACCGTCTCACCCGTTTCTAGGATCATTTGTGAATATCTTTCTGTGGATTATTGGTTCGGCAGCCGCTCTGATCGTCCTGGGTTTTCTTTATCAAATGATCGGTGGTCATTACGATCGCATCCGTTTTGCCGGTCACGGACGTTGGGTCACAATAGGGCACAAATGCAGACTCTACCTGCTCGAGAAAGGCTCAGGCGGACCCACCGTGCTCTTTGAAGCCGGCATCGCCGCTACCAATCTCAACTGGTCTCACGTTCAGGAATCAGTCTCCCGTTTCACCGGCACCGCATCCTACGATCGCGCCGGCCTCGGCTGGAGCAGCCCGTGCCGCACTGCCCGCACCCCAGGAAACATCGCGGTAGAACTGCACGATCTGCTGGAGACGGCCTGCGTCAAATCACCCTACATTCTGGTAGGTCATTCCTTCGGCGGCTTGGTCATGCGCCGCTTTGCGCTTCTCTACCCTGATGATGTGCAGAGCATTTTGCTGGTTGATCCCATGCGTTGCGAAGAGTGGCCCCCGCTTGACCCCAGCAAGCAATCCCAGGTCGATCTCGGCAGCAAGCTCACCCGTTATGCCATCCCCATCGCTCGATTCGGCCTCGCCCGCCTTGCGGTAACCTCGCTGCTCTGCCGTTCCGGACGCCTCTCAGGCAAGCTTGCAGGCGTAGCCGGCTCTGGCGGCCGCCACGTGCTGGGACGGGTAACAGAAGAGGTCGGCAAAATGCCCAGGGAAATTTGGCCCGTCATAGCCGCTCATTGGTCGAGCCCCAGCTATTACCGCGGAATGTGCAGCCACGTCGAGGCGGTTCCGGATACGGTAAGAGAGATGCAAACCGCCGCTCCCATCCACGATATTCCCGTGCTGGTGCTCACCCCAGGCAAATCCACACCGCTCTCCGTTGAGCATCTAGACTGCATCGGCGATAACGTGCAGCAGGTCATCGCCCAAGCCAGCGCGCACTGGATTCACCTCGACGAACCCAACCTGGTCATCGACTCCATCCGCGAAATGGTAACAGCGGCAATCGCCGAACCCGTCGCCGCCGCCGGCTGAGGAATCGGAAACACTCTCTCAGACCTATTGCTTCTCCCCCGTCGAAAACGTCGTCCACGGCCCGGAAATCATATCCTTCAAAACCGGCTTCAAATATCCATACTCCGGATGCGCGGCAAGAAACGGCGCAGCAAGAAAATCCTCGCCACAGGGATGCCCTGCGTGCGCAACCAGCGACATCTTCCCCGCCATATCGGAGTCAGCCACCTTCCCCGTAACCGACCCGCCCGGAAAATACGGCCCCCACTCCCACTGCGGCACGCCCAGCTTCGCCCGGTCGATGTGGCCGCACAGCGAACGATCATCCGCATCCACCTTGCCTGTATAGCTATCGTCGTGATCGGCGAGAAACTTCTCTGCCATTTCGATATCGATGCGCCCCTTGTTCTCCGCCATACGCTTCTCCCAGGTCACGCGTCGCGCGTTGGGCGAGAAAGAGAGATCGTTCAGCTTGAATCCCTCCGTCTCGTTTCTGATCAGCTCCGGGTCGCGCGCAAAGTTCGAGCTCACAAAATATCCGTCTTTCGATCTCCAAAGCGGCGTATTCTTCAGTCCCAGCTCCAGGTAGGCAATCTCCCCCGTCTTGCGGTCGCCGATCATCCAGTCGTTTGCGTAGCCCCCGTTGTTCCCTTCCTTGATCAGCGCCACATACTCGTCGATCGAGCTCCCATACTGTAGCGACTTGCGCGAACGCACAAACTCCGGCTTGCCATTCGGGTCCCAGCCATCAAACAGCGAAATGGTCGTCTCGGTGATCATCAACCCCGCATCATTCACGCCAAAATCGTCCTGGCTGGTAATCACGCCCGGAGCGCCGTCGATCAGCATCCGGTGCCCGTGTTCCGGCTGAATATCGAAGATCACCGTCCAGCGCGATCCCTCGGCATACGTAGTCCAGTTGTTATGCGCAATCACGATCTTGCCACCAGCCGTATAGCTGCCAGTAGCGATAAACGCCGAACACCGGCCCGAGGGCGAAATGTGCGGCGCGTTGGCGGCGCGCTCTCTCTTGTCGAGCCAGGGCACATAATATTGCGGCAGCTCGATCCCCCCATTCAGCGCCACAACATCCCACACGTCCAGCTTCACGCCTTTCGACTGAACCCCTTTCGCGATGCCCTTCAGCTCCCGCTGGTACTCTGCGTCGATGTGCGGCCACAGCATCTTGCGCCCGGCCGTGCGATAGAACTCCCAGCTGCGCTTGGTATCGTGCGCAGTTTCGAGCTTGATCACCCCCACCAGGTCTTCGATCTCGGCCGCAAGCAACTGCCCGTGCTCGAATCCGATCTCTGAAGGAGCCCCTTCAAGATGCACATAGGTCCAACCGTTTTTTTGAAAGCGGTAGCTGTTATGAATGCTTTGTGAACTTGAAGTAATCGCCGAATCCGCAGCGCCAACAGCGGAAACCGTGAAGATGCATGGAAGGCTGAGCAGGCAAATTGTGAGAGCGCGGGAAAGCAGACGCACTATCATGAAATCCTCCAGAATCCTTTGAAGATACCACGCAGGATTGAGGGGTACGCAACGTCTAGCGCTTCTTTGTGTGCTTCTTATCTGCTTTTTTCGCCGCGGGCTTCTTCGCCTTTGCTGCCTGTGCCGCCTTGCCAGCCTTTGAATGAACAGCGGGAGCCGGCTTCGCTGGCTTAGGCTTGGCCACCGGCTTCTTTGCCGGAGCTTTCGCCTTGGCCTTTACCGCAGCCTTGACCGGAGCCTTCACTGGAGCTTTGGCCACGACCTTCTTCGCAGCGGGAGCAGTCTTGGCTTTGGCCTGCGCTTCGACCGGCTTGCCCTTATGCGTTGAAGCAATCACCGCCTTCGCGACCGGCTTAGCTTCCGGTTTTGCCTTGGGCGCCGGCTGGGGCTTCTCAGCCTTTGCCTGTTTGGGAGCTTCTGCCTTGGCAGATTTGGGAGCAACTGCCTTGGCGGCGGGTACAGCCGCCTCTGGCTTCGAGCTCTTTAACGGCTTCTCAGTGGCTGCTGTCTTCGCGGTCTTCGCCTGCGTGCGGACCGGCTCGTGCTCCTCATCCTCCAGCTCATCCTCCGGGGATTCGCCTTCCTCAGCGATATCGGGCTCCAAATCCGCTTTAGGAATGCTGATCCCAAGGTCGATCTCCTCTTCATCGCCGCCAATATCGTCGAGATCCTCATCGGAAACGTCCTCTGCCTCGTCCTCATCCTCGTAGGACCGTTCCTTCACCTTGGGCTCTGCGCCGCGCTTCACGCGCGGCCTCTTGATCGTCACCTGCGGCGGCGGAGCCGGAGGCGAATGCGGCTCCAGGAAGGCGCGCGCTTCCTCCGGTGTGGTCAAACGGCCGTCGATCAATTCCAAAAAAACCTTTTGCACCAGCTCGGCATAGCCCGGTAGTTCCGGCGTAATACGCATCTCCTGCATCAGCGCATGCGGAATGCGCTGCCGCGCCTCGGGCCAGACCTTCAGGAAAAGGTTATAACGCTCTCGAACAGCTGCATCCTTGGTGGTGAATCCAAGCCACAGAACCGCCTCCGGATCGTAACTCCTGAACAGCTTGAAACCCGCCGAGGGAATTGCATTTTCTTTCGACAGCAGCACCTTGGCAAACTTTGATGCCAGCTGGTCCAGACTGCTCCACTCATCAACGAAGCCCTCGCGCAGCATCGATTTCTTGAGCACCGCCACTTCCCGACCCGTGAGTTTGGCGGTAAGCAACTGCATCTGTGCCGCGGACATATCGGCGCGCACTCCCTCCGCCAGCAACTCGGCAGCCAGTGTGCGCAGGGCTGCAAGCTTCTCCTCATCCGCCTTGGCCTCAGTCCACGCCGGGTAGAGCACCTTCATCCAGCCCTCGGCCTCAAGCGCCCGCAGCACCTTCAGCCCGTCTTCCTCGTGGCCAATCTGCTCCAGTTCCTCCCTGCGCGCCTGCTGCGAAAGGTATTCAATCACTCCCTCGCCCTTGGCATTCTCATAACGAGTCAGGGTTTTGGGATCCATTTCCCATCCCAGCCCCGCCATGTACCGCGCGGCGCGGATAAGATTGGCGGGTTCCTCAAGAAAACCATAATTTGAGACCAGCCGCAGCGTCCGCCCTTCAATATCCGCAGCCCCGTTCATCGGATCCATCAACAGCGCATACGATCCCTCGTTCAGCGACAGCGCCATTGCATTGACAGTGAAATCCCTCCGCCGGAGATCTTCATGAATCGACGCCGGGTGAAAAACTCTCTTGCCCGGCTTGGGATATTCGAAGCTATGCGTGCTGATCAGGTCCACGCGCACGGTTCCCGGGAAACAGAGATATAGGCTGTGGGTCTCGTCGTCTTCGCCCCACACGGCCCCGCCCAGTTTCTGTATTGTTTTCTTCAGCTTAATCGCGTTTCCATGAACTGAAACTTCAAGATCGCGAACCGCTTGGCCGTTGGTCAGATCGCGGACCGCATCTCCGGTTAAGAACAGAAGCGTCTCCGCGTCCCGGGCTGCCTCGCGGATTTGGCGCAATGCGAATTGTTGATCTGCCGTCAGGCGGTTTTCAAAAAGGTAAATGTAATCGGGCATTCCGTTCCCTGCTTCCGCCGTCTCAAGTCTCTGTCAAGTATCTGATGGCGTTACCCTTACAGCACAAATTTGAGACGTAACAAACCAGTACATTAACACAACCAAAGCCCGTTGGCTAGACCTGTTTTGCACTGGTAGTGGGTCAGTTCGAAGTTGAGTCGCTTCGATCGAGCTTGCGAGATGCCTGTTTTGCATAAGGGCACGGCTTCCCAGCTCGCGGAGAAACTCGTTCGGGCGGTAGGCCGGGGATTCATCCCCGGTATAAAGCCCATCAAATCGACGGGGGCTTTAACCCCTGAGGTATGCTTTTCGGGCATCCCGGTCGAGATCTGCCTTTTTTCCGCAAGCTGTTCAGTCGCGCCAAAAATGGGCGAAAAATGAGCTTGGGCTTCAGCCCCCGGAGGCTGCTCAATAAACTGACCTCTGCCCTATTCAGCGCAGCAGCCCCCCGTCGTGCGACAATCCAGAACGATGGCCTCTGTCCGCAAACCGGTGATTGTACGCAAGTTTTCACGGGATTGGTGCGCCGGATACGCAGGTCCGGGCTTTGGCCAGGATGCGCCGGAACTGGAGCTACTCGACCTCAACGGCAAGGTCCTCCGCATCGCTTGGGAGCAGGTCAAATGGGTCTGTTATGTGCGCGATCTGCCCACTGGCGACTCAAGCAATCCTGAGCGACTCCTTCACAAGCGCTTCGCCATCCGCCCCCGCACCGCCGGCCTCTGGCTCCGCATGACCCTCACCGACGGCGAAGAGCTGGAGGGTTTGGCAGCCAACGACCGTTCCCTGGTCGATGGCGCCGGCCTCCTCCTCACCCCTCCCGACACCCGCTCCAACACGCAGCGAATTTACGTCCCCCGGCAGGCGATTCAAACGCTGGAAGTGGTAAGCCTCATCGGCGCATCCAGCCGCAAGCGCGCAGCAGCAGCAGGGCCGGGCACGGAGCAGCCGGAGCTGTTCTCGCGTGAAGCGGAACCTGACGAATAATCTATCCTGCTACTTTTCAAAAAGCTGGAAATCATTCAGACAGGAGACCTGCTCTGACGATCCTTTCTTAGGGCATTGCAGCAATTGCCCAATGCGCGTCTCGAATGCCTGGCGAACACAGGCGCGCGTCATTACCGGCGGGATGCCGCCGATGGCGCCCAATGGGCAACTCTCGTTGACGAAGTGAAGCCACTTGCGTTCACTTTCAATCAGATCCTTGTGCTGCGCTGCACCCATAGCCGTCCCAGCCTTGTGATAGGCTTCCGCCAGACGAATGTCTGTTTGCCCAAGTTCAGCATCGGCACAAATCACAATTTCCAATGCTGTTGACGGCGACTCGCAATCGAAGCTGGCACGCGGGCCTGCGTCGGATACATCGGCGGCAACGTGGTCGTCATTATCCTCATCTCCTCCGGAGTCGAGCGCTGTAAAGCGAAGTTCAAATGCAATCCGAAGGCAATTTAGTGACTTTTGCGACAATGGTTTGTCCGTTACTCCACAAGTTGCGGGAAGTCCTTTAAGCCATTCCTTTTCGCTTAGTACCAACGCGGGCTTGCCTGTCTGATCGTCACCCTTTAGCGCATTCGCATAGACTCTCGATAAGACGATGTCTGCTTTGCCGAGACGAATATCGGAGCAGATCGCCTTCTCCAGCGGAGTCTGAGCCTTGCCGCAGTCAAAGCTGGCGCGAGAGAGCGGTCGACTGGCCTTGTCAGGATTGGCAGAGAAATCCGCAGCAACATCAGCCTGGCATAACGCAGCGGCAGACATATACATCGTTCCTTGTTGGCGTGCAAACTCATACGCGCACAATTGCATCTCCTCCTCGTAGCGTTCCCTGCCCGTTGGGGATAGCTTGTCAAAGAATGTCTTCTCACATTTCTCTACAACAAGAGAAGCAAATTGGGTATCGGCACTTGAGCCCCATGCGCAAGCGTGCAATTTTGCAACTGCAGCGCTGCATGATTTCTCCTGCGTCAAGGTCTTTACAAGTCCTTCAGCAGCATCGTCACCGCCGAATTGACAGGGATCCTGTGCGTTGGCCATTATGTATGCGCCTAACGGGAGAAATAGAATCAGAGTCAAACTTCGCTTCAATGCGATCAATAATTCCACCATGCACGGCATTATACGCACCATTCCAGACCCCCTACATTATTGCTTCGAAATTCATTCCTGAAGCCTCATCCGTTACAATTCTTGCGATGAAGCTAGGCGAATTGGCAGCTCAATTAGGCGCGGAACTCCGCGGCGATGCGGAGTTGGAAATCACTGGCGTAAAAGGTCTTGAGGAAGCTGGCCCCACGGATATCACCTTCGTGGCCAATCCCCGCTATGCCGGCCTGGCCCGCACCACAAAGGCCGCCGCCGTGATCGTCGACCCGGATTTTCAGCAGATCGACGCGGCCACCCTTCGCATCAAAAACCCTTATTTTGCCTTCTCCCGCGCGCTGGCCTTCTTCTACCAGCCGCCCGCATACTCCCCCGGCATTCACCCCACGGCACTCATCGACCCCACCGCCGAAATCGGCGAAGGCGCGCACATTGGCGCCTACGTCGTCGTCGGCTCTCAGGTCAAACTGGGCCCGCACTCAACTCTCTTGCCCCACGTCGTCCTTTACCCCGGAGTCCAGACTGGCAGCCACTTCTTTGCCCACGCTCACGCCGTAGTTCGCGAAAACTGCATTCTCGGCGACCACGTAACGCTCGAGAACGGCGCCATCATCGGCGCCGATGGTTTCGGCTTTGCCAAGAACGAAGCCGGCCACTGGGAGAAAATTCCGCAGTCGGGACCGGTGCTGATGGGCAGCCGCGTCGACGTTCAGGCCAACGCAACCATCGACCGTGCAACCGTAGGCGCAACAGAGATCGGCGACGGAACCAAAGTCGACAATCTGGTCCAGGTAGGCCATGGCTCCAAAATAGGCGAAAACTCGCTCATCTGCGCCCAAACCGGTCTTGCCGGCTCCTCCATCATCGGCAACAACGTCATTCTCGCCGGCCAAACCGGCATAGCCGGCCACTGCACCGTCGGCGACGGCGTAATCCTCACCGCACAATCCGCCGTCTCGCACGACGTGCCGCCGGGAAAGACCATCTCCGGTTCGCCCGGCTTCGATAATCGCGTCTGGCTGCGCGCAGTCACTATCTTCCAGCGCCTGCCGGAGCTGCTCAAGCGCCTCGATCGACTGGAGAAGAAGGTGGTTGCTTCCCAGTCCCCACCGGAAAGCGCTCAGAGCCCAGAAGAAGGCCGGGAATGATCTCGACAAGCAGGATTCAGGAAGGAATTCTGGCCGCAATTCTGCTGCCGGCGCTTGCGGTGGCCGCCGGCTGCCACTCCTATCAAGTTGAAACCACGGTCGAAAACCGCACCGGAGCAGCAATTCAACTGCTCGAAGTCGATTATCCCAGCGCCAGTTTTGGAGCCAACAGTCTGGCCCCGGGTGCCAGCTTCCACTACCGCATCCAGTTGCGCGGCAGCGGTCAACTCAAGGTGCAATACACGGCCGGCGACGGCCATCCTGAGCAGATCGAAGGCCCTACGCTCGCCGAGCCGCAACAGGGCCAACTCCAGATCGTGTTGCTCCCCAATGGCAAAGCCGAGTTTCACCCCCAGCTGACTCCGCAACTCTGATCCGTACCCTTTGATCTTTCCAGGGTTATAAACATCCATAAAAAGATGTCCTCAATTGCTCATTCCAAATCGGAATCATAACTATA
>JBEKUB010000036.1:0-33915 GCA_049515455.1 Occallatibacter sp.
GTTGAGTTTCTCGGTGAGATAGAGGGAGTTAGTGTCCTGGCGGGCAGGGGTGAGCATCTCGGAGCCGACGGCGATGATTTCGGATTTCATAAGAAAGCAGGGATCAGGGGTCAGGGATCAGTAACTAAAACAGATTCTGGCCTTCTACTCCTAAGTCCACATCATAAACGGAGTCGTTGGTGGCGAGGATGGTGGTGCCCATGGGAGAAAAGGCTACGCCTACCAGATTGGGGCCGGAGAGGACTAGGGTTGCTTCGCCCTGGGGGGTGACGCGGACCAGGCCGCAGCGGCCGTGGAGGCAGGCGGCGAGATAGACGTCGCCTTCCTTTGATAGGGCGAGGCCCATGGGACGGCCGAGGCCGCGGAACCAAGGGCGGGTTTCGCCGTGGGGGTTGATTGCGAAGATGGCGTCGTTGGAGGTGAGGGTAGGGGCGGTGACAAAGAGGGTTCCTTCAGCGTTGACGGCGACGTGATAGGCGGCAACGCTGGGCTCGAGAGTGGCGTGGACGAAGATTTGGCGCTGGGGATCGATCTTGAAGATGGTGCCGCTGCGGTCTCCGACGTAGAGGTTGCCGTTTGGGTCAAAGGCCAGGCCGGTGGCTACACCCATGCCTTCAACATAGACGGTGGGTTCGCCTTCGGCGTCGATGCGGTAGACGTTGCCCTCGGCACGGGAGGTTACGAAGAGGTCGCCGTCAGGATTGAAGGCGAGGCCGGTGGGGTTGAGGATGCCGGTGACGAATGGGGTCCCGCGGCCGTCAGGGCTGACGCGGACCACGGAGACGGGAGTTTGCTTGCCACGGGGGCCGGAGATGGTGGCGTAGACCATGCCGGAGCCGCTGACGGCGGGGCTGGTGACGGGGTGGAGATCGGCGGAGAGCAGATGGGCTACACGGAGGGGGACGGGGTTGCCTGCGCCGTAGGGGTTGCGGACTTCGATTAGGCCAGTGGAGGCCTGCTCGGGGACGCGGAAGGAGAGGCGGGTGGGGCGGCTCATGAGGACCTGGGCGGGGTGACCATCGACCAGGACGGCGGGTAATACGCCAGTTTGCTCCAGGGTGAGCGGGCCGAGATGGTCGCCTGCGATTTCGATTTCGCCGGAGGGCAGCGCGGCGGCGGGATCGATAGAGTCGATGCGTGGGGCCGAGGCGGCGGATTGGGCGGTGGTGGGGGACATGGTTTTATCCTGCTTGACTTGGTTGACCGCGGAGTCGAGTTACATACAAATGCAGGTGCTTCGACTACGCTGCGCTTCGCTCAGGATGACAGTACCAAGGGAAAATGGAAACCACGATTGAGATACCGCAATCCATCCAGCCGGATCAATGAATCCATAAATGCAGCAAAGATGCTACACACAAAGCATACAGGCCGGCGCCTACGTCATCGAGTACTATTCCCCAGCCATTGGGGAGTTTTTCGAGTTGGCGGATGGGGTAGGGTTTGGTGATATCGAAAAGACGGAAGAGGATGAGGGCGATGAGGGCGTGACGCCAGTTGGCCTGGCTGCCAATAAGAGCGATGGCTTGGCCGGCGACTTCGTCGATGACTACGAATTGAGGGTCGTGGCGGCCGGACTCGCGGGCGACGATGGTGGAGGCAGGGATGCCGACGAGCAGCGTGAGGACGATGGCTGCGACGAGCGCGATGAGCAGGGTTTGCGGGGCGGGATGGAGGAGTTTGGCACAGGCGGCCCATATCAGTACGGCGGCGACCGAACCCCAGGTGCCGGGGCCGGGCTTGCCGCAGCCGGCGCCGAAGAAGGTGGCGATTGTCCAGGCCCAGAGGGTCCTGCGGACGGGAGGCGGCTGGCAGATATTGCCCTGGTTGTTAATCATCGTTCGGGTCACCGGAGTGGTGCGGGTCCAGGCCGCCGAGGTCTTCGAGGACTTCAGGGTCGAGGACGGGGGAGCTGATTTTGTAGACGCCGGAGGCCCACTTGCCGAGGTCGATTTTGCGGCAACGGTCGCTGCAGAAGGGGAAATCTTCGTCGTTGAAGCGGACCAGCATGCCGCAGGCGGGGCAGCGGAGAATTTTAGCGGATTTTTTCTTTGCGGGCATTGAAGATGTTCCTGCCTTGGGGCAGTTGTCCCTAATTATGTTACAGCTTCGGGTGAAGCGCTTGCGGTAGCGGTGGATTCTCCTGTAGGCTGGTCGAAATCCAGGAGAGTGCAAAATTGTTCGATGCCAGGCAGAGCAATATGCAGGATATGACTACCTATGCGCCGATTCGCGTTGCGTTGGCGGGGATTAGGCGGATTGTGTTCGGACTGCTGCTGGGCATCATTCCATTCGCGCTAATTTATGTGTTGGCGAATTCCTCCGGGTCCCTGACATCGGACGCGGAAGGAATGCAGCGATGGTGGGTGTTTGTTCTTGTCGGAGTGTTTACGCTGGTCTCCCTCTCCTTTGTGCTGGGAGGGGTGGGGCGGGTGATCAGCGCGTTTGTGCGGGGCTGCTACTTTCGCGCGGGGGCGGAGGGAATGGCGATTCGGGTACCCGAACAGGGGTGGTTTGGGCGTTTCAAGGTGATGGAGTATCCGTACAAATGGGAAGAGGTTGAGCGAATCATGAACATTACGCGCAGCGTCAATTTCATCCCGATCGCAAGCGAGTTGAATATTCGCGTCTACGGAGGAAAGGAAATCACGATTGAGCGCTATTATTTTTCGTCGAGCGCCAAGAAACTTTGCGCGGATTTTCTGGCGGTGCGGGCGCGGGCCGGTAAATAAGGTGTGGGCGATCCGGATGCCAGCAATAGAACGGATGGTTAGAGAGAGGATTCAGGCAATTATGGATCGAATTGTAAAAGGATTCATTGTTACTTTATTTGGGATTGCGACTACCGTTCTCACGGCGGCGGGCCTGGTGTATATGGAGCTGCATTATGACTGCGCTATCTACGGATTTGTTTATGCGTTTGTGCTTCCATTTGGCGCATTTATTTCCGGAGTGGTGGCCGCGAGCGGGTATTACTTCGGATCAAGGCTGTTGAGTTTTCGGCCAGGGCGTGGCGTGCTGCTGAACATGGTTGCTGTTTCAGGAGCTAACTTCTTTTTTATTTATTGGCTGAAATATCAGTATCTGACGGTGGATGGAGAAGCGATTCGCAAATGGATTTCCTACCCGGCCTATCTTACTTTTACGCTCTCACATACTTCGGTGACTTTTGACCAATTCACGCGGGATACGGTTGCCTTGGGGTTTTGGGGCTATGCGTATGCTGCGCTGCAGATTGCGGGCTTCGCCTTCGGCGGATATTGCATTTATAAACTGGTGCGATCGGCGCCTTATTGCGATGGCTGCGGTTTTTATCTCAAGTTGAAAGGGAAACAGACGCGTTACTTTGAACGGCTGGAGAAGCTTGCTGACTGCCTTGCCGATTTTCGGCTGACGACGGGACGGGGCGAGTTCAGGAAGGCGATGGATGAACATGCGGACGCCGGATCGAAGATGGTGGACGACGCGAAAGGGTATTCCGCGGTGGTGGAAGTGCACGAATGCAAGGGGTGCGGGAAACAGTGGTTCGATTTGCACGCCAAGCAGCGCGTGAATAAGAAATGGCATGAGATTGCGAAGCTTAGATATTCGACGTTTAGTTCGGAAAAGGTGGATGCGCTGGAAGAGATGACGGGTGCGGCTTAGAAATGAATTTTCATTTTTAGATTGGGGCGGAGAGGATTTTTGCTACCAGGTCGTAGTCGTGGGCTTCGGTGATTTCGGCTTTGTAAAAGCTGCCGGGGCTGAGGGATTCGTTTGCGCCGAAGTCGTTGATGTAGACTTTGCCGTCGATTTCAGGGGCGTGGAACTGGGTTCGGCCTTCCCATAGGAGTGGCGTCTCTTCGCTTTCGCCTTCGGCGAGGAGGATTAGCTCGCGGCCCACCCACTGCTGCTTGGCGCGCTTGCTGATGGATTGCTGGAGTTTCATCAGGCGGCGCTTGCGGGATTCGATAGTGAGCTTGGGGACTCTCTGGTCGAGCGAGAAAGCGGCGGAGCCTTCTTCGTCGGAATAATTGAAGACGCCTAGCCAATCGAATTTTGCTTCCTGGATGAAGTCTTCGAGGAGGGTTACGTCTTCAGGGGATTCTCCTGGGAAGCCGACGATGAAGGTGGTGCGGAGGGCGATGCCGGGGACGGCGGCGCGAACTTTTTCGAGGGTCTTGAGGAAGATGTCTGCGCCAGCGCCGCGCTTCATCCGTTTGAGGACGGCGGGCGAGGCGTGCTGAAGGGGGACGTCAAGGTATTTGCAGATGTTGTCGTGTTTGGCGATCGTGCCGAGGAGTTTGCCGGTGATGCGGTTGGGATAGGCGTAGAGGAAGCGGAGCCAGCGGAGGTTGGGGACGGCGGCGAGGGCATCGAGAAGGGTAGCGAGACCATCTTTGAGGCCAAGGTCTTCGCCGTAGCAGGTGGTGTCCTGGCCGATGAGGGTGATCTCCTGGACGCCGCGGGCGACTAATTGGTGGGCTTCGGCGATCACGGATTCGAAACGGCGAGAACGGAATTTTCCGCGGAGGTTGGGGATGACGCAGAAAGTGCAGGGGTGGTCACAGCCTTCGGCGATTTTTATGTAGGCGGAAGATTTGGGGGTGGTTAGGAAACGTGGGGTGGTTTCGTCGTAGAGGTAGGTGGGAAGGAGGTGGGTTGCGCCTTGCCAGTCGTCGCGGCGGAAACGGCCTTGTTGTTCGCGGTGGTCGCCTTCGGGTCTGAAGGCTGGCTTGTGCGTGCCGGATTGGGATTCGTGGCCTTCGCGGGTTTCGGCGGATTTGGTTGTGATGATGTTGAAGAGAGAAAGTGCGGCGGGCGGGGATTGGAGGCCAGCGGCGGCGAGGATGGATTCCAGTTCGCCGGTGCCGATGACGGCGTCTACTTCGGGGATGGATTTCTGGATTTCGTCGCGGTAGCGCTCGACGAGGCAGCCGGCTACGATGAGCTTGCGCGCGGAACCGTTGGTTTTGAAGCGGGCCATTTCGAGGATGGTGTCTACGGATTCCTGCTTGGCGGTGTCGATGAAGCTGCAGGTGTTGACGACGAGGATTTCGGCTTCTTCGGGATGGGAGGTGAGGCGCGCGCCTGCGCGATCGAGCAGGCCCATCATGACCTCGGAGTCGACGAGGTTTTTGGGGCAGCCTAAGGAAATAAAGCCCACGGTGGGGGCCGTGGGTGGGGATGGTTTGGTCACTTGTTCATTGTACCGGGGGACGGAGTTGACTGCTGCGTGGCCACTGGAGGCTGATGAGTGTGGCGAAGGCGAAAGGAGTGCGCGAGCTGAATGAGCCGGTTGGATCGCGCCGCCGAGGGGCCACCCCCCTCCCCCCCGTATGCTTGCGGGAAATTCCTTATTTTCAATAGCATACGGGGTGGGTATCCTTTTCAAACGACTGAAAACAAAGAGGTTACTTCCAGATTCCTGATTCTAAAGGTGGTTAGGGGTGGATTCTGGCTTTTGCAAGGGATCTGGAGCGAACATATCGCAAAGAATTTGCGGCTGCTGCCGATGACATTTGGGCTGCTTGATTCGAGTGTAGCCAAATATGAGGTAATTATCTGCAAATGTTCGGGCGGATTCGATGAGAGCAGATTATCGGCATTGAGCGCTTCCATGATGGATTCAAGATGGGCGGCGCGAGTGGTCATGAGTGCAAGGACTGTTTGCTGAACCCAAACATTGTGGAGTGTTAAAATCGATCAGTGCCGGGTCCTACGCGACGTAATCCCGCCAAACCCGCCAGGTCCGGAAGGAAGCAACGGTAACGGGCTAGTACGGGCGCAGTAGGTCACCCGGTACTTTTTTTGTGTGGAAGAATGCCGCAGGGGCTAAAGCCCACGTTCATTTTGCAGTATTTTGCAGCACGATTGAAGTCATGCCCTGACACAAGGCGCGAGTTTGAAGTTGAGGCGGAAAAGCAAACGCAGGTCCTTCGACTTCGCTCCGCTCCGCTGAGGATGACAATCTGAAGGTTTTAAGGAGAGATGCATTGAGCCTTATTGTTCGCCCCGTGGTGGGCCGGCGCGCTAAGATTTCGGCGCTTGGGACCTACGTTCCTCCGCAAGTACTTACCAACAAAGATCTCGAAAAAATGGTGGATACGAACGACCAGTGGATTATGGAGCGCACCGGGATTCGTGAGCGGCACGTGCTGGCCAAGGGGCAGGGCGTGAGCGATATATGCACTGCGGCGGCGAAGAAGTGCCTGGCGGCGAGGGGGATAGACGCTAGCGAGGTCGAGGTCATCATTGTGGGCACGGTTACGCCGGACATGATGTTTCCCTCGACGGCTTGCCTGGTGCAGGACAAGATTGGGGCGAAAGGCGCGTGGGGGTTTGACGTTTCGGCGGGGTGCTCGGGATTTGTGTTTGCTCTGCAGGCGGGCGTGAAGCTGGTGGAGAGCGGAGCGCACGGAAAGGTTCTGGTTTGCGGGGCGGATGCCAATACACGGATGACGGATTATACGGACCGGACCACTTGCGTACTGTTTGGAGACGGCGGCGGGGCAGTCTTGCTGGAGCCGGCGGAAGAGGGCGAGATTGGATTTATCGATTATGTGTACGAGATCGATGGGTCGGGGGCGGCTGCGCTGAATCTGAAGGGCGGCGGGAGCTTGAATCCGGCCAGTCACGAGACCGTGGACAAGAAGATGCACTACATCTACCAGGATGGGCCGGCGGTTTATAAGTTTGCGGTGCGGAAGATGGCCGAGGCTTGTGCCAACGTGCTGGAACGGAACGGCGTGACCGGGGCCGACCTGGGGTGCTTTATTCCGCACCAGGCGAATAAGAGGATTATTACTGCGACGGCGGATCGGCTGGGGATGGATCCGGAGCGGGTGATTATCAATATTGAGAAGTATGGGAATACCTCGAGCGGGACAATTCCGCTGGCTATGGAGACGGCGATTGAAGAAGGGAGGCTGAAGAAGGGCGACCTGGTGCTGATTGCCGCGGTGGGAGCGGGGTTTACCGTAGGGGCGGCGCTGCTGCGGTGGGAGATTTAACGGCAGGGACTAGGGACTAGGGAATAGGGAACAGCATCTGGCTTCCAGATGGATTTTTGTTGCGCAAGTTGGCAGGGCCGATCCGCAGCGCGGATCGGCCCTTTTTGCGAGTTGGCGAGTTGGCGGCGGAGGGGATGAAGAGATGCGCGTGTGGATTGTTGCTGGATTAGTTTGTCAGGAGTTTGAAGGCGTGGGTCCAGTCGTTCCGGAGGAAGCCGGGGATGCACCACAGCAGGCATAAGGGCTCGATGGCGCGGGCGGCTTCGGCTTTGCCCATATCGGCGATTTCCCAGCCGAACTGATCGAGGACTTCACTTACCTGCTTCTTTGACTGGTCATTGTTGCCGCAGATGAACATGGTAGGTTTGCCGGCCCTGAATTGCGGATTCACCATCAAGGGGGCGCCTACCGAGTTGAAGGCTTTGACGAAATGCGCGGCTGCGAACTCGTGCTGCAACTGCTCCATGAGGGATTCGTTGGGAGAGGTGAAAAAGCGGAGGACTCCGTTGACCGGCGGGGCATCCTTAATGGGATTGCAGGCGTCGATGATGGTTTTTCCTTTGAGGTTGGCAGCGCCAGCGAGGCGGAGTGCGTCGGCTGCCGCTTTGCCCGAGACGGCGAGGACGATCAACTCGCCAAAGGCAGCGGCTGCGTCGAATGCGCCTACGGAGGCGGTGGGATTCTGCTTCGCCCAATCGGCTAGTTTGGCGGAGGTTCTGGCGCTGATCATCACTTGATGGCCGTGCTTGAGGAAGCCGCCAGCTAAGGCTCTTCCTACGTCACCGGAACCTATGACTCCAATTTTCATTTTTGCCTTCTCCTGTGGAATGAGATTAGTGCGGGAGGTTCGCGGGTTCAAAGTTTGTGCGGGCCGGGGAATATACCTCAGGCTGTCGGTTATCTCCTTGCGCCGTCCCTACGGGACTCCGTAACAAACCTGTGGAATTTCTTCCCCACGCTGAAGCGCGGGGCTAACAAACTCTGCGCCTCCGGCGCGATTTCGTTCCGCGGCTCGAGCTCGATTGCACGGACATTCGTTATGCAATTCTCAATAAAACCCTCGGATTTTCTGAGGACATTCCTTTTGCACTTCTCAATAGAACCCGCGGATTTTTTTAGCTTCTCATGGTGCGTGACCCGACCCAGAGGGTGCCCCGGCACCGCAGCCGTTTCTTTTCAAAATATTGAGTTGCTTATGGATTATTCAGGATACGGGCTCGGGGACGGGGAGAGTGTAGGCGGGGAGGATTTGGAGTTCGGCGGCGGTGCGGAAAAAAACTGCCATGCCTTCGAGACACTCTTCATCGAGAGTGTAGTGGATGTTTGCGGTGAGGTATGTGCGGATAGTGGATTCGGAGATGGGGAGGCGAGTAGACCACTCGGCTGCCAGGGCATCGATGTTCTGAAGGCCGTGGATGCGGGATTTGTTGAAGTCTTCGGTGATTGATTCCCAGGTCTCAGAATCGAGATCTCCACCCAGTGAGTTTTTGGCGACAGCTGCCCAGACGGCGGAGACAAAGGGCAGGCCGGTAAGGGCACGCCACTCTTCAGCCAGGTCATGGTAGACGAGCTCTTCACCGGTGCGCTCGAACCGGTTGGCGCGTTCTTCGAGGGCGAGCAGGGCGGGATCGCCGATGAGAATGGCGGCGTCGGCTTTCTGGAGCATGGAGTCGAGGTCGGCTGCCTGGGGCAGGAACGGGACGGTGGGGTTGCCCCATTTGTGGAAGAGGATGCGGGCGTAGGCGAGGGTGGTGCGGCTGGCTGTGTCGGCGGCTACGGAGCGCAGAGCGGTGAGCGGCTGAGAAGCGCGGCGGACGAGGAGCAGAGAGCGAACGCGGGTCTTGGAGGCGATGGTGCAGCCGGGAAGGATGCGAAGGCCGGGAGTGGTGGCGAGGGCGGCGGTGGGGATCAGGCCAATATCGGCGGTTCCGCTGGCCAGGCGAGCGGCGCATTCGGAGGGGGTCATTCGGTCGATTTGATAGCGGAGGGCGAGCGGGGCGCTGAGGGGGGGGTGCTCGAAGTCCCACATGAGGGGAGCGGGGTTGAGAAAGTTGATGGCGGCTATGCGAAGACGGGAATTCGAGGTGGTGCTCACATCTCTTAGAGTACTCGCGATTTGTGAAAGATTCGTGAGGGCGTATATGGGGCGGCAATGGGGGTGGGTGGTTGAAGTGCGGTTGGCTTGTGGCGAGCGGGCGTGTTGGCGAGTTAGCGGGTTAGTAAGCTAGCGGTCTTTGCGTTTACCAAAGCGCGGATGAAATCGGGGGTGGAGCCGCAACAGGCGCCCAGGAATGATGCTCCGGTGTTGCGGAGGGCTGCGTAGTGGGAGGCGAAGAATTCGGCTGAAGTGTGGTAGCGAAGGGATGTACCTTCGATGGTGGGCAGGCCGGCGTTGGGCTTGATCCAGATGGGGAGATCGCAGGCGGCGTGGAGGCGTTGGCAGATGGGGATAGACTGCTCGACGCCTACGCCACAGTTTGCTCCTACGGCGCTTGCGCCGGCTTCTACCATGGCTTCGGCAACTGACTCGGGGGTTGCGCCCATCATGGTGCGGTCTTTGTTTTTCCCGGAGTCGAAGGCGAAAGAGGCGATTACGGGCAGGCCGGTGAGGCGGGCGGCTGCGACGGCGAGGCGGGCTTCTTCAATATCGCTCATGGTTTCGATGAGGAGTGCGTCGGCGCCGGAGGCGGCGAGCGATGCGGCCTGGGCGGCAAAGGCAGAGGAAACTTGATCGGCGGAGACCTCGCCGGAGAGGAGGATTTTTCCGGTGGGACCGATGGAGGCGAAGACTAGCGCCTGGCCTGCGGCGCGGCGCGAGATTTCTACGCCGGCGCGGTTGATGGCGTCGAGATCGGATGCGGAGATGCTGGACATGGCGACGGCGTTGGCGCGGAAGGTGTTGGTGAGGACGACCTGGCTCCCGGCTTCAGCGTAAGCGCGGGCTACGGATTCGACCCGGTCGGGATGGGTGAGATTCCAGAAGTCGGGTTTTGTGCCGGAGGGAAGGCCGCGGGCCTGGAGCTCGGTTCCCCAGGCGCCGTCGGTGATGAGAAGGTCGTTGGAGATCCAGTTGAGCAGGGGATTGGTCTTGCTTTGATCGGTCATGAGAAGCTCCGTTCGATCGGTGGGCAGCTTTTTCCGCGGTTGAATTTTTGATATTTCGGCTCCGCGCCAGTATATCGTTTGCTGCGTTGGGTGGGGGATGAGCGGGCGCGCATCTTGACTTCTGAGGCGGGTGGGGTTAGTGTTGGCGAAAATCCATTAGAGATTTGTGATTGGTTTCCTCAGACGAGGCTGTGCTGTGCAAATTATGGATTTCGGCGGGGATAAGAGATGACGGCGATGCAACAAGGCGCGGTTTTAGCAGAGGCGACACAGTTGGACGAGGAGCGGCTGGCCTGGCTGGCGCTGGCGCTTTCGCCGGGACTGGGACCGAAACGGATTCTGGACGCAATGAAAACTCTGGATGAGCCGGGACGGATTCTATCGCTGGGGCTGACGGAGCTGGAGGGGCTGAGGTTTCCGGCTGAAGCGGCGCAGTTCATCTTTGACGGGAAGGCTCGCCGGGCTGCCGAGGAGGAGTGGACGCGGGTTGTGGCGCAAGGAGCTACGGTGGTGAGCTTTGGCTGCCCGGATTATCCGGAGCGGCTGAAGGAGATTTACGATCCGCCACCCGTGCTGTGGGTGCGCGGGGATGCGAGCTTGCTGAGCAGGCCATCAATTGCGGTGGTGGGGACGCGGCATCCTACTCCGTATGGAGCGGGCGTGGCAGAGATTCTGGCGCGAGATCTGGCGGTGCGGCGGTTGCTGATTGTGAGTGGGATGGCGCGGGGAATTGACTCGTGCGCGCACCGGGGTGCTTTGGCGGCGAGGATGCCTACGGTGGCGGTTTGGGGAACGGGGATCGACGTGGTCTATCCCAAGGAGAACAAGAAGCTGGCGGAGGAAATTTTGACTACGGGCGGGGCGATTGTGAGCGAGATGCCGATGGGGACGTTTCCGGCACCGCAGAATTTTCCCCGGCGCAATCGGATTTTGAGCGGGCTGAGCATTGCTGTGCTGGTGGTGGAGGCAGGGGAAAACTCGGGGACGCGGGTGACGGCGCGGTGCGCATCAGAGCAGAACAGGGATTTGTTCGCGGTACCGGGGAATGTGACCAACAAAGGATCGTGGACGCCTAACACATTGATTAAACAGGGGGCTAAGCTGGTGGCTACCTGGGAGGACGTGTGGGAGGACCTGTCCTCGGGGGTGCGGCTCGAGCTGGAGGCTGGGGTTCCGGCTGAATCGAAATCGGAGACTACCGCATCTCTATTGCCTGATCCGGTTTTAAGACCCCAAGAGGCGATGGTGCTGGAGGTGCTGCGCTCGGACGAGAGCTCGCAGATCGATGAGATTCTGGAGCTGCTGGAGACACAACTTACTTCTTCAGAGGTATTTACGGCGCTTTTTGAACTGGAGATAACGGGCCGGGTGAGGAGCATGCCGGGGAAGAATTACGTACGAACGATGTGATAAGAGCAGGGAACAGGGACTAGGGGCTAGGAAATAAGCGGTGTGAGATCTTATTGGGATTCGTGGTTTCCCGGTCCTCAAAAACGAGATCTTGGGCAACAGGCTGTGCGGCAGATTTTAAAATGTTAGAATTTATTTTCCCGTCATTTCGATTCGCTGGCCCCTGCGGGTTTGTCCGTTTACTCTTTTGAAAGCAAATTGTTTTGGAGGATACGGCACGATTGCGCGGCGGATTTCGCGCCGCGAAAGAGATTCTACGTCTTGAGAATGGGACGGCTGACGAGGGGAAACTTGCCGGACGAGTGGAAACGGGATGGTGTTCCGTGTTAGGGTGCAACATTTGCGGGTAGTTTTTCCTTGAGGGGAGAATTACCGGGTACGTGCAGGATTTGAAATGTCAAAAGAAGATGAGGAAGGTCCTGTTTTCGTGACGAAGAGAGCTGACAGGGTAGAGTGGGTACTGTATTAAGGATGGCAATGAATAAATCACTGGTGATCGTCGAGTCCCCCGCCAAGGCGAAGACGATCGAGAAATATCTGGGCAAGGGTTTTGAAGTATTGGCGTCGGTGGGTCACATTATGGACCTGCCGAAAAAAGAAATCGGTGTGGAGCTGGAGAACCGGACATTCGAGCCGACGCTGGTTGTGTCTCCGGGCAAAGAAAAGGTTGTGGCGCAGCTGAAGAAGGCGGCCGCGAAGGCGGACGAGATTTTTCTGGCGCCTGACCCGGACCGCGAAGGTGAGGCGATTGCGTACCACCTGGCGCTTCAACTGGGAACCAACGCGAAGGAGAAGAAGAAGATTCGCCGCGTGACCTTCAACGAGATCACGAAGAAGGCAGTGCAGGAGGCGTTCAATCACGCGCGGGACCTGGATCAGAATCTTGTAGACGCGCAGCAAACGCGGAGGGTTCTGGATCGGCTGGTGGGATACCAGATTTCGCCGCTGCTGTGGGACAAGGTGCGGCGGGGGCTTTCAGCGGGACGCGTACAGACGGTGGCGGTGCGGCTGATTGTGGAGCGGGAGCGGGAGATTAGCGCGTTTGGTCCGGTGGAGTATTGGACGCTGGATGCGCAGTTGCATCCTGAGAAGCAAAACGATAAAAGCTTCAAGGCGCGCTTTGTTGGGATCGATGGAGAGCCGGCGAGAGTTGTGAACGGGCAGGACAAGGATGGGAAGGCGCAGTTTATTTCAAGCGCACTGCCGGATAAGAAACAAATGGACGAGGTGATGGATGCGCTCGAAAATGCGCGGTGGTCGCTGGCCTCGGTTCAATCAAGAGAGCAGCAGAGAAGGCCATTGCCGCCCTTCATCACCAGCCAGTTGCAGCGGGATGCGGCCAACAAGCTGGGCTACAACGTGCGACGCACGATGGGAGTAGCGCAGCGGCTTTACGAAGGGATTGATGTGGGCGCCGAGGGAACGGTGGGCCTGATCACTTATATGCGAACCGATTCTCCGCGCGTGGCGCCGGAGGCGATTGCGGGGGCGCGAGAGTGGATCGGCAAGGAACTGGGTGAGAAGTATCTGCCCGAGTCACCGAATTATTACAAGGGCAAGAAGGACGCACAGGATGCGCACGAGGCGATCAGGCCAACGGATGCATCGCGGACGCCGGAGTCGATTGCGCGCTATCTGACCGAGGAGCAACTGAAGCTCTACCGGCTAATCTGGCAGCGGTTTGTGGCCTCGCAGATGGTGCCGGCCATCTATGACGTGACCACGGCGAAGATTGCTGCGGTGAGCGCGAAGACTGGCAAGACCTATGACTTCAGAGTCAGCGGATCGGTGCAGCGGTTTGACGGGTTCCTGAAGGTCTACGAGGTGATTGAGGAAAAAAAGGACGAGGACGACGAGGGAGCCGGCAATAAGCTGCCCAATCTGGATAACGTAAAAAAGCTGGAGATGGAGCAATTGTTTGAGGAACAGCATTTTACCGATCCGCCTCCGCGCTATAACGAAGCTTCGCTGGTGAAGGAGCTGGAGGAGCGAGGCGTGGGACGGCCATCGACTTATGCGTCGATCATCAATACGATTCAGGATCGCGAGTACGTGGTGAAACACGGCGGGTCGCGAGGACGGTTTTATCCCACCGAGATTGGAGTGGTGGTTTGCGATCTGCTGGTGGAGAACTTTCCTTATATCTTCGATACCGCATACACGGCCAAGCTGGAAACGGAACTGGACGATATTGAAGAGGGCAAGGAGAAGTGGATTGATCTGCTGACCGGCTTCTATGGCTACTTTGAAAAAGAGCTGAAGGTAGCCGAAAAGCAGATGCGGAACATCAAGCGCATGGAGGAGGAGACGAAGGAGAAGTGCGAGCTGTGCGGAGCGCCGCTGCTGCTGAAGTGGGGCAAGTTCGGCAGCTTCTATGCGTGCTCGAAATACAACAAGAAGGATCCGGCGAGCTGCACGTTTACCAAGGAGAATATTGCGGCCAAGCCGGACATGAACACGCCGGAGGCACAAGAGGCGGGCGAGACCGAAGAGTATTGCGATAACTGCGGGCGGGTGATGGTGCTGCGGCGGGGAATTTTTGGGCCGTTTATGAGTTGCCCGGGGTATAACGAGGATCCGCCCTGCAAGACATTCAGGAAGCTGAGCCAGAAGCAGCAGCAGAAGCAGAATACTGCGCAGCCGACGGGCGAGGATTGCCCGGCTTGCGGCAAGCCGCTGGTGCTGCGGCAGGGGGCTTTTGGGGAGTTTGTTTCGTGCTCGGGGTATCCGAAGTGCAAGTACGTGAAGCAGAACATTATTGAAGGTTTGAAGTGCCCCAAGTGCGGGACCGGAGACCTGGCGGAGCGCAAGGCCCGGCGGGGCAACATGTTCTGGGGCTGCACGAATTATCCGAAGTGCGACTTTACGTCGAACAGCAAACTGGTGCCGGAGAAGTGCCCGGAGTGCGGAAGCCCTTACCTGGTGGAGAAAACGCTGCGGTCGGGGATTTACCTGGAATGCCCGAACAAGAAGAAGACGGCCGAGGAGATTGCGCCGAAGAAGCGCACGAAGAAAGTTGCGGAGCCGGAAAAGACTGCGGTGGAGTGCAGCTATTCAAAGCGCATTGGGGATGCGCCGGCGATGCCGACGCCGACGGCCGAGACGCATGGGCCGGTGGTGGAAGAAGCTAAGGCCAAGAAGAAGGGCAAGAAGGCGCTACAGCCGGCTTAGAGTCGTTCACCTGAAGACATAGAGTGAGAGTGGACCGGGAGGTCCACGCTGCAGCCGGCCGGGAGGCCGGCGCTCCTCATTTTTGCCGGCTCAGGATGTTGGTTGCTTTTTGGCTTTTGGTTTGGGAACTGGATCTGGCCACTTTTTCTTCAGCTCACCAAAGAGCCTGGCGACCGGCATTTCCCGATAGTGCTGCAGGTTTTCATCTAACTTGAGGTTTTCATAGTGGGGCGTGCCCTTGGGTCCGGCAAACAGAGTGTCAACGATATGCTGTCCTAACCGGCGGTAGCTTTCGAATTGCGATTCCGTGAACCACTGGTCGGTCGTTGACTGGTGGGGGAACGTGGGGTTGCCTGTCTGATAGTTGAGCACGTCCGACGGTTCGTCTCCAGTCAGAGAGGCTTTGATATAGATGAATATTCCATTTGTTCCGTCGGGATCGGCCATGTCGTAGTGGATTGTACCTACCACAAAATGCTGTGAGCATAACTTCTTGGCATCGCTGTTGTTTTTTCCCTCGCTTGCGCCGCTGCCTATGGGCACCAGGGGCGACGTGTCCAACTCGATCTCCACACCGATATCTTCGCGGCACTTGCGGATGGCGTTTCCAAGGTCATCGAAGGCGTAGTTGGGATCAGCGCCGGCGTCGCACGCGATGATGAATTTGCAACGACGCTTGACCAGTTCGTAGACGCCGAGATTTTCAAAGTGTCCGCCGTCAGAGAGATAGACGTACTGTGCGTTGTCGTTGGTGAGGCCGAGCAATTCGCTTATAAGTTGGTTCAGACCCACGGTCGGCCCTGGTAAAAACCAGGTATCGTTGTTCCTGGGGTTGCCCGCCCAGAATCCCAAGCGCACGTTGAAAAAGGTCATCAGAATCGCGAGAGACGGCGACGTGTGGTAGCCCATGTTAGGGCATGCGGCCGCGCCGGAGATGCTCATCGCCGTTCCGACGAAGAATCCGCCTTGCTTGTAGGCGTAGTGCTCAGTCATGCGGTATGCGTATTTGGAAATGTGCTCGACCTCTTTCTCGCGCTCGTAGTCTGTCTCAAGGTTTGCCTGCTCGATCCAGGTATCGAAGCCGCAACGAAACGGGGTCATGGGAAAGGATTCCGCCTTGCGCTCCTGCCACGCGAGTTCTCTGGAATTGACCAGGTTCAGCGTGCTATTGAGGATGGGCAGCGGGCCGGAATAGAATTTTTTGCTGCGGAGGCTGGAGAGAAATAAATCATCGCGGCAGTCGAGCCCTGAAAAGGGATTTTCCTCGCGTCTCTCGTGAGTGGCTCCCAGATAGCAGCGCACCAGGCGGTTTCTGTACATCAGGTTCATGGAAAATTCGTTGAGGTCTACTCGATAGGATAGCCACACGCAAACGCCGAAAACCAACAGGCAAGCCAGAATCAGCCAACCGTTTGTGGCCTGGCGGAGCAGCGTGAAGTGGGCATCGACATAGGGATAACTGGTTGGAGCCGAACCAGCCGTGGTTGCGTTGCCGCTTAGCGTCAGCGTTCCCGACGCCAGATTTCCGTTGACCTTCAGCACCCAACCGGCAACTTTTTCAACGGCGGGGCTCTCTGCAAGGAAGGTATTCCAGGCGGCTTGCATGCCGTCTCTGGCCAAATAGATTCGTGCCAGCATCAACTCCAAAGAGAGCGCCAGGAGCGACAGCAGTCCCACAATGAAAACGTAGGGCGTGAACGAGAGCAGCCTTGAGGTTATGCTGTGCGGGTCGTCATCGGCAGTCTTCTCGCTTTTTCCTCCCAGCACACCTGCCAAAGTAGTGCCAGCCCAGGTTGCCAGTCCCGCCGCCTTCACCCATCCGCGCAGCCACAAGAGCCCGAGCGGTGCGTAGATGGCGACGGAGAATCCAGCCGTCCAAAAGATGGTGAGGAGGAGAACCCATCCGGCGACGCGCGCCCACCATTCGCGGTACGGGTCGGGGAAGGACCGCCCCATCAAGCCCACTTTGAGCATGGTCGCGGCCAGGAAAATGAGCGACGTGAGCGGGAATGCGAGGCTGAGTTGGTGCCAATCCGCTCCCGGCCAGGAGTGCATCGGCGTGAAGAACTGACGATAGGCCGCGAGCAGGACCAACCCGCTGACCGCTCCCGTAAGCAGGGAAGCTGAAACCCACCACAGCATTTTCAATTCCGGGTCGTCCTCGGGATGCAGGAATGCCGTAATTGTTGAGGCGATGGAGAGCGGCAGGCCAAGCAACACCATTCCCCACAACGGCCACCAATACGTATTCTGGGGCGCGTCCCAGTTGCCAGCGTTGCCGGTGTGTATCCACAACCAGGCGGTCAAAATCCATAGCGCAAGAAGGACAGGCGTCACAATTGTGAGAAGCACCCAGCGCTGATCCTGGGGCGGAAGCCACGGGCGTTCCTTCCCGGGATTCGGTGCTTGCTGTGGCCGCCGCACAAATTGGTTTCCGTCCCAGGCATCGATCAGGTCCCTCAGGTTCCAGGCCCCGATTGACAGCGCGCCGGTCAACAGCAGGAAGACCGCGATTGGCGCCAGCCACGAGCACACAGAGGACCTAGACAAAAGATTCGTGAGCCAAAGCGCGATGTAGGGAAGCAGCAGGAGCGTGAACGAAAACAGAATCAGAACGGACTGATTGAGAAACAGGTTGCGCAGGTAAATGGCAATCACTGTCCAGGTATCTGCACCGAAGGCTCCGAGCCGCGGCGTGAGGTAGTTACTGTAATCGCGCAGGAAGCGAATGGGCGGCGGCTCGGTATGCGATTTCTGATCAGTACGTTCGCGCATTTCCACGGTTTTGGGGCGCGCGGTTCGAGTTGGCCGGAGTTCTTCCTCTACGGCATCAATTCCCTCCTGAATGTGCGGGCCCGCTGCATGTCCCTCATCCTGCGTTGGAGCGCTGCGGCTGATCCAGGCCTCGAGCCAGTTTCCGATATAGCCGCCGCCCGAAACTGTGGAGAGGTAATCGAAGGCTCGCACCTTGTTGTATTGAGCCAGTCCCTGGAGGACTCCCAGATTGAAGGTTGCGCTACGAATGCCGCCGCCGGAAAACGCGAGACCGGCGAGCTCCATCTTTCGGGCCTGGCCCACGACGAATTTTGCTTCTTCGGCCGCTTCCTTGCCTTTAATATTGTCGCGCGTAGTTTCTCCGGCCCTATCGGCGATCTCTTTCAGATGCTCATGCTGGAGGATTTCTTTTGGCGTGAGCGGATCGGAATTGACTCCGCGGCGTGCGCGCAGGGCTTCGACTTCTATAAGCTCCTCGGCCAGAGCCTCGGCGAAACAAATTGCATGGTCCCTGGTGATCGCTGCGTGGTCACTGGTGATCGTTTGGTTATTGGTCAACGGGTCTGCCATTTGGTCCTTCTTCTCCGCCTTCGTTCAAGGGGGACGATGATTTGGGCCGTTTGCCGGGCGGTGCCTGAAGCGGTGAAGCAGGGGACGGCTGGAGAACAGGCGTTAACCGGCGAGATTTCATGATTTTCGCATACTTATTTATAGGGGCGTAATACAAAAACATAATTACCGGGGAAAAGGCAGGAGTTTCTCAGCGGGCAAAACCCATTTTGTGAGACTGGATTATGCGGAATGAGGTACGGGAAGTGTTGAGGGCGGAGATCGAGGGCGGCGCATGGCCGGGGTTTGCGGGCGAAGCTAGAGGGAAGCGTTGGCGCTTCCCAGGTCCGGAGATTTGGACCTGGGTCGGCCAGTAAGCGATTTTTGGGAATCAAGCATTCGAACGGCGATGAGCGTCTTTCTTGGCATCGTGCTCCGCCTTCGTTTCGTGCACGTCATTCTTGAGATCCCGCGCTGCATCCTTCACGTTGCCCCAGGCTTTCTCTGCTTTGCCTTTCACCTGCTGCGCGGCGCCCTCTGCCTGTGTCTTTGTATCGCCGGTCCACTCGCCAACCTGGCGCTTCGCACGCCCAACCGAATCATCGATTGCGCCTTTTACTCTGTCCTTGTCCATTTTTCCCTCCGGGGATGTCTTGATGTAACTAAGTTTTGTTGGCATGGAATTATGCCCGTTCATTGGCCCGTATTCAAAACGAACCCGTCTTAAATCGCGGTCATACCACTGGCCTGCGGCCGGAAATCAACTGAATAAGAAGCACGACTACCGCGATCACGAGCAAAACATGGATGAACCCACCCAGCGTGTAGGAACTGACTACCCCCAGCAACCACAGCACCAGGAGGATTACAAAGATTGTCCAAAGCATGTGTTTTTGCCTCCTCCAGGGTTTACGACACCTATTCGGAATAGGTGCAGCAGTGCGACAACAAGAACTTTGATGCCAGATAGAAGATTGCGGTTTCTTGTATTTGCGAAGAATTTGTGACACGGCACGACGAGGCGTAATCGAGTGTCTGAAAGGATACAGACGGCTTGTAGATTGATCTGATCTACTCAGTGCGCAAAAGCAAAAACGCGCTGAAAGCCTGGCTGGACGCAGTCGAAGGGGTGGAAGACCCGGAGGGGCAAATTGGTCATATACAGGGCTGCATATTGCTTGCAGAATTGCTTTCGCGATAGCATGATGGAAGCTGATTTGAGCTAGCGATTCCCCTGGAGGTTTCTCGTGAAGCATATTCTGTCAATGCTTGCAGTTGTCCTTGCTTTGGCCACGATCACGGCCAAGGCTGCAGATTCTACTACCATCAACGGCTGGATATCAGACTCCATGTGCGGAGCCCAACATGCGGGAAGCGGCGCGGCGTGCGTGAAGAAGTGCATCAAGAACGGCGAAAAGCCGGTGTTTGTGGACGAGGCTAAAAAGCAAGTGTGGACGATCGACAATCCGGATGCCGTGAAGGCCTTCTATGGCGACCACGTGACCGTGTCCGCGACCGCAAATGCCGCAGCAAAGAGTATGCATATTGAGTCGATCGCGGCGGCGCATTAGGAGCGTGGCGGCGATTCGGCTGCTTTGTTGATTGCGAAGCAGTTACTTTTTTGTGCAACTTCCGAATAATGGACTGAATTGCTTGACGCGACAAGGGCGCAGCCGATTGGCTGCGCCCCAGACTGCTGACAAAGTCCATTCCGCGATTCTGAGGAAGGATCCGGGGCTAAAGCCCGCGACGATTCTGTTGGCTTTATGCGGGGGTTGAAACCCCCGCCTCCCTCGGGATCGAGTTTTTCCGCAGCCTAGACTTGCGCGGAGGTTCCTTAGACAACAAGGGCGCAGCCGATTGGCTGCGCCCTTGTTTTATTGCTTCGTGTGATGAGTTACTTGTTGGAGTGGCCGCCTGAGCCCTTTTCTTCGAGAGCGGCTTGCGCGGCTGCGAGCCTTGCCGTGAGTAAACGGAAGGGCGAGCAGGAGACGTAGTTGAGGCCGATCCTGTGGCAGAACTTGACGGACTCGGGATCGCCGCCGTGCTCGCCGCAGATGCCAACCTTGAGGTTGGGGCGGGTTTTGCGGCCGTTGGTGGTGGCCATCTGGACCAGTTGACCTACGCCGGCCTGGTCGAGGGTGGCGAAGGGATCCTGCTTGAAGATGCCGTACTTGAGATAGGCAGGCAGGAAGTTGTTGATGTCGTCGCGGCTGATGCCGAAGGTGGTCTGGGTGAGGTCGTTGGTGCCGAAGCTGAAGAACTCGGCTTCTTCGGCGATCTGGCCGGCGGTGAGGGCCGCGCGGGGCAGCTCGATCATGGTGCCTACCATGTAGTCGACCTTTTCGCCCTTTTCCGCGAAGACTTCCGCGGCGACGCGGCGGATGATAGCGGACTGGTTGCGCATCTCCTCGATGGAGCCGATGAGCGGAACCATGATTTCGACATGCGGATCGCCGCCCTTTTTCTTGACCGCGACGGCGGCCTCGAGAATGGCGCGAACCTGCATCTCAGTGATCTCGGGGAAGGCGATGCCGAGACGGCAGCCGCGCAGGCCGAGCATGGGGTTCTGTTCGTGCAGCTCTTCAACCCGCGCCAGCAGCGGACGAAGTTCCTTGAGCTTGGGCGAACGGGGCTTGGTGTCCTGGAGGTGCTGAATTTCAACCAGCAGGTCTTCGCGCTTGGGCAGAAACTCGTGCAGCGGCGGATCCAGGAGGCGGATGGTTACCGGTAGCGACTCCATGGACTTGAAGAGGCCGACAAAATCGGCGCGCTGCATGGGCAGGAGCTTCTTGAGGGCGGCGCGGCGGGTTTTTTCGTCCTGTGCCAGGATCATGGTGCGCATGTGCTCAATGCGGTCTTCAGCAAAGAACATGTGCTCGGTGCGGCAGAGGCCGATGCCCTCGGCGCCGAAGAGGCGAGCATTTTTTGCGTCGCGAGGAATGTCGGCGTTGGCGCGGATGCGGAGGCGGCGGACGGGATCGACCCAACTCATGAACTTGACCAGATCGGGATCGTCGGGCTGGGCATCGAGGGTCTTGAGCTTGCCATCAATGACGCGGCCGGTTGTTCCGTCTAGCGAAATCCAGTCGCCCTGCTTGAAGACCTTGCCCTTGACGCTGAGTTCCTTCTTGGCTTCGTCGACCTTGAGGTCGCCGGCGCCGGCTACGCAGCACTTGCCCATGCCGCGGGTGACGACAGCGGCGTGAGAGGTCATACCGCCGCGAGATGTGAGGATGCCAGCGGCGACTTCCATGCCGGCGATATCTTCAGGGGTGGTTTCGCCGCGGACAAGGATGATGATTGGATAGCTGCCGTCAGCGTGGCGCTTGACGGCTTCTTCGGCGGTGAAAACAATTTGTCCAACAGCGGCGCCAGGCGATGCAGGTAATCCGGTGGCGAGGACTTCAATCTTCTCGCCCTTTTCAACCAGGCGGGGTACCAGGAAGTCGTAGAGCTGGTTGGGCTCGACGCGGAAGATGGCTTCGTCCTTGGTGATCAGGCCTTCCTTGACCATGTCAATGGCGATGCGGACCGCGGCAAGACCGGTGCGCTTACCGTTGCGGGTCTGCAGCATATAGAGCTTGCCATCCTGGATGGTGAACTCGAAGTCCTGCAGATCGCGATAGTGCTTTTCAAGCTTGCCGGTGATGGTACGCAACTGCTCGTAGACCTTGGGCATGGCGCGCTCAAGCTCGCTGATGGGGAGCGGCGTGCGGACGCCTGAGACGACGTCTTCGCCCTGGGCGTTCATGAGGTACTCGCCGAAGAACTTGTGCTCGCCGGTGGCGGGATTGCGGGTAAATCCGACGCCGGTGCCGGAGTTTTCACCCAGGTTGCCGTAGACCATGGCCTGCACGTTGACCGCTGTGCCCAGCCAGTCGTCGATGTTGTTGATGCGGCGATAGGTCTTGGCGCGCTCGTTCTGCCAGCTGCGGAATACGGCATCGCGGGCCTGGGTCAGTTGGTCGAGCGGAGCCTGGGGGAATTCCTTGCCGGTTTCCTTGAGGACCAGCTTCTTGTACTCGGCGATGATCTGCTTGAGGGCATCGGGCGTGAGCTCGTAATCGAACTTGACCTTCTTTGCGGCCTTGACGGCGTCAAAGATATGCTCGAACTTCTTCTTAGGAATATCGAGGACGACATCGCCGAACATCTGGATGAGGCGGCGATAGGAATCATAGGCAAAACGAGGATTATTGCTGAGTTTGGCCAGGGACTCGACGGCCTTGTCGTTGAGGCCGAGGTTGAGGATGGTATCCATCATGCCGGGCATGGAGAACTTGGCGCCGGAGCGGACGGAGACCAGGAGGGGATTTTCGCCCGAACCCAGCGTCTGGCCTTGGAGCTCCTCTAGCTGCTTGAGGGCGGCGTTCATCTCGGCGTTGATCTTGGGACTGACGGCGCCGCGCATGTACTCGCGACAGGCCTCGGTCTGGATAGTGAAACCGGGAGGGACGGGCAAACCGGCGTTGGTCATCTCGGCCAGGCCTGCGCCCTTGCCGCCCAGTACATCCTTCATTTTGCCGTTTCCGTCGGCCTTTCCGCCGCCGAAGAAATAACAATATTTGATTGGGGTTGAGCTCGAGGCCGCCTCAGCGACCGGTAGTTCCATCACGCCCTGCGTCATGGGTAAAGCCTCCTCGTATTAGGATTCCGCAACGATTATCCATGAGAAGGTGGTGAAACAGGGGCTCGTTGCTTCAACGAGAAGAACAATCAAGAAGCATAAGAGCGTGCGAGTCAACCAGACATCCAACAGCGCGTTGCGGGTTGATTAATCGTGATTACGAATATCTTTATAAGTATACAGTTGCCGGGTGTTGAAGGTCACATGCGGGGGGCGGGGGAGTTTGACGTTTGTATCATTTTAGGATGAAAATTTCGCAATTTGAGATAGGGGCCGCTGAAGGGCTTGGTTTTGGAGGTAATGAGGCAGAGAGTGGGGGGCATCAGGGTCTGGATTGTGAATGAATGGTCACATTATGGGATAAGAGGATCCGATCGAGGCCGACGAGCGCAAGAGTTTTCTCGACGCGAGGCGACGCGTTGGAGACGGTGAAGCGGTGGCCGGCTTGACGGGCGGAACGGTAGAGAAAGATGAGAGCGGTGATGCCGTCGGCGTCGATGCGCTGAACCGCGGAGAGGTCGAGCGCGAGGGATTGGCTGCGGACGAGCGGCATGAGACGGTCGAGGAGACGGCCGTCGTTTTCGCGAACGAGATCGGTGAGGATGAATTCAGAATGGCTGGCGGACTCGGCGGTTGCGATGAAGCCGGAGACCGGGTGGTCGCAGATTGCGATGGACATGTGAAACCTCCATGGAGAAATTTGCAGTGCGCGGGAGCTGGGAATGGCTCTTATTCCGTGCAACGTTGAACCGGCTGGCTGGCGGCCGGAAGCGGACATATTTCCATACGCGGATAGGGTGCAGAAGGTTCCGTGAACGGGTAGTTATTTTATGCACGTCCAGAGCCCGCGCGCTTTGCCTCATGTGGAGGAGGCAAAGCGCGCGGGGCGGTTTGAGGGTGGGCGAAAATTCTATTGGTCTACTGTGAGGACGAAGGTGGCCGTGTGCGTGTCCGTCGATACCGCTGTGGCCGCTACGGTGACTGTGTAGATAGCGCTTTGTTGAGTCGTCACAGTGGAAGTAGAACCGCAGCCGTTGATCAGGCTCAGGCCGGTTATGCTCGCCGCCAGAAGGAGAATCAACTGTAAACGCCGCCGCTTTTTGAAGCCGAACAAGCAGAGGACAACCGCAAGCGCTGTGCCGGGTACGAATGGGTTAGATTTCTGGCGGTGAGAAGCGGACGACGCGGTGGTTACTACGGTGAGGGTGGTAGTAGGCGCGGAGGGGGTTACGGAGGTCGGCGACAAGCTGCATGTGGGGCCGGCGGGCTGCACGGCGCAGGTGAATGCAACTGCGGAATTGAAGCCGTTCTGCGGGGTGACGGTGATGGAGGTTGATCCGTTCTGACCGGCGGTTACGGTTTGTAATGATGGACTGGCGGCGACGGTGAAGTCCATCACTACCTGGTTGATTGCAGTCGAGGTGCTTCCGGCAAAGCTGGTATCGCCGCCGTAGGCCGCGGTGATGGAGTCGGGGCCGGCGGGGAGGGAGGTGGTGGTCAAGGCGGCTACGCCGCTCTTTAGCGGTGCCGTTCCCAGTGAGGTTGTGCCGCTCAAGAACGTAACATTCTCACCATCGGTGGGAATTCCGCCGTTGGAAGAGACGTATGCGGTGAGGGTTACAGGCTCGGTATAGACGGATGGATTCGGTTCGGGTACGGGTGTGAGCACGGTCCTTGTCGCCTCAGTTGGTGGAGTGCCAACAAAGCCGTGGAGTACGGAGTTTGTGTCAACGTAGGTTCCGGCAATGGTTCCAGCGGCGTTGATGCTGAAAGCGCCGGTTCCGGTCAGCGCGGCTGTGCCGGCGCTGGAATCGTTGAAGGTGGTGAAGTCGCCGTTGGGAGAGCGTAGATAGCCGTGACCTACGCCATCCAAATCGATATATGCGCCGACGATTTGCCCAGCGTCGTTGATACCGATGGCTCCGGAGCCGCAGGCGATGGCGCCCAAGCCCGTGGCCGGACACGGACTGTTGTCAGTGCCTGGAGGATCGAAGGTGGTTATGCTGCCATTGGCCGGGAGCAAAAAGCTGTGGCGTGCGCCGTTTGTGTCCGTGTAGGTGCCGACGATATCTCCAGCCGTATCGATGCTGGTGGGGATGGTTCCGAAGCTGCCGTAACTCGTGCAAGTGTGGGTTGTGGCTACGTTTGGAGGATCGAAGGTTCCGATGGTGCCGTTCGTTGCTCGCACAAAGCCGTGAGAGATGCAGTTCCCGTCCATGTATCTTCCCGCGATTATCCCCGCAGTATTGATGGCGATTCCTACGGTTCCATAGAAGGTGGTTTTTCCAGGAACCGGAACCTGGAAGGTAGTGATCGTGCTATTGGCTGACCGTACAAAAGCAGTCCCACTCTCTTGATATTCCCCCGTGACAGCCATCGCCGAGTTAATTCCTATGACATCGGTCCCTTCCCCCTGCCATCCTCCCGTCGAGACGGTGAATGTGGAGATTGTGCCATTGGCCGTGCGCACAAAGCCGTTGTTCTCTGTCCCGGCAATTGTGAAGTAGCCGGCGACATCTCCTCCTGCGTCGATGGCGGTGACGAAGGTGCCCATATTCTTTCCTGTATTAGCGCCAGCGATGTCGATGACGGTCAACGTGCCTGCGGCTGAATACAAGAAGCCGTGGCTTGTATCAGTGGCGTCGACATAAGTTCCCGCCACGTCCCCAGCTGTATCGATGCCGACAACGGCGGTTCCCTGAAGCGAGCCGGTGCCGGCGGCCGGTGCGGTGATGTTGGTGAATGTTCCCGTTCCCTGCGACAGTGCGGGCAGGGTAAAGGCAAGCAAACAGGTCAGCAGAGTGCCGGATGACGAACGATGATTGCTCAAAAGAAGTTCTCTCCTCAGAAACGGCGCGTACGCTCGGGTAGAAGAAGGCGCGGCCCGCGCACCACGTGCAGAACGGCCAGCATGTTATGGGGGAAGACAGATGAGAGTATATCAATATTGCGTCGATTGAGAATGTGATCTGAGTAATGACATCATTTGACTTCGATTGGCATGGGGACATACTTGAATTGAATGTGAGCAAGTGGTTTTGAATCAGATGACTAACATTTTCATGGCGGCTTAATAGGTAGCTTGGCCGGAGAGGCTATGGAGACGCGATTGGGTGGGAGTGGCGAGAATTTGAGGGACGGAGGAGAGAAGGCGGAGTCTTGCCTGAGCAGGAAAGTTGTGCGGGAGTTTGCGCTGGAGGCGGGGTTTAGTGAAGCGGGGTTGGTGGCGCTGCCTTGTGCGGACGAGGGGCGGGACGCAGAGCGGTTTGAGGAGTGGGTGAGGGCGGGACGAGCAGGGACGATGGGGTACCTGAAGCGGACGGGCGAGGATGGACGACTGCTGAGGGCGCGGGTGAGGAATGCGTTTCCCTGGGCGCGGTCGGCGGTGGTTTGCTTTGCGAACTATGAGAGTGCGCAACCTCGGTCGACTGAGGCGGCTGAGGATGGTGCGGGATGGATCGCGCGGTATGCGTGGTCGGGACAGGTGGATGCGAATGGGGTGCAGAGGCCGAGCGATTATCACAAGGTGCTGAGGAAACGGATCAATGCGGTGGAGGGACGGATTCGAGGGGCGCGGCGGAGCGATGGGTTGGGCGAGTTTGAGGCGCGTGGGTTTGTGGATACCGGGCCGGTTGTGGAGCGGGCGCTGGCTACGGCGGCGGGTGTGGGATGGACGGGGAAGAATACTTGCCTGATCCATCCTCGGCTGGGATCGTTTGGATTTCTGGCGGTTCTTCTTACCTCGCTGCCGGTCGAAGATGAGAAAGTGCCCGCGGCACCGCCGGACCGGTGCGGGAGTTGCAGGCGGTGCCTGGAGGCTTGCCCGACGGGGGCGTTGACGGCGCCTTACCAGATGGATGCGGCGCGGTGCATCTCGTACTTGACCATCGAGCATCGGGGGACGATTGATGCGGGATTGATGGAAGGGATGGGACGGCAGGTCTTTGGGTGCGATATCTGCCAGGACGTTTGTCCGTGGAATTCGCCTCGGCGGGCGGTGGTGAGTGCGGACCCGGAGATGGAGG
Organism: Occallatibacter sp.; assembly: GCA_049515455.1. Taxonomy (GTDB): domain Bacteria; phylum Acidobacteriota; class Terriglobia; order Terriglobales; family Acidobacteriaceae; genus Telmatobacter. The sequence continues at coordinate 26,658 of JBEKUB010000036.1, forward strand.
CGCGAGATGAACTGGTGAATCCGACTCTGGAGTGGCTGGCGGGTATGGATGAGGCGGAGTTTGAGCGGTGGTTTAATGGATCACCGGTGCGGAGGGCGGGGTTTTTGGGGTTGCGGCGGAATTTGGCGGTGGCGATGGGGAATAGCGGGTTGCGGAGGTTTGTTGCCCGGCTGGAGGAGTGGGTTGGGGATGCGGATGAGGGGGTGCGGTCAGCGGCAGTGTGGGCGCTGGGGAAGTTGAGGGTTGTGCGGTGAATGCTGGTTGTTGAGTGTTGTGGTATCCCATCCGCTCCGCAAAGAACCCGGAATGGATGGGGCGCGGGGCTTTTGTATTTAAGATTGTCTGCGGCTCGCACTTCTCGCTGCGCTTCACCCTCAGCGGCTATCCTTGAAGATGAGATCCATCGCAGTCATGTGCTTTGCGCATAGGGTGGTGGTGTCCTGGCGATCGTTTGAGTGGGACACGTTTTGCTTTTAGAAGGGGAGTACTACGTGAGTGATGTTTCAAATATTGATGTGAGGAACGAAGCGGCGACCGAGGTTACCAAGAGCTCCGATGCACTCGTACCGGTTACCGAGTCGAAGTGGTATAGCTGGCGCAAAAATGGAATGGCGCTGATTAACTATCTGCTGGACAGCGAGGTCCATACCTATTCCTTCAGCGTGGCGGCCAATGCAATTATTTCGTTCATTCCATTTATTGTGCTGCTCTACACGATCTCTCATTCGATCTTCCACTCGACGATGATGGAGGGCGTGATTGGGGACATGGTGCACTACTTCATGCCTTCGAACCAGGATTTTGTGGCGGAGAACCTGAAGGACGTGGCATTCGCAGCCTCGCGGCATGGGGTGCAGATATTTTCGCTGGGCATGATTGTGGTGGCTTGCACGGGGATCTTTTTACCGCTGGAGGTGGCGTTAAACCAGGCTTGGGGAGTGGCCAAGAGCCGCAATTACCTTTTCAACCAGGCGGTGGCGATTGGGCTGGTGCTGCTGATGCTGGCGCTGGGTATGGGAAGCATTTTGCTAAACGCTGGTCTGCGCGATTTTCTGACCGCGGTCTTCTTTCACCACGTGGATAACTTTGTTTTCCACGTGATTTGCTTTCTTTTGCTAGCCGCAACCACGGGCGTGGCTTCGATTCTATTTTTCTTTTCGATTTATTGGCTGTTGCCCAATTGCAAGGTTCCGTGGCGGCCGGTACTGCGCGTTTCAATCTATACCGGAATCATCTGGCTGGCAGCGAAGTACGTTTTTATGGCTTTGCTTCCGCACATGGATCTGAAATCGCTTTACGGACCGTTTTATGTTTCGGTTGGATTGTTGTTCTGGGCTTATGTTTCGGGGTTAATTCTGTTTGCGGGAGCGCAGTTCAGCGTGGCACGGTGGGGGCAGAAACAAGGATAAGCAGGCGGGAAGATGACTTTCTGCGAATCAGATTGAAAGGACTAGTTATTTATCATGCGGATCAGAGTTATGAGGTTATTGGTACAGGGAGTTATGGCGGCGTTGTTTGTAACTGGAATGATTCACGGGCAGAATGCGGCCGCACCCGCGGGACATCTATTGCGCGCCAATGGAGATCATTTCGAGCTGGATGGAAAGCCGTTCCAGATTATCTCCGGGGCGATTCATTACGAGCGCGTGCCGCAGGGTTATTGGAGGGACCGGCTGCGCAAAGCTCGCGCCATGGGGCTGAACACGGTGGAGACGTATGTGTTCTGGAATTTTCATGAGATTGGGCCTGAGACCTATGAATTCAGAGGTCAGAAGGACGTGGCTGAGTTTATCCGCGAGGCGCAGCAGGAGGGACTGTGGGTGATTTTGCGGCCCGGGCCGTATTCGTGCGCGGAATGGGAGTTTGGCGGGCTGCCGTCGTGGTTGCTGACGGATCCGAAGATGGTGGTTAGAAGTTCGAATCCGGAGTTCATGGCTGCGGCGTCGAGATGGATGAAGCGGCTGGGAAAGGAACTGGCCCCTCTGCAGAGCGCCTACGGCGGGCCGATTCTTGCCGTGCAGGTGGAGAATGAGTACGCCAGCTTTGGGAACGACAGCGCATATATGCATGGAGTGAAGCAGATGCTGCTGGACGCGGGCTTTGACAAAGCGATGCTGTTTACCGCCGATGGGGACTCTCAAGTTAGTAAGTCGCTGCTGCCGGAGTTACCGGCGGTGATTAACTTCGGGCTTCCTACGAGAGCGGAGACGGCGTTTGACAGATTGGCCAAGGAACGGCCGAATGGTCCGAAGATGAGCGGGGAATACTGGGACGGGTGGTTCGATAGCTGGGGAGAGAAGCATCACACAACGGATGCAGTTACGCAGGCGGCAGATCTGAAATGGATGCTGGAAAAGGGTTACTCAGTCAATTTGTATATGTTTCATGGAGGGACCAGCTTTGGCTGGATGAACGGCGCCGACATGGACGAAGGAAAGTACAAGCCGGACGTGACCAGCTACGACTACGATGCGCCGGTGAGCGAGAGCGGGGAGTTGACGCCGAAGTTCTATCTATTCCGCGATGCGATTCACGAGGCTACGGGAAAGACACCTCCCGCACCGCCGGAGCCTCTTCCGGTGAGGGTTTACGCGCCGGTAAAGCTGAAGGATGCGGTTTCTCTATGGAGTAATCTGCCGAAGCCTATTCAATCGGACAAGATACTTTCAATGGAAGACGTGAATCAGAGTTATGGCTACATTCTGTACCGCACAACGATCGGGCGCGCACAGAGCGCGGAGCTACACATCGATGAGCTGCACAGTTATGCGCAGATCTACCTTGATGGCGAGTTGGTTGGAACGCTCGACCGGCGGCTGAATCTGTCGACGCTGCCGATTCACACGACGCACGACAATGCCAGGCTGGATATTCTGGTTGAAAATACCGGGCGGGTGAACTACGGCCGAGAGTTTGTGAACGAGCGCGCGGGAATTACGAAGCGGGTCACGCTGGGGGATGAGACACTCGCAGGCTGGCAAATTTATACGCTGCCCATGGAAAACGCCGGCTCAGACAACTATGGCTCTGATACCTGCACTGGCGCTTGCTTCTATCGAGGGAAGTTTTTCGTGCCTCAGCCTGCGGATACTTTTGTGGATATGAGTCAATTTGGCAAAGGCGTTGTGTGGATCAATGGGCAGCTTATAGGTCGCTTCTGGAATATCGGACCGCAGAGGACTCTCTATGTGCCATCGACGATCATCGATCAGCGGGGGAACGATATTGAGATCTTTGATTTGAATGGACAGCCGGGGCGGACCGTGCATTTTTTGAATAAGGCGATATTGGACGATAACAAGTAGAGTCGAAAACAAAGCGGCATGTTAGCACCCGACGCGCGGGGTTCGCGGGTTATTTAGAAAGTTCGATGTCACGGCGAAACTGACAACACGAGAGCGGAGTGCGAACCGATCCCAGGTCTCAAAGGCGAGATCTCCGCCCCACGGACCACCCAGAGGGTACCCGCCTGTCCGTGGGGACCCCGGGCCTGGGGCACCCGGTCTTTTTTTTCTTGAAATTAGTTTGGGAACTCAGGGTAGCTTGAAGGATTTTACTGCGATGGCGTTTGGGGTACGGCCGGTGGGGATGAGGGTGAATAGCGAATTCGTGGCTGTGCGTACTACGGCTACATCGGCGGAGCGGGTATCGACTGCAAAGAGCAAGAGGCCGCTGCTGGAGAAAGCCAGTGCAGACGGACCATCGCCTACGCGGATGGAACCGATCCGCTTGCCGTCGTCTATGGAGTAGACGGTGACGTATTGGGAGCGGAGGTTGGCTACGTAGAGGAGGGCGTTGTCGCTTGTGACGAGACCGCGGATGGGGTTGTCGCCGATCATGGTTGCGCCGCTGATGTCATTGGTGTTGGTGACGACCTCGGAGATGGAGTCGGATTGGGAGTTGATGACGAAGAGCTCGCCGCCATCGGGCTTGAGGGCCAGTTGGATGGGGGCACGACCGACGTCCATGAGGGCTTCAAGGCGATCAGGCTGGTTAGGATTGGTTTTGGAGTGGGCGAGAGCTATTGCCATGACCTGATGGCCGGCGGCACAGGCGATAAATGCTTTGGAGGAGTCGGGGAGGATGACGGCATCGGACGCGCCGGGGCAGCCTGAGAAGACGGCGCGAAGGCTGTGGTCGGCGGGGTTGATGATGTTGACGCTGTTGCCGCGGCGGTTGGCGACGACGAGGGATTTCGCATCGGGGGCGATGCGGGCCGAGACGGGCTCTTCACCGGCGGGTATGACGGCCATCTCACGGCGGGCGTCGAGGTCGAGGACGGAGATGGAGTTGGATCCGGAGTTAGCCACATAGGCCAGCTTGCCGGCGGGGTCGAGCTCGATGGAGACGGGCTGGCGCTGGACGGGGATAGTTGCGGCAACGGAGTTGTTTTCAGCATCGATAACGGAGATGGAGCCCTGGCCACCCGTTGCGCCAGAGTTGACTACGTAAACTTCGTTGCGTGTGGAGCTGGAGGCAACGGCGACTGGATTCTGGCCTACGGGAAGTTCGCGGTCGAGGCGCATGTTGATTGCGTCGAGGATGGTGACGGTGCCGCTTTGGCCGTTGGTGATGTAGGCGTATTCGCGAAAGTTGGGTGGGTATTGAGGGAAGTCGTGATGGTGGCAGGCCGTGAGGCCTAGCAGCGCGAGTGCTAAAAGGCGGGCTGGTCGGACGTACTTCTGATTCATGGTTTAAACCGCAGCGACGGCGTGGATGCCGCGGGGGAGATGGCGGTCGACCACGGGGGCGATCTGTGCGAGTTCGTCCATCATGACGGCGAACTGGTCGGGGTAGATGGATTGCGGGCCGTCAGAGAGGGCTTTTTCCGGCTGGTGGTGGACTTCAACCAGGATGCCGTCTGCGCCGGTGGCAATGGCGGCGCGGGCCATGGGCAGAACGCTGTCGCGACGACCGGTGCCGTGGCTGGGGTCGACCAGGATGGGCAGGTGGCTGAGGCGCTGGATGGCGGGGATGATGCTGAGGTCAAGGGTGTTTCGGGCGTGATCGGCGAAGGTGCGCACGCCGCGCTCGCAGAGGATGACCTCGTAGTTGCCTTCGCTCATGATGTACTCAGCGGACATGAGGAACTCTTCCAGGGTGGCGGAGAGGCCGCGCTTGAGCAGGACAGGCTTGCGAAGACGGCCTGCCTGCTTGAGCAGGGAGTAGTTCTGCATGTTGCGGGCGCCGATCTGGATGACGTCAGCCCACTCGGCGACGAGGGCGAGGGATTCAGTATCGATGGCTTCAGTGATGATGCGCAGGCCGAAGCGTTCACGGATCCGGGCGAGGATGCGGAGGGCATCGAGGCCGAGGCCTTGAAAGGCGTAGGGCGACGTGCGTGGTTTGTAAGCTCCGCCGCGGAAGAACTGCGCGCCAGAGGCTGCGACCTGTTCAGCGATGGCGAAGGCCTGTTCTTGAGTTTCGATGGAGCAGGGACCAGCGACAATGGCCAGGTCGCGACCTCCTATGGAGGCGTCGGTTCCGGGGAAACGGATGACGGTGTCTTCTTCTTTAACGTCGCGGCTGGCCAGTTTGTAGGCTTTTGAGACGCGGATGACTTCGGCGACGCCGGAGAGGGATTCGAGGTTGCCGCGATCGACTTCACCCTGGTTGCCGGTGATGCCGATGGCGGTGCGCTGGGCTCCGGGAAGGGGATGGGGCCGAAAGCCCAACTGCTCAATATGGTCGCAGACCGCCTGGATTTCTTCCGGCGTAGCGTGCGATTTCATGACAACTAACATGAATGGCCCTCGAACCACCAGTCTAATTGGTGGGAGGAGGAAGGGCAATTACTTCATGAGCTGGCACATGGGCGAGTTCTAACGAACTGATGCTGAGAGCTCCAAAGCCCGAATCATTGTTGCATTTTGAGGCACGCGGCGCAGGGGTGGCCCGATGGTACGGTGATGGATTCGGGCGATTACCAAGGAAGGACCGCCTTACTTCCTGTGGTTTTTGTTAGTGGGCTGTGGTTTCGGCTACGGAGTTGGGATCGGCGTCAGTATCCATTGGGTCAAAGTCGTGCCGGTATCCATCGGCGGCTTCTCCTACGGTATTGATGGCGACGATGGCTGGGGCAAATACGATTCCGAAAAACGCTAGTAACACAAAGAAGTCGTGCATCTTTTACTCCTCACGCGCGTTTAGTAGAGCGCAGGAACCCATAGTCGAATGGATTAGAAAAAAATAAAATAGTACTTATCAGTCACTTGCGGGCTGCAAGTGCTATGGGTTTAGTACTTAAGTGGGATGGGTACAAGGCATCCTGCAAGGTTTTCAAAGTCGAACCGTGGTGCAATTGGGCGATTCTTATGCAGATGGTTAAGAGCTGCGTATCAAATTAACGGACTAGTAATGGATGAGCTGGTTGCGGGCCAGGGGCTGCAATTATTTTTCCTTGTTGGCGGCGGAAATGGTCTTTGCGGCTACGATGGCGGGGGCAAATAAGATTCCTAAAAAGGCTAGGAAAATCATGAAGTCGTGCATTCTTTCACTCCTTGGGCCCGGTGTGTTCAGGCGGCTCAAAAAATGATCATCGGCTTTTCTGGGGAAAATATGAATAGCACTATGCAGTGCTACTGGCCTAGCACCCAAGTTGTATGCGCGGGGGCTAGCGGGAGTTGCGGGTGGAGCGGGAGGCTTCGCGCTTTTGCGCGCGCCACTTGAGAGCCAGCCAGGCCAGGTAGCCGAGTTGGATGGCCCAGGTGATGATGTAGGCGGCAGCGGTGAACTGGTGGTCGAGAATCGCTCTTGGGTCCATTTTTTTCCTTTTTCCCTCGTCTTGGAGTCGTTATGCGTCCAACGCGTCTTGCGCTTCCTGCGCGGCGAATTTCTGGTGCCGGCGTTCTACGTGGTAGCGGAGGGCGAGGATCAGGACGCCCCAGGCTAGCCAGGCGAGGACGTTCCAGCCGAACGCAGCAAGCATTGCGGGATCTTTGATGCCGGAGTCCGGTCCGCCGCCGAAGACGGGGGCCGGGTGTTGAGTGCGCCACCAGCGGTTGGACATATAAACGATGGGGACATCGAGGGCGCCGAAGATGCCGAGAACGGCGGCCAAGGTCTGCATCTGCGGGCCGGCGGCGAAACGGCGCAGAAGCAGGTAGCTGACGTAGATGAGCCAGAGGACGAGGGTGGTGGTGAGGCGTGCATCCCATGTCCACCAGATGCCCCAGGCGCGGCGGCCCCAAATGGGTCCGGTGATGAGGACGACAGTACAGAAGACTACGCCAACTTCGGCTCCGGCGAGGGCCCAGGC
>JBEKUB010000037.1:0-33833 GCA_049515455.1 Occallatibacter sp.
CGTGCTGATGCCGGCTGATATGGTTTCCTACCCTTTCTGCCTGGATAAAGCGAATGGATGGAGCACTTGGCTCCTGGGCAATTCTCTGACTCTCCTTGCGGGAGTGTAGTGCCCTGCCCCCCCTCCCCCCGGGTGGTTTGTGGGAAACTCCCTGTTTTCAGGGGGATGGAGCGAGGGTTCCCTTGTAAATACATCATTATAAAGAAGTTATTTCAAAAACTCCTCATAAAAAAGAGGTTACCTACCGTTGCGGCAGTCTCCCGTTGCGTGTGGTGGTATGAAATGATTGTGCGCTTTCGCGGGCATATATTCTGCAAACCGGATTGCGGTGGTTGGCCTGGATAGGAGGGAGAGATTTCTGTATTTGTAGAAAAGTACTGTGGTTTTTGCCGCCTGGATGGTTGAGGGTCGTGCGATCCCACCCTTCGCAATAAGCGCGAAGGATGGGGCACCCGCTGGTGTTGGTTATGCGGAGTGAGGTAAAAGCTGTTAGGGCGCGCCACCCGCCCAAGCGTTCCATCCTCGCTTATTCTGATTCGCCTACAACCGTATATTTGCGGGTCCTTCCATCCGGGAAGAGGAACTCATATCTCCTGCGATATTCGTAGCTTCCGAGAGGAATGTCCCCATCTCTCTGCTCTTCAGGGAGGAGCTTCGCCTTGTAATCACCGATTCGAAGCAATACATCGTAATCGCCATAGCTGTCGAGTTCGTATTTCTTTCCATCGACGATCGCGCTGAGATGTTGTTTCTTTTCGCAATTTGGATGGCCAAGGATGTCATTGCACATGCTAACCACGTGCGAGGACTGTACGTGAACGGTAATGGCATAGTCCGCGGGATTGGTTTTCGCCCAGGAAAGCATGGGCATCAATAACAGACAGGCAAAGAGAGCTCTGTTCATGGTTTCCTCCAATTTAGTAGTCGGAAATTATTGAACGATTATGCCATAGATAGTGGACGCTGAATCGGCGCCAGAGGATCCGGATGGTTAAAACATTCGATTCCTGCACCACAGCAACGCTAGCGGAATCGGAGTTGGTAGACATTGCCGTAAAATGATCCTTCATACGGAGGGACCATGGAACGCAGACAATTTATTGCAGCTTCGATTGCTACCTCAGCCCTTGCCATGGCGGCGCAGGGACAGACGGGAAGTTCGCGCGAGTTCTATCAATTGCGGCGCTATAGCCTCAAAAGCGGGCCACAGGCCAAGGGGATGGAGAGCTACTTTGGCGATGCTCTGATTCCGGCGCTGGCTCGGAAGGGGATGGGGCCGATTGGGGCGTTCAAGGTGGATGTTGGACCGGAGGCGCCGGCGTTCTACCTGCTGATTCCAAGTTCACGCGTGGAAGAGCTGGTGGAGCTTGATTTGCGTCTTGCCAAGGATGAGGATTTTTTGAAGGCGGCGGAGCCGTTCTGGAATGCTACGGCGGCGGCGCCTGCATTTCAGCGAGTGGAGATTTCCATGCTGGCGGCGTTTGAAGGCTGGCCGAAATTGACGCCGCCGGCGAGCGCCGCCACGAAGGGCAAACGCATCTTTCAACTGCGTACCTATGAGAGCCCGAGCGAAGGCGAACACGTGCGCAAGGTGGAGATGTTTCACTCCGGCGAGTTCGAGATTTTTGTGAAGGCGGGATGCCATCCGGTATTCTTTGGCGACACGCTGATTGGCGCGCGAATGCCGAATCTTACTTATATGCTCAGCTTTGCCGACCAGGCCGAACTGGAGGCGGGGTGGGAGCTCTTCCGCAACGACCCGGCATGGAAGAAACTCTCCGCCAGTCCGCGGTACGCCTACGATCAGATTGTGACGAATGTGACGAATCTTTATTTGAGTCCGCTGGGGTGTTCGCAAGTCTAGGGACTAGGGACTAGGGCGTATCGACATATAGAGACGGCAGAACGGCCCGAAAATAGGGGTTAGAAAGGAATTGAGGGTGGTTGTGGGAGAAAAGCAACCGCAGATCCTTCGACTCCCTTCGTCCGCCGCGGCGGACTGCGGTCGCTCAGGATGACAGTCCTATTACTTATCAAGAAGCTACATCCTACCTATATGTCGATACAGCCTAGGGACTATAGAACAGGGCCAGCGAAATAGTTCAATGGGGTCCGATCCTGTCCACAGAAACTAAAGCGTGGCGAAGGATGGGGCATCCGGCATCCGACAGGATCACCTATTCTGACTCGCCCACCACGTTATACAGGCGTACCTTCCCGTCCGCAAATAGAAACTCGTAATCTCGCAAGTACTCGTAGGTACTTGCGGTATCGTCTTTAGCTATTCTCGCTTTGTAATCACCAACCCGCAGCAATTTCGGCGCTCCGCCGGGCGCCAGGAGTACGTAGTTCTTTCCATCGATGAGGACGGTCAACTGCTGCGTCCAGATACAGCCCCCAGTCCCACAGTTGTTGATGAGTTGCGAGGACTGCACGTGAACCGTAATGGTGTAGTCGGCTGAATTCGGAACTGGCTTTGTCGCCCAGGTGAGCGCGGGCGTCAATAACAGAAATGCAAAGATAGCTTTATACATAATTCCTCCGGCAGTCATGATTGCAAACAGACGCCTGAGGGCGCAAGGGGTGTGGGCAAGAAATAGGGGTTGACAAAGCAATCTAGTAGTCATATACCTATTAGGTATATGGCGAAGCGTTCGAGTTCGAGCATGGAAGTGCTTCTTGGATTGCTGGCGATCGAGCCTATGTCGGGCTATGACCTGGGGCAGACCATACGGGCATCGGTCGGGCATTTTTGGAACGAAAGCTATGGGCAGATTTATCCCAACCTCAAGCGGCTGGAGGCGGAGGGGTTTGTCACTTCGAAGACAGAGCGGCAGAAGGGCAAGCCGGACCGGCACATCTATTCCGTTACCCAAAAGGGCCGGGAGCGGGTGGCGGCTTGGCTAGAGGTGAAGCCGCAGCCGGAGGTTCCGCGCAATGAGCTGCTGCTGAAGCTGTTTTTCGGCGCGCAGGTTGCACAGGAGATTTCAATTCAGCACGTGCAGCGCATGGTAGAAAGTGAAAGCGCTTATCTTCGAGAGTTCAGGAGGATCGAGCGGGAGGAGATTGCAAAGAATATGCATTATCCCGGTGCTCCTTACTGGAAGATGGCGGCGCGGTATGGTCAGTTGGAACTGGAAGCGCACCTGCGCTGGGCGAAGGAAACATTGGTGGAATTGAATAAGCTGGCGGGAAAGAAGCGGAAACCCACGGGAATGCAAAAGGAGAAGAGTCATGCAGGCAAATGATATTCGTCCGGAAAATTCGGAAGCGATGCGAAGGACCGATCAGATTGCGTCGTGGTGGCATTTGGTTGGCTTCCTCTTGATTGGGGCTGGGGTGGTGACGATGGGCTTTCTGGCCCAGCACGCACCTGCGGTTGGGGGTGGAGGAGCGGGGACAGAACAACTTGCCAGCCATGGCAAAGCAATTCCTATTTATTTGACCGCGATCTTCATGGATTGGGCGTTGCTTTATTACTGCTGGGTTGGCGTGCATCGCCGGGGCGGCACTCTGGCGACGCTTTCAGGCGGGCGCTGGACTTCGTGGAAGAGCGTCGCGGTGGACGTGGGGATCGTGCTGCCGTTCTGGGGAATCTGGGAGGGCGCGGCCTATGGCGTTCACTGGGTGCTGGGACCGAGTACTGCGAAGACCGTCGATAGCCTGTTGCCGAAGAGCCTGCTGGAGATTCTGGTTTGGATTGCTACTTGCGTCACTGCAGGCTTCTGCGAAGAGATGGCGTTTCGCGGCTATCTGCAGCGGCAGTTCAATGCGCTGAGCGGGAACGTCGTGGTGGGTGTGCTGGCGCAGGGGCTGGTTTTTGGTCTTTTTCACAGCTATCAAGGCTGGAAAAACGTGGTTGTAATCTCTGTGCTGGGAGTGCTTTATGGAGCGATGGCGGCATGGCGCGGAAACCTGCGCGTAAACATCGTTGCGCATGCGTGGTCTGATGTATGGGAGGGGTGGCTGAAGTTTGTCGTTATCCGATAAGCGGCAGGCTATCCCACCCTTCGATGGAAGAGATCGAAGGAAAGGGCACCCGCTCTTTTGTGGGGATTCAATTTGCGGAGACTCAATGAGCGGGCCCCCTTCGTCGTCCAAACGTCCTACATCCCATGTCTCAGAATCGAGACATGGGGCACCCGCTCTTTTGGGGAAGGTCAGACATGGGCTAATCGCAGATGATTCCAGACTTCTAACCATTGGCAGTTCTATAATCGCCGCATGCGGTTTCTCGTTGATCCCCGGCGTCGTTCGGTTGCCCTGCTAACCGGGCTGACGTTGCTGTTTTTCGCGATGCTGGGTGTGCTGCAATGGTTCAACACTTCCAGCGTAGGGTTTCTGAATCCTGAGACCTACGGGGAGACGCTGGCATTTACGGGCCTGATTATTGTGGTCTTCATATTGCTGATGGTGCTCCTGATGCTGTTGCTCAGGAACATTCTGAAGCTCTATGCCGACCAAAGCAGCAGTGCGCTGGGTTCGCGGCTGCGGACGCGCATGGTGGTGGGCGCGGCGCTGATTGCCCTTACGCCGGCGGTCTTCATGTTCCTGTTCAGCTTTCAGCTCATGAACCGCTCCATCGACCGCTGGTTTTCGCCGAACACGACGGAGTTGCGCGAAGACTCGACGCGGGTGGTGCTGGAGTTGGCGCAATATGTGACCACCAATGCGCGGGTGGAAGCGGAATCGATTGCGGCTTCAGGCGCTCCGGATATGGAACTCCCGGCGCTTCAGGATGAGTTGAGCACGCATCGCATTACGCTGGGTGGCGGATTTGTCATTGTCTATAACAAGGATCTGCACGTGCTGGCCGAGTTTCAGGCGCCGCCAGAGAAAAGCCCCGCGAGCCTGCTTCCGTGGATGGACGAAGGCGTGCGGGGGGGAGCTGTGACTGTACGCGGGCCGCTCTCCGCAGCCCTGTTATCAGCGGCACAGCGCAACGACCAGCCGGTGATGAAGCTGGCAGGCCAGGAGTTTGCGCTGGGCATGGCGCCGACCAGCTCCGGCAAGGTGGTGGTGGTGGCGCTGCCGATGCCGGAGGGTCTGAACCAGACGGTGGCGCGGATTCATTCCGGGGCCGATGAATATTGGCGATTATTCCGTTCCCGCAACCGCATTCGCACCACCTTTTTTCTGATGCTGTTGCTGATTACTGTTTTTGTTTTCTTCTCCAGCGTCTGGCTGGCACTGTTCTTATCAAAACAAATCACCCGGCCAGTGGAAGCGCTGGCCGACGCGATGGATGAGATTGCGGCGGGCAAGTACGACCATCGCGTGGGGCTGGTGGCCAGCGCGGAGATGGCCGACCTGGTGCGCTCATTCAACCACATGGCGGCGGACCTGGATGCGAGCCGGCAGTTGGCGGAGAGTTCGTCTGCGCAGTTGACTGAGGCCAATTTGGCCATCGAGGAGCGACGCCGCGAGCTAGAGACGATTGTGGAGACGATTCCCTCAGGCGTGGTTACGCTGGACGGTGCTGGAGCGGTGCTGAAGTCGAATCGCGCGTTTGCTGCGCTGATGGGACTGCGCGAAGATGCCAGCCTCAGCGGGGAGAGAATCGAGACGTTACTGCCTGCCGACCATGCGGAGGAGTTGGCCGGTGTGATTCGGCGCGGTCAGCGGATGGGGGCTGCCTCGACGGAGATTGATTATCATCTCCACGGCCGGACCATTCATCTGGCCATTACCAGCGCACGGCTTGAATTGGCCCATGGACAGCAGGGAACGGTGCTGGTGGTGGAGGATACGACCGAGCTCTTGCGCGCGCAGAGGCAGTTGGCGTGGAAGGAAGTGGCGCAGCGAGTGGCTCACGAAATCAAGAATCCGCTCACGCCTATCGCTCTCTCTGCCGAAAGGATTGGAAGGCATCTGGACCGGGGCCAGTTGGATTCGCCGACTGTGATTCGCAAGTGCAGTGAGGTGATTCTGGGGTGCGTGGGAACGTTGCGGACGCTGGTGGATCAGTTCTCAGCACTGGCGCAGTTTCCGGCGCCACAACCGCGAGCCTGCGACTTGAACCAGGTGGCCGAGGAGGCGCTGGCGCTGTTTGCGGGCAGGCTGGAGGGGATTACGGTGCAGAGGGACCTGGAGCCGGGATTGCCGCTGGTGATGGCGGATCCTGATGCTATCAGGCGAGCGCTGGCCAATTTGATCGATAATGCTGCCGATGCAATGCAGGGGAGCCTCTTGCGCGTGCTACTTGTGAGGAGTTCGCTCAGCGAGGATGGGACGGCGGTGGAGATTGCTGTTTCCGATACCGGCCACGGGCTGACGGATGAGATAAGGGAGCGGCTGTTTCTGCCTTTCTATTCAACCAAGCATCGCGGGACTGGATTGGGGCTTTCGATCGCGGCCAAGATTGTGCAAGAACACGGAGGCAGCCTGCGCGCGGAGGCCAACAGCCCCAAGGGCGCGCGTTTTCTGATGCGATTGCCGTTGGTGGAAATCATTGGCGATCCACAGCCGGCTGAGGCCACGCTTGAAGGGAACACTGCGGCGCCGGGCAATGACGAAACGGCGGAAAAAGCTGACGCTCCGCTGAAGGGAAGTCACGGATGAATCACATTCTAGTGGTGGACGACGAGGCGGAGATTCGCGCTTCTCTCGAGGAAATTCTGCGCGAGGAGGGCTATGGCGTGGCCACGGCCTCTACCGCTGGAGAGGCTCTGTTGCTGTTGAACGATGCGCCCTACGACGTGGTTCTGTTGGACATATGGTTGCCCGACCGCGATGGGCTCGACGTGCTGGCAGATATTCACCAGTTGGCCCTGGAGATGCGGCCGGAGGTGGTGATCATCAGCGGCCATGGCACAATCGAAACCGCGGTGAAGGCTACCAAGCTGGGTGCATACGATTTTCTCGAGAAGCCGCTTTCGCTCGATCGAACACTTATTGCCGTTAAGAACGCGGTAGAGGCGCGGCGGCTGCGAACGGAAAATATCGAATTCAAGCGTCAGTTCAGCGTGAGCTCGGTTCTTACCGGCGAGAGCGTACCGGTGAAGGCGCTGCGGCAACAGATACGGCTGATGGCGCCCACCAACGGACGAGTGCTGATCTATGGTGAGTCCGGAACCGGCAAGGAATTGATCGCTCGTGCAATTCATGCAGAGAGTCTGCGCCGGGAGGGGGTTTTTGTGGAGCTGAACTGCGCGGCAATTCCGGAGGCACACATTGAGGCGGAACTCTTCGGCTACCGGCACGGGGCACAACCCGGCGGTCCGCCTGAACAGCGCGGCACTCTGGAGCGTGCCGACGGGGGGACACTGTTTCTGGACGAAGTGGGCGATATGAGCCTGAAGACCCAGGCCAAGGTGCTCTCTGCCCTGGACGACCAGCAGTTTACCCCGGTGGGCGGAACGCAAACCCTGCGCGTAGACGTGCGCCTGATTGCATCAACGAACAAGGATCTTGAAGAAGAGATAGCCAAGGGCAACTTTCGCGAAGACCTCTTCTACCGGCTCAACGTAGTGCCGTTTTTTGTGCCTCCGCTGAGGGAACGCAAACAGGATATTCCGCTACTGGCGCGCGAATTTCTGGCTGAGTTCGGTCGCCAATACGGACGCCCTCGCATGGAGATCGGTGACGAGGCGCTGGAGACGCTGGCCCAGTATCATTGGCCGGGCAACGTGCGCGAATTGAAGAACGTAATTGAGCGGGTGATGATTCTCAATCCGCGGGTGCTGCGGATTGAGCGCAAGCATCTGCCGCCGCTGACTCATAAGGCGGGCACGCGATCGACGGAGGAATTCTCAACGCTGCAACAGGCGCGTGATGCGTACGAACGGGAGTACATTCTGAAAAAGATTGAAGATGCTCACAATAACATCAGCCACGCGGCTGAGTTATTGGGGCTGGAGCGCAGCCATCTTTATCGCAAGATGAAGGCCTTAGGCATCAGCGTACGCGAGTAGCAACTATACGTTGGTGCATTCCGCAGCGAATCTTATTGGGCCTGATCTGACAAACGCGTCTTCCCTGCTTTTACCGCTGCTTGCGGGGTCGCGGCCTGCGCGAGCAACGCCTGCAAATCGGAGATCAACAACTGAACCGATCCGCTGAAGCTAGCGTCGCGATGCTTCTTAAAGAAGGCGGGATCGACCTGCTCTACGAAACCCCACAGGGCCACATGCGTCTTCGCATCTGAAATGCCAAGCCTGATCTGAGGTAAAGAGCCCGGCGAATCGACAAAGCGAATGGCAAACACAACGTCAGCCTCCTGCGGATCCAATACCAGCTGGAATCGGCCCCACGCGTTCATTTGCGCAAAAAATTCGCTATAGGCCCGCTCCGGACCACCGCTGTAGGCGGAGGGGAAGTCTGTCACATCTCCGAGCTCATAGGATACAAACGCACGCTTGCCGTTGAGCAGCGGTGTGGGCACAGGAGCCGCGAGATCGTTGATGCCCTTCGCGGCTGAACTTTTTTGCTGGGCGCAAATCGGCATCATGGAGCAAAGCAGCAATGCGCTCATCGCGGTAGATTTCTTCAAAATCGGAAGCATATTCCTCCAAATGCGAGATGCCCCCGGTTACCGGTGAGAGGTGATCTGAAGGGCGTCGCAAACTACTCAGCTTCATTATCGACCCGACCGAAACCTCCATCCGCCTCAACGCATCCATCCTTATTGTGTATTCTTGAAGCAGGGGTCGTTGGTTGACAGGATTTCAGACACCAATCCGCGGAGATGGCCGTCGCAAGGCAGGAGCCCTGCCGGCTGCGACGTTGGTGTGCGTCGTTCTGATGGCGCTGCTGGCCGTGGTGCAGGTGGCGCATTCGCATCCGCTTGAAAGCGATGCCGACCACTGTCCGCTATGCGTCGTGATGCACACGGCGGCGCCTGTTGTGGTTGCGGCTCCGGCGGTGGTACTGGTCAAGATTGAGGCTCGTGCGCCGGTATACGAGGCGCGTGCGGTGGTTCGCTACTGGAATCCCAAGCTCTTTACGCGCCCCCCTCCGGCCGCTTTCTAGGGCGTCCTCCCGATTTTTCCGATTACAGCCTGAATTCCGTTGGTCCCAGCCAATCTTTTGGCGGCGATGCTTCGGCGCATCTGAACAGGCTGGCCCGCCAAAGCGGAACGATGCCCTCCAATGCGCAGAGGATGCCGCTGCCTTCCCCGTCGCGGCCAGCTTTCTAATATCATTCAGCCATTTTCTGGAGACTCTATGCCATTTAATCACGGTACGATCTTTCGCATCTTCCCAATTCTCGTTCTGAGTTTCGCAGTGGTCGTCGCTTCAGGCCAAAGCGGTAACGCAGGCGCCGTGCGCGGCACGGTCGCCGATCCAACCGGCGCTGTGATTCCGAACGCATCAGTCCACTTGACCAACGGAGTTAGCGGATTCGATCGGACAACAACCACCGACGCACAGGGTCAGTTCGGTTTTTCCAACGTACCGTTCAATCCCTACCGGATCAACGTTTCTGCCAACGGCTTCTCAGGGTTGAGTCAGAATGTGGAGATTCGCTCGGGAGTGGGAATCAACCTCAAGCTGGTTTTGCAGATCGCCACTGCGGCGACTACGGTTACGGTGGAAGCCAGCGGCGAACTGATCGAAAACGACCCGACCTTCCACACCGATGTTGACCGCGACTTGTTTATCAAGGTGCCGATGGAGAGCCAATCTTCTTCGCTCAGTTCGCTGGTGACCGAAACCACGCCCGGGGTGGCGTCCGACTCGAACGGCCTCTTTCACGGTCTTGGCGATCACGCATCCAATTCGTTTTCAGTGGACGGCCAGTCAATCACAGATCAGCAGAGCAAGGTTTTCTCCAACCAGATTCCCGCTGATTCGATTCAATCCATCGAGGTGATCAGCGGCGCTCCGCCCGCCGAGTACGGCGGCAAGACCAGCCTGGTGATTGTGGCGACCACGCGCTCCGGGCAGGGCGTGACCAAGCCCACGGGCAGTATCAGCACATCCTATGGTTCCTTCGGATCCGCGACAGGCGGCTTCGATCTGGCGTATGGCGGCAAGAAATGGGGCAACTTTCTTGAGGCCGACGGACTCAATACCGGTCGCTTCCTCGATCCTCCAGAGTTCACCGTGTTCCACGACAAGGGTAATGAGCAGAACATTTTCGATCGAGTGGACTATGCGATTACGCCGGCTGACTCCATTCATCTTGATTTGAATTACAGTCGATCATGGTTCCAGACGCCTAACTCCTACGACAACCTGAACGTGCAGAACGTGATCAACGGAACTGGCGCAAGTTCCACCCCAACCTTTGGCAACGTGGGCAATACCGACCAGCGCTCCAAGATTGAAACCATCAATATCTCGCCAACTTATACGCGAGTTATCAACGATTACTCCGTCTTCAACCTGGGCGGATTTGTTCGCAGGGACGACTATAACTACTTCCCCAGCGATAACCCGCTGGCGGACCTGGGTCCGTCCAATCTGCAAACCGCGTCCATCTCCCAGTACCGTACGCTGACCAATTCTGCGGTCCACTCGGACTTCTCGTATGTAAAGGGGATGAATAACATTAAAATTGGCGCGCAATATGGACAGACATTCCTGCGCGAAAACGACAGCCTGGGAGTGGTGGAGTCGACTTATAATTCACCCTGCATCGATAGCATGACGGGCGTCTCTCTTCCGGGATTCGCAACCACCACAGACTGCGGCGGTACTGATTCAAGCGGCAACGCGGTGATTACGAACCCCAACTACCTTACGGCTCTTGCGCCTTACGATCTAACTCGCGGGGGCATTCTCTATAACTACGCTGGCCGCGCCGACATCAAGGAGCTTGCTCTGTATGTCGAAGACCAGATTAAGGCGGGTAACTGGCTTTTCAACCTAGGCCTGCGCGAGGACGTTTATAACGGCCTTACGGATGCCAACCAGATCCAGCCACGCACTGGTATTGCGTACAACATCAAACCGTCTGCTACCGTGTTGCGCATATCATACGCGCGCACTATGGAGACGCCATTCAATGAGAACCTGGTGCTCTCCAGCACCGGCTGCTCGAACGCGGTGCTGAATCCGCTTCTCAATTGCAGTGCAGGCGTTTCCGGAACAATGCGTCCCGGTTTTCGCAATGAGTTTCACGCCGGATTCCAGCAGGCGCTTGGCAAGAGAGTCGTTCTCAGCGGCGAGTACATCTGGAAGTACACACACAACGCTTTCGACTTCAGCGTGCTGGGCAACACGCCCATTACGTTCCCCATCGACTGGCACAGCTCGAAGATACCCGGCTATGCGGTGAATCTGGAGGTTCCTGAGTACCATAACTTCAGCGCCTATGTCGTCGGGTCCTCGGTGGCCGCGCGCTTTTATCCGCCGCAGGTTGCCGGAGCGGGAGCTACTGGTGGGGTCGCACAGGGAGCCACTTACTATCCCTTTCGCATCGACCACGACGAAAAGCTGAACGAAACCACTCACGTTCAGTACAAGATTCCGGGCAACAAGTTCTATAGCGGCATTTGGGGCGGCTTCAACTGGCGCTTCGACAGCGGCCTGGTGGCCGGATCGACCCCTTGCTACGATCCGAACACGAACGATCCAAACACTGCCTGCCCAAATACTTCAATCACGCTGCCAGGTAACTTGCCAGGAGTGGCGATGGTGGATAACAACATCCCTCCGACGACTAACCCTGTAACTATGCAGCCTGTGTATCTACCTTTGACGCTGGACCAGGAGTTTCAAGGGGGATTTGCGTGCAATGGCGTGGCGGCTAACGTGAACGATCCCTCGACTTACTTTGCCACCTGCCCGGCGAATGAACTGACCTCGAAGCTGATCGACATTCCCGCGCCGGGCAAGGGCGACAACGACCACGACCCGCCACGCATTCAGCACCGCGATCTGTTTGACGCGTCCCTCGGCAAGGATAATATTTTCCATGCCAATCGCTACAAGGTGAACCTTGACCTGACGGCCATCAATATTACGAACAAGTACGCTTTGTATAACTTTCTGTCGACGTTCAGTGGAACGCATTACGTAACTCCGCGGGCTTTGACGGCGAAGATCACTTTGAATTTTTAGGGTAGTTCTCCTGAGGACGTAGGGTTAGCGTGGACCGGGAGGTCCACGCTACGGCCGGCCCGGAGGCGGCGCTACCGATACTATTGAAGTTTCTGCCCAGCGCCGAGATAGGATGCGTAGACCGATTCGTCGAAGCAGGCGAAGATTACTTTTTCAATCTTATTGTTCTTGCGCAGTTCATCGACTGTTTCGCGCAGTGCGATTTTCACTGCCGTATCAACGGGGAAGCGATAGACGCCGCAACTGATGGCTGGGAAGGCCAGTGAGCGGAGGCCGTGGGCGTTTGCAATGGCAAAACAGGAACGGTAGCAACTGGCCAGTAATTCCGGCTCGCCGTTCTTTCCGCCGCTCCAGACCGGGCCGACTGTGTGAATGATATTTTTGGCGGGGAGGCGATAGGCGTCTGTCAGTTTTGCCTGGCCGGTGATGCAACCGCCGAGCATGCGGCACTCCGCAACGAGTTCCGGGCCGGCGGCGCGATGGATTGCTCCATCCACGCCTCCTCCGCCAAGCAGTGAGTTATTGGCGGCATTGACGATGGCGTCGACGGCTAAGGTGGTGATATCTGTTTTGAGGATTTCGATTTTTTCAATCATCGGCCTTTTACCGCCCCGGTTTTCGTTGTCCTAGCATGCTAACTCCGCTGCCGTCTCTCCGCAAGCGGGACTGAACGGGATTCGGACTGGAGGGTGAGTGGCAGGGGTGATGGTTTTCGACGGGAGCGCACCGCCGCAAGGCTATGAATCCAAGTTGATTATGAACGGCTTTCGAGAAGGAAATGCGGCCGGCGAAACTTTCCGCTTCCTTCCCGTCGCGATCTCTGTCATACTTGATGGTGTCCACCAGTTCCGGCCAATCCAAACAATTAAATAGCGAGGTTGCACCGATGTCGGCAAAGTATGTCTTTGTGACGGGCGGAGTTGTGTCCAGTTTAGGCAAGGGTCTGGCGGCGGCCTCGATCGGCTGCCTGCTTGAAAGCCGCGGTTTACGCGTGAACCTGATGAAGTTCGACCCCTACCTGAACGTTGATCCGGGAACCATGTCGCCGTTTCAGCACGGCGAGGTTTTTGTCACCGACGATGGTGCGGAAACCGACCTGGACCTGGGTCACTACGAACGATTTACGCATGCTCCGCTCTCGCGCGACAACAATTTGACCACCGGACGCATCTACGAACAGATTATTTTGAAGGAACGGCGCGGGGACTACCTGGGCAAGACGGTGCAGGTGATTCCGCACGTGACTAATGAAATAAAGAACGCGATGCGCAAGGTTTCAGCGAACGGCGCGGACGTGACGATTGTGGAGATTGGCGGCACAGTGGGCGATATTGAGTCACTGCCGTTTCTTGAGGCCATTCGCCAGATGCGGCAGGAACTGGGGCGGGAAAATACAGTTTTTGTGCATTTGACGCTGGTGCCGTGGATTGCGGCGGCGCAGGAGCTGAAGACCAAGCCGACGCAGCACTCAGTGAAAGAGTTGCTCTCGATTGGGATTCAGGCCGATGTGCTGATGTGCCGCTCAGAACGCTCACTGAGCCGCGAGATCAAGCAGAAGATTGCGGCCTTCTGCAACGTGGAGGAGAGTGCTGTGATTGGCGCGAGGACTGTGCCTTCGATTTACGAGGTGCCGCTGTGCTTTGCCCAGGAGGGCGTGGATGAGCTGATACTGAAGTATCTGCACAAGGAAGCGCCAGCGGCCGATCTTACGAAGTGGAAGGAATTGGTTGATCGCTGCTACCATCCCACCGATGAGGTGCACATCGCCATTGTGGGCAAGTATGTGGAGTACGAGGATAGTTATAAGTCTCTGAAGGAGGCACTTACTCACGGGTCGGTCTCACGCAACCTGAAACTCAAGGTAACATGGATCGAGGCTGAAGGACTGGAATCGAAGACTCCCGAGGATAAGAGTTATGAGTCACAGTTAGATGGATTCGACGGGATTCTGGTGCCGGGCGGTTTTGGCAAGCGCGGTATTGAGGGGATGCTGAATGCTATTCGATATGCGCGGGAAAAGAAGGTACCATATTTTGGAATTTGTTTAGGGATGCAGACGGCATGCATCGAGTTTGCTCGCAATGTTTGTGGGCTGAAGGATGCCAATTCAAGCGAGTTCGACCAAGCGAGCCAGCACCGCATTATTTATAAACTGCGCGAATTGCTGGGCGTGGAAGAGATGGGCGGGACGATGCGGCTGGGCGCGTGGACTTGCATTCTGCAACCGGATTCGCTGGCGGCGAAGGCTTATGGCGGGGCGACAGAGATCAGCGAGCGGCACCGGCATCGCTACGAGTTTAACCGCGAGTACGAAGCGCTGATGACCGGAGGCGGGCTGCGGCTGAGCGGGACCACGCCTGATTCGACTTATGTGGAGATTATTGAACTGCCCGACCACCCGTTCTTCCTGGGTTGCCAGTTTCACCCGGAGTTTAAATCGAAACCACTGGAGCCGCATCCGCTGTTCCGGGAGTTTGTTGCGGCGAGTTATAGGAACCGGCAGGAACGGTTGCACGCGGAGGCTTCTCCCGTGGAGCAGGTAACTCGGTAGCCTAACGATAGTCGTATTGAATTTAGACGGCTATCTGTGTGTGCAGCTCGATTTTTATCGTGGGCGGATGCTGCAAGGTGTTGTGGATCAGGCAGTGGTGCACAGCCTGATCGACGCCTTGCCTGTCGGCTTCGCTTAGTGACAGCGGGATCTGAACCTCGATTTTGAAGTTGTCCAGACGGGCGGGCGGTCCGGCTTTCTCCGCGGTAATCCGCACGTCAACTCCCTCGCGGGGCAGGCCCTTTTTGCGTAGATATGCGGAGGCGTAAAAGGCTGCACAGGAGCCCAGGGCAGCCAGAAAAAGCTCGGGCGGGGTCATGCCCTCGTCGTGGCCGCCGTTCTCCTGGGGCTGGTCGCTGACTACGCTGTGGCTCCGTGCGCCAATCTCAAACTTCACGTCGTCGAGTAGCTTTACGTTCACTTCCATGTTCATTTCCTTTCTGCGTCTACGAACTTATTACCTGGGCTTGGGCCATGTGGGGCCTGCCAATGCTGCGTCGAGACGTTCGCGCATCAGTTTTCGTGCGCGATGCCAGCGGCTTTTCATGGCCGGAAGCGTGATGCCGAGGCGACTGGCGGTCTGCTCACCTGAAAGCTCTTCGATGGCGCGCAACTGGTAGACCGCGCGCGCATCCTCAGGCAAACTGCTAAGCGCGGCCATGAAAAGCTGCTTCATTTCCGCAGCTCCTGCCCGCTCTTCGGCTGAAGGCGACCGATCGACCAATTCGCCGCCGGCCTCTTCCAGAACAGAAAGCTGCAACAGCGGAGCGAGAGCCTCGCGCTTGCGCAATTGCCAGCAAACCCGGTTGGCAATGCGTGCCAGCCAGGAGCGAAATGCCTCGGGAGCGGACAGATCGCCGAGACTCCGGTAGGCCTTGAGGAGGGCTTCAATCAGCACATCTTCCGCGTCTTCGCGGTTGCCGCAAACCCGCACCATCTGGCGATAAACGGCATCCTTGTGCTGATGCGACAGCCTCTCAAAGTCCATCGGAATCGTATGCCTGCTCTCTCAGGGCCGACTTTCAAACTTACATGCGCAGGATACCCCTGCCGGGGTTTTCGGCGCTGTGACGCGCGCACATGTTCGCGGGCGGTTCCAGGGGAGCCGGGCCAGCATTTCTCCCAAGGGACACAACCCCGAACATCCGGCGAAGACCAGGCCGCTGCCGACGAAGGCCGGCACGATCAGCCACCAGTGCGATGTGACAACGGCAAGCAGAACACCCGTAACCACAAGGAGACCTGCTATCAGCCGCACCTGCCGCTCGAGGGCCCACCGAGACGCCGTGGAGCGGACGGCCGGATTCCCGGCCCTAAGCCATGCGCCGGTTCCGCCTTCGAGCACAACCAGGTCTCTACCGCTGTTTGCCAGCAAGGCGCTTGCCAGGCGCGCGCGGGTTCCTCCCTGACAAACCAGCACCACCGGGGTGTTGACTTCCAGATCGGCAGTGCGCAACTCGATCTGTTCCAGAGGTATATTGATGGCTCCGGGCAAGTGTGCCGTGGCGAATTCTGTTGCCGAGCGCACATCAACAAGCTGCGCGCGGCTGCCCGCCGCCTGCCATTCCTTCCAAGTCTCTATATCGATAACCCGTTCTAGTGTTTCTGGCATTGTTTCTCCTCTAGAGCAGCTCTCCCGAAGGAGCAGAGTGAGCGTGGACCGGGAGGTCCACGTTACAGCCGGCCAGGAGGCCGGCGCTACCTGTTCTTGCCGCGACCGGTGATCTTTCAGACCAGCAGAGAATCACTCTATACCTTTAGCCGAAATGCTCTATTGGGGAAGAGCGCCATTTCACGAAAAAGGATTCGCAGCCAGTGAAATATATTTGCTTGCGTGCTTCGGCCAGTCATCTTCAGGGGAAGCGGCTACAATCAGATTCGTGAGCAACTCCTTTGAAATAGGGCCGGTACAGGTGGGCGGGGGACGGCTTTTCCTCATTGCCGGACCTTGCGTGATCGAGTCAGAGAAGCATGCACGGAGCATGGCCGAGGCGATTCAGCGGATTACCGCGGAGCTGAGCGTTCCCTTGATCTTCAAGGCCAGCTACGACAAGGCCAACCGCACCAGCGTGAGAAGTTTTCGCGGACCGGGGTTGAAGGAGGGGGTGCGGATTCTGGGGCGGCTGGCGAAAGACACGGGGTTGCCGGTTCTGGCCGACGTACACGAACCGGGGCACTGCGAGATTGTGGCCGAGGCTGTGGATGTGTTGCAGATTCCCGCCTTCCTGTGCCGGCAGACGGACCTGCTGGTGGCCGCAGGCAAGACCGGGCGCGCGGTGAACATCAAAAAGGGTCAGTTTGTGGCGCCGTGGGACATGGAGCACCCGTTGGACAAGGTGCGCTCGACAGGAAATGAGCGGGTCTTTCTTACCGAGCGGGGGGCCAGCTTCGGCTACAACAACCTGGTGGTGGATTACCGGTCGCTTGGGGTGATGCGGCGGCTGGCTCCGGTGGTCTTTGACGGGACGCACTCTGTGCAGCAGCCCTCGGCGGCGGATGGGGTGAGCGGGGGACAGCCGGAGTTTATTCCTCTGCTGGCGCGGGCGGCTGTGGCGGCGGGGATCGACGGACTGTTCCTTGAGGTTCACGACGACCCGGCGAATGCCAAGTCGGACGGGGCGAATGCGCTGGATTTGAAGCTGCTGAAGCCGCTGTTGGAGAGGCTGCTGGCGATTCATAAGGCAGCAAGTTAGCGAGTCAGCTTGCGATCGCCGCTGGCGAATTTCGCGTCATCCCAATTCGAATCCCGCAATGGCGTAGACCAGCGCATCGTTGTTTGCGATCTTTTCTCCGCGGCGCATGCGCCACAGTATGCGGCGACGCGTGAACCCCAACTCGGCAGCGCAACGTATGGCTCCCGGATTTGCTGAGAGAAGGTCCCAATACCAGGTGCGCGATTGTGGAGCTTCATCTTCGTTGCCTGTGACATGGGGATTTTCAAGCCGTGCGGAGATCAATTTGCGGGCCGCGGCTTCTGAGGTTGCCACGCAGGGTCCGAGATAGTGTGCTGATATTCCGGGACGCGTGAGTAGGTAGCCTTCCGCGGTGGTATTGCAGGCGCCTGAGGTGGAAAGCGACCGAAGCAGCGCCTTGCGGTCTGCGCCGAAGGCTTGCTCGTCCAGAGAGAATAGGCCGCTGGGTATGCGCTCATCGTGCGAGGGGCTTTGGACTGCATCTTCGCCGGAGTTGGAGAGTTCCTGAGCCGAGGTCGATTCCGCGGCACCGAGCCCCCATCGTTCAACTGTGCCTTCGACGACGAACCCGAGACTTTCATAGAGCGGACGGCCTTCATCGGTCGCATCAAGCTTCAAGGTGTGAATGCCATCGCGTTTCGCGGTCGCGATTGCATCTTCCATCAGACGCCTCGCCAGCCCTTGCCGCCGATATTCCGCCCGGGTA
The DNA here is from genome assembly GCA_049515455.1 of Occallatibacter sp. GTDB lineage: Bacteria > Acidobacteriota > Terriglobia > Terriglobales > Acidobacteriaceae > Telmatobacter. The sequence continues at coordinate 17,960 of JBEKUB010000037.1, forward strand.
AGGACCATGCCGATCCATGTCAGCCGCTTGCCGTAGGAAAGAAGGCTCCTGGTCGCAACGATTCTGCCGGCCTCCTCGATCAAGCCGCAGCCTTGAGGGGAGAGTTGCAGGATACGGAGCCAGTCGTCCGGGGTCTGGTTCCAGTTTGCGGCGGCCGAGAGATCCATGACGGAGGGAACGTCGCCCGGTTTCATGGTTCGAATTGTGGTTAGCAACGGGCGGCCTCTCTTTTGGGTACCGATTGATTTGATTCGCTCTGTTAGCATTTTCGTATGTTTTTGACGGCTTTTCGCAAAACCTTTTGGGCCGGGTTGATTGCCGGCGCCGCACTCCTTCTCGGCTTTGGTTTCATATGTTCCGGTGCCGGGGCGCAGGTGACTGCTTCTGCTTCGGGTTCCGACCAGGATCGGGCTCGGATAGAAGTGGTTCTAAATGGGCTGAACCGCGGGCGCCAGATTGGCCAGGTGGCGATTGCGCCGGACGGCAAGCGGCTGGCGTGGATTGAGCAAGACGACGGGGGGATGGAGATCAGAGTGGCCCCACTGGGCGATCTGAAGAAAAGCCAGCGGGTGACGGCGGCAGCCAAGCCGGAGCAGCATTGCCGTGAGGGTGAGATGATCTGGTCGCCGGATGCACAGGCGCTGGCTTTCTTTTCCGATTGCGCGAAGGCGGGCGAGCAGGCGGATTTGTATCTTTCGCGGGTGGACGGGCAGCCTGCGCGGCGGCTGACTGAGCTGAAGGGATACTTTGAAGCGCCGGCATTTTCGCCGGATGGGAGCTGTGTTGCATTCCTGTATGTTCCGGGTGCTTCGCGGGCGGCTGGGGCGGTGGCAGCGATGAAGCCGCCTTCAGGGGTGATCGGCGAGGACGGGGTGGAGATACAGCGGGTTGCCGTGGTGCAAGTGGCGGCTGGTGAGGGAAAGCAGGAGCCGGCTGCGCCGGTGCTGGCTACGCCGGGCAATCTGCACATTTATGAGTTCGACTGGTCGCCGGACTCGAAGGGGCTCGCCTTTGTGGCTGCTGATCCGCCTGGTGAGAACAACTGGTGGGTTGCGAAGCTTTATACGCAAGCGCTGGACGGCGAGCCCAAGGCGATTCTTGCGCCCGCCGAGCTTGCGGGTCCGCTGCATGGATTGCAGATCGCATTGCCGCGGTGGTCGCCGGACGGGAAGGTGATCGCCTTTATCGGCGGGTTGATGAGCGACCAGGGCTCGACGGGTGGCGATGTGTGGATTATTTCAGCGACGGGAGGTCAGCCGGTTGATCTGACTCCGCAGCGCTCAACTTCACCGGCCTGGATCGAGTGGGACGACGACAGCCATCTATATGTGAGTGAACTTGCCGGTGGGAATTGCCAACTGGTGCGCATGAAACTCCAAGGGGACAGGGTCAGCGAGAGCGTGGCCACCAGCTTTGGCAGCCCCATCTTCAGCATTCCGGGGCTCGTGGACGACGGGCAGATGCATTTGAGTCTTTCCTCTACCTCCGACCGTTCTATTTTCGTGTTCCAAGTCAGCTCCTACAACACAGCGCCAGAGATTTTTGCCGCCAGGACCGTTGCGCCTCTCGGGAGCCAATCCGCGGATTGGGCGCCTATCGCCCAGATATCCCACTTCAACGATGGAGTGGAACCTGCGTGGGGCCAGACATTTTCGCTGAGTTGGAAGAACGATCAGTTCAACGTTCAGGGCTGGTTGATGCTGCCTGTGGACTACGATCCGGCCAAGAAATATCCGCTCATTGTGGAGGTGCACGGCGGGCCGGCTTCCGCGGCGCTGTCGCATTGGGACTCGGGCTACGGGTTGAGCGCGGCGGCATTCTCCGCGCAGGGCTACTTTGTGCTGCTGCCCAATCCTCGCGGCAGCTACGGGCAGGGCGAAGCGTTTACCCAGGCCAATCGCAAGGACTTCGGCTATGGGGATTTGCGGGATATTCTGGCCGGTGTGGATTCGGTGCTGGCCCAATATCCGGTGGACCCGAAGCGCGTGGGGCTGACGGGGTGGAGCTACGGCGGATTCATGACGATGTTCGCCGTGACCCAGACGCAGCGGTTCAGGGCGGCGGTGGCAGGAGCGGGAATCTCCGACTGGCTGAGCTACTACGGAGAGAACTCAATCGACCAGTGGATGCTGCCATACTTCGGCGCTTCGGTCTACGACGATCCGGCGGTTTACGCGAAGAGCTCGGCGATCAACTATATCAAGCAGGCCAGGACGCCAACGCTGGTGGCGGTGGGAGACCGGGACGGGGAGTGCCCGGCGCCGCAATCCTACGAGTTCTGGCATGCGCTCAAGGGCCGGCACGTGCCCACGCAGCTGGTGGTCTACCCTCACGAAGGGCATGTGTTTGTAGATCCGGCCCACTGGCACGATGTGATGGAGCGCGCGGTGGAGTGGTTCGAGCAGTATATGCCTCCCGCAGAGTGAGACAGAACCGCTCGCCATCCGGGGCGGGCGGCGTCTATGGCAAGTAGGGCGTGGTGTTTCGCGGCCGAGGGCTTCCCTGGCCATTCTGCCGGGGAAGGCCCCGCCCTGATACACTTTTTACCTAGGGATTCATTGAAAGTGTGATTCGCCAACCGACCGCATGGCCGGTGCTGGGCATATCGCTGACTTAGACGATTTTTCAGACGTATTTCGGATAGACCGTTTCGCGGATTGAAGAGGCGGGACGGGGAGGATTCATGCGGCGGTTTTTGACGCTTGTTTGTTTGTTATGCCTGGCCATTCCGGCGGGAATCTCGGTATCCGGCTGCGCGCGCAATCCGGACGCGAGCTATTGCAACGGCCAGGGTTACGGGTTGAAGATCACCGACGTAGCCGTAATCACGATGCAGCCGCAGTCCTTTGGCATTTCGCTGGCCTATGGGCAGACGCAGCAAATCAGCTCGCCGCAAGCCAAGACCTGCCAGGGCAGCGCGGCTGCTGTGCTCGGGTACAGCTATGGCACCACCAACAACCAATTAGTGGATGTTTCACCCACAGGCAACCTCTGCGCCGGCACGTGGAACCGGAACAGCGGGGGCGGCATCGGCAACTACACCATCTGCAGCTTTCCCGATCCGCTGCCCTCGACCGGCGGCCTGCCGTATGGGCTTGCGTACATCACGGCCTCTGCTAGTGCGGTGACCTCCAACCCGGTGACAGTCTACGTGCATCCACAGGTGACCTCTGTCAGCCTAGTCACCGAGCCTTCAACGAGCGGTACCTCGCTTCCTGTCCTGTCTTCGACAGGGGTTCCGCCGCAGTGTTTTTCGCAGAACTCCGTGGCGACCCTGGACGCGCAGGCATGCTTTGTGGGAAGCGGCAACAAACAGTACTTGCTCTGCGCGCCGCCTTCGGTGACCAGCGCCAATAGTACGTGCCCAATGCCCGGCGTCACGCCTGACATCGTTGCCAGCGGAACCTTCACCTCTGTTCCTCCCACTAGCAGCATGGTCGGCGCGAACTATGATTCGGGCGGGGCGATCACAGGAACTGCGGGGGAGACCTGCAATGTGAGCGGATTCAATAACGGTTCAACCGGAGCAGCGGCAACGCTGACGTTGACCGACGCTAACACAGTTGCAAATGGGACTCCGCTGCTGCTTTCAAATGGCGGCACTGGCGCGACCGCTCCGCCAACCACAGCCACACTGTCGAGCGGCACTGCGACCTGCTCAGGTACCGTGTCGATTACTTCATGGCTGGGCCCAATTATCGGAACGAAGGGGCAGACATGCAATTTGGCTATCATTAACGCACCCGGAGCAACGGCAACGGTTGCGTTGACCGGTCAAGACTCGATTGCGAGTGGAACCCCACTGACAATTGTGACCGGCGGCCTGAATGCAACCGCGCCGCCAACAACGGCCACCCTGTCAAATGGCACAGCAACCTGCTCAGGTACGGCAACGATCTTTACCGCAATGACCCAGGTTCCCGACTGCTCGGAATCCATCGGCAACCTCAATTATTCGATTGGCAACACATCGATCGCCTCGCTCAATACTGAGACCAACCAGATCACCGCTGCGCAGCCGGGCACCACCGTGATCACCGCTTCGATAGCCGGCGGGAGTTCATCGGCCGGTTATTTCTCCACTTGTCCGCCCAGATCGATTAACGTTACCCTGGCGAACGGCGAAACGAGCGGCACCATTACCCAGGGCGTGACCCAGAACCTGACCACCACGATCTATGACACCAATTTCGCGCAATGCCCAGGCACAGGATGCCCCATCACCGGCCTAACGCTGGCTTACCAGTCTACTGACCCGATTGACATCACAGCGGGCAACGCCGGTGCGATCACAACCAGTTTTGCCGGCGTCGCTTCGGTCTATGCCGTCTGCCAGCCGACCACTTGCAATCCGGCTCCGAATAATCTGTTTGGTTTGTACGGCACCGGTCTCTCCATTTCTTCCAACCCGGTGCACATCACCGTACCCGGCACTGCCAGCGACTACCTCTGGTTTGCGGCTCCAGGGCAATCTCAGTACGTGATACCAGTCGAGTTGCTGAGCGGCTCAGTGGGCTCAACGGTGCGATTGCCGTATGTTCCCAACTCGATGCAGATGGACCGCCTAGGCACCAATATTTACTTTGGCTCACTACGCGAGCTGATGATTTACAACACCACCAGCAACTCGGTTACCAAGCAGGATACCGGCGCGCCGGGCGTGGTGCTGGCGGTGGCTCCAAACAACTCGCAACTGTTGATCAACGACCAGGTGCGCCAGGTCTTCTACCTGTACTCCCCGAACTCGGGCATCTTTGCGGCTTTTGGCGGTGTTGGCAGTGCCGCCGCCTGGACTCCCGACGCGCAGACGCTGTACATCACCGACAGCGCTGCCCTGGGCAGCCCCCACTCCGATAAGCTGTACGTCTACAACGTGAACACCGGCTGGTCCACTTATCCGCTGGCTGCTTCAGGATTGGGCACATCGAATCCGCTTGGCGCGCAGAACCTTGCCATCACCATCCCTGGCGTAGGCGCGTTTCTCAGCGGGTTTCCCACGGTGGCTCACACCTGGTGCCCCACGGGAACGGTTGGCAACGCGGCGACCCTGCAGTACTATCCGCAGACGCCTCCGGACAATTCAGTGGACGCGGCCACCGATATTCTGGCTGCGACCACAGACGGCGACCACATACTGGGTGCGTCGCTCTTCGGCTCCGGCCCCAACATCTCCCTATCAGACATCGGAGTTACCATTCCGTATTTCAACTGCCAGCCGGAAACTGTCGGCGATCCGCCAGTGGCCAACCCCAATTATTCGCTGGCCTTTGGCGATGCATTCACGCCGCTTGCGCTTGGAACCACGGTGAGCCCGGAGACGGTTACAGCCAACGCCGCAGCCGTCAACCAGGTGGTGCCATCGCCTAACCCCGACGACCTGGCCTTTATCACCTACACTCCGGCATCGAACACCAACACGACTCAGCTGCCATACTATTTGCCGGGTTCCGGAGTGAACTATGTGACGCTGGGCGGAAGTTCGGCTTCGGCGATCACAGCTCCCATTGCGGGCGCCTTTAGTCCTGATAGCACATACTTCTTTGTTTCCACGGCGGGCGATAACATGATCCACTACATCAGCATTCCCCCCGTCGTGAGCCCGGCAACGCCACCCATCGACACGCAGCAGATCAGCCCCAACCTGCCGTCTTGCACGCCCATATCCCAGGGCGGAGATGATCCGGGCTGCATTTATTCAGGTCCTAACCCCGGCACCGCCGTCGTTCCTGCCTCGGGCATCGAGGTCAAGCCGCGGTCCACGACATAGGGGCTTGCTACGTTCAAAAAAGGCCGGCTCTGTGCCGGCCTTTTTTCTGTGCATGATTCGGGCCGGCGGTAGACTCAAAAGCCGGCGAGCAATGCGGAATACCGGGTGACCGACCAGCCACTCCAGCACGATAGAATCAAACCATGATCAAAGGGATCTCATTTCTTCGTCCTGCCGGAAGCGCCGCGGTCTATGACCGGCTGGCCAGCTTTTTCTCGGCGCTGGGATTTGCTCCCGGCAATGGGTGGAATGAGGAAAAGAGTCGCGGCGCGGCATTTCTGGCTCCGCTTGGGAACCTGGAAATTGTCGATGGCCAGTTTCCATCCGTAGCCGATGTGATGGTGGAGGTAACGAATCTCGATGCCGTATGGCAGGCTGCGGAGAACTGGCTGCGCGCGCAAGGCGGCGAGGCTGCTGTGGCGCGGCTCTCGCCTATTACTGAAACTCACTGGAAGTCGCGCATCTTTACCGTGGAGCCGGAGGCGGGTTTTCCGTTTTCCTTCTGGGCGTGGACCGACCCAATGCGCGGCAAGCCGGTGGCTGTCGAGGGCGATCTTTCCGCGGATGGAATGCGCATTGCAATTGTAGTTGCGCGCTGGAATGCAGTGATTACCGAACGGCTGCTGGTGGGCGCGCTGGATGCGTTGCTGCGCAGCGGCGCAAAGCGAGCTGAGATTGGCGTGGTACGCGTCCCCGGGGCGTGGGAGATTCCGGCCGCGGCGCGCACTGTGGCGGAGTTGGGCAGGGCGGACGCAATTGTGGCGCTCGGCTGCCTGCTGCGCGGGGAAACTGCGCACTACGAGGCAATCTATAACGAAGTGGCGCGGGGCATTGGCCAGTCGCAACAGGAGACCGGCATTCCGCACAGCTTTGGCGTGCTTACCTGCGAGACCCTGGAGCAGGCGCTCGATCGGGCCGGCATCAAGGGCGGAAACAAGGGATTTGAGGCTGCCATAGCGGCTATCGAGATGGTAAGCCTGCGCCGCAAACTCCAGAATGGCGGCACTGCTTGACCGCCGGACCGCGGCGCAAGTCGCGCGAACTGGCGATGCAGATGCTCTACCAGGCGGACATCGGCAAGCAGTCCGCGGGCCAGGTCCGGGGCACTTTCTGGAAGGCCGGCGACGAAGTCGGTCCCGAGGTGCGCGGCTTTGCCGAGGAACTCTTCCAGGCCGCTACGGATCAGCAGGAAAAGATCGACGAGCTGATTGTGGCCAACTCCAAACACTGGCGGCTGGAGCGCATGCCCGCCGTGGACCGCAACCTGCTGCGCATGGCCGTGGGCGAGATGCTAGGCTTCAAGGGTACGCCGTTTCCCATCGTCATTAACGAGGCTCTCGAGATCGGCCGCCGCTACTGCGCGCCTGAGTCAATCAACTTCCTGAACGGAATGCTGGACACGATTGCGCGCGGCTTATTGCCCAAATAGACGATGAATTTGTCAGCTCGCCGCTTCAAAGTGCAAGCAGCCATCCTTCTCAGTTTTCTCAGGCGAGGTCCCAGCCAATACGCCGCGCCCGCTCCCGGACCCTTGCCGACAGAGCGTGATGCGGCACTCCAGCGGCCAAACCGATCCACAAACTGCTCACCGGTTTTGCGCCGAGACTAATGGAGGCCAGGCGCAGAGCCCTCGCCGCTCCCGTAGCAAATGGAATCAAAAAGCCTGGCATTCCGGCCGCGGCCACGAGAACCGATTTGCGCGGCAGCAGTTTGCTCCGCGGATGAGGCCCCATTTGCCCCCACGGCCAATAGGTATAGCAGATCAGCCGCTCAAGAAATTTTCTGAAGAGAGCCGTCACGTTGTAGTAATTGACTGAGCTGCTCAGCACCAGCACGTCTGCCGCTTCGATCTCTGCAAGCATCGGCTCCAGATCGTCGTGCTGCGCGCATTTTCCGCGCTCCGGGCCTGGTGCCTGCACGCATTCCCGGCAGTTGGCGCAATACGCCAGGTGTTGGTCGGACAGGTAGATGGTGCGCGTTTCCGCACCCATTTCCCTTGCGCCCGCCAGAATAGCTTCCACGGCACTATCGATCGTCCCGCCCCTGCGATAGCTGCCTACAATCGCTACTACTTTCTTGCTCATTGAAACCCCGCTAATTTTTATAGGTGATTCTCGGCTTTCTAAACGAACTTACTTCTTCAGGATTTGCCGATGCGTTGCATCTTCTTGGATTACATAGAGGAGATTCTTTTCGCGCCCGGCGGCCAATACGTACAGCCTGCCCCGCGTTGGATCGACGCCGATGCCTCCCGGGTTTGCCCCCGCTGCGAGTGGAAACGTGGTAACGAGAGCGCCGGTGGAGAGATCGCGCGCCTCAATGCATGATTTGGCGGAGTTGCTGAGGTAGAGGTGATGGAGCGCGTGATTGACCGCCGCTCCGCTCGGAGAGTAGTCCATGGGGACGTTGGCGGCGATCACTTCAGGGTCGGGCTTTCCGTCGATGATCTCTAATGTATTGCCGGCCATCGCATACAGTTTGTTTGAAATCGGATCGACGGTCTCGACGACACCAAAGGCATTGGTTGTGACTTCAAAGGTCTTCGGATTTATCCTTCTTGAGACTCCGGACGGCCCGATATAAAGCCTGCCGGTCGCGGAATTGATGGCTGCCGGCCCCATGACGCCGCCGGAAAAAATGGGGCCGTGGATGAGGGTGAATTTATCCGCGTCAAACGCAAAGACGGGATCGCTTCCTTCTCCGCACTGTGTGATGACCCAGGCCCGGCGCGCCTGTTCGTCGATAGCCGTCGAGATGGGGCAGCCGTCGCTGGTGGGAACGGTGGCGACTTCAAGGTTATCGCCTCCGGCGCGGACGATTGCGGTCCCACCGTAAACGGTCGCGGCCCAATAATTGCCGGTTTTGCTGTCGACGCTGGCTCCGCTTCCAGTGCCGGCGACCCCCCCTTTGAACGTGGCACCGTTAAGGACAAAGACCTCCTGGTTTTTAGAGGCTCCGCCGCTCACGTAGACCCTGTTCAGCGAAGGATTCACGGCAACGGCGCAGCAAACGCTGGGCGGCATGGGCACTGTGGCCAGAATCTTCTGGGCCCGGACCTGAATTGCAAAAAGAACGATGAATAATGAAGTAGCAACGCAGGCGCGGATCAGGACACCCTTGAAGATCTCCTGCACTTTCATCTTGCGATTCCCCCGTCTATCGACACACGTAGCTGCTCCGCTACTGCCCAGGTTGAGCCTCAATGCCGTTTCGCTTTGATGGAATATAGGAATACTCTTCAAGTCGCGTTCCGTCAAGCCTTCCGGGCTCATGCCAGGTAGCTAAGTTACAGAATTGCTCTGATTGCTCGTTCCCGCCGATCGAGGCCACGCGTTGCGTTTGGCGGGGCTGATCATCCCCGTCCTGCTACTCTTAAAGAGTGACGCAAACTTCGAAAGCCCGTGGATTGTTTGCCATGGCGCTGTTGCTGGCCGTGGCCCTTATTGCCTGTCACAAAGAAGAACAGGCAGTGGTGGGGGTAGCCCAGAATGCGGTCAACGCGGAGCACAAGGCTGAAGCGGCCGCCCAGGCCTCGGCCACCCTGCGCGACCAGCAACGGGCTGAACTGTCTCGCATTCCATTGCCCACCAAGAGTTTATATGTGGATGTGCATGAGCCCGGCGCATGGATCAATCCCTTTCTGTCTGTCGACGCGACTACGCTGAACCTGCGCGTAACTCTGGCCGACGCCAACCCCAGTAACGTGGGGCAGGGAACCCTGCTGCGCCCTGAAGCGGCCCGCCGTCAGGAGATGCAGTTGCGCCCCGGCGATCTGGCTGAAGCCATCACCGCACTGCCTCCAAGCGTCTGGCGCTATGGCCGCGTAATCGCAGTAGCGGAGTCGCCCCTGGCCAATCGCAAAGATCGCCCCAAGGTGCGCCAAAACGTGGAAGCCACCATCCAATTGCTCAACGACCTGGGCATTGTGGTGGAAGAGTGGCCGGCGCGCTGACGCGAATCAGTGACGGGTCGAGAACGGTCAGGGCTGGGAGTTTGCCGCTTTTTAGCTTGAATGAGCGCTACGGCCGGTAATTTTCTTTTCGTCCGTATGAAAAAGACCAGACTACGCGGGAGTAATTTGCTGTATTGTATTGAGGAGGAGCAGGTTACCGGTTGAGCCGGAAAGACCTTGCAACTTTGGTGTGCGGCCAGCGTCCAATGCGCAGATGCTGCAGCGGAAATTCGCTTCGGGCTGGAATACGCGCGGGCGATTTTGAGGCATAAGTTCGTTGCCGGAATGCAACCGGAGAGAGTTGCGGCATCCCGGAGATTTATTTGTACGTTCAGGCATTTTTCAGGTTAAGCGAAAGGAGTCTTGGCATGGTAGAGGATAACAACAAGGCATACGGTCTGGCATGGTTTTTGGCCGGGTTGGGCGTGGGCGCACTGGTGGGGATTCTGTACGCTCCCAAGAGCGGCCGCGAGACTCGTGAGAGCCTGGCAAGCGGCGCCCGGGAGGGTACAGAGTATCTGCGCAACCGCGGCCAGCAGGTCGCCGAGCAGGTAAGCGTCCTGGTGGACAAGGGCAAGGAGCAGGTAGGCGAGTACGTGGATCGCGGACGTGAAGTAGTAGATCGCGGGCGGGCGCAGTGGGAAGAGTTTGTGGAGCGAGGCAAGAACCTCGTTACCGATCAGACCACACGCGTGAGCGCCGCCGTGGACGCGGGTCGGCAGGCCTACAGGGCGAACACTGACGAGCCGGCCTAGAGCTGAGCAGTCGACCTTCCCGGTGTGCAATTCGATCCGGCGTCCTGATGCCCGATCATTCGTACCTGAGCTCAAGCGCGCGAGTGGCCGATGGCACGCGCGCCGGTTCGGGACTGAGCGCTTTCTCCTGCTTCGGAGGCGCGATGTAAACGTTGTTTTTTCTTCAAGTTCGCCGTTGGGCTTCGCGAGAACACTTCCATGCCAAATATAGATAATCAGACACTGATGATTGCAATTGTCGCCGTCACGGCGCTGGCGGTGCTGTTTCAGGCAATTGTTCTTCTGGCTATCTTCTTCAGTGTGCGCAAAGCGGCCCGCTCTTTCACACAACAAGTTGAAGGACTGCGCACCGCGGTGATGCCCGTCATCAACAACACGCGGGAATTGATTACGCGTGTGACTCCGCATGTGGAATCGACAGTCTACGACGTGGCTGCGATGGCGCACGATCTGCGCGAGCAAACCGCACAGGTGGAAATCACGACCAAAGATATTCTTGCGCGCCTGCGCAAACAGAGCAGCCGGGTGGATGCGATGCTGTCAAGCGTTCTGGATGGCGTGGACCGCGCGGCAAATTTTTTGACCGATGCTGTGGGCAAGCCCGCACGTCAGCTTAAGGGAGTTTTGGCCTCGGTCAAAGCAGTCGTTGAATCGCTGCGCTCCACCGATGGGGCGTTTCGGCGGCCTCCGCCACCTGAAGATCTCGGGGACTTGCGCCATCCCATGGACGAGGATCCGTTCATTTAAGCGATTCACCCGCTGATTAAAGCATCTTTACTGTTGTTAGCGGGGACCTCAAATTTTAGAAGCGGCTTCTTTCAAAAAATGTTGGTCAAAGTGGCGGATGCGCTTGCGGGCGTGGACGCCCACACGACAGCCGGTCAGGAGACCGGCGCCAAACCGTCCGCGACTATCTTCGCGAAAATATTTTTCCCCAATTAACGATGGCGCGGGTTTGAAATTGCCATTGCGGCGAAACGTTGAGGTCGAGTTGCGCCGCCTCAATCTCTATCTGGCCGTTGCGGAAGGGGATGATCATGCCCTCTTCAGTTCCCGCCGTTTGCAGGCTGGCTGTGACTTCGTGCTGAAAGCCGAGAAAGAATGCGGTGCCTTTTTTGTCGAGCGTGCGGAAATAATCGAATGAGCCCACATAGTCGGAGCTTGGATTTGCCGCCGACGTGCCGATTCCACCTGTCCAGGTAAAATTCGCCGCAGTCAGATTTCTTCCCCAGGAATACTGCGGAGCGGCGGTCGCGCCCGCTCGGCCTCCGTCGACGCAGCGGGTGAAGATGGTCCCACGGGGCGCCAGAACCAGCGTGAAACCGACCTTGGCAAGCACTTGCTGCCGGGCGACAAAATCGAAGCGGTTGCCAAAGTTCGTGGTTCGATCACTGCCGGGCGATTCCGAATCAATCAGGTTGACCAGCACGCTGAAATCCGTCTGCGTTTTGAAGGGCGCGACGGTTATGACCGAAGGAACGTAGCGGCCGTCGCTCAGCGACTGAAAACACAGTTCGGTTTCCAGGCATTTGGGGCAGATGGGCGGGGGGCTGAAGATGAAGGTGGTGCTGTAATCGGAGACGCTGGCGTTTAGCGGCTGGGAGCTGACTGCCTGGGCGCTTGACGAAGCTTGCCAGGCAAGAAAAAGTAAAGTGAGAATTGCCAATGGCCGAATCGGCGGCTTCATTCCGTCGCTCCCCGCTTGAGTTTAGACCATTTCGTGCGGGAGTTTGATCACAGGATGACTACACAATCCATCCGCCGCCAACTACCTCGTCGCCGTCATAGAAGACAGCTGACTGGCCGGGGGTGACAGCGCGCTGGGGTTCGTCGAATGTGGCGGCCACTTCGTCTGGTCCGGCTGGTGTGAGCAGAGCCCAGGCGGGGTCGTGGCGATGGCGAATCTTGATTTGCACGCGCATGGGGGCGGTCAGCGCGGGAATGCTGATCCAGTTGAGGCGGCGGGCGCGAAGAGTGCGATGGCCGAGTTCGTCTTCGGCGCCCACGGTGACGCGATGGCTGGCCGGGTCAATCTTGAGAACGTAAAGCGGCGAGGGAGAGCTGACGCCCAGTCCCTTACGCTGGCCCACGGTAAAGTTGGAGATCCCTTCGTGGTGGCCCAGGATTTCGCCGCTTGAAGCGACCAGTTCGCCGGCGGACTCAGGAACCTGCTCGCCCTGCTCTTCAAGATAGGCGGTGATGAACTGCTTGTAGTCGCCGCCGGGGATGAAGCAGATTTCCTGTGAGTCGGGCTTTTCTGCCAGCGCCAAACCGTGACGGCGGGCGGCTTCGCGGACCTCGGGCTTGGTGAGGCGGCCGAGAGGAAAGAGCGTGTGCGCAAGCTGCTCCTGGGTCAGGCCGAAGAGGAAGTAAGTCTGGTCCTTGGCCCGGTCGGCGGGACGCTTGAGGATCCAGCGGGCGCGTGCGGGGTCGTACTCGTTCACTGCGTAGTGGCCGGTGGCGATGCTGTCCGCGCCGATAGAACGCGCGGTCTGGAGCAACTGGTCGAACTTGAGGTGGTTGTTGCACAGCGAGCATGGGATGGGCGTGCGGCCGGCGAGGTACTCGCTCACAAAGGGGCGGACCACATCGCGCTCGAAGCGCTCTTCCTGGCTGACGACGTAGTAGGGAATGCCGAGATGCTCGGCGACGCGGCGGGCATCGTAGACGTCGTCGAGAGAACAGCAGCGGCCAGCCTTGGGTGCGTCGGGGATGCCGTGCTTTCCGGCCAGGCGCGTCTGGTCCCAGAGCTGAAGTGTCAGACCGACCACCGAGTGCTCTCCGTGAGCGAGCAGGGCCGCAACCGTCGAGGAGTCTACCCCTCCGGACATGGCTACGGCGATGGTTGTGCGCTTGGTCATGGTTAGCAAGTTGGCGAGTCAGCAAGTCAGCGATTTTGTAATCGTTGTGTTGATCTTAGCCGAGCGTTCCGGCGGCTACGGGTGAAAGTGCGCGGAGGTGTTCTACGGCTTCAGGAACCACCTGCAAAATATGGTCAACATCTGCGTCCGTCGCGGTCTTGAGCAGACTGAAGCGGAGGCTGGCTCGGGCGCGGGTTTTGTTCAGGCCGATGGCCATCAGTACATGGCTCGGCTCGGTGGCTCCGGAGTGGCAGGCCGATCCGCCGGAGACGGAGACGCCCTTCAGGTCCAGCGCGATGACCAGCGCTTCGCCTTCTAGCTGGTCGAACCAAATGTTGGTTGTGTTGGCTACGCGGGGAACTCGATTCAACGATTCCCAGGTCCCAGAAACGGGACCTGGGCCACCCGGTAGTTGTGGAATGAACGATCCGTTGACGCCGGTGCCGGGGATTTGTAAAATTTCCGATTCCAATCTGTCGCGCAGGGATGCAAGCCGGGGGATGGTTCCATCTTCGAGGGACTGCATGGCGAGCTCCGCTGCCTTGGCCATGCCTACGATGCCGGGTATGTTCTCAGTGCCGGCGCGCTGACGGCGCTCGTGGCTGCCGCCAATCAATAGCGGTTCGATGGGAGTTCCGCGGCGAACGAACATTGCGCCTGTACCCTTGGGTCCGTGCATTTTGTGAGCGCTGATGGAGCAGAGATGGCATCCGAATCGGCGCACGTCAATCTCCACCTTGCCCGCGCCTTGCACGGCATCAATGTGGAAAAATGTGCCGGCTTCAGCGGCGATTTTGCCGATCTCTTCGACAGGCTGCAAGACGCCGGTCTCGTTGTTGGCCAGCATTACGCTGATCAGGCGAGTCTCAGGACGGAGGGCGCGCCGAATATCTGCCGGGTCGATCAGGCCGCTGGGCTGGGGCGCGACAAAGGTTACATCAATGCCGCGATCGGCGACGCGCTGAGCCGCCTGCAGAATCGCCGAGTGCTCAATGGAGGTGGTGATGAAGTGGTAGCCGGGGCGGAGCAGGCCGAAGATGGCCGTGTTGTCGCCTTCAGTGCCACCGGAGTTGAAGACCACTTCGGCGGCGTGGCAGTTGAAGAATGTGGCCAGGGTCTCGCGGGCACGATTTACCGCGGCGCGCGCCTGCTGCCCGTCGATATGAATTGAGGAGGCGTTGCCGAAGTGCTCCATCCAATACGGACGCATGGCCTCAACCACCTCAGGCAGCAGAGGCGTAGTGGCGTTGGCGTCAGCATAAACTCGGCGCAAGGAACATTTCTCCTTGTATAGATTGTACGGGCAGCCGGGATTTCGCGCTGATTCCCTTTACTAAACGGCTGATTTCAATGCTTTGTGCGATCAAAATTCAATCCGATCTGGTACATTGCACTCATGCGGCAGAGGCCGCAGGAGGAGAGATCTCATGCACAAATTTGCACACGGCGGATGCCGCATTCTGGGTTGTTGCCTGCTTGCCGCGGCATCGACGCTCGCGCTTGGCCAGGCCGCTGCGCCGGCAGCACCGGCCAAGCCCGCAGTTGGTACACCGATTCCCCCCGCACAGATCTACGGAAAACTGCTTACCAACTTTGAGAAAGAGTTTGTGGACGCGGCCGAAGCCATGCCCGAGGAAAAGTACAGCTTTGCGCCTGCGGCGACGCTGGGCGAATTCAAAGACGTGCGCACGTTTGGCGAACAGTTGAAGCACGTTGCGGATGCCAACAACTACTTCTTTCACGATCCCACCAAGCCGATGGTGGATAATCGCGCCGACATCGACAAGCTCAAGACCAAAGCGGAGATTCTGAAGGCGCTGAAAGATTCGTTTGCCTTGGCGCACGCCTATGTGGACTCGATTACCCCGGAGAATGCATTCGTGCAGACATCAAACGGGACCCGGGCCGGCATGGCCTCCCTCGGACTTGCGCACGTGATGGACCATTACGGCCAAATGGTTGAGTATCTGCGGATGAACGGCATCGTTCCTCCGGCAAGCCGCAAGAATTGATTTGCGGGTCACTCCTGTGAGCGTTGCGGGGAGCCAAAGAGGACCATCGGCTCCCCGCCGCGCATGCAAGTAATTGGTGCATACGCCAGGGTATCCTGGAGGGCGAACCGATTGTCCAAAAATGAACATCAGGCCGATATGATTGAAAGTGGACTGCACCCCCAAAGTGAGACAGGGTGTATCTTGACAGTTTGCAGGGAAAGGGGAACTGCAAATGAGTCAGGAGAGGAAGTATCGGAAGTACAGCAAGGAATTCCGGGAGTCGGCGCTTCGTCGATGGGAGATGGCGGCGAACGTGTCGGAGCTGTGCCAGGAATTGGGCATTTCGCGGACGCTTTTGTACTGGTGGCGGGAGTGCGAGCAGCGTGAGCAAGAGAAGCAATCGCAGGCCGCCGAGCAGCGCCTGCGCCGGGAGAACACGCACCTGAAGAAAGCGCTGGCCAAGAAGACTCTGGAAGTGGATTTTTTGAAGGCTGCCTGCGGAAAGGTCGAGGCTCTGCGCCAGGCCAGTACC
The DNA here is from genome assembly GCA_049515455.1 of Occallatibacter sp. Taxonomy (GTDB): domain Bacteria; phylum Acidobacteriota; class Terriglobia; order Terriglobales; family Acidobacteriaceae; genus Telmatobacter. Next base: position 33,821 of record JBEKUB010000037.1, read on the forward strand.
AGCTCTGGCGAAA
>JBEKUB010000038.1:0-33481 GCA_049515455.1 Occallatibacter sp.
TGTCAGGTTAGCGGTCCACGTTGCCGGAACCGCCATTTGCGCCTCCGCGGCGATGGCCATGGTTGTCGCAGTCGGCGTAGACGCCGGCACCGTCATAGTCGTTGCCGCAGCATTCGAAGTTGGGGCCGCCGTCACGGTATCGGGTACCGTAATGTCGTAGGACCAAGTGTTAGTCCCTGTCTTGGTATAGTTCACTGTCGCTTGGTAACTCACTCCCAGCGAATCGAAAAGCGTGATCGGTGCGGGAAAGGTGGTGCCGGTAGGCGATGCTGAATCCAGGTTAGCGGTCATGCTGAAGGTGGTGGTCGCCTCCGGCTGCTGCACCTGCCCGCTCAGCGGAATATTGATCGCTGTTAACGACGAATCGGTGTTCACTGTGCCGTTCACCGCCGGGTAGCCCATTACCGTCATCCCATCGGAGGTGATTAGGTTACCGCTCGAGTCCTGCGTAAAGTCCCCGGCGCGGGTATAGAGGTTGCCGCTGCCGTTGCTCACCACAAAAAATCCGCTGCCGTTCAGTGCCACGTCAGAGCTGGTAGTGCCGCTGGTGTCGTAGGACCCTTGCGCAAAGTTGGTTTCATTTGCGGCTACCTGCACCCCCTCACCTACCTGGATCTCGTTGCCCGAGCCGCTTGATCCAACTTGCTGGTAAAACAGATCGGAAAAATTGGCCGTCTGGCCCTTGTAGGCGGTGGTATTCATGTTGGATAGATCGTTTGCAATCGTGTTCAACGCGGTCGAATCGGCGTTGAGGCCGGTAAGCGGAATAAAGAAACTTGCCATCGTAGCTCTCCTCTTGATGTTTTCAACTGTTTGCGCTCGCCCTTTGTGGGCCGGCGGATAATCATCGAGCTTCATTCAACTCAGGACCGCCCACTCAGCGACTGCGCAACGCGATTCGCAGCGGGGTTGGCCGCGGGTATGCCGAGATTGCCGGGAGCGACCGTGATCCCCGTAGCGCGTGACGGAGAGGCGCCCACCGATGCCGCGCCGGATGCAGCCGGTTGAACAGCAGCCGCGGCCTTTCCGTGGTGTCCCGCCGCTTGCGTGATTGCGGCAGTTGCGCTCTTGCCCGCCGCATTGGCCGTTGCGCCGCCGGCCTGGCTATTGGCTGTGGCGCCGCTTGCATCGGCAGACGGACTGAGATCTGAACTCAGCGTCTGATTAATCGAAATCAACTGCTCCAGGCTGTTCACCTGCACCAATTGGTTGATGTACTCGTTGGGATCGGTGTCCGCGGTCGGGTCCTGGTTCTGCATCTCTGTCACCAGGAGGGTAAGAAAGTCGTTGGCTGAGATGGTGGCCGAAGAACTTGTCGAATTCCCCGCGCTGCTCGAACCGCTGGCCGCCGCCGACGCACTTGCTTGAGGCGTCGCCGACTTCCCCGCAAGTGCCTGCCCCGCCGTCATTTGGTTTTGATGATGATGCAAAATTTCCGATAGGATTGACATTTTTCCCTCCTTGCTCTTTTCTGCCCCGCTTCTCTGCCGCTCGTTATTTCCTCTGTCCACTTCCTTCGGCCCACTTGCTTCGGCCCGTCTGCTTCCGTGCCTCAGGCCATCACCGAAATATGTGTGCCCTCTGGAATGAATGCCCGTGCTGTTGCTTCTGTTCTGCCTGAATTTGCTGAGACTTCCTGGCTAGCTGCCCCAGTCGAAACTGGCGCGCTTACCCGCGTACTGGATTGCTGGCTCGATGGGGCGCCCTGCCCCGTATTTTGTCCCGCCTCCTGGTTCATGCCTTGATGCCCACTCTGCTGACCGCCCTGCCCCATGCCTGAATTAGCAGACCGATCTTCAGGTGCGGCTAAAGTAATCGAATCTATGGGTGTGTGGTGCTCAGCCATATAGGAGTTCAACCCAGCCAGATGTCCACCAAGCGTCACCGCCGCCTCCGCTGAACCTGGAACCAGAGAGGCATGCACACCGCCGCCGCTCGCATCCGCCCGCACTCCAACCCAACCGAGTGTGGGATCCTGAAAACCTGCCTCCGCGCTCCGCGCTCCCGCATGAACCCAGGTCGTGGTTCCGGAGGAACTCCCCGCATCCAGCGCCGCAAAGGTGTCCCGTGCCGCCGGTTCGTTCTTGCTCATCGCACCGGCCGATTCCGCATCCAGACTTAACGCCGAGCGCACTGCGGAGGGGTCGCGCGAAAGAGCCGTGCTATTTGCCCCATCCTGTACCGTCTGCAAAGCCTGACCTTGCCGATCTCCACGCGCTCCCACTGCCGCATGAGAACTCCTCGAGCTGGACTGCACCGAGGTTGCCTTCGAGTTGCCAGTCGGACCAGCCTTGTCTGTTGTTGGAGCGGTATCCAAAACTGGCGCGGATTGAGAACTTGCGGCATTGCTCACCGCAGAGCTTCGATCCATAGCAACCTTGCCCACAGGGGCCGCAACAGTATCCACTTCCCGAATCGCAGGCTGAGCCTGTGGCCTTGGCTGGCTATATGTGAGCGCATGCGTCGAGTCTTCCGATTGTGGTCGCATCCGTCCCGAGGACGAAAGTTCTTCACGGGCTGTGGGCCTCGCCGATCCATTTGTGGCAGGAGATTTGACTTCTTCGATATTCCCGCCCCGCAGCCCGCCGTGCTCAGCAGTTGGAGAAGTCTTTGCGCGAACGACGGACGCTTTCTCATGCAATCCCGAAGCAACAGTTGTAGCCTCCTCACCCTCGCCGCTGTTTACGCTCTTCGCCGAGGTCGAAGTGACGGGATCGTAGGAGTGTGAGGATTGCGCACCTCTTCCATCGGCTACCATTTTTAATGGTCCCGCAGCATGATTCCCGGCCACAATCGTTCCTTCGGGCGCCATTTCCAGACCGCTCGGGAACGAGGAAGCCGATTGAATCGAGCCTGAGCTGAAAGCGGAAGACAATTCGTTGGATAAATCGGTAAGCGGGATTTGAAGAGGCGCGTCCATGATGCCCGAAGGCTGAACTTCGCCAGCCGAAGCCGGTATCGCCAAAGAAATGCTTTGCGCCGCTATAGAGTTGGCCTCCACTTCGCCGGATGCAGCTTCCGACTTGGCAATCTTGCCGGAACTTACCACTTGCGAATTACCGGCGGTTCCTCCCTTAGGCCAGGTACTAACCGTCGCGCCGCTCTTCGGCGCTGGAGTGGAACTGGGTTGCCGAAGTGCTCCAACCGCTGTTCGCGGGATGGCAATTCCAGACCCTGTGCCGGCCAGAGATAAATTCTCCTTACCAACCGTCAAAGCGATTTGTTTCGAATTCTCGAGCCCCGATCGCTGAGAGGGACTTTGAGAAGTTGTTGTAATTGTTGCCGAATTGCCTTGTGCGGACTCTATGGTGAGGCCTTCTGTCGAAGCGGAACTCTGATCCGCTGCGGCCCCCTCCTTGCTGGAGCATTCGAGATCGGCATTGAGAGAAGCCAGCTCCGATTGCCAACTGGACCGGAAGCTCGCCGCAGCCGGAATAAAAGAGGTCGAAGCACTGACGCCCAGTGCACCACCCCACTCGGCGCCCTGCGCTTTGCCTGCCGCATTTGTCCCGGGCAGGCTCTGGCCCGGCTCCGAATGCCCCCTCGACCCCGAATGCCCACCCGCCCCAATCTCGATCATCGCGGCAACTGTCATGGGGTGAAACGATGCAGATGCCATGCCAAAGAGCGCGGGAGAGGGTTAGAACACTGTCAGGAATGGGATGTTCGCTCCCGTTTCAGGAAACCAACTCCCGTCTTTCTAAACTTTCCCTCAGGTTTTGCCTGCACTGATTCGGCTCCTGCGCTTCCGTCTGAAGAAGTTGTCTCGGACGGTTCCTCGCCGGTGCCTGCTTGGTGCTTCTTGTTGCCGAACCAATCGTCGAGCGTCTGTTGTCCTCGCCGGCCTCTATCGACGGCATCCCGGGCCTCGGTCTCCCGGATCAGCGTCTCAGTCTGGCGCCGTTCAATTCTGCGAGCCAGAAACTCCTGCCGCAGTGCGACCACATCGAGTTCCGCATCTGTGATCCTCGGCTTCAGCACTTCCGCTTTACGGCCTGCCGCGCGCGTCTCCTCAATTCCGGCCAGACGGTCTTCTAGCTCTCCGCTGTGAGCGCTGGCCCCCACCAATCGCCGGCCGCCTCGAGCTCGCACCACAGTTGTCTGCAGTGCATTCTCGAGTTGATTGAGATCTCCGAGCGCCGACTCCAGCGCCAGTCTTCCCTGTTCTTCTTCGAGATTCCGTATATGGAGCAGGCGTCGCAGCGAGCGCGAAACTGGCATAGCCTCATACCTCCGCTGCCAATGCCGTCAACCTGTGCACGCAATCGGCAAAGCGCACCCGCTCGTGCGAGTCCTGGGTCATGAAGGCGCGCATCGCTTCCCGGGCGCGCAATGCGCGGTCAAGTTCCAAATCCGAGCCGGGTTTATAGGCTCCTATGCGTACCAGATCCTCCGAGCGCGCATAGACAGCCATCAACCGCCGCAGCAGCAAGGCATGCTCCTTGTGCTCAGGCTGAGCGACAGCCGGCATCAGCCTGCTGATCGAGTCCAGCACCTGGACCGGCGGGTACCAGCCCTCGGCCGCCAGATCGCGCGAGAGCACAACGTGGCCATCCAGCAGCGACCGCACCGCGTCCACCAGCGGGTCCTGCTGATCGTCGCCCTCCATCAGCACGGTATAAAACGCGGTGATCGAGCCCACTCTAAACTGGCCCGCTCGTTCCACAATGCGAGCCAGGCGGCTGAAAACCGAAGGCGTGTACCCTTTCGCCGTAGGGGGCTCGCCGGCCGCCAGTCCGATCTCCCGCGCGGCCATAGCAAAGCGAGTCAGCGAATCCACAACCAGCAGCACATTCTTTCCCTGCGCGGCAAAATATTCGGCAACCGTCGTCGCGGCCAGGGCCGCCCGCATGCGCATCAGCGGCGACTGATCGGAAGTCGATACCACCACCACCGACCGCGCTCGTCCCTCGTTGCCCAACGACTCCTCAAGAAACTCGCCCACCTCGCGGCCACGCTCGCCCACCAGTCCCACCACCGTCACATCGGCCTCGGTATTGCGCGTCATCATGCCGATCAACGTGCTTTTACCCACTCCCGATCCGCCGAATATGCCAACCCTCTGTCCCCGGCCCACGGTCAGCAGTGCGTCAATCACGCGGATACCCGTGCCCAGCGGCGTGCGAATTGGGCTCCGATCCATAGGCGATCGCGCCGTTCCTTCGATACTAAGCGTGTGCGTAAAATCCGGGGCCCTTCGCTCATCGATCGGCTCCCCCCGCGCATCGAGCACCCGGCCCATCAGCGCCGCGCCCACTCCGATCTCAGGATGAATGCCCAGCGCCGCCACCGGGTCGCCGTAGCGAATTCCCTCCGTCGTCCCCACCGGCATCGAAAGAACATTGGAACCGCGAAATCCAATCACCTCGGCAAGATGCGAATTGCCGAACCGGTCCTTGATCTCGCAGCACTCGCCCACTGAGGCCAACGGGCCCGCCGACTCGATGGTCTGCCCCACCGACTCCAGCACCTGCCCACGCCAGCGCCAGGGCTGGCCGCGCTCCAACCGCATAAAATAACGATCCAAAAGTTGTGCTTGCGCACTCATCAACGACACGTCTCCCTGGCTGCGCCCAGGGCCTCGTCCGCCTTGACCGCTTGTTCGGCGACGCGTCCACCCGCGCGGTCAAAGAAGCCCTTCTCAATCTCTCCCAGTTGGGCGCGAATCCCCAGGTCCACCGATCCCAGTTCCGCCTCAATCTTGCAGTCGCCCAGCCGCATCCCTTCGCCACCAACCACAGCAGGCTTCAGCGCCAAATTGGGCAGCAATGCGATCGCCTCCGTCCACAAATCGAGTTCAGCCTGGGGCACACGCAGTCGCACCCGGGTCGAATCGGAAAGCTGTCCCAGAGCCACTCGCACCGCACCCGTCAGCAGCAGCGGGTCCATCTGAGCCTCACGGCGCAGAATGCGGGCCGCCACTGCCAGCGCAAGCTTCACCACCTCATGCTCCACTTTCGACAGATACCGGTCGCGCTCGTGGGCAATATTCTCCACCAACTCTGCCGCATAGCGCACATGCCGCGCCTCGGCGCTCGCTTGTGCCGCAGCCTGCGCCTCGCGTTCGATTTGGCGCCCCTCCTGCCTGCCCCTCTCTCGCCCAGCATCATATCCCCTGCGATTCTCTTCACTCAGCCGCACATCGAGCTCGCCGCGTTGCGCAGCCGCCTCTGCACTTGGAATCACAGCTCCCCGCAACTCCTCATCTGAATTGGAACCGTTCGCAATCTCCACCGTGCTCCAGAGCTCGGAAACCGGCATCACAATCGCATGCGGATCAGCCGGGTACTCGAATGCCTTCACCCGCCCCATCGCGTCGTTTCCGTTTGCCGATCCCGTCTGTTGCAAAGAAATCTCCTAAGAAGCAGTGGTCAGTGATTAGAGATTAGTTGCTAGGTTTAAGGGTCAGTTTTGATGCATCAGTTTCTAGGGTCTTGTTTTTACTGACCACTAAGCACTGTTCACTAACCACTGTTTCACGCCAGCATCTCATCCCCGGTCTCCAACTTGAGCACCACCTTGCCCTCAGCCTCCAATCGCCGGGCCTGGTTGAGGATCTCCTGCTGTGCCTGCGCCACTTCGCGCGAGCGAACCGGGCCCAGCACCTCCATGTCTTCCTTTAGCATCTCCACGGCTCTCGAACTCATCGACTTGAAAATCTGGGCGCGCAATTCCTCGTTGGCTCCGCGCAGGGCAAGTGCGAGCTGCCGCTTATCCACCCCGGAGACGATCTCGCGGATGGTGGCTGCCGGCACGGTGATCAGGTCCTCAAAGGTGAACATCAGGTTGCGAATTGACAGCGCCAGTTCCGGCTGGCCGTCCTCAATGGTTTCAAGAATCCTTTTTGACTCCTCGGCGTTGAGCCGGTTCAGTAGGTCGGCCACTGCCCTGAAGCCCGAATAGCTCTTGCGCCCGGTGTCGCCCACGCTCTCCAGCCTCCGATGCAGAATATGAGCTACCTTCTGCGCCATCTCCGGCGAAAACTGCCGCATCTCCGCCAGTCGCTGCACGGAGACCACCTTGTGGTCCTCGCTCAGGTTGTCCAACACCATCGAGGCTCGCTTCGGGTCCAGGTGGGCTAACACCAGCGCGATGGTCTGCGGATGTTCGCTATCGAGCAGTTTGCCCAGCTGCTGGGGATCGGTGCGCTGCAGCTTGGCCAGATTGCCGTGGGCCTCCTCCTGCGAACGGCGCACCAGCATCAGCAGGTCGTCGGCGCGCTGTTTGCCGAAGGTATCGATCAACAGGCGGCTGGCGTAGTCCAGGCCCCCGTGAATCATGAAGTTCTGCGTCTCCAGAAGCTGCCAGAACTCCTCCAGAATCTCCGCCGAAAGCTCGGGCGTAATGCCGCGCAGATCGGCAAGTTCCTCGGTAAGCCGTTGCACGTCTACTTCCGGCAGAGCGCGAAGAATCTCTTTGGCCAGCTCCTCGCCCACGGCTACCAGCAGCACCGCAGCCTTGCGAATGCCGGAGAGCTGCGCCGATTGGCGGTGCCGTACTGCCCCACTCTCATGCTCCTGCTCGGCCAAGATCCCGTTCCTTTCCTTGAATGCCTGTTTCTCTCACTTGCCCCCGCGTGCGTTTGCCGAATCGGATCGCCGAGCAGGCTAGTCGGAGTGAATCCAGCTCTGCAACAGGCGCGAGCTCTGCGTCGGTTCGCGCTTGAGGTGATCGGAGACCTCCTCGAAGATTTGCTGTGCCTTCACCCGCTCCGGATCAACCTCAGTCGGCTCTGGAGGCTTCAATGCTATGGACGCAACAGCCGTGCGGCCGGGCAACTCTTTTGGTGCTCCCTTAGCTGCCTTAGACGAGGAACCCGCGTAGCGCAGGGCCGGGCGCACTCCGAAGGCCACCACCAGCAGCAGGCCTGCCAGCAGAGCTGCATACTTTACCAGCAGCGGCGAACTCTCTGCCGTTTTCAGCACTTGGCTCGGCAAAGATTCCGCCTGAACGGAACGATTCTCGTCGAAGGCCAGATCCTGAACCGTGAGCAGATCGCCGCGCGCCGGGTTATATCCCACCGCCGCCTGGGCCAGCGCGGTCAGGTCGCTGAGCTCGCCAGCCGTGCGGGGTTTCCATTCCGCAGCCTTACCTTTGACGGCGGCCTGCGCCATGCGGTCGTTTACCACGATCGCCGCCGTCATCCGCCGCACCTGCCCAGGATTTTCGATCACGTGGCGCACCGTCTTTGAGGCGCCATAGGTTCCCGATTCCGTCTTGGCCGATTGGGGCGCCGTGCTCTGCTGCGGGTAGACCGGTAGCGTCTGAGAATTGGGCGCATTCGAAGCCGCCCCGGGAACTCCAGCGGCGATCGGCTGGCCTCCTGCCGTCTGCTCGCTGCGCTGCATGGACAGGGTGACCGTCTGCTCCGGGTCATAACTTTCCTGCGTCTCTTCGGTGGCCGCGGGATCGTAGTCGAGAGTCACTGAGGCGCGCACGTTGCCCGCTCCGGTCACAGGCTCCAATGTGGCAATTAGCTTTTCTTCCAAAATCTGCTCCGCGTTCAGCCGCGCGGCCTCTGCCGTCTTCGGCCCCAGGGGCAGATGGCCCGCCGCATCCACCAGCACCACGCGCTCTGGAGTCAGCCCGTCCACAGCCGATGCCACTAAATTTCGAATCGCTTCGGGCTCGCCGTCGGCCAGCGAGCGATGGCGCAGCTTGATCACCACCGAAGCCTTGGCCGGGCGTTCCTGGTCGCGAAAAAGCGAGTCATGAGGCATCACCAGGTGAACCCGCGCTGACTCGACGTCGGTAAGCGTTCCAACCGTATGCTCCAGTTCGCCTTCAAGAGCCCGTTGATAATTTACCTGCTCGTCAAACTCTGAGCCCACCCAGTTGGGCTTGTCGAAGATCTCAAATCCCATTCGCCCGCTCTTGACGCCGCCTTTTGCGGCGGTAACGAGCCGCGCCTTGTCCAACTGCGCGGCCGGAACCTCGATCCCTGACCCGTTGGCGGTGGGCTGATAGGAGATTTGCGCCTGCGCCAGAACCTGGCCGGTCTGGCGCGCATCCTCAGGATCAAGATCGGCGTAGAGAGTGCGCCAGTCTGTGCGCAACCCGTACCATAAAAGGCCTCCGACAAGCGCCACCAGCAGCGCCGCCGCGGCCAGCGCCCAGCCCCGCTGAGCCGGCTGCATTCCCGCCCAGCGAACCTGCCCCGTGCCCCAAAGCCCGGCCAACCGGTCAGCCAATTGCGGCTGCCCGACCCCTACCGGTGCGCTCTTCTCCAACTGTGTTCCGGCGGCCATGGTCTCTCTTAGTGGTCAGCGGTCAGTGGTTAGTGGTTAGTAAAAGTCGCTGAGGCTACGGCCTAATCACTAACCACTGACCACTAGCCACTGCTCTTAAAACTGCATTCCAATCACCGACTGGTAGGCCTGGACCGCCTTATTGCGCACCGCCAGCGCCATCTCGAAGGCCATGCTTGCCTTTTGAGTAGCGATCATGGCCTGATGTACATCCACGCCGGAGCCGGTCATCAAAGCGGTTACGGCGGCGTGTGCCTCGGACTCCAACTGGTTCACCTGGCCCACCGCATCGGTCAACAGATCGGCAAACGGCTGCGCCCCGGCGGCTGAATCACCGCCCGGCGCTGCGTTCGTCTGCGCGCCCAGGCCGGTGAGGCCCGGCGGCGGCGGCGCTCCTGCGGTCATAGCATTGATTGCGCTCAACATCGTCTCTCCCTGCTCCTCCAACCGGCTATTTCAGTCCTTCGCGTCCGCTCCCTGCCACTGATCCAAACCGCGGCGCGTCTACGACTTGGCAATCTCCAGGGCCGACGTGATCATGCCCTTCTCGGCCTGTACGGCGGAACTGTTCAGACCATATGCACGTGTTGCCCCCATCAGGTCCACCATCTCTGTGAGGGGATTAATGTCCGGATAGGAGACATATCCGTCCGGTCCCGCATCCGGATGGCCGGGGTCGTAACGCTTGAGCGGAGGCGATGGATCCTCGACCACCCCCGCGATATGAACGCCCGGCGCAATCGATCCGGAGTTATTCAGTGAACCAGGCAAATTAAGCGGAAGCAGCGGAGGCAAAGCCGCCGGCGTTAGAGTTCCCTCTGGCGAATTTCCAGGCGCAAGGCTTCCCGATGCCGCATCCAGCGCGCTCGAAAACTCCGGATCGCCGGCGTTGGCGGCAAAAACCACATGCTGCCGCCCGTAAGCGCCGCCTGAAGCAGTTCGCGTAGTCTCGGCGTTGGCCATATTGGCCGCCACTACCTCGGCGCGCATCCGCTCAGCTTGCATGGCGCTGCCCGAGGTCTCCATCATGGCGAAGAGATTCATCCTGCTGCCTCCATTCCCAATAGGGTCTGCTCACGCTACTGAGGCGGCGGCGTTGCGAGCGAAAGTCCGGCCAAACGAAGCCGAACCCGAGGGCTGTGGCGGGTCCACCGTCGAGGGCGAGAATGAAGTATGGCCGGACTTTCGCCGCAACCCGAAGGGACGGGGCCAATTTCCCCCATTTCTTCGTCAATCGTCGCTAGCAGACACCCAGTATGCGTCGCTCCTCATTTCTCGAACTGGTGAAAATTGGCTCCCGTCGCCACCGCCTTAGTAGCGTGAGCAGACCCAATAACTCCTGCACGTTCCGTTCCAGGCTACTTGCTATCGGAATGAATGGCGTCCAAGACGCGCTGGTACTCCTGGCGCAGCAGCGCCACGCCGGCCTTGAACTTCAACTGTGCCTCTGCCAGGTTCAGGCCTTCGCGATCCATCGAGACGTTATTGCCGTCAGGCCGGGTAATCAGTCCATCCACAGCCTTCACCCGCACTGGCCGCGCCGCCTCGCCCTTCTCCACCCCCGAGATCGCCCGCCGCATCTCAGCTTCAAAGTCCATGCCCACGGTCGTGTAGCCGGGGGTGTCGATGTTGGCCATATTGGCCGCAGTCAACTTAGCTTCGCTGGTAGCCAAATCAAGGTAACGCGCGATTTGGTCGCTAAGCTGGGTTTCAACCTGAATCTCCATGCCCAATCCTTCCTTCAGCTCACCAGCAGCCCGAAGTCGAGCTCCTGTTCGGTCAGCACCGGCTCCTCGCCGGAGAGAATGGAGCCGCGTTCCAAAATGTGTTCGAGCTCGCGGACGTTGCCCGGCCAGTCGTGCAGGGCCAGCCTGGCCATCGCTTTCTTATCCACGCGCTTGACCGGCTGCTCGCGGCCCAGCCTTTGCATGAAGTGCTCCACCAGCAGCGGCAGATCCTGGGCATGCTCTGCCAAAGATGGAGTGCGGATCAAAAAAACCGCTAGACGATAGTAGAGATCGGCGCGAAATCTGCCTGACTTGGTGTGCTCTGCCAGCGGCCGGTGAGTGGCCGCGACGATGCGCACGTCCACCTTGACGGTTTCGTTGTCGCCCACCCGCTGCAACTCCCCACTCTCCACAAACCGCAGCAGCTTCGATTGCAGCCCCAGCGGCATCTCGCCGATCTCGTCCAGGAATAAGGTTCCTCCGTCGGCGGACTCGATGCGCCCAACGCGCCCCTTCACCGCGCCGGTAAAGGCGCCGCGGGTGTGACCGAAGAGCTCTGCTTCAAGCAGTTCTTCAGGAATAGCCGCGCAGTTGATGGCGACAAATGGCTTGCGGCTTCGCGGGGAGAGGCGGTGCAGTGCCTCAGCCACAATTTCCTTGCCTGAGCCGGTGGGCCCTTCAATCAGCACCGTGGTCATGCGCGGGGCCACCAGGCGAACGCGGCGGCTGATTTCGAGCATGCACGGTGCATCGCCGACGAGTTCCGGCAGCCGGCTGTTCGAGCCCGGTCCTACCCCCGGTATGGACGAATCGATCCGCTCCGCTTCCAGCGACGATGAATCGGCCTTGACCTGGGAAGAAGCTCTGGACACGGCATCCCCCGCCGTTGATGCTGCGGACGGCGGCCACGGCGCAACGTGCAAGGGTTTAGAGGACGAATTGGGCTGGTCGAGCGCGGGCGCCGTATTCCACGCCGCTGTATCGGTGTCCTGAATGCGGCGCAAGGCATAGAGCAGTTCCTGGCGATAGGGCCCGCGCGGGCTCTCCTCGGCGGATGCGCCGCCGGTGGTCACCAGATCCACCTGCGGAAAGCTGCCCCGGAAGTCCTTGAGAAATTCGGCCATTTCGAGATCGGGCAGCCAGGAGTCGACGATAATCGCCTCCGGAGGCGCGGCCTCGGCTTCGGCCCATGCTTGGGCGCCGCCCTCGGCCTCGCGCACCTGCCAGCGCAGGCCGGTAAGGATTTCGGTGAGCCGCTGGCGGAAACTGCGGTCGGCGCTGGCCACCAGTGCCGTGCGCGGCCGTATCCGGGGAGTTGCCGGCGAAAGAACGGAAATTGGAACTGGCTGCATGAATGGTCTCCTCAAAAACCCGAATGAATCGGGAAAAAAATGATTAAACTTCCTGTGCCACGCTTATTACCGCGGGATTGATCGCGGGCACTGGAAGCAGCACCGGAGCCGCCAGCGCCAGGTCGTTCTCCGCGGGCACCACGTATCCCTGCCCGCGCACGGTCCTGATCAGCCTGCCCGGGGGCGGATCCTTCAGCTTGCGGCGCAGGTAGTTCACATAGACGTCCACGATGTTGGTGGTCTGCGCCGGCTCCAGGTTCCACACCGACTCCAGCAACTCCACCCGCGAAACGCACTGGCCGCGGTTCAGCATCAGGTGCTCCAACAATGCGAATTCCTTATTGGTGAGCACAATCGACTGCCCCGCACGCCGCGCGGTATGATCCAGCCGGTCCAGTTCCAGGTCGCCGGCACGCAGCAGCAGGCGCGCCTCGCGCTTGCGGCGCAGCAGGGCACGGCAACGCGCCCTCAGTTCGTGCAGGCTGAAGGGCTTCAGCATAAGATCGTCGGCCCCGCGATCCAGGCAGCGCACCCTCGTGTCCACCTCCTGCCGCGCGGTCAGCACCAGCACCGGCAGGTCGGCGTCCAGAGCGCGAAACTCCGTGAGCACCTGCTCGCCGTCTTTCACCGGCATGTTCAGATCGAGAATGGTCAGGTCGGGCAGCTCCTGGCGAAATGCCTCCATCGCGGCTCCTCCGTCGTAGACCAGGCGAACGCGATGCCCGTCGGCCTCCAGACCACGGCTGAGAAACACTCCCAATGCCCGGTCGTCTTCGGCGATCAATAGCCTCATAATTGCCTTTCTGTCCAGCCGCGTCCTTCACTCCAACGCCCACCCGTTTCAGAAACTCTCCAATCCAGACGGCCGGCTTAGCGCTCGCTAACCGGGGTTACTCATTCACCTTCCTGCACGGTGAAGAAAAACTCAAGATTGGATTAAACAAGGAATGAGGAGAGATTCCATAATTGGAACTCGCAAAGGAAGTGTCCCAATACGGGTCATATTTTTAAACGTGGAATCTATGCGGTTTTCCGCCCCGCTCTATAAATGGCTCGACCTGATGAGATCGACTTGCGCCTAACCCAGCCTACCGCCGCGAACCCGCTCCCTGAGCGCGAAACTCCGCCTTGTGCCGGTACATTTCGGCATCGGCCCGGTCGATCAGCTCCTTCATCGTCTCCTCCGGCTGGCGCTCGGCCAATCCGAACGAAGCATCCACGGGCAGCCCGATCGGCCCTCCGGTTCCCGCTACCGTGTAGCTGCCGCAGACCCATGCCTGCAGCCGGTCGATCTGCGCGTGCGCCTCTGCCAGCGCGCAATCCAGCAGCAGAATGAACTCGTCGCCGCCCAGCCGTCCAATTACGTCCGTCGAACGGCTCGCGGAGCGCAACTCTCCGGCAAACTGCTTCAGCACCTCGTCGCCGATCAGGTGCCCATAGCGGTCATTCACTTGCTTGAACCCGTTAATGTCGATGATCGCGACGCAAAACTTCGCTCCCGCCTCGATCCGCCGCTCGATCTGATGCTCCACGCAAAGCCGGCTGCGCAATCCGGTCAGCGAATCGCTGGAGGCAAGCTTTTCAGCCTCGTCCAGCTTGGCCTGATAGTTCGAGACCTCAACACGAAGCTGATCGATGGCGGTTTTGCCTTCGGCGGCCATGCGATCAATCGAACTTTTAAGCTCCGAGGCGCTCCTCACAATCGAGGCGCGAATCATGGTCAGGTCGTCGAGCCGGGCAATCTGGTTCAGCCGGGCGGTCACCTCGTTGAGCTGTCGCGCACAGCGCTGGTCCCGCTCCCCGACCGATTCCGCCGTGCGCGCCAAAACCAGAAGCAACTCCTTCACCTCTCCGGTCCTCTTCAGGTAGTGTTTGGCCGTGCGCTCGCCCCAATCCTCCAGTTGCTGCTGAACGCTTTTGTCCGCCCCCTCCAGCACTTCACGCGTAAGGTTGCCCGCCAGTCGATCATTCAGCTTCTGCAGACCGCGCTTCAGCCCCTCGCCCAGCGCTGGGCAGGCCTCCATGCTGTACCTGCCCGTCTCCAACAGCGCCGAGCGATAGGCGGCAATGGCCACCGCCAGCAGTTCTCTAGCGTTGGGCGCAATCAGCACCTCTAGCCTTTTGGCCGCTCCTGTGGGCAGAGTATTGGTGCCGCCCTCAATCATCTCCAACGGTTCGTCGTCGACCGCATCCAGGTATCTTTTCAGCGAGATCATCTGTCCTCTGCGGAACGCTTTCCGCGCACGGTTGGCTCACGGACGGCTCACTTCCGGTTTATCGACAGATTCTCGGTTTTTCATTAGCCCGGCAATGAATGGCTACGCATGGGAATGCTCAAAGGAATGCACAGGCGCTAATGAGCTCACCGCTATTTTGTTGGAACTGTCCCGCCCACAATGCCCATTCCCGCATAGGGGTTCACAACCCATTCGTTCATCGGATGCTGTTCCCTGCAGTGCAGGCACATCGTCGTGTCGTACTGAACCCCGCAGCCGGGGCATTTTGCCCGGGTTTCAAATGTATCGAAAAGTTGCCCGCAATGCCCGCATTTCCATCTAGCTCCCACCGGCGGCGCCATCCGGCAGCTTGGGCAGGCAAATCCCTCGCGGCGCGGTATTTTCTCTTGTCGTAAAAGCACCTGCGCGTGCCGCAATCCGTTCCAGCAAACCAGCAACAGATAAATCGAGATCGCGATCAACCACGGGTAATGTATCAAAAGGGCGAAGCCGATAAAGCCTGCGATGCCCAGAAAGCCGAGAATTGTAGCAATCATCAAGCTCCGCCCGCGACCAAATACGAACCAGAGCAGCGAACGAAGAATCTGGCCGCCGTCCAACGGATAGATCGGCAGCAGGTTGAAAACCAGCAACGACAAATTGATATAGAAAACCGCTCGCAGGAAGTTATAAGGATCGTGCATGGTTTGAGCCCATCCTTGCGCCCGGCTCACCCTAACCGCTGCGAGCAGCAGCGGGAAAAGCGCTACGTTCACCAACGGTCCCGCCGCGATGCTCCACAGCATAGCGCCCGGCCGTTGCGGCGGATTCACATACGCCACGCCCCCGAAGGGCCACAGCAGAATCTGATCTGCCGTCCCACCCACTTGCCGGCAAGCCAGCGCGTGCCCAAACTCGTGCATCAGCACAATCGAAAACAGCGCCAGATACTCCAATATGTTCCAGGTGATCGAGGTGTAGTACCTCCTGTGGCTCTCAATTTCATATGCAGCCACCAAGAACCAGGACCAATGCAGAAATAAATCCACACCTGCGAATCGAAAAAGATGGATAGAGCCTTGACGTGTATTCGGCATGAGGTTAGTTTTCCTTATCCGGATTCTACTGGCTCCCCTTGATCTGGTCCAATGTGAATGATCCGGTCCAACGACAATACTCCGGTTCAATGTTATTAATAAGGTTCATTACGATAGCACCATCACAAAACTGTCATTCTGAGTTCAGCGCAGCGGAGTCGAAGGACCTGCTTTTGCTTTGTTGCACTATGATGGCAGTATTCCAGTCAACAGTTTTGATCTCGTGTGGTCAAACCAGAACAGCCTTTGGAGGTTTCCAGATGAACGAAGAAGAACGCTGTTCGAAGCTGGCCGTCCTGGCCCACTGCAAAGCCAGTGCGGAAAAAGCCTACGACGATATGTACGAAGCGCATTCCTTCCGCGACGCCAATTACTGCTACCGCGACGCCAAGGACTACTTCTACGCTGCCATCGGCCACGCCAACGAACTCGGTATGCCCGAAGAAGCCGAAGCTCTCGAAAAGCGCCTGCAACACGTAAAGTCCGTCTTCCGCAACCAGTTTGTCCAGTGACCGAAAAAAAGACGAAAAAAAGCTTGACACGGTTCGCTTTTTATTCGCTATAATGCTCCCCATGGCTGTTACTCGTAGACAAAAAGAGATTCTCGACTTCCTCGAGTCGTTTGTGGCCCGCAACGGTTACTCCCCCTCCTTCGAGGAGATCGCCGGCGGCATGGAGCTGAAAAGCCTGGCCACCGTGCACAAGCACATCACCAACCTTGAAAAGAAGGGCATGCTTGACCGCGTGCATAACCGCAGTCGCTCCATCGATGTGCTTCCTCCCGGCGCCCGTACCCGATCAAGCGAAAAGCTGCCCCTGGTCGGCCGCATCGCCGCCGGTCAGCCGGTCGAGGCATGCGAGACGGCGGAGACAATTTCCTTGCACGATGTGGTCGGCAACCGCGACGTCTTTGCCCTCGAAGTCCGGGGCGACTCCATGCGCGACGAGCACATCATCAACGGCGACTACGTTCTGGTGGAGCGCGCCCGCACCGCCCACCAGGGAGAAATCGTCGTAGCCCTGGTGCGCGGCGCGGAGACCACGCTCAAGCGCTTCTATACCGAGGGCAACGTGGTCCGCCTGCAGCCGGCCAATCTGGAGATGGAGCCCATCTACGTTCCCGCCGCGCATGTGGCCATTCAGGGCCGCGTGCTGGGCGTGCTGCGCAAATACCGGTAATCGTTAGAAGAGGCTTAGCTTGTTCGGTAAAATTCAGGCCCGCGCAATCGAGCGCTTCTTTGCACAGCTCTGCCTGTTTCTCCTCGCTGCCGGCTACTCGCCGCTTGGAGCTCAAACCCCGCCCACGCTGGTGCTGATGCACTCGCACATGGGCATTCGCATCGAGTACGATATCGGCGCCCAGCGCCTGAATCTCTGGATCTCACCGTCGCCCACAAGTTCGATCGATTATCATGACCGCAATTTTTCTAATCGCGACGACCACACCAGCCTCTTTGATAGCATCAGCTTTCCTTCGCTCAAGCTTGAAGACTTCCTCGGCTGCGACTACGATGCCTTCCACTCCGTCCTCCACTTCAAAAACCAGACGCTTCATCTGGCATCGCTCTACGACCGTCCGGTGGTCCTCCTCTGGTTTGAAAAGCCCGGGCAGGTGGATATTAAAACCGACAAATCGAGCCGCATCCTGGAACAATCTCCGAGCATCTTCAGCGTCCAGCAAACCGATCGAGGCAAAGACCTGGCCTTCGTAGCCGCCATCGCTCCCGGCGCGGGTGCATTTACCCATCAGCTCGTCCTCGATGAAGGCCGCAGCACCTACGCCCGTGCCGATCTTCAAGCCGGCCAGCCCCTTTTCTTTGCCGGAGGCCTGTCCACTGAGAACCTTCCCGTCCTTGCACAGCCGCTTTCCGCTCAGCCGCTCGATAAAATTCTCAGCGGCAATGAAGCGCTCATCGCAGAGGCCCTGAGCCACGGCAATCTCCGCCTGCGCAACCTGCCTGAGTTGCAGAAGCTCATCGATATAAACAAGCGCTTCCTGCTCTCCATGCAGGACCCTGAGGGAGCCCAGCGCGATACCGCCAAATCCATCTATTACCTCATCTGGGTCCGTAACGGCGGCATGACCTACCCACCGCTTGCCGCTGCCGGTTGGGTCGATCCGCTCCGCCGCTGGAATCGATTCGAGCTCGCCAATCCCACAGTCATTGAGAATGAAGAACCCCGCGGCCGCATGTTCGGCCAACTGGTCAATGGAAAGATCAACAAGTGGGAAGAAGATGGAACCTACTACGCCATACTCTCCGCCTTCTCTTATTGGACCCAGACCGGAGATCAATCCTACCTCAGCGGCGAAAACCTGGCGCTGCTTGAGGATTCCATGGACTGGGTGGAGCGCCGTTGCTTCGATCCTTCAAAAGGGCTCTTCGGGCGCTACTACCACTCCGAATCACCGCTCTACGCATCGCGCGATTACGGCTGGGATAATGCCGTGGGCGTGCCTGGCCAGCAGTGGCCGATCGCTTATCACGGGGAAACCATCCGCCGTTCCTACGACCTCTATATCAATCTGCTCTCCTACTCTTCCTATCTCATGCTGAGCGCGGCTGAGCAGGGCGGGAAAGCTGAAACCTATCGTCGCAAGGCCGAAGCACTCGCCGCCAAGATGCAGCCCTGGCTCGACGAAAAGCATGATGGATTGCCCGCCTTCGGAACCCTTATCTCCAAAGACAATCGCCCCATTCCCGCCGGCCCTTATGGCCAAGTCGATCCCAGGGATGTTGCCGATTACGAGTGGGCTCTGTCGCTCCCTCCATTTACGCCGCGTCCTTGGGAGACGGATCAAATTCACACGGCGTTGCTCAGGCACATGCAAGCCAATCCCGGCGGATACTATCTGGCCGCCTACTTCTCCATTCTCACCTCGCTCGATACCGACGTTACCGACGAGCGCGAGATCATGAACCTGATCGACTATGCGTCGACGCAGAGCTACCCCGCCGGCAAGTATCTCCCAATGCCTTACGCGATGAAGGAGATGTCGGACGCTATCGACGGCGATCATTACCACGACATCCGCCCTGAAACCTTCACATCGGGTCCCTGGTACGGAACCATGGCGGCCTTTGGCGTACGCAAACTCCCCTTCGGTATCGCCGTCCGCCCCACGCGTTATCTTGACCGGATCGAAAAATACGAGTACCAGGGTTCGCTGATCGATATAAGTTTCGAAGGAGTTGGTCCCTTGGAGTCCGTCACGGTGAACGGGCAAATCCTGCTCAATACTCTCCAGATTCCTGAAAATGCGTTGCATCATGGCGAGAACACTCTGCGGGTGCGAATGGGAACGCCCACCACTTCAGAGCCGCTTCTCGTCTCCTCCACCGTTCGTCTGCTAGCGGTCACACGCACGCGAAAGATCGTCACCTACAAGCTCGAAACCTACGGCAAGAATCTATTGATCTTCCGCAATCTTTCTTCGCCTCCAAGAATCCTCGGCCCCGACGGCAAACCAGTGCGCTACGAACGGCACGATCAGGATGGCCGCACATATATGGAATTCGAGGGCAGAGGAGCCATGCAGGCGGTTCTCTAATTCCTGCCGCAGACAAGAAAGAAGGCCCGGCGCATTCGCCGGGCCTATTCCTTATTTCCTGTCCCTCACACTTACGCCAACACGCGATTGACCTTCTCTTCAATCACATCCTGTGCCACATAGCCCACAATCTGGTCTGCAACCTTCCCGCCCTTGAAAAACAGCAGCGCCGGAATGCCGCGGATGCCGTAGCGAGACGGGGTCGCCCCGTTTTGGTCCACATTCACCTTGACCACCTTCAGCTTGCCCGCAAATTTGCCAGCTATCGCGTCCACGTTGCCCGCGATCGCCTTGCAGGGACCACACCACGTTGCCCAGAAATCCACCAGTACAGGCTGCTCGCTCTTGAGCACCTCCTGGTCGAACGTTGCATCGCTAACTTCTGTAACTCCCACACCCACTCCAGCCATGATCCTCCTTACGTTCTACGAACTCTACAATTTTACGCGTAAGCGTTCTCTCATGAGATGCGGCTCCCTGTTCAAAAGTCGCAAATCAAGCCTGATCCGTAAACAGCAATTCGAACGAACTCCCAGCACTCAACTCCGGCGCGTTTCAATTGCTTGACTCGCCCCCTCCGGCAGAAAGCGGCAAATCGCCAACTCCGGCTCTCGAAAACCTTCGAGCGCTCTCCGAACAGCCGCCGAAGCCTCATCCACGCTCTCCTCACTCTCCACAACCACCAGCACCGAAGGCCCTGCGCCGCTTAAGGCCACTCCCAGAATCCCATGCTCCCCAGCCAGTTGCAGCAGCGGCGGAAGCAGGGGGCAAATCGCAGCGCGGTAGGGCTGGTGAATGCGGTCCTGCATGGCAATTCGCAGCAGGTCGCCTCGACCCTGCGCAAAGGCCAGCCCAAGCAGCACCGCCGCCTGAATATTAGCTACAGCGTCGGCGCGCGTGTAACTTGCGGGCAGCGCCGCGCGAGCATGGTTGGTCGACAAAGGCTCCGACGGCACCACCACGATAGCCCTCCACTCAGCCGGGGGAATCACTCGAGCCACATGCACGGTCCTGCCCTCGCAGTCGGCCGTCACAAACCCGCCCAGCCAGCACGCCGCGGCATTATCCGGGTGGCCCTCCAGCAGGTTCGCCTCTTCGATGATTTGTTCGTCGCTCCATTCAAGCCGCCCAAAGTGTACCGCCAGTGCGATCGCCGCCAGCCGCCCGGCCGCCGACGACCCGCATCCCTTCCCCAGCGGAATGCTGTTCTTCATACGCAAATCCAGCGGCACAACCGTCCGTCCGTTTCTCCCAAGCAGTTCCTTATAAGTCTCCAGAACAAGGTTGTCTTCAATCCGCGAGCAGCGCTCCCGGTCTCGTCCCGTCGCCGCAATCGAAAACTCCTCTGCCGCCTCAGCCTCTATCTCCAGATAAAGATCCAGAGCCACAGCCACAGCGTCGAAGCCGGGGCCTAGATTGGCCGAGGTAGCGGGCAGCCGCAACCGAAGAATTTGAGCGTTGGAGCTATCAGCGCCTTTCATTCCGCTCTTTCCTTCATCGCCGTCATCACCGCTGCCCGCGTGGCCTCCACCTTCACCGCATCCCGCCGCAGCCCGTCGATCTTCGCCTCCAGCCCAACCTTCTCCTCGTCGTTCAGCAGTGTTCCGCGATGGAAATCGATCGTATAATCGGCATCCTTGAGCATGTGGCCGGTCAGCACCAGAACCACCGTCTCTCTCGAACCAATCTTTCCCTGCGAACGCAGCTTCTTCAGCCCGGCGAGCGTCACAGCGGAGGCCGGCTCGCAGCCCAGTCCCTCTGCCCCAATCTCAGCCTTGGCCATTGCGATCTCCGCCTCCGTCACATCCAGGCACCATCCGCCCGTCTCCTGAATCGCCCGCGCAGCCTTTCTCCACGAAGCCGGATTCCCGATGCGAATCGCGGTAGCCCGCGTATGCGCCTCCACCGGCTCAATCGACGCGCCCTTGGTCTCAGCCAAACTCCGCACCAGCGGATTAGCCCCCGCCGCCTGAATCACTGAGATCTTCGGCATCCGCGCCACCAGTCCCAGTTCCACCATCTCGCGGAACCCCTTGCCTAGCGCCGAACTATTTCCCAGGTTGCCGCCGGGAACAATCAGATGGTCGGGCACATTCCAGTCAAACGCCTCCGCAATCTCAAAGGCCGGAGTCTTCTGGCCCTCCAGCCGGTAAGGATTAACTGAATTAAGCAGGTAAATCGGCGCTTCCTTCACAATCTCTATCAGCAGCTGTAAACAGCCGTCGAAATCAGCCTTGATCTGGCAGGTCACAGCGCCATAATCCATCGCCTGTGACAGCTTCCCCCATGCAATCTTCCCGTCCGGAATCAACACCAGGCTGCGCAATCCAGCCCGCGCTGCATAAGCAGCCATCGCAGCCGAAGTGTTGCCGGTCGACGCACAGGCCACCCACTCAAACCCGCGCTCCTTGGCCACGCTCAGCGCCGCTGTCATCCCCGTATCCTTGAACGACCCGGTCGGATTCATCCCCTGGTGCTTGGCGTAAAGCTGGTCGATTCCCAAAGCTTTCGAAGAGCGAATCAGCCGATAAAGCGGCGTATTCCCCTCGCGCAACGAAACCGCGTTTCCAAAGCTGTCCAGAATCGGCAGCAGCTCGCGAAATCTCCACACGCCTGAGTGATCCAGCTCCTCTGAAGAACAGCGCCGCTCACGCCACAGCCACTTCAGAGCTCCCGGATTCGGCCTGTCAGGCCCCCGCCGCTCACTCCAGCCGGGGTATTCCACTTCAAACAGGTCGCCGCAAACAGCGCAGCGAAAGTCCGGTTGAGCTTCCGCCCCGGATATCCGCGCCCCGCATCCAAAACAGCGCAATTGATGTAAATTGTCACTCATACCTGAAGATAGGTTACCAGCCAGCGCCAGTTCTTGCCGCACGGCTCGCTACGCCCAGCTCCGCTCCAACCTGCCAACTTACAATCGCTCTGACGTGGAGCTAACTCGCCACGCTTGACTCCGCGTTTTCAATACAATCGTGCAGCAAGGCACTGCGATACCGATCGAATTCGGAATCTCCCGCTGCCGGCAAACGCTGAGCCAGCAGATTCCCCTTGTTCCACGCCTCGCGTGCTTCCTCTTTGCGGCCTTCAACCCAAGAGAGAGCGCTCTGAGCCAACCAGTAATCCACGCCGAAGTGTGTAGGCTTTTTGGCTTCCATGCGCGTCCACCATAAGCGTGCCCCAACAGCATCGCGACGCAAAAAAGCAACCCGATAAACAAAAGCCATACACAGTTCTGCGGGGAGGTCCAAGGCGGATTCTTGTTGAATTCGCTCCGCTTCGGCGACGGCGTCTGCCGCCTGACGAATCATGCGATGGTCCATAAAATATGACGAAGCGAAAAGTCGCAACAACAACGCCTGCATCCCCTGTGTGAAGGAGATTTCCGCCCGCTGGATTGCGTTGATGTCATAATCCCGAGGACGCAGAGGCGTCACCACCGTCGAACCAACCAGATTGAACACCCGGTAAAGATCGGCCAGCGGACCACCCTGGAGAAGTTGGTAAATCCTTCCTCCATCGGAGTAGGACGCTTCGGATTGCATGGGAATCAAGTTGGAGGCAAACACGATCAGGCTTATCGTGGAAAAGTAAGCGAGAACCCCCCAGAACTGCACATAAGGTTGCCCTTTGGCGATGAGTGCGGCGTATAGTGCGATCAAGCCAGTCAGAAGATTGACCATTGGCCCGGCCGCAATCATGCAAATTTGGCTCGATTGGCTTTGGTGTGGATCCGTCGGCACTAATGCTGTTGCGCCGCCAGCGGATAGAAACTTCGCCGGGAGAAATTGGAATTTCCATCGGCCATCGCGAATTCGCCATTGGAACGGACCGGCAATAAACGCGCGAACCTTCATCCCAAATGCGCTGCCCACAACGGCGTGTCCAAGCTCATGTACGACCGTTACAACCAGCAGAATAACTATGAGTTGGAGCAATCCAACATACACCCTCGGAAGTTGTTGCGCCCGTCCCCAGCGATGCCATAGAAAAATTGCCGCAAAGTACCCAGCTATTCCGATCACCCCCGCCAACGCATCGAGCAGACGGCTGGTTCCATCTCCAGCAATCCGTGGCGGCTTCGCAGGCTCTATCGGGGCCCGCCCAATTGAATCATGTGGTACAAAAGCAACTAGACCGGAAATTCCCAGAGCCAACACAACGCCGATCGGGATCAAGAATCCAATCCATGATCCAGCCGGAGCATAAAAAAACGCATAATAAGTCACGGTAGAAAACGGAAAGACCAGAAGGAGAATCGCCAGACTTGCGGCAATCGCCCACCCCCTGCCAGAAGGTTTCGCAGTCTTGACTGTCCACCACGCCATTCCATAAAGAAATGCCAATACGACAGGCGTTACACGAAGAATGATGATGAGGACATGCAAGAACATCGAGAGAAGCAAGTCCGATTGGGCTGGGCTTCGAGTTCCATGCGAAAGTTCATGCGGGTGAAAAGGGCGGAAAAGATGGAATAGCGAAAAGAAGGAGACCAGGAGGGAAACCATGGCGAGAAACCTGAAACACCTGCACATGGTCTTTCTAAGGTTGAGCATATTGTGGCCATACCGATCAGAGAACAAATTAGCCGGAGCTTCCCATAATGCCTTTCGGCTTCCAGACAATATACATCCAGTTAGCCATTCTGAATATTACCCATTCTGACTAATTCGTCCTGAACATTCTATAGAAATCCTAGCCGCCTTCTCGCCAACTCCGTTGCACGAACAAATTGGAAACGTCTAATGTGCCGCAATCACCAATATCGTCGCATCATCCCTGAATCGCGCTCCGCAAAAAGCAGTTACCTGTGCCAACAGCCTGCTCGTCAGATCCTTTGCGCCGAGCCTGCAGTTGGCCTTCGCAAACGCCGCAACGCTGGCTTCCTCGAACTCCCGCTCATCCGCATCTTCCGCCTCTGTAATCCCGTCAGTAAAAAGCAATAGCCGATCCCCCGCCTCCAGCTCGACCACCGAGTCCTCATAGGCCCACTCCGGGAAAACGCCCAGCACCGCGCCGCCCTGATCAAGCATCCTGCTCGATTCTCCCGATACGAGAATGGGATAAAGATGTCCAGCATTGCAGTAATGAAACGTATGCGCATCCCCATCGAGAATTCCATACAAAAAAGTTACAAACTTCCCGCGTGCGATGTTTTCGCACAAAAGCCGGTTCACTTTCCCGCAAACCGCGGCCGGGCTCTCCCCATCGCTCGCAAATGCGCGCACCGCAGCCTGCACATTGGCCATCAACAATGCCGCGGAAACTCCTTTTCCTACCACGTCGGCAATGCAGATTCCCAGCCTGTGCCCTCCCAGCCGCAGCACGTCGTAGTAATCCCCGCTCACCGTGCTGGCCGGCTGCCACGCTCCCGCAACCTCGAATCCCGAAATCTGCGGGATCTCTCTCGGCAGCAGAGACTCCTGAATCTCTCTCGCGCGCGCGAGTTCTTGTTCCTGCATCTCCAGCCTTGCGGCGCCGCTTTCTACCGATTGCTGCAATTCAACGTTGCGCTGCTCCAGTCGCTCTTTCGTGCTGTGGTAGAGAAACGACAGAATGCCGAAGACCAATGTGACCAGGAACGGAAATCTCCACTCCATTCGAAGCATGCCGACGAGAGTCAATGAAGTCGGCCGGGCAATCAACCACACAACTGTGGTCGAAATCAGGTAAATAGGGACCGTCAGTACCAGAAGAACAGGCAGAAATACCAGCAAATTGTATGGAAACTCTCTGGCAGAATAAAGAAACTCCAACCTCCCGATTGCGAATGAGAGCAGATTCCCGATGCAAAGCGTATAGACCAGAACCAGCGCCGGACTGGTCGGCTCCCCGATGGCCCAGAAGACGCCCACCAGAACCGCGGAAAGGGATACATAAATGATTTGCTGCCGAAAAAAATGCGTGAGAGCAGATAATTTCAAATTTCCACCGCCCCAGTTTCTGAATCCTGTTGAGTTATCCAATTCTAAAGCTGAGACCCGGTTCCATTGGGCAAGGTAAAATCTCTCCTGCTCGTCAAGCCGCGGTGAGTCCGCCCCACCGCAGGTGGTTAGAACCCCACCATCACAGGCTCCATCTCCAGCCGAATCCCAAATCTCGCTTCCACAGCATTGTTGATCTCAGCAGCCAGTGCAAGAATCTCCCCGCTCGTGGCGCTCCCATACCCATCGTGATCTCCAAGATTGACCAGTGCCAGCGTATGCCGCGAAGAAATCCCCGCCGCCCCCTTCGCATAGCCTTTCCTGAATCCCGCCTGCTCAATCAGCCACGCCGCCGGCACCTTCACCATCCCCGAATTCCCTGCTCCGGCCGGAAATCGCGGCGGCTCTTTCCCGCTGCATTCGGCAATCCGCCGCACCTCATCCTCGCTGACCACAGGATTTTTGAAGAAGCTGCCCGCGCTGCGGCAATCGGGATCACCCTCCACCAGCAGCATTCCCTTAGATTGGCGAATCCGCCGTACCACCGCCGCAACCTCCGCCAAACTGGGCGCCTCACCGTCCGGTCGCCCTTCCCGAACCGCCCGTTCCAGCTCCGCATAAGCCAGCGTAGGCGCGCCGCCCGGCCTTAGCCGGTAGTCCACGCGGGTCACAATGAACCGTCCCCGATCCACCGTATTGAAGCGGCTGCGCCGATAGCTGAACCCACATTCATCAGCGGCAAACTCAACAAACTTCTCCTGCTCAAGATCAAAGGCCCGCACCCGCTCAATCGCCGATGCAACTTCCCGTCCGTAAGCCCCTACATTCTGCACCGGCGTCCCGCCCACCGTTCCCGGAATTCCAGCGAGACATTCAATCCCGGCGCAACCATCCTCGACCGTCCGCTCCACAAACTGATCCCAATCCTCACCCGACGCAACTCGGTAGGTCAGGGCTTTAGCCCTGACTTCCATGCAGCCTGAATCGACCGGGGCTTTAGCCCCTGCGGTATGTTCTTGAATCGGGAAATCGCCCGCACCCCCAACCGCCTCAACCGCAACTCCGCGCAACCCCACTCGCAGCACGAGGCCCAAGAACCCAGCGTCGGAGACCAGCAGATTGCTCCCACCCCCCAGCACAAACAGCCTCACCCCGCGCTCTCGCACCCATCGGACCGCCTCTTCAATCTCGCCTTCGCTGTCCGCTTCCACAAACCAGCGCGCCGGCCCTCCAATTCCAAAGGTCGTGAACGGCGCAAGCAATCTGTTTTCTGTGATGAGCATCGGCTCCAGCCTACACTACCGGCTCAGAAGATTGTGCATCCCTCAGTTCCAGGGAATGCTCTAAAATAGATACAGGCAACTTCCCCTTGCCGGAGGCAAACATGTACCCAGAACTGATGGTAATTCCCATGCGCGAGGAATTGGTGCGCGCAGGGGTCACTGAGGCCCGCACTGCCACGGATGTTGATCTGGCGCTGGCGCAGCCGGGCACAACCCTGTTGATCGTCAACTCCATCTGCGGCTGCGCTGCGGGCAAGATGCGCCCCGGAGTGCGCTCGGCTCTCCTGAGCACCGCCAACCCGCCCGATCGCAAGATCACCGTCTTTGCCGGGCAGGATCGCGAAGCCACTGAGCGCGCCCGCAGCTACCTTGAAGGCAACCCGCCCAGCTCCCCCTCGGTAGCCATTCTGCGCGACGGCAACCTCGTCTACCTCATGCAGCGTTCCGTCATCGAACAGGCCACCGCCCAGCAGATTGCCGGCGAGCTGGTCCGTGCCTTCGACGAGTTCTGCGCCAAAGCCAACGCTTAAGAAGAGTAGCGTCGGCCTCCTGGCCGGTTGAAGCGTGGACCTCCCGGCCCACGCTCACTCTCTCAGGAGGATTGCTCTAAGCCTGCAATCGAGAGCCGCCGTCTTTCCACAGCTTTTCCCAGTTCCACATTCCCGACGTCACCTTGTTCGGCAGCCGATACCCAAGCTGATGCGCAATCATGCACACCTGTCCGCGATGGTGTGCTTCGTGCGCCACCATATAGCTGAGCATCTCCGGCCCCACCGGCCATGGCCGGGCAAAACCGTCTCTCAGAAACTTCTTAATCAGTCCCTCGCCGTCCAGAGCCTCAGCCAGCATCTCCGAGCAACCGGCAGCGCTCAGCGCCAACCCCGCTCGAACCTGCTCAGGCGTGCAGTTCCTTCGATTAAGTTGAGCCGGAACCTTCAAATGCCGCGCATTCAGCCGGATCCATTTCGTGCGCACATTGTGTATATGCGTAAAGATCGCCGCAATGCTGCGCACCCCGCCGGCAGGTCTGGCGTTCCACACCGCAGGATCAAGTTCCTCAATCAGCATTTGGTTGATGCGATCGTTGGCGGCAAAGATCATAGCCGCAGCCTGCCCAGACCTACTCTCAACCTTCTGTTGACGCATGGTCGTGGCTCCCTGCTACTTGACCCGGTCTACCATAGGGCAAAAATCAACTCAAGCCGATCAATTTCAAACTCAATCCCCTTCAGCCGCCTTCTCCAGCTTCTGCACCTTGCTGTGCTTAATTGAGTAACTGAAATAAATTGCCAACCCAATCAGCAACCAACCAACCATTACCTCCCAGGTAATCCTCGGCAGCCGCGTCATCAGGTAGAACGCTGACAGGATGCCCAGAATCGGCACTGCCGGCACCAGCGGCGTTTTGAATGGCCGGTGCAGGTCGGGATGCCGCACACGCAGCACCCACACGCCCGCGCACACAATCGTGAAGGCTAGCAGAGTGCCAATATTCACCAGCTTTGAAAGTTGATCAATGGGAAGAAAGCCCGGCAGGATTGCCACTATGGCTCCCACAGCAATCGTCGAGATCCAGGGCGTGCGAAATTTGGGATGGATGGACGAAGCCCACTTGGGCAACAACCCATCTTTTGACATCGAGAAAAACACCCGCGACTGGCCCAGCAGCATTACCAGCATCACGGTTCCCAGCCCAAAGACAGCTCCAACATTCACCAGCATCTCTCCCCAGCCGATCCCGGTTACTTTAATGCCCAGCGCTACCGGAGCAGCAACGTTGAGCTCCTTATAGTTCTTCAGGCCGGTCAGAATAGTGGATACGAGGATATAAAGCACCGTGCAAATCGCCAGCGAGCCGAGAATGCCGATCGGCATATCCTTTTGCGGATTCTTCGCCTCCTGTGCGGCCGTAGATACAGCGTCAAAGCCAATGTAAGCGAAAAAGACCGACGCCGCGCCCAGCGCAATTCCATTCAATCCGAAGTGCCCATGCCCATCCGACGGCGGGATGAACGGATGCCAGTTATGCATGGCCAGCGAGGGATGGAGAAGCAGGAAGTACCCACCCAGCACAATGAAAATCCCCACAATTGTCAGCTTGACGATGACGATTGCCGTGTTCAAGTTGGCCGACTCCTTGATGCCGATCACCAGCACCGTGGTAATCAGCACAATCGCCAGAATCGCCACCAGGTTGAACAGCCCCGTCGCATGCTGCAAGCCTGCGCTCGATGCCTCCATGGGAAGCGAAGCCAGCGGCATCCATACACCTTGATAAAAAACCAGGTCCGTCCCTGGCGTAGCCGTCAATTGCGGCGGAATATGGATGCCCATCTGCGCCAAAAGGCTGTTGAAATATCCTGACCAACCGGAGGCCACTGTAGCCGCGCCAAATCCATACTCCAGCCCCAGGTCCCATCCGATAATCCATGCCACAAACTCGCCCAGCGTGGCGTATCCATAGGTGTAGGCCGAGCCGGCAATGGGAATGATGGAGGCAAACTCGGCGTAGCAAAGGCCTGCAAAAGCGCAGACGATGCCGGCAAGAACGAAACTCAACGACACCGCCGGGCCTGCGGCAGTTGCTGCTGCCGTCCCGGTCAGCACAAAAATGCCGGCACCGATAATGGCGCCAATGCCGAGCGTAATCAGGTTCAGAGCGCCCAGCGAGCGCTTGAGCGTGTGCGCGCCCTGTTCTCCCGCCTCAAGCGAGAGCATCGACATGGGTTTGATGCGAAGCAGCCTTGACATGATTGAGGGACTTCCTCCTCAGCAGTTGAATTGATTGTTTGGCTAGTCTTGCGTCCGGCTCTTGAGCCCTCGCGACCAGAAGAGATAAACGGGGATGCCCAGCAGCACCAACACAAGGCCGGGCCATGTGTACTGAGGCTTATATCGCAATAATACGACACAGATCCACGACGCCATCAGGATATAAAGCCCCGGCAGCACTGGATAACCCAGCGCCCTGTAGGGCCGTTCCGCCTCCGGTCGCTTGAATCGCAACACAAACAGGCCAACGATCGTCAAAATATAAAACACCAGTACCGCAAAGATGATGTAGTCCAGCAACTGGCTATAAGAACCTGAAACGCACAACACAACCGTCCAACCCGCCTGCACCAGCAGTCCCGCAACCGGCGTCTTATAGCGCGGATTGAGCTTGCCGACGGACTTGAAAAACAATCCATCCTTGCTCATGGCGTAGTAGACGCGCGCTCCGGCCAATGTCATTCCATTGGCGCAACCAAACGTAGAAACCAGAATCGCAGCTGCCATCAGGTAAGCCCCGCCGGAGTGAAAAATCTGCTCCAGCACCGCCGTTGCCACACGGTCTTCCGTCGCATGCTGAATCCCGCGAGCCATCGCCGTAACGCCATTCGGATCCCCATGCATGGGCAAAACTAGCAGGTAGCCCAGCGAAACAAAAAAGTAGACCGTCAACACAAACCCCGTTCCCAGCGCCAGCGAAAGCGGAATATTGCGCCGCGGATTCTTCACTTCTCCGGCGGTAAAAGTAATGTTGTTCCAGGCGTCGGATGAAAACAGCGATCCCACCTGCACCACCGCCAGAATCACCACCAGGTTCACCAGCACGATGGGCCCGCCCATTCCCACCTCGACCGGGTGCAGCGAACTCCATCCCGCATTCCTCCAGAACTGCGCCCCAAAATTCGCAGCCCACGCCGCGGGATTACGCCCCACCGTAAAGGCCAGCAGAACCAGCGCCGCGAGCGACAGCGCCTTCACCGAGGTAAAAACGTTCTGGATCAGCGCTCCCAGCCGAATGCCGAAGCAATTCACAACCGCCAGCAGGACGGCCACAAGTATCGCAGTCAGGTTGGCCGTATTGACGCCGATCTCCATATTCCCCAGCACCATCGGCCCCACCCTCACCGGCGGAACATGAGCGATATGCCACAGCCAGTGATTGGTCGAGATCGCGGGGAAAAATACCCCCAGAAATTTAGCGAAAGCCGCACAGACCGCAGCCAGCGTCCCGGTCTGAATCACCATGAACAACGTCCAGCCGTAGAGAAATCCCCACAGCGGCCCCAGCGACTCCCGCAGGTAAACGTACTGCCCGCCCGCTTTGGGCATCATCGCCGCCAGTTCGCCGTAGCTGAGCGCGCAAACCATGGTCAGCACAGCCGCAACTACCCAGGCGCCCAGATAAAGCGCCGGCGAGTCCGTCCCCCGCGCAATATCCGCGTCGACGATAAAGATTCCCGACCCGATCATCGATCCGACGACCAGCGCTGTAGAGGAGAAAAGTCCGAGTGTCTGCACCAGCCGGGGAGCGGTGGCCGGGGTGCGCTGCGCATCAATAGTTTCTGGAATAGGAGTCGCTCCTCGCTTCATCACTCAAACAAAGTTCTATCGGATTTAGCCTAAATTGTCTTTCAAATTCTCAAAGTGTACGAAAACAATACACATTGTCCGATCTCAATTCACACTGTACGAATTCAGCACACAACCTCAAGTTTAATAAGACCGCCCCGCCCCAAATGAAAGCCCAGTGCCTCATCCATGCGCCCACTCGGGGCCCCCGCGGTCAGGTCTTCGTCCGCGGGGTGGTTATCTGCGCATGGGTGGGAAACCACAAACCCAAACGCCAGCAATCAACCCAACTCCATCATCCACCGTCGAAACTCAGCCGCCGGGTCAGCCTGCCGAAAGATCCCACCAGCAACGGCCACCATCGACGCCCCGGCAGCCAGCGCCTCAGCCGCCGTGGCAAGCGTAATCCCTCCCACAGCCACCAGCACCGGTCCCGGTCCAGCCTCTTCCCTCAACCGCCGCACCCCATCCATCCCAATCGGCGTCTTCGAAGTCTGTTTAGTCCGAGTAGGAAAAACCGGCCCAATCGAAAAATAGTTCGCCGATTCGCTCAGAATTCCAGGCACCAGCGCCTCGCTCCCACCAAACGTCCCCAGAATCCGCTCCGGCCCCAGCAGCCGCCGAGCCTCTGCAGGCGCAGCGTCTCCCACATCCACATGCACGCCATCAAAGCCAATTTGTTCAACCAGCTCAACCCGATCATCGAGAATCAGCTTTATCTTCCCAACCGGCATCGCGGCACGCAGCATCCGAGCATCGGCCAGCAACTCCGCCTCCGCCCCGCTCTTGTTGCGGTACTCAAGCAGAGTCACTCCAGCCTCAGCCAGCGACTCGCCCAGTCGCCTCAAAAAATGAGGACGTCCCGCAGCCGGAATAATCGAAGCATCCAGAATCGGGTAAACCTTAGGAAATGAAAAGGACATACAGCAAGGTTAGTCGATCAGGGGGTAGGGTCACATCTAATCCCTAACCCCTAATCCCTCGTCCCTGCTTTTCAATGATCGTCCGCCGAAGGCCCATACGTTCCAGGGATCGGCTTATCGAGCAGGCGCAGGTAGACCCCCACCTGTGCGCGGTGGTGGACCATGTGATTTAGTACCCACGTGCGCCACACTTCATACTTCGGTTCATTGATCCAGGCCTGCCCGCCAGCCACAAACTTCCAGTTCTCGTCCCACTTCTTTGGCGCGAAATCGGCCAACTCCTTCTTCACCTTGGCGACCTCGCCGTCATAGCGCTCCAGAAGAGCCTTCTTCGACGCAGGAATATACTGCTCGAATTTGTGGTCAGCCGGAAATTCCAACTTGTCCATGGTCAGCGTATGGTCCGCCCACTGCCCTGCGGTCTCAACCAGGTGGCCGGCCAACTGACCAAGACTCATTGACTTGGAATGAGGTTTCCAGCCATAATCCGCATCCTCCGGAATCGCCTCCAACATCTTCCGCGTCTTCGCCGTCTCGCGGTCGTACTCAGCAATCAGTTCCTTTTGAATGTCCATTTCGTGCAACCTCCTTTGTTGCGAAGCCAGCATACAACAATTCAGATCAAAAAAGCGAAGAAAAAGCGATAAATATTTTCCCCGGGTAATTATCCCCGCACGTCAAGTACAATAAAATTGAGGTATGACTTTGAACGAAGTAAGGCTCTTGGACGCTGATGACATTCAAGGAATTCTAGTGACGTGCAATAGGCAGAGCTGCGGTGCGTCCGTGCGAATCCTCATGGCTACACCAATTCCAGAGAATTGTCCGTGCTGTAACAAACCGTTTTCTATCGGCTCTCGCAATGCCGCAAGAGAAATACAGGCATTCGTCCGCGAAGCAAAGCATGGAGATACTGTGGAAACGGTTCAACTTTGGGTTGGCTGTTAATCGTTTTCTGAACGATCTGAGCTATTCGGACGCCGAATCTCATAAATCAGCGTATTGAGCTGTCCACCGATGTACCGTAGTAAGGCTGCACAAGTCCAGGTCCAGCCTAAGATGCCAACCAATAGAGCGATGATGATTATTGTGCCGATCATTGCTAACCATTCTATCAACTGCGCTTAGACCTGGGATGGAGGCAATATGATTGAGAGATGCGTTTACCATTCAATACGTGTTGGGATCGTGTTGCGCGGGCAGAGATGCACCGACAAGCCCTCATTGAAGTCTGGAATGGTCTTGATACAAACAACATTTACACTTCGGTCCCCAAGATAAATGATGATGGGACAGGGGAGTTTTTCATCACTCCAGTCAAGCCGGATTGGGTCTTGCCATTCTCGCTCCAGTTTGGAGAGATGCTGTATCAGCTTCGTGGCGCCCTCGATTCCGTTGTCTATGATGCTGCCTGTTTGAAGTTTAGCCAAGACCCTCCCCCCGATGAGCAGAAGTGGAGTTTCCCCGTCTGTCCCGACCCCGATAAATTTGAAGAGGCCATGCGGCGTATGAAGAATATGCCGAACGACGTGAGAGGCCTCATCGAGGCCGTACAGCCTTATGCGGGAGCTACCGGAAGACATAGGGACAAAGGATGGGCATGGGATATTGGTCAGTCCTTGGCGGTCTTGAATGACTGGGCAAGAATCGACAGGCACCGTAGGCTGCATATCGTTGGCACCACTCCTACCGAGGGGAATTTGCGAATCGGAGTTCCACCCGGAATGACCCTTGAATACTGTAACTTTACTGTTGGCGTCGTTCTCGAAAACGACAGTAAAATTGCGGAGTTTAAGATCGCCAATTATGTACCTGGCGCG
>JBEKUB010000039.1:0-44564 GCA_049515455.1 Occallatibacter sp.
CGCGAAGGCGGACGCACGGTGGGCGCGGGAACGGTTTCAGAGATTGTGAAGTAGCAGGGATTAGGGATCAGGGGTTAGGGGTTAGGACGACTAAGAAACTGGCCCCTGACCACTGGTTACTGGAAGGAAAATCATGGTAGGACAGAGGATTCGCATACGGTTGAAGGCATACGACTATCGCGTGCTGGATAACTCGACCGGCGAGATTGTGGAGACGGCCAAGCGCACCGGGGCAACGGTGGCGGGACCGATTCCATTGCCGACGATGAAGAACAAGTATTGCGTGCTGCGTTCGCCGCACGTGGACAAGAAGTCGCGCGAGTCGTTCGAGATTCGGACGCACAAGCGGCTGATCGACATTCTGGAACCGACCCAGCAGACGGTGGACGCGCTGATGAAGCTCGACCTGCCGGCGGGCGTGGATGTTGAGATCAAGGCGTTTGAAAAGTAAGCACCTGCGGTGCGGCAGACGCGCCTTGCGGCGCAGGTACTTTGTGTAGTCGACGCTAAGTTGTAAGAGGTCCGGAAGGACCCCGGCAGTGCGGTGAGTTCAACATCGCATGATGAGGCGAGGATGAGATGGCAGTTACGGGAATATTAGGTAAAAAGATCGGCATGACGCAGGTCTTCGACGAAAAGGGCGACGTGCACCCGATTACGGTGCTGCAGGCTGGTCCGTGCGTCATTACGCAGTTGAAGACGCTGGCCAGGGACGGGTACGAGGCCGCGCAGATCGGGCTGGTGGAGTTCGTCAAGGAAAAGAATGTGACCAAGCCGCAGGCCGGCCACTTTGCCAAGACGGAAGCGCCGCCGGTGAAGGTCATCAAGGAAGTGGATCTTGAGCTGGACGCCGAAGGCGTTGTGGCGACCAAGGCAGGCGACCGGGTTCTGGTGGACATCTTCACGGAAGCGAAGTTTGTGGACGTGATCGGCACTTCGAAGGGGCGGGGTTTTGCAGGCGTTGTGCGCCGCCATCATTTCGCAGGCGGACTGAAGTCGCACGGGCACATGTTCCAGGTGCAGGGCTCGATCGGCGCCTCGAGCTATCCTTCGCGGGTCTTTCCCGGCCAGCGGATGCCCGGCCACATGGGAGCGGCACAGATTACGGTACGCAATCTGCGCATCCGGGGAATCGATTTGGAAGAGAACCTTTTGATGGTCGAGGGCGCGGTGCCCGGATCGCGCGAGGGTTATGTGCTGATTTCGAAGGCCAAGAATCCGCCGCGCGAACGCCGTGGCTTTGCCGGTTCCGGCACGGTGGATCCGTTGAAGGCTTCGAAGAAGGCCGGCGGCAAGAGGAAATAGGCACCTGCGGTGCGGCAGACGCGCCCTGACGGGCGCAAAAAAGATTGAAGGCCGGCGGCGTTATCACCGGCAGAAGAAGAAGAAGATGGCAAACGTTGATGTAGTCAATATGAACGGCGAGAAAGTGGGCTCGATCGAGCTGGCCGACGCGCTTTTCGGGCCCGACCAGGTGAACGAGGCTCTGCTGTGGGAGGCGGTAAAGCACTACCGCGCTTCCCTTCGCCAGGGCACTGCTAAAACCAAGAGCCGCACCGAAGTTGCCGGATCGGGCAAGAAGCTTTGGAAGCAGAAGGGCACGGGGCGCGCTCGCATCGGGTCAGTCCGGTCTGCTTTGTGGCGTCATGGTTACACGGTGCACGGGCCTCAGCCGCGCAGCTACGATTATGCGTTCCCGCGCAAGAAGCTGCTTGGCGCGCTGCGCTCGGCGCTGGCTTCGAAGTTGGCGGACGGCAAGCTGACGGTGGTGGACTCGTTCGAGCTGACCGGACCCAAGACCAAACTCTACCGGGCGGCGCTGGACAAGCTGGACGTGACGCGCACGGCACTGCTGGTGGAAAACGGCAAGACGCTCAGCAAGGCGCTGCTGCTGGGAGCGCGCAACCTGGCCGGCGTGGAGCTGGTGCTGAACAACGAAGTGCATCCCTACGATCTGCTGCGCTATGAGCGGGCCATCTTTTCGACGGCCGCACTGGAGCAGTTGACGGAGATGCTGGAGAAGAACGTGTCGAAACGCAAGCTCGCCGCAGCGACGGAGGTGGCGTAATGCCGACTGTTTATACCGTGATTCGCCGCCCGCTGATTACCGAAAAAGGGCTGGGCGTGAAGGAGACCGAGAAGACGCTGGTCTTTGACGTAGCTCCCGAAGCAACGAAGACCGAAGTCAAGCAGGCCGTGGAGGCTCTCTTCAAGGTGAAGGTAGCCGCGGTTCGCACCGCAAATGTGATTGGCAAGGAACGCCGCCGCGGCAAGTACACGGGCTTTCGGCCGGATTGGAAGAAGGCTTACGTCCGGCTAAAGGAAGGCGAGAAGCTGCCTGAGTACGTGAGCAATCTGTAAAGGCAGGGACTAGGGACTTAGTGATTAGGGACTAGTTCAAGAGCCGCTGAGAGATACGAATATCGAAGCCGGGAAATACGAGAGGCTTCGGAGAAACGGGAGTGAGGCGCAGCACGAGGGCGCAGGCACTCCAGGACAAAGACGATGGCAATCAAGACATACAGACCGATAACGCCGACGCTGCGGTTTCAGACCTCGCTGGTGAACGACGACCTGACGACGTCGAAGCCGTACAAGCCGCTTCTGGCGGTGAAGCAGCGCACGGGCGGCCGCCGCAACACGGGCGACCTGACCATCCGCCATCAGGGCGGCGGGCATAAACAGAAGCTGCGCCTGATCGACTTCAAGCGCGAGAAGTATGGAATCCCGGGGAAGGTGGCGACCATTGAGTACGATCCCAACCGGTCAGCCCGCATTGCCCTGGTGCACTATGCGGACGGCGAGAAGCGCTACATTCTGCAGCCGGTGGGCCTGAAGGTGGGAGCGACGGTGAGCTCGGGTCCTGAAGCGGACATTTTGATAGGCAACGCGTTGCCGCTCAAGAACATTCCTTCCGGCACCACAGTGCATGCGATCGAGTTGCGGCCGGGCAAGGGTGCGCAGATGGCGCGTTCGGCCGGAACACAGGCTCAACTGGTGGCCAAAGAGGGCGATTACGCGCTGCTCAAGCTGCCCTCGGGCGAGACTCGCAAGGTGCTGGCCGAGTGCATGGCGACGATTGGCCAGGTGGGCAACACGGATCATGAGAATGTGTCCATCGGCAAGGCGGGACGCAACCGCTGGAAGGGCATTCGCCCGGCCAACCGCGGTGTAGTTATGAATCCTGTGGATCACCCGCACGGCGGCGGCGAAGGCAAGACCTCGGGCGGCCGTCATCCGGTGACCCCGTGGGGCCAGCCGACTCGCGGGTACAAGACACGCAACAACAAGCGGACCGACAGCTATATTGTCAGCCGCCGGGTGAAGTAGAGGAGCTGAGGATTTATGGCACGTTCGACAAAGAAGGGTCCGTTCGTGGATGCGCACCTTACGGTGAAGATCGAGGTGTTGAACCAGGCCAACGACAAGAAGGTTGTGAAGACCTGGTCGCGCCGTTCGACGATTTTTCCCGAATTTGTGGGCCACACAATTGCGGTGCACAACGGCAAGAAGTTCATTCCGGTTTACGTGACCGAGAACATGGTGGGACACAAGCTGGGCGAGTTCGCGCCGACCCGCATGTTCAAGGGACATACCGGGGGCAGCAAGGCAGCCGTTGCCGAAGCCGGGGCTAAGCCGCGGTAAGAAAAAGCAGTGAATAGTGGACAGTGATCAGTGGTCAGTTCACTGAGTACCGTCAGCGAAGAGATTGAGGATAGAGCAATGGCAGTCGAGACAAAGGAATACAGGGCCGAGGCCAGGTTCCAGCGCGTATCGCCGCAAAAGGCGCGGCTGGTGCTGGATCTGATCAAGGGCCGGGGTGTGGAAGAGGCGCTGACGACGGCGGCCTTCACCAAGAAGCGCATCGCTCCGGTGATCTACAAGTTGTTGACCTCGGCGGTGGACAACGCGAAGTACGTTTCCGGCGAGCAGGGCACGGATCTGGACGTGGACAACCTCTACGTGAAAACGGCTCTGGCCAATGACGGACCGCGGATGAAGCGGATCCGGCCGGCTCCGATGGGCCGGGCATTCCGCTACCAGCGCAGGCTGACGCACATTGTGCTTTCGGTGGCCGAGCGCGAGTCGGGGGCGGGCCTGGTGACCAAGGTCGAGGAACCGACGGCGGTGAAAGCGGTCCCGGCGGCCAAGGCGACGGTTGATGAACCCGAGACTGCGCCGAAAAAGATCAAGACGGCGAAGAAGGCCGAGAAGCCGGAAACATCTGCCAAGCATAAGAAGACCAAGGTTGAAGCGGCGGAGCCAGCGGTCAAGGCCAAAGCCACTAAGAAGAAGTCCGAGGGGCCGGAGACGGCGCCGAAGGCAACCAAGAAAAAGGCCGGTAAGTAGGCCTCAAAAGGTTTTGAGAGGTAAAGCATGGGACAGAAAGTCCATCCTTACGGATTCCGGCTGGGTGTGAACAAGCCGTGGCGTTCGCGCTGGTTCTCAGAGCGCGACTATTCGAAGCTCCTGGTCGAGGACGTGAAGCTCAAGGCTGAGCTGCGCGAAAAGCTGAAGGCTGCGGGCGTTAGCTCGGTGGAGATTGAGCGGCCGGGCAACAAGCTGCGCTTTTTAATCCGCACCGCGCGTCCGGGCATTGTGATCGGACGCAAGGGCGCGGAGATCGAAAAGCTCAAGACGGAGCTGGGAAAGCGCACCAACCGCGACGTGTTCATTGACATCATCGAGGTGAACAAGCCGGAGCTGGACGCGCAACTGGTTTCTGAAGCGATCGCGCTGCAACTGGAAAAGCGCGTGAGTTTCCGGCGGGCGATGAGAAAGAGCGTGGACTCGGCGCTGCGCTTCGGCTGCAAGGGAATCAAGGTGAGAGTCTCCGGCCGGTTGAACGGCAACGAGATCGCGCGCTCGGAGTGGTATCTGCAGGGGCGGTTGCCGTTGCACACGCTGAGAGCCGATATCGATTACGGCTTCACCGAGGCGCATACAACTTACGGCGTGATCGGCGTGAAGACCTGGATTTATCGCGGCGATATCTACGAGCAGAAGCGCCGTCAGACGCCGCCGGTTGGAACATCAGTATTTTAATGGCAGTGGTCACTGACCACCGCGGTTCGAGGGTTTCGTTATGTTGATGCCAAAGAAGGTGAAGTTCCGGAAGCAGCAGAAGGGCAAGAGGCGCGGCAAGGCCTGGCGCGGTTCTACGCTGTCGTTCGGTGAATACGGATTGAAAGTGATGGAGTGCGGTTACATCACCGACCGTCAGATCGAGGCCAGCCGTATCGCCATGACCCGCTTCATCAAGCGCGGCGGCAAGATCTGGCTGCGCTTGTTCCCGGATAAGCCGATTACCAAGAAGCCGGCCGAAGTAAGAATGGGCTCGGGCAAGGGCGCGCTGGACCATTGGGTTGCGGTGGTGCGGCCGGGCAAGATCCTCTTCGAGATGGAAGGGGTGGATCCGGCGACCGCGCAGGAAGCCATGCGGCTGGCGTCGAACAAGCTGCCGTTGAGAACCAAGTTTGTGCAACGGCCGGGAGCGGAAAAGGTAGTGGCCGCGGCGGCCAAGTAGTTTGGTTTCCCACCCATTCCGCAAATGCGGGGAATGGATGGGGCACCCGCTTGATGTTGCCGGAGCGAAGGCTGCCGGATAAGAAGTAAGGGAATTGAGCTGGAAGCCAGAACCGGAAGGTTAGCAGCTGGTTGGAGAGAAACAGAGATGGAACTCGAAAAGATTCGGAATTTGAGCGACGAAGAACTGATGCATCAGGAGAAGACGACCTCCGAGCAGCTTTTCAGGCTTCGCTTCCAGGTCTCGCTGGGGCAGAACGACGGAGTGAAGAAGCTTCGCGAACTGCGCAGGGAGATCGCGCAAATCAAGACCGTTGCCAAGGAGCGCGAGCTGGGTATCCGCGGCGCGGCCAAGGACGCGGCCGTGGACGCCAAGGCGGACGCGGAAAGCAAGAAGGGAGCCCGCTAAATGACGGCGACTAAAGAAGCAGTGCAGGCGCCGGCGGCTGTCGGTGCGCGGCGTAACGAGAAGGTTGGCCAGGTGGTTTCGACCAAGATGCAGAAGACCATTGTGGTCGAGGTTGAGATGCGCAAGGCTCACGGGAAGTACAAGCGGATCGTGCGCAGCACAAAGAAATTTTATGCCCACGACGAGCAGAGTTCGGCGCGGATGGGCGACGTGGTGCGCATTCGCGAGACCAGGCCGCTGAGCAAGCTGAAGCGGTGGTCTCTGGAAGAAATAGTGCGGCGGTCGACGCTGGGACAGATTGAAGACGCGAAGCTTCCGGACGAAATTGCTATTGCGAAGTAAGCGCGGGCGAGTAAGGAGAAGGACCCATGGCTGTACAAATGAGAACGATGCTCGCGGTGGCCGATAACTCCGGCGCGCGCAAGCTGCAAGTGATTCTGCCGCTGGGCGGCGGACTGGGCAAGAAGGCAGGCCTGGGCGACATTGTGACCGCCGCGGTGAAGGAAGCTTCGCCGGACGGCACGGTGAAGAAGGGCAAAGTAGTGAAGGCGGTCATCGTGCGCACCCGCAAGGAGTACCGGCGGCGCGACGGCACCTACATTCGCTTCGATGAGAATGCGGCGGTGGTGATTACCGACGACCACGAGCCAGTGGGCACGCGCGTCTTCGGGCCGGTGGCCCGCGAACTGCGCGAGAAGAAGTTTTTGAAGATTGTTTCGCTGGCTCCCGAGGTTGTTTAAGAGCTAATAGCTGATTTTGGAGAGAAGATGCCGAGTTTAAATATTCGTCGCAACGATACGGTCAAGGTCCTGACGGGCTCGGATCGCGGCAAGACGGGCCGCGTGCTGCGCGTTTTCCCGGACAAGGGCACGGTGCTTGTGGAGCACGTGCGGGTGGTGAAGAAGACGGTTTCGAGCAAGCAGGGACAGCGGACCAAAGGTGGGATTGCCGAGCAGGAATCGCCCATCAATGTTTCCAACGTCGTGCTGGTGTGCCCCAACTGCGGGCCGGCTCGCGTGGGATACAAGGTTGAAGGCGTCAGCAAGATGAGGATTTGCAAGAAGTGCGGGCAGGAATTGTCCACGAAGAAGTAGTAAGACAGTTGTCAGTGGTAAGTTGTCAGTGGTCAGCGGGTTCGTGCTGAAGCGAGATGCCGAGGAAGCTGACAATGGATAGCAAGGTTTAAGGGCCGGACGGAAAAGGCGCGAAGCGCGATTGTCTGAACGGCAAGCACCTTCCGAAACGGTAAACGGGCGGTGAGCCCACTCCGAGAGCCGGAAGAAAGAGAGCAAAGCAAAATGGCGGCAAGGCTGAAAGAGAAGTATCACAAGGAGATCAAGCAGGCTCTGCAAAAGGAGCTGGGTCTCGACAATCCGATGGCGGTTCCGGAACTGAAGAAGATTGTGGTCAACATGGGTCTGGGCGAGGCTACGCAGAATACCAAGCTGCTGGATCCGCTGGTGGCTGACCTGACGGCGATCGTGGGGCAGAAGCCGGTGACCACCAAGGCGAAGAAGTCGATTGCAGCCTTCAAGGTTCGTGAGGGCATGTCGATTGGCGCCATGGTGACGTTGCGGAACGAGAAGGCCTACGAGTTTCTTGACCGTCTGATCTCGACGGCGCTGCCGCGGGTTCGTGATTTTCGCGGCGTGTCAACGAAGAGTTTTGACGGACGCGGCAACTACACGCTCGGTTTGCGCGACCAGCTGATTTTTCCGGAGATCGACTACTCCAAGGTGGAAAAGCTGAAGGGCATGAACATCACGATTGTGACCTCGGCGAAGGACGACAACTCGGCGCGGGCGCTGCTGAAGCACTTTGGCATGCCGTTCCGGCAGGGCGCGTAAAGGGGATTTGAGGGTTTATGGCAACTACTGCAAAAAGGGTGAAGGACGCGCGGAAGCCGAAGTTCAGCTGCCGCAAGCACAACCGGTGCCAACTGTGCGGGCGGCCACGCGGGTTTCTGCGCAAGTTTGGCGTTTGCCGCCTGTGTTTCCGGGCGCTGGCGCTGAAGGGCGAGATTCCAGGCGTTGTTAAGTCGAGCTGGTAGTTTTTTAGGGATCAGGTTTCAGGGATCAGGGATCGGTAGATTCTAAGCTGACCCCTGATCCCTGACCCCTGACAACTGTAGTAAACATTCCCGCAGGTTTCCGTTACGGCGGACGAACGGGGAATGAAGGAGAAGGAATGAGTCTGACCGACCCAGTAGCAGATTTTCTGGCGCGGATCCGGAATGCGATCCGGGCGCGTCATCAGAAGCTGGATGTACCGGCTTCGAAGCTGAAGACCGAGATTGCCCGCATCCTCAAGGAGGAGGGGTATATCTCGAACTACAAGACCCAGGAAGAAGAAGGCAAGCTGGTGCTGCGCGTGTATCTGAAGTACGGCGGCACGGAAGCGGCCATTCGCGACCTGGCGCGCATTTCTCGGCCCGGCTGCCGTGTGTATATCGGCCACGACGAGATCAAGCGAGTGCAGGGGGGTCTTGGCATATCGATCATGACCACACCGAAGGGCGTGATGACAGGCCGTCAGGCGCGCCGCGAGCGCGTGGGCGGCGAGTTGCTTTGTGAAGTTTGGTAGAGCGGCTGGAAGCTGTTTTGCGGGCTGCAGTGGAACGATGGCGCGTTGCAACTGATCACCGAAAGCTGATCACTGACAACTGCTTTTTCGGGACTCGCAAGCCATTAGAAGGATTGAAACGATGTCGCGCATTGGAAAGAAGCCGATCCCGCTGCCCGCGGGCGTGAAGTATAAGGTCGAGGGCAATACCGTTCTGGTCGAGGGGCCCAAGGGCAAGGTTTCGGCGCTGATCGCCGAGGGGATTTCGCTGGAAACAGTGGGTGCCGAGCTGCATGTGAATCGCGACAGCGACAAGCACGCCGCATTTCACGGGCTGACGCGGGCGCTGGTATTCAATGCCGTTCAGGGCGTGACCAAGGGCTGGACGCGGGAACTGGATATTGTGGGCATCGGCTATCGCGCCGAGATGAAGGGCAAGGGCACGGTGGTTTTCACGCTGGGCTACTCGCATCCCATTGAAGTTCCGCTCCCATCAGGAATTGAAGTGGCGATCGATCCCAAGCAGACTCACCTGACCGTCACCGGCATCGACCGGCAGAAGGTGGGCCAGGTGGCGGCCGATATGCGTTCGCTGCGCAAGCCCGATCCGTACAAGAACAAGGGCGTGCGCTACTCGGACGAGAAGCTGAAGAAGAAGGCCGGCAAGACAGGGGCGAAGTAACAAAGGCAGGGAATAGGGAATAGGGACTAGGAAAAGCTTACTCCACTAAACTCCCTAACTCCGCTAGCTCCGCTAACCATAACCGAACGGGGCCGCAGGGCTGCTCCGCTGATAGGAACGAGAGAGATATGAATACCGAGACAAAGAGAAACGCGATTCGTCAGCGCATTCATCAGCGCATTCGCCGCAAGCTTTCCGGAACCACGGAGCGGCCGCGGCTGAACGTTTACCGTTCGCTGGGCCACATCTACGCGCAGGTGATCGATGACTTGAAGGGCGAGACGTTGGTTTCGGCCTCTTCGCTGACGCTGAAATTGAAGAGCGGCGGGAACGTGGCCGCGGCTAAAGAAACTGGCAAAGCAGTGGCCGAGTTGGCTGTGAAACAGGGCATCAAGAAGGTGGTCTTCGACCGCGGCGGCTACTTGTATCACGGGCGCATCAAGGCCCTGGCCGATGCGGCTCGCGAAGCCGGGCTGGAGTTCTAAAAACGGGGACTAGGGAATAGGGACTAGGGAATAGGAAAAGCTGACCGCTGTTCACTGTCCACTGGAGAGACGAGAGAGCAATGACGATTTTGAAAAAGAAACTCGATGCCAACCAATACAACCT
Organism: Occallatibacter sp.; assembly: GCA_049515455.1. Taxonomy (GTDB): domain Bacteria; phylum Acidobacteriota; class Terriglobia; order Terriglobales; family Acidobacteriaceae; genus Telmatobacter. Next base: position 9,789 of record JBEKUB010000039.1, read on the forward strand.
GAAGGATCAGGTGGTGGCCATTAATCGTGTGACCAAAGTGGTAAAGGGCGGCAAGAATATGTCGTTTGCCGCGCTGGTGGTGGTGGGTGATGCTGCCGCAGGGGTGGTGGGGCACGGTTCAGGTAAGGCCAAGGAGGTTCCCCAGGCAATTCGCAAGGGGATCGAAGCGGCCAAGAAGAACCTAGTCCGCGTGAACCTGACCGATACCTCGATTCCGCACCTGGTCCTGGGCCGATACGGCGCCGGGCAGGTACTGCTGAAGCCGGCACCCGAAGGCACCGGCGTGATTGCCGGCGGCGCGGTGCGTGCGGTGATGACCTCGGCTGGTGTGCAAAATGTGCTGACCAAGAGCATTGGCTCCCCCAATCCGCACAATGTGGTCAAGGCAACGTTCGACGCCCTGACACAATTGCGCGACAAGAGCGAAGTGGCCACGATGCGCGGCAAGACCGTGGAGGAGATGTGAGCCATGCCTAAGACCAAGATCAAAAAGATTCGCATTCAGTACTACCGCTCAAAGAATTCGACGCCCATCAAGCACAAGCTGGTGGTGAAGGGTCTGGGTTTTACGCGGCTCAATCAGATTGTAGAGCGGGTGGACAATGAATCCATTCGCGGCATGGTCAAGGCCGTGCCGCATTTGGTTAGGATTTTGGAGAGCTAGCTTCTAGCTGTTAGCTATTAGCTTTTAGCTCATCCTGCCGGGTTCTGGTTCACCGGCCCTGGGTAGGCAAACGGGAGCTAAAGGCTAAGAGCTAAAAGCTAATGGCTGCTTTAACAACGCGAGTCGGCGGAGGTTCTGCTTTCTCCCCGGCGCTACAGCGAGGAAATTATGGCGAAGAATTTATCGAATTTGCGCGCGCCCCGGAAGGCTAATACTGGGCGCAAGCGTGTGGGCCGGGGCATGGGATCCGGCATGGGCAAGACATCGACTCGCGGCCATAAGGGCCAGGGTTCGCGCTCCGGCTTCAGCCTGATGCGGGGTTTTGAGGGCGGCCAGATGCCGCTGCACCGCCGGTTGCCCAAGCGTGGTTTTATTAACATCTTCCGTACCGAGTATTCGGTGGTGAATCTGGATCGGATCGCGGAACTTGAAGTTACCGAGATCGGCCTGGACGACTACAAGAGACTAGGCCTGGTATCGAGCAAGAAGGCGCTGATCAAGGTTTTGGGCTCGGGTGAGCTTAAGTCGGCCCTTACGATCCATGCGCACAAGTTCTCGAAGTCGGCGGTGGAGAAGATTGAAAAGGCCGGCGGCAAGGCAGTAGTGGCTGGCGAAGAAGCTGTTGCGGCGGTAGTTGAGGCTGCTCCGGCAAAGGTTGAGGCTGCTCCGGCAAAGGTTAAGGCGAAGGCCAAGGCTAAGGTGGCTAAGGCGCCGGCGGAATAGGCGATTGTCGTTTCCCAGGTCTCAAAATCGAGACTTGGGGCACCCCGTGTTGGTGGGAACAAAAGGGTTTCCTGGGACAGTGTGAGTTAGGACACTGCTGGCCAGGCACGGGTAGGATAAGCTGTGGCAGTGAATCAAGTGGCGGTAACGCCCTGAATCGGATAACCAATTATGCTTGAGAAGTTTCTAAATATCTTCCGGATTCCCGACCTGCGCAAGCGGGTATTGTTCACGTTCGCAATTCTGGCCGTCTATCGGCTGGGCGCGCATATTCCCACGCCGGGCGTAAACGGCCACCAGCTGGAGTTGATGTTCAGCCAGCAGAGTGGATCGGCGTTGGGGTTGATGGACCTGTTCGGCGGCGGCAACCTGCGCCGGATGACCATCTTCGCCCTGGGCATTATGCCGTATATTACGGCCTCGATTATCTTTCAGCTTTTAACCGTGGTTTATGAACCGCTTGCGCGCATCCAAAAGGAAGGCGAACTGGGGCGGCGGAAGATCACGCAGTGGACTCGGTATCTGACGGTGATTCTAGGAGTTCTGCAGTCGATTGGTATCGCGGCCATCCTGACTAAGCAGAACCTGGTCTTGAACCCGGGCATCGGCTTCAGCCTGATGACGGTGCTCACTCTCACCGCAGGAACAACATTTATCATGTGGCTGGGCGAGCAGATTACCGACCGCGGCATCGGCAACGGGATGAGCCTGCTTATTTTTGCCGGAATTGTGGCCGGGCTTCCACGCGGAGTGCATGAACTCTATTTGAAGGTCCAGACCAACGCCTGGGGAACATTTACCTTCCTGGCCGTGCTGTTGTTGTTGGCGGGCATGGTTGCGGTGGTGGCCTTTATCGTCTTTGTGGAGCGGAGCGAGCGGCGCATTCCCATCCAGAGCGCGCGGCGCATTGTGGGCCGACGTATGATGGGCGGGCAATCGAGCCACTTGCCGCTGAAGGTGAACGCCGGCGGCGTGATGCCGGTGATCTTCGCCGGTTCGATCCTTTCTGCTCCCATGCTGTTTGCGCAGGTGGATTGGGTGCAGAACAGCCGCTTTCTTCAGCCCATTATTCGGGCGCTTTATCCTGGCGAGCCATGGTATGAGCTGCTCTACATGCTGGGCATCATCTTCTTTGCCTACTTCTATATTTCCATCGTGATGAAGCCGGACGACATTGCGGACAACTTCCGCAAGTCGGGCTCATTCATTCCCGGAATCCGGCCCGGCAAGCGCACCTCGGACTTCATCAACGACATTCTTACTCGTCTTACTCTTGTGGGGGCGGCATACCTGATTGTGATTTCCCTGGTGCCCACCTTCATGATCTCGGGCATTCGATTGGACCACCTATTTTTGGTGGGGAGGTTATTTGAGAATCTGCCCAACTGGACAACACATGGTATGGGGGTCAATTTCTACTTTGGCGGCACCTCACTTTTAATCGTAGTGGGTGTGGCCATGGATACAATCAACCAGATCGAATCGCAGCTGATCATGAGACACTATGACGGCTTTTCCCCTCGTTCCGGTCGCATTCGCGGAAGGAAAACGTGGTAAATGTCTTCACCTATAACTGCTGTTGAAACAGGCCGGGAAACGGGTCGAAAGACTACACCCGGCCCGATTCTTTTATTGGGCGCGCCGGGCGTGGGAAAAGGAACCCAGGCCAAGGAGTTGGTAAAGCTGTGGGGGATTCCGCAGATTTCGACCGGCGACCTGCTGCGCTCCAACGTTGCCCAAGGGACTTCTCTGGGTCGGGTTGCGAAGGAGATCATGGGACGGGGCGAGCTGGTTCCGGACTCTCTAGTCAACGAAATGGTTGCAGAGCGCCTGACGCAGCCGGATACCGCTAACGGGTATATTCTGGACGGATTTCCGCGCACGTTGGGACAGGCCGGCTGGCTGGATGGACGCTTGGCGGCACAGTCGAAGGCCGAGGGCGGGACGGGTCTGCCGGTGATTGCCGTCAGCATCCAAGTGGACTATAATCAGTTACTGCGCCGGATTACGGGGCGCCGGAATTGTCCTGTCTGCCAGACCATCTATAACGTTTACGTGAATCCCCCGAAGCAGGATGGGATTTGCGATATAGAGGGTGCGGCGCTGGTCCAGCGAGCCGACGACACGGAAGAGGTTTTCAAGGGGCGTATGCGCGCCTATGAGGCCCTGACCGCACCTGTTATCGAGCACTACCGGGCTATGGGACGTTTTGCTGAAGTGGATGGTGACCGGCCGATCCCGGTAATTGCGGCCGGAATTGTTGCCGCCGTCGAGCGGTTACGCGGAGCAGTGTAGCCGAACGGCGAGTTTGTGCGTGAGTAACGGGCTGAAAGCTGGTTGAGTGGCAGTTGTTCTGAAGTCGTCCCAGGAGATCGAAAAGATGCGCCGCGCTGGCCGGGTGGTCCGCGAGGTTCTTGAACTGGTGCGAAGCAAGGTGAAGCCGGGCGCCACGACTCTGGACTTGGAGAACGCGGCTCAGGCACGGCTGAACGAATTGGGAGTGAAGGCGGCATTCAAGGGGTACCACGGTTATCCCTGTGTGCTGTGCGCTTCAGTCAACAGCGAAGTTGTGCACGGCATACCGTCAGCCAAGCGGGTGCTGAAAGAAGGGGATATCGTATCGCTCGACTTTGGGGCAGTGGTGGACGGCTACTTCGGAGATGCAGCCATCACTGTGCCGGTGGGCGAGAAGATTGACCCAGGCACCGTGCGGCTGTTGAAGGCGACGGAAGCTTCATTGCACGCGGGAATTGCCGCAGTAAGGCCCGGGGCGACCCTGGGCGATGTGGGCGCCGCGGTGCAGGGAGTGGTTGAGGCCGAGGGTTTTTCGGTGGTGAGGGATTTTGTGGGCCACGGCATCGGGGTTCACATGCACGAGGATCCGCAGGTGCCGAACTTCGGCCAACGTGGCCACGGCATGAAACTTCGAACCGGAATGGTGATCGCTATCGAGCCGATGGTGAATGCCGGCAAGGCGGACGTGGTGGTTTTGGAAGACGGCTGGACGGCGGTGGCCGCGGACGGAAGCATGAGCGCTCATTTTGAGCACACGGTGGCGGTGACCGCAACCGGAGCCAGGGTTTTAACCGAGTAGCACGCTCGGGATAACGGCCGGAGCCCTTGAAAAGCGGGCCGGCGGAAGTGGACACAGTTTGTCGAAGGAAGACGCGATCGAGGTAATGGCGGTGGTCACAGAGACACTGCCCAATGCCATGTTCAAGGTCAAACTCGAGAATAATCACGAGGTGCTGACCCATGTTTCGGGAAGGATGCGGAAGAACTTCATCCGCATTTTGCCCGGCGACCGCGTGGCCGTGGAGCTGAGCCCCTACGACCTGAATCGCGGGCGGATTGTTTACCGCTACAAGTAAGAATTTTTGATATTTCGCGCCATGATTTTGAGCGCGGAGAAGGGCAGCAGTGATGAAAGTTCGGGCATCGGTAAAAAAGATTTGCGTCAAGTGCAAGGTCATCACCCGCAAGGGGGTAGTTAGGGTGATCTGCGAGAACGCAAAGCACAAGCAGCGCCAGGGCTAGTTGGTAGTCTGGCAGAACGCGGAAGCTTTTCGAAACGGATCGGGGTTCAGGGATCAGGGATCAGTAGAAGCAAGTTGGTAACACGATTAACTGTCCCCTGATCCCCGATCTCTGACCCCTGACACGGGGCTAGTTAGCTGGAGTCAAGGCTTGCGATGAACCCCTGAAAGCAAACGCACTAACAGTGCGAACCGGTTGAGGCCGGGGGCACACAAACTGAAAACGCAAAGGAATCAGCATGGCACGTATTTCCGGCGTCGATCTGCCCCGCGGCAAGCAGGCCAGGATCGCGCTCACTTACATCTTCGGCATCGGGAATCCCCGCGCGCTCAAGATTCTGGAGAAGGCGAATGTAGATCCCTTCAAGAAAGTCCAGGATCTGGGTGAGGAAGAGGTCAACCGTATCCGCCAGGTGATCGAGGACGAGGGAAATGTGGAGGGTGACCTGAGGAAGGACACCCAGATGCACATCAAGCGTCTGATCGACATCCAGAGCTATCGCGGCAACCGTCACCGCCGGTCGCTGCCAGTGCGCGGGCAGCGCACCCACACCAACGCCCGCACCCGGAAGGGACCGCGCAAAGGCACAATTGCTGGCAAGAAGAAAGCGACGGGTAAAACCTAATGGCGAAAGCAGAGCAGAAACCCGGAGCCGGAAAGACCGGCAAGAGCAAGAAGTTCAAGAAGCGCGAGCGCAAGAATGTGCCGTTTGGGATTGCGTACGTTCAGGCGACGTTCAACAACACCATCGTCACCATCACCGACCAGGTGGGCAATACGCTGAGCTGGAAAAGTTCGGGATCACTGGGCTTCCGCGGTTCGCGCAAGGGCACGCCCTTCGCGGCGCAGCAGGCTGCCTCAAATGCCGCCAGCATGGCACGCGATCACGGCCTGCGAGCTGTGGATGTACGGGTCTCCGGTCCTGGTTCGGGCCGCGAGTCGGCCATTCGCGCCCTGGCGGCGGCGGGAGTAGAAGTTCGCTCGATCCGCGACGTGACGCCGGTGCCACACAATGGTTGCCGTCCGCCGAAGAGACGCAGAGTGTAAGAGAAGCTAGTTGTCAGTTATCAGTGGTCAGTTGTCAGTCCGGTAAGGGCAACAACTGAAAACTGATAACTGACCACTGAAAACTGAACTGGGCCGGGACGAAATGTCCTCCGGACACGTAAACCGGCCGTCATCCGAAGTCAGGAGAAGAAATGGCACGTTATACCGGAGCAGTATGCCGCCTTTGCCGTCGCGAAGGCACCAAGCTCTTTTTGAAGGGCACCAAATGTTTGTCAGACCGTTGCCCGCTGGAGAAGCGCAACTTTCCGCCGGGGCAGCACGGCAAGGACCGCAAGGCCAAGATTGTGGGCTACGGGCTGCAACTGCATGAAAAGCAGAAGGCCAAGCGCATGTACTTTACGCTTGAAAGCCAGTTCCGCGAGTACTACGAGAAGGCCAACCGTGCCGCCGGCGTTACGGGCGAGTTGCTTATCCAGCAGTTGGAGCGCCGCTTGGACAACGTGGCTTTCCGTTTAGGATTCGCCATTTCGCGCCGTCAGGCCCGGCAGGTTGTGCGTCACGGCCACGTCACGGTCAATGGCCGCAAGGTCAACATTCCCTCTTACCAGTTGAATGTGGGCGACGAAATCGCGATCCGTGAGAGCGCGAAGAAACTGCTGATCGTGGAGCAGGGAGCGCAGTATGCCGCGCAGAATCCAGTGCCCACGTGGCTGCAAGCGGATTTTGCAAATCTGTCAGGGAAAGTGCTGCACCTGCCCAAGCGAGCGGACGTTAACTTGCCGATCAACGAGCAGCTGATTGTGGAATTGTATAGCAAGTAACAGTGGATAGTGGTTAGTGAATAGTGGTTAGTTGTTCCCGATAGGGCCATTCTGACCACTAATCACTAGCCACTAATCACTGAATTTCAACAGAAGGAGAACTTGCGCGGCCGCCGCAAAATGCATCGCGACGTACATGCCGCGCCGGAAACGAGACAACGATATGCTTTGGAGAGGATTTCAAAAACCGAAGCGTTTGGCAGTGGATGCCGAGACGCTTAGCGAAACATTTGGCAAGTTCAGCGCCCAGCCTTTTGAGCGCGGCTTTGGCACTACCATCGGCAACGCACTGCGCCGGACACTGCTGAGTTCCATCGAAGGCGCGGCGGTGACCGCGATTCGCATTGAAGGCGTGCTGCACGAGTTCCAGTCCATCACTGGTGTGGTCGAAGACGCGACAGACATCATCCTGAACCTGAAGCAGATTCCCTTCAAGCTTGCGGGCGACGGTCCCAAGGCGCTGTATCTGCGCGCCGACCAGCCCGGCGTAGTGACTTCGGGAATGATTGAAGCCGACGGGGACGTGGAGATTCTGGACAAGGATATTTACCTGGCTACGCTTTCAGAAGGCGGCAAGCTGGATATGGAGATGCGCCTGAAGAGAGGGCGCGGTTATATCTCCGCAGACAAGAATTTCGACGCTGATCTTGGCCTGGGATTTATTCCTGTAGATTCGGTCCACTCGCCGGTGCGCCGCGTGAATTATGTTGTGGAAGCCGCTCGGTTGGGACAGATCACGGACTATGACAAGCTGACCCTGGAAGTGTGGACCAACGGAGCCGTGCTGCCTGCCGACGCTGTAGGCCTGGCCGCCAAACTGCTGAAGGACCACATGAACATCTTCATCAACTTCGAGGAAGAGATCGAAGCTGAGTCGCGCGGTGAAGAAGGGCGCGGGCTGCTGCGTAACGACAACCTGAATCGCTCAGTGGAAGAGCTGGAGCTTTCGGTTCGCAGCTACAACTGCCTGAAGAATGCCAACATTCAGACGATCGGCGAGCTGGTGCAGAAGACCGAAGCGGAGATGCTGAAGACCAAGAACTTCGGACGCAAGAGCCTGAACGAGATCAAGGAAATTCTGGCGCAGATGGGTCTGTCGCTGGGCATGAAGATCGACGAACAGGGCAACGCGGTTCCGGGGCCGACCAGCATTCCTCCTGCTGCAGCATTGGCGGCAAGTTATAGCCATTACGACGAAGAGGACGAGCCGCTGGATTCAGTGGATTTGCAGTTGCCGACTGAGAACGAGAATTTTTAAGACAGTGGTTAGCGGATAGTGGTCAGTGATCAGTCAGAGGCGCCAGGAAACCAACGGTTGGCTTCACACTGAAAACTAATCACTAGCCATTAAACACTGAACACTGATATCGAAAGAGAGTTTCACTATGCGCCATCGCAATGCAGGATATAAGCTCGGACGCAATACCAGCCACCGCCGCGCGCTTTTGCGCAACCTGGTTACGTCCGTTCTGGTGGAAGACCGCGTGGAGACTACCCTGACGAAGGCCAAGGCAGTTCGTCCACTGATTGAAAAGATGATCACCCTAGGCAAAAAGGGCGATCTGCACTCGCGCCGGCAGGCGCTCAGCTTTCTGATGACCGACAAGTCCGTGACGCGGCTGTTCGAAACAGTGGCGCCGCGGTACGGCGACCGTGAGGGCGGCTATCTGCGGATTATCCGCACCGGATTTCAGCAGGGCGATGGGGCCGCGAAGGCGTTCATCGAATTGCTAGGCGCCGAGAAGCAGCTCGATGCCAAGCGCCAGAAACGCGACGAAGTGAAAGCCAAGAAACGGGCCGAGCTGGAAAAGCACCTGGAAGAAGAAAAGAAGGAAGAAGAAGCAAAGGAAGCAGCCGCTTAGGACTGGCCGTCCTGGCATTCCTTTCCTGGTTCATCGCCATCGGGCGCATCCCCTCGCGGGATGCGCCCGTGTTTTTTTATGGGTTTTATGGAGCGCGAGCGAACCTTTTGCCTGACAAACCCGAATAACTGGGTGGAGAAGTTCATTGACGGACGACCGGGAAGTTTGGAAGAAGATTTCACGGGGAAATGCGGACGCGTTTGACGCGTTCTACCGGGAAAATGCGCCTCGACTTCGAGGATTTCTGCGGCAAGTCGTCGGCAATCCTCAGACAGCCGAGGATATTGCGCAAGACACGTTTACCGATATGTGGAATCGCCCCAACGGTTTTCAACCCGAGCGCGGGACGCTTCGCGGCTATTTGTTTGGAATTGCCAAAAAACAAGCCTCGGAATGGTGGCGAAAACAGCCATCCGGTACGCCGGCGGCTGAGGAGGAAAAGAGTCTGTGCCGGACAGAGTCCGCTTCCATCATGGGGGATGCGCTCAATCGGCTTCCAGAGGAACAACGAACCCTATTGTGGTTGCGTGAAGTCGAAGGGCTGTCTTATGCGGAACTGGCACTGAATCTGGAAATTCCCGTCGGCACGGTGAGATCGCGGTTGTTTGCGGCCCGGGAAGCGTTACGGAAAATTTGGTTGAGGAAACGCGTTGAAGCGTGAAGGAGGACTGTATGACCTGTGAAGAAGCAGCGGAGTTTGTCTCCGCACTTTACGACTACGAAACGATTCCGCAGGCAGCAGCCGGACATATCGGCGCGTGCGCATCGTGCCAGGAGCGGCTGAAGGAATACATCGAGATCGGCGTGGAGTTACGCCGAGTAGCGAGCATGGAATCGCTTGAAGAAGCGAGACCCCAGGCCTGGGAAAAACGCCAGGCGATTCTATCAACATGGTGGCAGAAAGGATGGGAGACGATGAGAATTCCGAGATTTGCATTTGCACTATTGCTAATGGGAATCGTAGGGCTGAGTTCCGGCCTTACCCTGGTAGGGGTCCGCGCGCACGCGCGTGAAACGATGATGATGTTGAACATTGCTTTGGAACGGGGCCAAGTGACTCCATGCGGATTGTCTTTCGAAGAAAAGGAATACTCCGACTGCGGCATGTCGTATGGCTTGAGTGACGGCATGTTGACCTACAGGATCAGGCTGCTCTCAAAAGAAAGCGACCGCGTCGAACTTGGAGTCAAGACGTATTTTGCGCAGGGCGTGCACTCGAATGAGGGAGCGGGCGAAGCCATGAAGAGTGTGCCGGAAAAGCGATTCTGGTTCGAGCCTGGGAAGACGCTGCGGATCGACGTTGACAAACTCGGACCGATCACGGTGACCGGAGAGTGGCTGGATCATGTGCCGTATTTTGCGACGATGGACCTGGAACACAATCTTGATCCCGACGCGAATCAGATTCGCATGGTCTCGCCCATTTTGCTGAAGGGCGACCGGGTTCTGTACGACACAGGAGGGGGAATCGCCACCACGGGAAGTCAGCAGGATGCGGCATTCTGGATGTATGTGCCCGGAAGCGGTCTCTACATGCTGTCTTTGTCGCCTGCGAAAAATGCGGTACAGGGCCACGTAGCTGAAAACCGGGTATCCTTTGAGATCGATGGCGAACTCTACCAGTTTGTCACGGCAGCTCCGATCATGCGGGGCGATACGGCTTGGGTGCTGCATTTGGCCGGCGCGCACAGCCCCGCGGGTGATTCAAAGCAATACTCCTTCGGAGCAGGCAATCTGAATCCCGTGATCGCCAGCGCTGAGGCAGGGAAGTGAGCGTTGCGCGAGAGGTGGGCTGGATCACGCCGAAGGGGATTCGAGAGAACGTTCTGGCCCCTGAAGCCCAATTCCATTCCCTATCCTTCGCGCACCAACTTTTTGGGCCGGAAGAGACGCATGAAGATATAGACTGCCAATTCCATTGCGATGGCGCCGCAGCAGTCGAGCAGAACGTCCCACGGGGAGCCGGTGCGGTTAGGAAGGAAGGTTTGGTGCCACTCATCGGCGCTGGCTACCAGGGCGGTTCCCAGAATCGCTAGAAACGAGTCGTGGAGGAAGCGGGAACGGGGCAGGGTTAACCACCACGCACGCAGCCAAGCGAGCCCAATTGCTCCATAACCGATAAAGTGGCCTGACTTGCGGATCAGATGATGCAGGATCTCCCATCGATCGTCAGAGACGTGGCCGAAGATGGATTCGTAGAGCAAGCGTAGCGGGCTGCTGGTGTGATCGGAGCCCAGAGACTCCGTTGATTCCAACGCGATGAGGGCGATCCCCGCGGCAACTGGCCACCAAATGTTGAACCAGTATTTGAAGCCGCGTTGGCTACTCGACATGGTAGTTGGGCGCCTCCCGGGTGATGATCACGTCGTGGACGTGACTCTCGCGCAGGCCCGCGCCGGAGATGCGCACAAACTGCGCCTTCTCCTGGAGTTCAGCGATGGTTGCGCAGCCGACATAACCCATCCCGGAGCGCAGACCGCCGACGAGCTGGAAGACCATGGACTCGAGTGGTCCGCGGTAAGGCACGCGGCCTTCGATGCCCTCGGGAACGAATTTTGCCAGGCGATTGCCATTGGCGCGTTCGCGTTGGACTACGCCTTCGGCTCCCACTTCTGCGCTGGCCAGATCGTCGGTGCTCTGGAAGTAACGCTCGCCGGAGCCCTGACTCATGGCGGTTAACGAACCCATGCCGCGATAGCTCTTGAAACTGCGCCCTTGATAGAGGATGGTTTCACCGGGGCTCTCGTCGACGCCGGCAAAGAGCGAGCCGATCATGACTGAGCTGGCGCCTGCGGCGATGGCCTTGGTGATTTCGCCGGAGTACTTGATGCCACCGTCGGCGATCACGGGAATTCCGTGTTCGCGGGCGGCGCGGGCAGCTTCAGAGATGGCCGTGATCTGCGGCATTCCGGCGCCGGTGACCATGCGGGTGGTGCAGATGGAACCGGGTCCAATGCCAACTTTGACGGCGTCTGCGCCGGCTTCAATGATTGCCAGTGCGCCCTCGTAGGTGGCCACGTTGCCGGCCAGAATGCCAATCTCGGGAAAGCGCTGCTTGACTGCTCGGATCGCCTCGAGCACGCGCGTGGAGTGGCCGTGTGCTGAATCAATGGCCAGCACGTCAGCGCGCGCTCGAACCAGCTCAGCCGCGCGCTCAAGAAAATCGCCTGTGGCGCCGATAGCTCCGCCGACGCGCAGACGGCCCTGATCGTCCTTACTGGCGTTGGGGTATTTCAGTTTCTTCTGAATATCTTTTACGGTGATAAGGCCTTTGAGATTGTATTGATCGTCGACCACCAGCAGTTTTTCCACGCGATGCTTGTGGAGGATGAGTTCGGCCTCTTCAAGCGTGGTGCCCACGGGAACGGTGATCAGGTTCTCCTTAGTCATTACGTCGCCTATGGGGATGTCGGTGCGGGTTTCAAAGCGGAGATCGCGGTTGGTGAGGATGCCGACCAGCTTTTTGCCGCGCGTGACGGGTACGCCGGAAATCTTGTAGCGGCGCATTACATCGAGGGCGTCGCCGATCATCTGGTCAGGGCCGATGGTGACCGGGTCAACGATCATGCCGCTCTCAGAGCGCTTTACCTTGTCGACTTCGCCGGCTTGTTCAGAGATGGAAAGATTGCGGTGCACGATGCCGATGCCGCCCTGCTGGGCCATGGCGATGGCCATGCGCGATTCGGTCACAGTGTCCATGGCGGCCGAGATCAGCGGAACGTTCAGAGTGATTTTGCGGGTCAACTGGGTTTGCGTACTTGCCTGGACGGGGACAATGTCGCTCAAGGCCGGCACCAACAACACGTCGTCAAAGGTGAGTGCTTCAGGTAATTTTTCGGTCAGCATATGTTTTGATGCGCCTGGCAGGCCAGGAACTCGGGTCCCCGGCGTGGCAGGCGCTTCGTTCTATTGTAGCGGAGACGGGAGGCTCCGCACCGCTTGCCACGGCATGGCCGGTCTACAATGGCTCTTGGCAAAGCGAGGGGTGAACCGATGCACGAAGAGATGACATCGCTGGAACGATGCTGGGCAACGATACGGTATGAACCTCACGACAGGGTTCCGGTGGACCTGCACAACTTTATGATGACGGTCGCGGGACTTGAGCTGCCGCCCAAGACGATCTTCCAGGACGGGCAGTTGCTGGGAGAGGCGCAGGTGGCCGCGTGGAAGCGGTATGGGCACGATCTGTTGCTAATTGAGAATGGAACTGGGGCATTGGCTGAGGCTTGCGGGTGCGAGGTGGTTTATCTGCCGGGCAGCGCGCCGATTATTGAAAAGCCGCTGCTGAAGAGCCTTGCGGAGGTTTCGAGTCTCAAGAAGCCTGATCCATGGAATTCTCCGTTGACAAGGGCCACGCTGAATGCGACGCGGTACGTGCTCGACGAGATCGGCGACCGGGCTTTCGTGCTCGGACGGGCCGACCAGGGACCATTCGACCTGGCTTGCCTGATTGCCGGGCCGGTGAATTTGATGACGGAGATGGCGGCGGGCGAGAGCGATGAGCAAATTTTCGAACTGCTGGAGTATGCGAGCGACTGTTTCATTCTTTATGCGCAGATCTTCAAGGAGATGGGATGCCCCGGGACTTCACTGGGTGAGGCGCAGGCTTCTCCGGATGTGATTTCGCCGAAGATGTTTGAGAAGTATTGTCTGCCTTATGGGAAAAAGGTGGTGAGCGCGCTACAGAGCGACGAATTTGCTGTTGCTTACCATACGTGCGGCAACACTACGAAGATTATCGGGGGGATGGCGGAGACGGAGGCAAAGATACTGGAGTTCGATTACAAGTGCGACAAGGCTGCGGCCAAGCGGGCGACGGCGGGAAAGACTACGCTGCTGGGTCCCATCGATCCCAGCGGAGTTTTGCATGAGGGTTCGGTTGAGGACGTGGAGAAGGCTTGCCGCGAGGCGATTGAGGTGCTTGCGCCGGGCGGCGGATTTATCCTCGGGCCGGGATGCGCTCTGCCGGCTACTACGCCGGCGGCAAATATCGACAAGCTGGTGGAGTGCGCTAAATTTTACGGGAAATACTGAACAAAAGAAATAGCTAAATCCTACCCGACGCTTTTCCTCACACACCCACCGGGAATGGTTTGGGGCTGGACTCGTCGGTGTTTGCGCCGCCGGAGCGCCAGCGCTCGAAGCGGCCTTGCAGCAGGCTCATCAGGCCGGTGTACCAGTAACCGATGACAAAGAGAATCAGGAATGGCGCGGTGAAGTAGTTATGGTTTGAGAAGGTGTAGAGAATGGCGATGAAAAAATATGCGCCCAGCAGCATCTCAATCCACGGAGCCAGCAGCAGGCGCTTGCGATACTTGGCGGCCTGGGATTTTTCACCCCTTTTGGCTACGCGGTATTTGGGAGTACGCACAAAGGGACTCTTGAGACCGAAGAGCGCTTCCATTACCGCCTTGGTATTGGTGACGGTGAGGCCGATGCCGAGGGCCATCAGGAAGGGCAGATAGAGAAAGGTTTTCAGCCAGGTTTTTGGGAAAAGCTCGCGCTCGCTAGCCAGGTAAAAGAAGGCGATGGAGAAGCTGGAGGCGGTGAAGAGTGGGAAATCGATTAGAAGCATCTGGAACCATCCCTGATAGAAGCGGCAGATCATGGCCGGCATGAGCAGTACGGACATGATGACCATCAGCGGATAACTGAGGTTGGCCGTGAGGTGATAGACGGCTTCGACCTTGATGCGGCGCGGGACGTGCGCCTTGAAGATGAGGGGCAGGACTTTGATGCTGGTCTGGATGAGCCCCTTGGCCCAGCGCGCCTGCTGCGTCTTGAAAGCGGTCATTTCGATGGGCAGCTCGGAAGGGCACTCGACCTCAGGCAAATATTTAAACCTCCACCCGGCCAGTTGCGAGCGGTAGCTGAGGTCAGTGTCTTCAGTGAGTGTGTCGTGCTGCCAGCCGCCGCCGTCGACGATGGCCTGGATGCGCCACATGCCGGCGGTGCCGTTGAAGTTGAAGTAGTCGCCGGTACGGACGCGTGCGCCATGCTCAATGACAAAGTGGCCGTCGAGGAGGATGGCCTCGATCTGGGTTAGCATGCTGTAGTCGCGGTTCATGTGCGCCCAGCGCGTCTGCACCATGCCGATCTCCGGCTCGGCGAAGTGGTGGATCACCTTCATGAGCCAGTCGGGCGGAGGGACAAAATCGGCGTCGAATATGGCTACGAACTCGCCTTTTGCCACCTTGAGTCCGGCATCGAGAGCGCCGGCCTTGAAACCATGACGGTTGGTGCGGTGTATGTAAACGATGGGATGGCCCAGTGCGGCGAAGCGCTCGACAATGCCCGCGGCAACTTCCTGGGTCTCGTCAGTCGAGTCGTCGAGGACCTGAATTTCGAGTTTTTCGCGCGGGTATTCGATGGCGCAGATGGCATCGATGAGGCGGTCAATGACGAACTGTTCGTTGAAGATGGGAAGTTGGATGGTGACGCGGGGCAACTCTTCAAAGTGCCGGGGCGGGTCAGGGTGATAGTTTTTGCGGTACTTGAAGTAGAGGTAACACATGGTGTAGCGGTGGATGCCGTAGATCGAAAGGATGATCATCACCGCGAAGTAAGGCAGCAGTACCGCGGCGTCAAATAAGTTCCAGTGGTAAAGGCCCTTGAAGGTCTGGTCGGTGGATTGCAATGTCTTCCAATAGTGGAGCAGGCCGTTCTGGGGGGCAAAGAACAGGAAGGCGGCGATGCGCGACGGCAGGCCACCGGGGAGGCTCCGAAGAAGGCTGGAAACGGGATTCAGGTTGGTCACAAGCGCAGTGAGCAGAGCAATCCTCCACGACCGGGATACCGTCCATTGTATGCGAAGGGGCCATTTTTTAAATGCCTGGTAAAGCGCCCCGAATTGAAGAGTAGGGCCATATATGAAATTTTGCACATTTGCCTTGTGCTACCCTGCAGGCATACTGTTTTCTGTCAGTTGGAGAACGCACATGACCACGCATTCCGCTTCGCCGATAGTTGCCGCCGCGGGTGGGAGTTTTCTGCTTGAACCCCGCACGCCTCCCGAAGTCTTTACCCCTGAAGACTTGAACGAGGAGCAGCGGCAGATTGCCGCTACGGTAGCGCAGTTTGCCCGTGAGGAGATTTTGCCCAGGGCTGCCGCGATCGAGGCCAAAGAGCCGGGGGTGATGGCGGAGATGATCAGGAAGGCCGGCAAATTGGGCTTTGCTTCGGTCGATGTTCCGGAAGAGTACGGCGGGATGGGGATGGACAAAACCGCATCCACGCTGGTTACCGACCACATCGCGGTGCTGGCGAGTTTTTCGACGGCCTTTAGCGCGCACATCGGAATCGCTACGCTGCCGCTGATCTGGTATGGCACCGAGGAGCAGAAGCGGCGCTACCTGCCCAAGCTGGCTTCAGGGGAGTGGATTGGATCGTACGGGCTCTCGGAGGCTAGTTCGGGATCGGATGCGATGAATATTCGTACCCGCGCTACGCTCTCGGCCGATGGCAGTACATACACGCTGAATGGCGAGAAGATGTGGATCACCAACTGCGGGATCGCGAGTTTGTACACGGTTTTTGCCAAAATCGATGGGGAGAAGTTTTCAGCATTTCTGGTGGAACGGGATACGCCGGGACTGACTGTGGGCGCGGAGGAACATAAGCTGGGCATTCATGGCTCGTCGACCTGCCCGCTGGTGCTGGATGGGTGCAAGATTCCCGCGGACAATCTGTTGGGCGAGGCCGGCAAAGGGCATCACATTGCTTTTAACGTCTTGAATGTCGGGCGGTTCAAGTTGGGCGTGGCCTGCGTAGGCGGGGCCCGGCATGCACTGGCACACATGATCAAGTATGCCAAGGAGCGGCGCGCATTCGGCAAGTCGATTGCGGAGTTTGGTTTGATTCAGCGGAAGATTTCTTCGAGCACCGCGCGCCTTTATGCGGCTGAAAGTATGGCCTACCGGACGGCGGGGATGATCGATGCGAGCTTGGCGCAGATGAGCGAAGAACAGGCCAAGTCGCCGCGGGAGACGCAGAAACGGATTGAGGAGTACGCCGTGGAGTGCTCTATTCTGAAGGTTTACGGATCGGAGATGCTGACGCTGGTGGCGGACGAGCTGGTTGCTACGATGGGGGGGTATGGGTATGTGGAGGAGTATCCGGCGGAGCGCTACTACAGGGACGCGAGGATCAACCGGATCTTTGAAGGGACGAATGAGATTAACCGGATGATCATTACCGGATGGCTGATGAAACGGGCACTGAGCGGGCAGCTTCGGCTGCTGGGAGCGATCAAGAAATTGATGGACGAGGTGACGCAGACGCCATCGTTCGACGCGGGGGCGGATACGGGCGAGGTGCTGGCGCGGGAGGGTGAGGCGCTGGCGGCGGTGAAAAGGATGGCGCTGTTTGCAGCCGGAGTGGCAAGCCAGCGGTTTATGACCGGGTTGCAGGAGCAGCAGGAGGTGATGGCCGACCTAGCCGATATCATTACGCAGGTTTATGCGTTGGAGTCGGCGCTGCTGCGGGCGCGGAAGATGGCGGAGAGCAGACACAACGCGGCTGAGGCTGTCGCAGCAATGACGGGACTGCTGGCGGACGAGAGTATGGGAGTGGCTGAGCAGGCGGCAAGGCGAGTGCTTGCGGCTTGCGGTGAGGGCGATATGCTACGGACGCAGTTGGCTATCCTGCGGAGGCTGGCGCGGTTCATGCCGGGCGATGCGGTGGGAATGAGCCGGACCGTGGCGCTCCACGCGATTGAGCTGGAACGGTACCCGGTGTGAAGAGGCAGGGACGAGGGAATAGAGAATAGCCGCACTGCTACCGTGCGGATGCTCGGATCTATCTGATTTGTGCTTTTACTTCAGGGTAGTTCTTTCACTACTAGATTCTTGAATTCGATTTGATAGCCTTCGGCTTCGAGGCCGATATATCCCTTTTCCACGTCGTTATGGATTGTGTTCACCACTTCGCCGTTGACTGCCAGAGCGCAGGTGTTGGCTACGCAGCGAATATCGTAGGCATTCCATTCGCCGGGGGGATTTAGACGGTTCTCCGTCATGTTCTTTAGTTCATTGAAGTGCGTCAATTTACCGTCAATCATCGTCCAGCCAAAAATATAACCGCCATTGAGCGCGGTTTGTGCCTGGTGCCAAATGGACCCGTCCATGTTGTTGCGGAAAAAGACGCCGCTGTTGTATGCGGGAGACCCCGGCAATTTCGTGAAGCGCCACTTGACGTGGAAGGTGAAGTCACGGAATTCCCGGTTGAAGCGGAGCCATTCGTGGCCGCCGTTCCCGTCACAAACAATGATTCGTTTGGATGGGTCGATATGCCATTGCGCCACATTGCTTACGGGGTGATCGGGCGGAATGGCGACACGCGTCCATGCATCCTGATACTTTTCGGGGAACAGGTTTATGGTTTGCGAGAATGCGGGCAGGGCAACGATCAATAGAGCGAACAATACCAGTTTGCGAGCTATTGACGTAAGTAATTCAGGAGTTGCGAATTCATTCTCGGCAAAAATGCGATATTTCAACATGGTTTTACATCCCCCTTCCAGCACTAAGAACTTAAGGATCTTCTTCAAACAGCTAATCTATCATGAACAGCGCATCATAAGCAGAAGCTGATTCGTAATCGAATGCCGATCGTTTTTCGACCTTTCCCTCGGTGGTTAAAGCCACCAGTTCCTCTGCCTTGTCAGCGACATGGCTAAAGTCGTCCCCTTTCAAAACCAGATGAAGAAACAGGCTCTAACTTTCAACGCCTGACCGCCGGGATTGCTTATGCTTTCCAGAACGCGGTCCAGTGAGTGGCTGAATTATCGACCAGCACGAGATCGTTTTCGCTGTGTGAGTGGGCGCCTTCGATATGGGTGAAATGGAAATGGCTGGCTAGACTTGTGGGCAGAGAAATCTGTTCGGGCATGGGGCCTGATTCACGCTCAAACTTCAGTCGCCAACCCTGGCCGTGATCGAGGGGCTCGAGGCGCAGGTTGAGACGGCCGAAGCGCGTGGGCGTTGCAGTGAGGATATATTCCTTCCGCGGCGCGAGTTCGCCGTTGGTGATGCCGGCAAGCAGGCGCAGGTGGGATGCATCTTCAAGCGCAAGCATGTGGCGTGTGTAGCGGATGCACTCCGCGCTGGCCCAGTTGTGGGGCATATCTCCAACATACGAACCTACCAGCGCATTCTGGAGCGGCTGCTCCTCGCGCCAGCAATACTGCGGACTGGCATGGTTGAGAAATCCGATGAAGGTATCGTGGGCGGCCTGCTTAATGCCGAGCCATAAGTAAACTTCCGCAACAAAGGCGGAGTTATAGGCCCATACGGCTTCATGCTGAGCCCAGCCGGTTTCTGCGGGAATATCTTCTTTAGTCACAGCCTGCATAAGTTTCACATGACCTTGCACGATAGGATGCTGCGGAGGGAAGATGAGGCCGGGGAAAGTGGCATGAGAAAATGCCCACTGCGCGGATTGCGGACGCGGTCTGTCCCAGGGATCGGGCAACTCCCATAGAGGGTCGTTCTTCAATAACGTGGGCAGAAATTCGAATCCGCTTTCGTGGCGGCGCATCTCTTGGGGCGCGGCTTTGAAGAATGCGGCTTCCAATTCGCTAAACAGCGCGCGCGCGTCCTTGAGGCTGCCCATTTTTTGTTGTTCGCCTGCGCGTGCAATGGCTTTAAGACCGAACATTACCAAGAGCGTATTGGCGAACTCGTCGCGGTCCCCGCCGATGCCACCATCGGAGTTGCCCTTCGGCAGCAGACCATAGCGTCCCAGGGCGGAGTCCTCTTGCTTTGCGCGGACTTGCAACGATCGCAAGAAGGCGATAGCGTGCACCACCTGCGGCTCGAGTTCATGCAGGAGCGACCAATCCTGGCCCAACTCGCACTGGCGGACAAGCGCATACAAGGGAATGCCGGTATCCTTCCAGTGACCCAGGCCGGCGGCGCCGATGAGCTGGCCGGTGCTCTGTTGCCGGGTCCACATGGTGCGCAGTCCTTCCTCGGCATCCTTGTCATAGCCCAGGTAGCGAGCGGCTTCGAGGATGAAATTTCCGTCCGCCATCCATAGGCCGCGGTAGCAGGTGGGTCCGACCTGAAAAGTGATCTTGCCGTCGTGAACTTCGCGAGCCTGCAAAATGTTGCGCGCGCAGGCCTGGACGAATTCGCCTTGACGGCCCGGCACCGAGATGGCAACGGGTGAATGAGTTGCGGACCAGGAGTTCCAGAATGCGCAGCAGCCCTCGTAGCGGTCGTCGGGATCGGAAAGGCCAACGATGATCTGTTCGGTTTTCTGATTGGCCAAAGGAAGGCGGAAGAAGGCGCGATAGGGATTGGCCTTGGAGGCCTGGCCGCGATGAAGCGCCAGTTTTTGCGAGCAATCGGTCTCGCCGTCGAGCATGTTGCTAGTGCCGGGCTCCTGCGATCCGTCTCCATTGACCTTGCCCACCAGCAGAACCTCACGCGATTTGCGGTGCAGCACGGTGAAGTAACCGCTTTTGGATTCGAAGTCGAATTTCTCTAAGGAGTCGATTGTGATCATAGGTTCGATGCTTACCGATTCGCTGGAGCGGGAGGTGACTTCGACGATCACGTTGTCGACGCGGCCTTCACCGGTCAAGTTGGTGGCAAAGGTGGTGAGAAGGACGGAGATGTCGGGGTACTCGAGGGCGGTGCGGACGATGGGCATGGTGGGGCTTTCGAGCTGCTGCCCCGACACTTCGGGAGCCTGCATGCCATTGAGTGCAAATCCGATCTTCAACGGAAAGTAATTGATGGAGGCTGCTGTCGAGTATCCGTAGAGCAACTCGCCTGCCTGGTTAACCAGACTCTTGTATGGATCGTCGGGGAAGCAAAAGGCGGTTTGGCGCTGGGCCGGGGCGTAACGGAAATCGATGGCGGAGGCGGCGTGGGGCTCGGCCTTGGGGTGCGTGGGAGGCGGAGTTACCGGGGGTTGCTGGGCTTCCAAAGCGGGGACGGGCGACGTCGCCAAAGCAGTGCCAGTGGCCAGAACGCCGCCTAGGAAATCTCTGCGATTGATGCGGGTCATGGGAAGGTTTATATGCTGGCGCGGCCGGGTGTGTCAATTTGAATATTCGCAGGTATTCGTCGTATGGAAGTTGCGAATGACGACGCCAGCCGGTTGTTGGCTAATGTGAATCCCAGGTCTCAAAATCGAGACCTGGGGCACCCGGCTTTTGTTGGATGGGGAATGATCAAAAGCAACCGCAGGTCTTTCGACTCCGCTCAGGATGACAGTCTTGCGGGGCGAATGGATGAAGCTTTTCAAGCAAACGGCCCGCTTCTCGTTGAGGAGCGGGCCGTTTTGTTTGTATTGCTAGGGGTTATGCCTTGGCACTGGTTAAAGCGCCGAGATCGGCGGCTAGTTTTTCGGTGCTGAAGGCTTCGATCAGATCGCCGGCTTTTAGGTCGGTGAAGCCGGAGAGGCCGATGCCGCACTCCATGCCGTTGGTGACTTCTTTGGCGTCGTCTTTGAAGCGCTTTAGGGAACTGATCTTGCCTTTGAAGAGCTGCTCTTCGCCACGCATGACCTTTACTTCAGCATCGCGGCGGATGACTCCGTCCTGGACGCGGCAGCCGGCGATGGTGCCCACCTTGGGAATTTTGAAGATGTTGAGAACTTCGGCGCGGCCGAGGTAGTTTTCTTTGAAAGTGGGATCGAGTAGGCCCATCATGGCCAGACGGATTTCATCCGCAAGCTCGTAGATGATGGAGTGGAGGCGGATCTGGATGCCTTCCTGCTGGGCCAGCTCGGCGGCTTTGCGCTCAGGGCGGACGTTGAAGCCGATGATGATGGTGTTGGAGGCGGTGGCCAGAAGGACATCGCTCTCAGTGATGGAACCTACGCCGGAGTGGATGACCTGGATGCGCACTTTCTCGGTGGACATGCGGGTGAGCGAGTCGGCGAGAACTTCGACGGAGCCGGTGACGTCGCCCTTGATGATGAGGGGCAGGTCTTTGACACCGGCGGTGCGAATCTGCTCGGCCAGGCCTTCGAGAGAGACGCGGGAGCTCTTGGCGAGCTGAGCGTCGCGCTCCTTCATCTTGCGGTACTGGGCGATTCCCTTGGCCTTGTCGCGGTCAGCGACGACGAGGAATGTGTCGCCGGAGTCGGGCATGGATTCGAGGCCGAGGACTTCAACAGGGGTGGATGGGCCGGCTTCTTCAATGGCGCGGCCGCGGTCGTCGAACATGGCGCGGACCTTGCCGAAGGTGTTGCCGACAATGTAGCTGTCGTTGAGGTGGAGGGTGCCGTCCTGCACGAGGACGGTGGCGACGGCGCCGCGGCCGCGATCGAGCTTGGCCTCAATGACGGAGCCGACGGCCTTGCGTCCGGGAGTGGCCTTGGGGGCGCGGATGTCGGAGACCAGGCAGATCATTTCGAGGAGCAGGTCGAGGTTGATGCGTTTCTTGGCGGAGACTTCGACGAAGACTGTGCCTTCCTGACCGGCGCCGGCCCACTCTTCAGGGATGAGTCCGCGGTCGGCTAGCTGCTTTTTGACGCGGTCGGGGTTGGCTTCAGGCTTGTCGATTTTGTTGACGGCGACGATGATGGGGACGTTGGCGGCCTTGGCGTGGTCGATGGCCTCGAGGGTCTGAGGCATGACGCCGTCGTCGGCGGCGACCACGATGACGACGATATCGGTGAAGGCTTCGTGGCCGGGGGTGTCGAGGAAGACGATCTCGCGGCCCGAGGCGGGAGAACCTTCCTTTGTGAACTTCACCTTATAAGCGCCGATGTGCTGGGTGATGCCGCCGGCTTCGCCTTCGGCAACGTGGGTTTCCCGAATGTTGTCGAGCAGGGAGGTCTTGCCGTGATCGACGTGGCCCATGACGGTGACGACAGGGGAGCGCGGGACTTCAAGCTCGCCGGTGTTTTCAGCTTCTAGGACTTCTTCGATGGCCTGGTTGGCGATTTCTTCTTCGTAGCTGATGACGGTGGCGGCGGCGCCGAACTTGGCGGCGACGTCCTTGACCATCTCAGCGTCGAGGGACTGATTGACGGTGACGAAGATGCCGCTCATGAGCAGCGTGGCGATGAGGTCCTTGGCGCGGACTTCGAGTTTTTCGGCCAGGTCCTTTACGCTGATGCCCTCAGTAACGGTGATTTCACGGGTGATAGGAAGGGGCTCGCCGCCGTATTGAACTCCACTATAGCGTGGCGGCGGAACAAAGCCCTTCATCGGGCCTTCCTTGGTTTTGGGGTACTGCGGACGGCCACCGCGACCACGGGAAGGGGCACGCTGCGGACGCGGAGCTTCACCGGTGGGTGGCGCGCCGCCGCCCGGACGCGGGGGTCCTCCGAAACCGCCGGGGCGTGGCGCAAAGCCGGGGCGCGCGCCGAAACCAGGACGTGCACCGGGAGCCGAAGGGCCACCGGGCCCGGCGTAACCGCCTGTGGTGCTGCGAGTGGGATGCTTGGGACGCGGGCCGCCAGCGAATTGGCCGGGTGCGGAAGGGCTACCGGCGCGTTGGTAGCTGCCGGGGCCGCTCGGTGGTCTGCGGTCAAAGATGGGCTTGCCACGCTGGAGGCCGCCGGCGGCTGCAACTGGAGCGTTTGGATCAACAGGGGGCGCGGTGTAGACCGGGCGGGGTCCGGTTTGGGGCATGACCATTCGGCGGACTGGCCGCACAGGAGTGGTAGAAGGGGTTTGTGTGTGTCCCTTGGTGCGACCCGCCGAGGTGCGCACAGCAGCGGCTGAGGATTCGGCTGCAACCGTGGGGACTGTTTCTTCAGCAGCCAGCGCGGAGGATTCGGCGGCGGGCGGTGGGGCAACTGCCACGGGTTCAATGGCAGCAGGCGCTGCGGCTGCCGGCTGCTCCACTGCGGGAGGATGTTCTTTGCGCTTGGTGGGAACCACGGGAGGTGCGGCAGCGGTTGCGGCGGTCGCAACGGGCGGCTTGACGACGACGGTGACCGGGGGCGGAGCGACCACGACTACCGGACGTTGCGCGGCGATAGAGCCTGCCGGAGCCTTGGCGACCACAGGACCGGCGGGCGGTTTGGAGGCAATGGCCGGTGTAACCGGAGGTGCAGCGACAACCGCCGAGGCGGCTCGCGGCTGGGGAACGATTTTTCGCGGAGCAGGACGGGCCGGGGCTGCGATTGGAGGCTCGGCGACGACCGGAGCTTTGGCCGCGGGCACTGGATGGGCTGGTGCGGCGGGAACTGTCTTGGCCTTCTCCGCAGCGACGACCGTTGCGCGGGGCACACGGCCGAGGCGCGTGTCTTCTTCCTCTTTCCTCTTGGCCTGGATGGCCTTGAGCACGTCGCCGGGCTTGGAGATATGCGAGAGATCGATTTTGGGCGTAATAGCCTGGGGTGTGCGCGATGCGGCAGCGCTGTGGGCGGCAGACTTCGCCGCGGTTCCACGCTCAATGTGCGCGCGAACTTTTGCGGCCTCGTCCTCTTCCAGCGAACTGGAGTGGGTCTTGCCGCTTGCCAGGCCGAGTTCCGCCAATACATCAAGAATCTGCCGACTCTTGACTTCCATCTCGCGCGCGAGATCGTTGATACGAACCTTACTCATCCGCCTCTTTTCGAATTGTGCTACCCACGGCCCTTAGATGCTCATAGCTACTCCATGGCAATGGTTGCGTTTGTAACTTCTCTTGTTGCCCGATTGGCTTTGAAGAGCGCGGCGCGGGTTAGGCGTCGAACGCTCAAAGCCGCCTGCAATTACTCATTTTCGCTTCCAGATTCGTCCGCGTCGGGAACGTCTTCAACAGCCAGTTCCTCAGCGGTGATTCCTTCCGATTCCGCGTCCGCCTCAGCATCAAGGTCCTCGGCAGAAAGGATTTCTTCTTCCTCGGCTGCCTGCGTGCTTTCCGCTTCTTCAATAACATCGGCGGCGTTTTCGGTCTCGGCTTCCGATTCATCCACAACGGCGGAAGCGTCTTCGATCTCCGCTTCGCCGAGCTTTTTAACGGCTGACTGAATGGTCACTTCGCCGGCATTCTCAGCGGCGTCCGCTTCGGCATGCTCGGCATCGATCGATTCGGCTTCGGCTGCCTGGGGCACGTGGCCTTCTTCGCCTTCTTCAAAGTGGCCGAAGTAGTGGCGTACGGCGACGCTGATTTTTTCCAGGGTCTTTTCGCCGATGCCGGGAATCTCTTCGAGTTGCTCGGGGGTCATGTCGGCCAGGGCCTCGACGGTGGTGATGCCGGCGGCGATCAGCTTCTGGACTACGCCGGGGGCCAGCTCGGAGACCTGCTCGATGGGCGTGGTGGGTCCGCCGGAGAGAGCCTGCATCTGCTCCTCAACCTCCTGGCGCTTCTCCTCTTCGCTCTTGATGTCAATCTTCCAGCCCAGCAGCTTGGCGGCCAGGCGTACATTCTGGCCTTTCTTACCGATAGCGAGCGAGAGTTGCGTATCGTCGACGATGACTTCGAGCTGCTTATCCGTCAGGTCGGTGATGGAGACGCGGCTGACCTTGGCCGGCTGCAGGGCCTTCTCAGCGAAAGTGGTGATCTCGTCGGAGTACTCAATGATGTCGATTTTTTCGCCGCGCAGCTCACGGATGATGGATTGCACGCGCATGCCCTTCATGCCGACACAGGCGCCCACGGGATCAACGTCCTTGTCGCGGCTCTGGACGGCAATCTTGGTGCGCTCGCCTGCTTCGCGGGCAATGGCCCTGATTACGACAGTACTGTCGTAGATCTCAGGGACTTCAGACTGAAAGAGATTTGAGACCAGCTCAGGGGCGGCGCGAGAGACGATGACTTGCGGGCCCTTGGCGGCGCGGTCAACCTTGAGGAGAACCACGCGGACGCGCTCGCCGATGGAGAACTGCTCCAGGCGGGACTGCTCGCGGCGGGGGCAGTGGGCCTCAGCCTTGCCCAGGTCATAGATGATGTCCTGGCCCTCAATGCGCTTGACAGTGGCGTTGAGGATTTCCTTTTCGCGGTGCGCGTATTCGTTGAAGACGGTGTCGCGCTCAGCTTCGCGGACCTTCTGGAAGATGACCTGCTTGGCCAACTGTGCGGCGATGCGACCCAGAGGAGTCGTATCGCGATAGAGGCGGATCTCGCTACCCACCTCGACGCCGGGAGCAAGTTCGCTGGCTTCGGAGACCGTGATCTGGTTAAGCGGGTCTTCGATCTCGGCGTCGTCGGGCACTACGGTCTTGTAGATGTAGGCCTGAATTTCGCCGGTCTCTTTGTTCAGCTCGCCGCGCATGTTCTCCTGGGTCTTGTAGAACTTACGCGTGGCCAGGGCGATGGCTTCTTCGACCGCGCCAACAACGATGGCGGGTTCGATGCCCTTTTCCTGGCTCAGGAGCTCGATTGTCTGGTACAAAACGCTAGCCATATTCTGGTTGCTCTCTCTACTTCTTCAGATTTCTGGTACCAGCTGCGCTTTTTCAATGTTTGCGAGCGCAATCTCTACCGTGCTTACACCGGCCTTCCGGCTCTTGCTGTTCTGCTTGACCGCGGCGAGATCGAGCATAATAACTTCGCCATTTTCTTCCGGTTGGAAAGCTACCAGCCTTCCCTGCCAGTGCCGGTTGTTGCGGATGGGCTCAAAGGTCTGCACTTTGACCAGATTGCCCACAAACCGCTCGAAATCTTCCTTGCGGCTCAACTTGCGGTCGAGACCGGGAGAGCTGGCCTCAAGCGTGTACTCCGCGCCGGGGACCAGATCTTCCACGTCCAGCAAAACACCAAAGTCGCGGCTGAAGGCGGCACAATCCTCGTGGGTGATGCCGCTCAACTGCTCGACGCTCAGCCTGCCCTCCACCAACCGCTCCGGAAGGCCCTCGGCGCCGGCTTCAATGGCTGTCTTCAGCTTTGCCCGGCCCTCGGCGTTTTTCTCGAGGAAGATGCGGAGGGTACGCTCCTTCGCCGGGCCAATGAACTCGATATCCACCAGGTCCAAGCCATGTGAGGCGGCTACCCTTGCCGCTGCCGATCGGATTTCTTCCAGCTTCAGCGCCATCGTTCCTTCATCCCGGCGAGCAAAATCGCTCGATGGGGACACGTTGCTAAACCGCTCATTTTGCGGCAATTCCTGGAGTACAGGACCGGGGTTTTGCCGCAAATAAAAAGTGGGCTATGAGCCCACTCATCTCTCCGCCAGCCGGTGCGAACACGGCAAACCATGGCGGACAAATTCGTCTGCATACTCAGCATACGACTAAATGGGGCAAATTTCAATGGGGAAGTGGGCAAGGCCCCTAGAACACCGGTTCGGTTAGGAACGACGGAAGCGGGAGGCACAAGGAGCCCCGGTGCTAGACTTGGGCTTATCTATGGCCGTTTCAAATTCTTCGCACTCGCATCATTCGTCTTTGGCTGGCTCCACTGTTTCTGAGGCGCGAACCGCTCTGCTGAAACGGGCTGCTCGCGACGCGATGGACTACCTGGAGGGCGTGGATGCGCGCTCGGTTGGGCCTTCGCCCGAGGCAGTTGCGGCGCTGAGTGCGCTGCGAGGACCGTTGCCGCCGGGACCGACGAGTGCGGAAGCGGTTCTGCATTTGCTGCATGAGTATGGATCGCCGGCTACGGTGGCTAAAAATAATGGCCGGTTCTTTGGGTTTGTGAACGGCGGGTGCCTTCCGGCGGCGTTGGCGGCTAGCTGGATGGTCAGCGCCTGGGATCAAAATGCGGCGTTTTATGTGCAGTCGCCGACGGCGATTGAGTTGGAGGCGACGGCGCTCGAGTGGGTGCGGGAGCTGATGGGTTTGCCGGAAGGAACCGGTGGGGCGGTGGTTACAGGGGCCACGATGGCCAACTTTACCGCTCTGGCCGCGGCGCGGCATGCATTGCTGGAGCGCGCGGAATGGGACGTGGAAGCCGACGGGCTATTCGGCGCGCCGCCGATTACGGTGGTGGTGGGCGAAGAGGTTCATGCTTCAGTGCTGAAGGCGCTTACCTTGCTGGGGTTGGGACGGAACCGCGTGGTTCGCGTACCGGTGGATGGGCAGGGACGAATTAGGGCGGATGCGCTGCCGCGTCTGGACTCGAAGACGATTCTTTGTTTGCAGGCGGGGAATGTGAATACCGGGGCCTATGATGCGGCTGCCGCGATTTGCCCGGCGGCGCGGGAGGCCGGAGCCTGGATTCACGTGGATGGGGCCTTCGGATTGTGGGCGGCGGCTTCGCCTGAATACCGGAAGCTGACCAAGGGCTTTGAGCTGGCCGACTCGTGGGCTACGGATGGGCACAAGTGGCCGAATATCGGCTACGACTGCGGCATTGCCATGGTGCGTGATCCGGGGCAACTGCGGGCGGCGATGCAGATTCATGCTTCGTACCTGGACCTGGGAGAACATCGCGAGCCTTCGGACTACAATCCGGAGCTTTCGCGGCGGGCGCGCGGGGTAGAGTTGTGGGCCGGACTGCGCTCGCTGGGACGGTCAGGGATCGCGGAGATTGTGGAGCGGACTTCAGGCCACGCGCGGCGATTTGCAGCAGGGCTCAAGGCGGCGGGATTCCAGGTGCTGAACGAGGTGGTCATCAACCAGGTGCTGGTCTCGTTCGGTTCAGCGGAGAAGACGCTGCGAACGATTGCGAGGCTACAGGCTGAGGGGACTTGCTGGTGCGGGTCGACGGTGTGGCAGGGGAAAACGGCGATGCGGATCAGCGTCTCTTCATGGGCGACGACCAAGGAAGACGTGGAGCGGAGCCTTGCGGCGATGATAAAGGCCGCGGAAGAGTAATTGTGGGTTGTAAAGTTTGACGAACATTATCAATTTTGCTTAATCTAAGTCGTCCCATGTCTCATTGCATTAGAGATACCCTATTTGGGGGATACAGCTTCAGGGGTAGTGCGGCTGAATATCGGTACAAAGCAATCTGAAAATCGTATATAGCATTCATGATAAGCAAACTCAAGCGGAGCGATCTGTTGCGGCTCGCCATCACTATGGTTGCGGCGGTATGCGCCATGCTGGTGATTTCCCTGCTCGAAATCGGCATCCTGCTCAGATCGGCTCAGAGCAAGCTGGGCCAGGACGACGTGCAATTGCTGAATGAGGCTGGCTCCATTCTGGACGAGTCGGACGCGGTGCTGACGGCCATGAATGCGTCAAGAGGCCCCTTCTGTTCAGATGCTGAAATCACCTACTTTCGAAAGTTGATCTTCGATTCGGAGTATTTGCGGGACGCGGGGAGAATGCGCAACGGAAGAATTGAGTGCTCCACGGCGCTGGGCAGGGAGAATCTTCCCGGAACGGAGTTCAAGCCCGTCGCCTCACTGCCGGACGGATCACTGTTCTATAGAGACATTTCTCCGTACCAGAGCCACGACGAGCATACGTTCGGCAAGCAGTTAGGCGAATCCTACTTGGTATTGGATCCGCGCGAGATCAGGAGGGTGGACTCGATCAACCCGAACAGGTCAGTGACCATCGTGGACACTATCCATCATCATCTCTATCTCTACTATCCGGGACGCAACCTGCCTTTGAACGCTGGAGTGGTGACTGACAGGAACTGGCAGGGGAAAGCAGGCAACCTGCTGGTGGCTACTGAATGCGATGCCTTACGTCCGGTTTGCGTGACGACTTATATCGCCATTCCAGCTTTATTGAATGCCTGGCGCGGCCAGCTCATCGGATTCACAATGTTAGGTGGAATCATTGGCGCGCTTCTGGGTCTTGTTTGCTCACTCTATTACGGGCGCAGCCGGAGCATGGTGAATCAACTTCGCCGGGCAATTGCCAGAGATCAGTTGCGAGTGGCCTATCAGCCAATCGTGAATCTGGCCAGCCGGAAGATTGTTGGGGCTGAGGCGCTGGTGAGCTGGACCGATGAAGAAGGCTTTACGATTGGCCCGGACGTTTTCGTCAAACTTGCGGAGGAGCGGGGCTTTGTGGGCGCCATTACGGAACTGGTGGTTCGTCATGCTCTGAAGGAATTCAAAGAGATTCTTCGCAGCAGGAGTAATTTTCGACTGAGCATCAACGTGACGGCCGCAGACCTGTCCGATCCAAAGTTTATACCCATGCTAGTTAGAACAGTCGATGAGGCGGGGGTCCCGGCGCGGAGCCTGGCGATCGAGATTACCGAGAGCAGCACAGCGCGCGGTGAAATTGCGATGGAGACGATTTTTCAACTGCGCCAGGAGGGTTATAGCGTTCACATTGACGACTTCGGCACCGGCTATTCGAGCCTGGCCTATCTGCACGAGCTTTCCATCGACGCCATTAAGATCGATATCGCATTTACCCAGGCGATCGGTACAGGATCGGCGTTGGTTTCAATACTGCCGCAGTTGATTGGCATTACCCACGCCCTGAACCTGGAGATGATTGTCGAAGGCGTGGAGACGGAAGAACAAGCTGAATACTATGCCGGGGCATCGGGACAAACGCTTGCCCAGGGCTGGCTGTTCGGTCGGCCCGTCCCGGCGGGCGAATTTCATCGGCGCCTGGCTGAGGACTAGTAGAAGCGCCGATGCAGACGGTGAGGAACTGAACGATTGCGGACTCTCTGCTTTGGAGCTTGACAGGCGGCGCATGGGGTAAGAGGCTGGTTCCATGTGCAATGTGAATCGTCTCGCGTCGGCGGCCGGCTTGGTGTTCGCAACCCTGTTAGTGACTGCCCCTCTCTCTCATTCACTTGAAAAACAACCGGTCTCGGTTTATCACGCGCGGCGCGTGGCGCTGGGGGCGAAGCTCCATGGCGGCGTGGCCGTGCTGTTTGCTGCTGAAGAGGCGCAGTTGGACTTCATGCCTTACCGGCAGGATGAGGATTTCTATTACCTGACGGGGTGGAACGAGCCGGGCGCGGCACTGATGATTGTGGCCAGCGCGCCGGAAGCGCAAACTCCGCGCACATACAAAGAAATTTTATTTTTGCCCACGCGCGATCTGCGCCTGGAAAAGTACACAGGAGCAAAGCTGGATGCGGCTTCGCCGGGCGTGGCTGAGACGGCGGGAGTGGACGCGGTGCAGCCGATGACGGAGCTGGCGGGAGTGTTGAATGGGCTGATCGCCGCCGACCGTTCGCTGGGGCGGAATGTGTGGACGCAGCCGGAGGCTCCGCAGGCCAGGGATTTGCTGGGCTTTACCGCGGCGACGCTGGGCAAGGATGAGAATACCGTGGCGGGCAGGGATGTGACCAAGCCAGTGGCCGAGTTGAGGGTGGTGAAGGACTTGGGAGAGCTTGCGCTGATCAGGAAGGGGACAGAGGCATCGATCCGGGCGCAGCGGGTGATGATGAAGGCGGCAAAGCCGGGAGTCACGGAGCGGGCGCTCGCGGGGAAGATGATGGAGGCATGGATGGAGGGCGGATGCGAGCGGCCTGCCTATGCGCCGATTGTTGGTTCGGGAATCAATTCGACTACGCTGCACTACTCGGAGAATACGCGGACGCTGGAGGATGGGGACGTTCTGCTGGTGGATGCGGCGTGCGAGTACTCAATGTACGCGAGCGATATTACGCGCACGATTCCCGTGAACGGGCACTTCACGGATCGGCAGCGGGAGATCTACAACATTGTGCTGGGAGCGCAGCAGGCGGCTATCAATGCCTTTGTAGCGGGCAAATCGAAGATCAACGATCGCGATCGCAAGGACCCGGATTCGTTGGACACCGTGGCTTACAACTACATCAACACGCACGGGAAAAGCCTGAAGGGCGAGCCGCTGGGGCAGTATTGGCTGCATGGGCTCGGGCACATGATGGGCATCGATGTGCACGATCCGTCGGAGTACCCGGCGGTGCTGAAGCCGGGGATGGTCTTTACGATCGAGCCGGGAGTTTATATTCCGGAAGAGAAGATTGGGGTGCGGATCGAGTGCGATTTCCTGGTGGGCGAGGATGGGAAGTTGATTGATCTGGATGCTGCGCTGCCGCATACTGCGGAAGATCTGGAAGCGGCGATGCGGGCGAGGTAGGGGAAAATGGACCCGCGTGATGAAGTAGATCCGGAGCAGCTTGAGACGCTGGCGAGTGTGTTCAGGGAGCAGTTGCTCGCTTGCCTGGAAGAGTGCGCTCAGGGGCGCAAGGGACTGTTTTCACATCTTGAGGACGGCGAAGAAGAGAGTGGCTGGATTGAGGCGGACCGGTTGCGTGAGCTGGCGCTGGCGTTGCAAGGAGTTTTTACTTTGCAGGAGAAACGGAATGCGTTGTGCGACGAGTTTCTCGATTTGTGCTCGATTCACGGCGAAAGTAATCCCGGAGAGCGAAGGTTGGCGCGGGCATTTCTTGAGCGGATTGAAAAGGGAGAGGTGGGCGTAAAGCTCGCGGAGGAGAAACGGGCTTGATTATTTTGCGCACCTTTCTGGCGCTACTGGCCGGCTTTGCCACTATGGCCTTGCTGGTGATCGTAATTACAGCATTGCTGGCCAAACTGACGCCGGGGTGGATGGGGGAGCTGGGCAAGCCGGAGTGGAGCTACATCACTGTGAACCTGGGCTACTCGTTTCTGGCGGCCGCGGCTGGAGGTTATGTGACGGCTTGGGCCGCGGCTGCAAATCCGCTGATTCATGTGCTGGCGTTGGGGATCGTGGTGCTGGCGCTGGCCGCGTTAAGCGCGCTGCAATCGAAGGGCATGCAGCCTATCTGGTACCAACTGACGCTGGTGGCTATCACGCCGTTGGGAGTGCTGGGCGGCGGGCTGCTGCGGCTGAGGGTGCTGGGGATTCTTTAGAAGCAGCGAGTCAGGAAGTCAGCGGGTTAGCAAGTCAGCGAGTCAGCTATCTGCTGTGGTAACTGAATTTACTTACCAATTTATTTGCCGCGGTGAATCGCTTGGAAACCGGGCTGCCGGTTCGCTTCGTCGATGAAGGCGAGCATGTTCTCAAGCGGCACATCCTGCTCGACGGCGTGCGCGGGAGAGAAGATGTAGCCGCCCTGGCTGCCGAGTTCCAGCAACCGCCGGCTTTCTTTGCGAACATCGTCGACGGTGCCGAAGGGGAGGGTCTTCTGGGTGGACAGGCCGCCGTGGAAACTCAAACGGCTGCGGTAGCGAGGCAGAAGTTCGTAGACATCCATTACTTCAGGCTGGAAGGGATTGAAGCAACTGAGGCCGATATCGATGAGCGGATCGAAAAGCTCGTCAACGTCGCCGCAGGAGTGGATGGAGACGAACTTGCCGGCCGCGAGGACCACATCGTACATGCGCTTCAGGCGCGGCTCAATGAACTTCTTCCACAGGCGCTTGCCCATGGTCAAACCGTGCTGGCTTCCCCAGTCGTCGCCGAAGTGAACCGCGTCGATATCGTATTGGAGGGCCTTGGTGATGTGGGCGATGTTGTAGTCGCAGATGCGGTCGAGCAGTTCATTGACGAACTCGGGGTTCTCGACGAAGTCCATGAGCAGAGGCTCCATGCCGCGCATGGTCCAGGCGCGTTCGTAGAGCGAAAAACCAAGCTCGAAGAATCTGAAACGGTCATGATACTTTTCGAGCTTCTCGGGAATGTCAGCGAAGTAGCGGGGATCGGTGGGATCGGGAAAGCGGTAGCCTGCCAGGGTTGGCTCGGGCAATACCTGGCCTTCAATGTTGCCGATATCTTTATCGATGTGACGGTCCCACACTGCGCCGAAGACATCTTTAAAATGGTCGGGGCCGATTTGATCGAAAAATCCGATGGGATCGCCGAGGATGACGAAGTGATTTCCAATCTCCTCGCCGACGTCGATGTTTCCATAATGCGCGGAGAGCTTGGCGAAAGCTTCCACGGTGAAGGGAAATTCCCAGGGGACGTAGGGGGGAATTTTGTGTTGAAGTACAGTCCGCACAACTTCACGTTTGGTCATGGGAACTCCCTAACAGCATAGAAACGCTCCTGCGTAAATAAATTCACCACATTCTTGTGATTCGGTATATCGCATTCCGCAATAACTCTACTATAATTGGCCATTCTCAATTCATGTCGATGAAGGATGGAATCTTACGATGCGTAATCTTCGTAAAACAATTGTTCTCGTTGGATTCATTGCTGTATTGGCAGCAAGCTATTGCGGCCCGAAGAAAAAATCTGCTGTTGACAGCCCTGCACCTGCGGCCGCACCGCCGCAGGCTGATAAAGCTCCACAGGTTGATCCTATCGAAGCTCTGGCAGGCAAATGGGACTCAAAATGTGGAGAAAAGGGCTGCATGATGTTTACGGATGTGTTGATTGGGGATCCGGATCATCCTGCAGACCCAAAACACCTTGAATATATTACGATTGGCGTCGCCTTCAATCGAAGCGACCGAAAGCCTCAGTTTTTTTCTTTCGATTTACCTCCGGATGTTGACCGCAAACAAGGTGTAATCATCGCTTTCTTCGATACCGTAAAGAGTGGCAAGGGATGGAAGTTGGTTAAAGACAAAGATTCAATGTCTCAACTGGACTTCAATTCATGCGATGAAGAATCCTGTGTTGCGCGAGTTCACCCCGAGATACTTTCGTCAGACGGCAGCCCAGGCATTGACCTGCTCGACAAGTTTCAGCATTCGAGTCAAATCTGGTTTCTGTTCACCAGAAAAGGCGTGCCTTATCGCACAATGAAGGCACTCTTCCCGTTTCAAAGAGACTACAAGCATCTGATGGAAACAGAATTGAAGCCGTCCACGCCATAGGTTTCGCATCCATTCATCATGGATAACCAGCAAGGCCGGAGCAATGCTCCGGCCTTCCTGTTTCACTTATTCACTATCTCACTAATTCACTTTTCACTGACCGATCAGCCCTGAATGTCGAACTGCTCGGGGTGAAGGGTGGGGTCGCTCTTGATGAGGATGTTCTTGCCGACCAACTCCTCAAATTCGGGGATCCAAGTGCTGCCATTCGATTTGAGCACCTTGACGGTTTCTGGGTTGACGCGTAGAAGAACGTCCTCGCCTTCGAAATGCTTCTTCATCTTGCGCAGCTCGACGTAGATCTCGTTGCAGACGGTGGTTGGACTCTTGACCATGCCGGTGGCCTGGCAGATGGGGCAGGGTACCGACAGAGTGCGCTCCAGAGACTGCTTGACGCGCTTGCGGGTGATGGCGACGAGTCCGAAATCGTTGAACTGGAGAACCTTTGTGGGGGCGCGATCGCTCTTGAGAGCTTCTTCGAGGGCGGCCAGAACCTTGAAGCGGTTCTTGCGGTCGTCCATGTCGATAAAATCAATCACGATGATTCCGCCGAGATCGCGAAGGCGAATCTGGCGGACGATCTCCGGGACCGCGTCGAGGTTGGTCTTGACGATTGTGTCCTCAAGGCGAGCGGACTTGCCGACGTATTTGC
>JBEKUB010000040.1:0-79076 GCA_049515455.1 Occallatibacter sp.
GAGCACCACGGAGCCGGCGCCGATGCGCGAGTTCTCGCCGATGGTGATGTTGCCCAGCACGTTGGCGTTGTTGCCGATGAAGACGCCATCACAGACTGTGGGATGGCGCTTGCCGTGGCCCTTGCCGGTTCCCCCCAGCGTCACGCCCTGGTAGATGGTCACGTCGCTGGCCACGATGGCGGTCTCACCGATCACCACTCCTGTTGCGTGATCGATGAACAGCCGCCGGCCCAGCAGCGCGCCGGGATGAATATCCACTCCGGTGAAGAAGCGGGCTACCTGGGAAAGTATTCGTGCAGGCAGGCGCAGTTTTACGCGCCACAGAAAGTGCGAAACGCGGTAAAACCATACCGCCCACAACCCCGGATAGCAGAGCAAAATCTCCAGACGCGAGCGCGCGGCCGGGTCGCGCTCCAATACGGAGTTAATGTCTTCGCGAATGCGGGCGAACAGTTCCATGTTAAATGGGGTCTTGCAATTACGTTAGCAGATGCGGAGAGTTGAGCGCCGACGGAGCCGATTCAGCCCCGCCGGAAATCGAATTCCTTACACCGCTATCGCTTCCGTGGTTGTGGCCAGAGCCTGCTGGCGCAGCGACTCGAAGAGAATGCTTGACAGGTAGCGCTCGCCGAAATCGGGCAGAACAGCGACGATCAGCTTCCCCGCATTTTCAGGCCGTGCAGCAACCTTCAGCGCCGCAGCCACAGCTGCTCCCGAGCTGATGCCGACAAACAGCCCTTCCTTTAGCGGCAACTCGCGCGCCGCGCTGATGGCCTCATCGTTGGTGATCTGGATGATCTCGTCGACGAGCTTGGTATCCAGCACGCTGGGCACAAACCCGGCGCCAATTCCCTGGATCTTATGCGGCCCGGGCTTGCCGCCTGAAAGCACTGGACTGTCCGTCGGCTCCACGGCAATGGCCTTGAACTCTGGCTTGCGCTCCTTGATGTACTTGGCGACGCCGGTGATGGTGCCGCCGGTTCCCACGCCGCTGATGAGAATGTCCACCTTGCCGTCGGTATCGTTCCATATCTCCGGGCCGGTGGTCGAGTAGTGAATGGCGGGATTGGCGGGATTGTCAAACTGCTGGAGGATATAGCCATTGGGTGTCTTCGCCAGAATCTCGTTGGCCTTGGCAATGGCGCCCTTCATTCCGTTGGGTCCAGGCGTGAGAACAATCTCAGCGCCAAAGGCCAGCAGCACTACGCGGCGCTCCAAGCTCATGGTCTCCGGCATGGTGAGAATCAGCTTGTAGCCCTTGGCGGCGGCGATAAAGGCCAGCGCGATGCCGGTGTTGCCGCTGGTGGGCTCAATCAGGATGGTCTTGCCGGGCGTGATCTTGCCGGCCTTTTCCGCGGCATCGACCATGGCGAATCCCAGGCGGTCTTTGACGCTGCTGAGGGGGTTCTGACTTTCCAGCTTGGCTACAACGGTAGCAGGCAAGCCGGCTGCTACGCGATTCAACCGCACCAGCGGGGTCTTGCCAATGAGTTCAGTTACATCCGCGGCTATGCGCGCCATAATTTTCTCCTTTTTCTCCGGGAATGATCCCAGATGCT
The DNA here is from genome assembly GCA_049515455.1 of Occallatibacter sp. Lineage (GTDB taxonomy): Bacteria > Acidobacteriota > Terriglobia > Terriglobales > Acidobacteriaceae > Telmatobacter. The sequence goes on from JBEKUB010000040.1 coordinate 1,560, forward strand.
TCTTTTGAAAGTCATTTTTGGGGGATGGTGGAGCTCGAAATCACAAAGGGAAAGCGCACGTCATCAAGGCGCACGGTTGCATCGGAGCTGTCACCAGGACGGTGTTAGCGACATCGATGCATAGAAATAGAGTAGACCCGGTGAGCGGGGTATGGCAAGTGAAAGATGAGAAAGGCCGTACGGCCTTCGACTCATCCAGTATTGCGCAGTCCCGCGGAAATACCGCTGATCGTCGCTGCAATAGCCCGGTTCACTTCCGGTGTATCTTCGCCCGCCCGCTTGCGCCGCAGCATATCCACCTGAATCAGGTGCATCGGATCGACGTAAGGGTTGCGCAGTTTGATGGAGTGAGCCAGCACCTCATTCGTCTCCAGCAGTTCAGTCTGCCGCGTAACCGCCAGAACAGCGCGCACCGTGCGATGGAACTCTGCCTCGAAGAGGTCATAGACACGCTCGCGAAGCTTCGGGTCCTCAACCAGCGAAGAGTAAAGCCGCGCGGTAGCCAGGTCGACCTTGCCCAGCGCCATCTCCACGTTGCGCACCAGGTCAATGAAGAGCGGAAATTCGCGGGCCATGGATTGCAAGAGCTCCATTGCACCCGGTTGCGCAAGATATTGATCCACTGCATAGCCCACGCCGAACCAGGCCGGCACCAGCAGCCGAGACTGAGTCCAGCCGAAGACCCACGGAATCGCGCGCAGATCTCCGAGCAAAGGCGATGCATCCCGTCGCGCCGGCCGCGAGCCGATCTTGGCGTGTTCCAGCTCGCCCACCGGAGTGGACTGCTCAAAGTAAGTCACAACCCCCGGATCGTTAAGAATATGCTTGCGGTAGTAACCATAAGAAAGCTCTGAAAGCGCGTTAAGCGCGGCCTCCCACTCCGGCTTGAGAATCCCGGTAAAGTGTCCCTCGGGGTCGCGCGCATTCGGCCTCGCCAGCGCGTCCAGTGAGGCGGCGATCATCAATTCCAGATTGCGTTCAGCCAGCACTTCGTCGGCATATTTGAAGTTGAGCACCTCGCCCTGTTCGGTGATGCGCAACTGTCCGTCGAATGAATTCATCGGCTGAGCGAAGATAGCGCGATGTGTTGGCCCTCCGCCGCGCCCCACCGTGCCTCCGCGTCCGTGAAAGATGCGCAGCTTGACGCCAGCCTCGCGCGCCGCCACGTGTAGATCGCGATGCGCGCGGAAGATCTCCCAGGTGCTGGTCAGCATGCCGCCGTCTTTATTCGAGTCCGAATAGCCCAGCATCACCTCCTGCCAGTCGTCCCAGGTGGCGATCAGCTTGCGATAGTCCGCCCGGCTCCACAGCTCGCGGCAAATCTCCGGCGCCCGGCGCAAATCCTCAATCGATTCAAACAGCGGCACCGGCATCAGCCCCGGATCCTCTCCCGGTCCGTTGCCCGATCCTTCCACCCTTACGCCGCCCAACCGCGCCAGCCGTACCACCGCCAGCACATCGTCCACCGACGAAGCGCCGCTGATGACATACTGGCGAATCGCCTCCGGCGAACAGCCGCTCTTCACCTCGGCCACCACGCGGAAAGTCTCCAGCACCGAGGCCGTCTGCTCGCTGAGTTCTCCGAAGAGCGCCGGCCCGCTTGAGTCGGCAATCGCCTCCTGCAAAGCCGCCGCATGCACCCGCGCATGCTGCCTGATATCGAGCGTATGCAGATGCAATCCAAAAGTCCGAACCTGCAAAATCAGCGGATCGATCAGAGTCCGCGCAATGCGCAATCCGCGATTTGCCTCGAGCGAAGCCCGCAGAATCTCAAGATCGGCAATAAACTCCTCCACCGAGCAGTAAGCGGGCAGCACCTGCGCCAGCTTCTCCTGCCCCTGCGAGAGCGTGTAAGAAGTAATCGGCAGCGCAACGCCCGCGTGGCTCGGATGCTCCATATATTCAAGCGTCCGCTGCACCCGCGCCTTCAGGCAGATGATGAATCGCCGATAGTACTCAAACTCATACTGCGCGCCAAAGACCTGCGCCTCCGGCGTGTGTACCAGCGCAACATACGCCTTGAGCCGCCCCAGCAGCTCATCGCTCACCGCCGTCTGCTGCGCGCTCGACGTCAGCAGGTCGGTAATTTCATCCAATTGCCGCCGGTAGTAGAGCAGCAAATGCCCGCGCGCCAGTTGAACAGCATCGCGCGTCACCTGCGGCGTTACAAAGGGATTACCGTCGCGGTCGCCGCCGATCCATGACCCAAAGCAGAGCACCTGAGGCAGCGCCAGCGCCTCAATCTCCAGGCCGTAAGACGCCCGCAGCGCCTCGGAGATCTCGCGATAAAGGCTGGGCAGCGTCTCGAAAATCGAAACGTCATAATAGTCCAGCCCCATCTTGATCTCGTCATAAACGCTGGGCCGCCGCGAGCGCACCTCGTCCGTCTGCCACAGGCTGGTAATCTCCGCCAGCACCAGTTGCTCCAGCCGCGCCATATCCTGCTCAGGCACCGGGATGCGGTCAAGCGCAGCCAGAAAATCCCCAATGCGCCGCCGCTTGAACATCACGGTCCGCCGCGCCGCCTCCGTCGGATGCGCCGTAAAAACCGGCACCACCAGCACGCGCTTCAGCCACTCCAGAGCCTCTTCCGCGCTGATCCCCACGCGCCGCATCTCGCTCAACGTCCCGGCCAGCGACCCGCGCTGCCGTCCTGCCTCCCCGCTCAGTTGCAGCGCAATGCGCCGCCGCTTGCGATGGTTCGTCTCCGCCAGATTGATCAGTTCAAAATAAAAAGCAAAGGCGCGCGTCAGCAGAAGAGCCTGCTCCACCGGCAGCCCGTGCACCAGTTCCAGCGAGCCGATAGCCAGCCGCGTAGCCTCTCGCTCGTCGCCGCGAGCCTCAGCATCGCGCCGGCTGATAGTGCTCTGCCGCAGCGCCTCGACTTGAGCAAAGAGTTCCTCGCCAGCCTGCTCGCGCAGCACATCGCCCAGCAGCGTCCCCAGCGACCGCACATCGCGCCGCAGCGGAGCCTCCTTCAAATCGCCAGATTGCGCCTCCAGCTCCTTGAGCCGCTGCGCCCAACTTTCGGGATTCCACAAAAGAGCCATCGTATTTTGATTATGCACGATGGCGATAGCGGGATATTCAGAGCATCGGGTGAAATGCAGGTTAGAGGTATGAAAGCCTACAAAAATCCATTGAGTAGTACGGATGCGGGCGGAGTAACTACTATAGCAATCGAAACTTGAGCTAAATCAGGAGAGTGCGGACTGGCTGTCCAACTGCATCATCAGCTCTTCCCACTCGGCGGTGAGCGAGGCGAGTTGGTCGCGCAGGTCCTCAGCCAAAGCGGTAAGCCGTTGTGTTTCGGCGACGGAGACAAAGATGCCGAGTTGCTCCTCCGTATGGTGGATGGCGGCCTCGATGCGCGGAGTTTCTTCTTCGAGGAATGCGCATCGCTCCTCCATCTGTTTCTGCTTGATGGGGTTCAAGCGGCGGGTGTGGGACTTGGCAGCTGCATCGGCCTCGCCGTCACCGGCTGAAGTCTGGCCCTCAGGGGCTAAAGCCCCATTATTTGAGCTGCTTTTCGGCACGACTGAAGTCGTGCCCTGATACAAAGCGCTTCCGGAAATACGGTTGGTTGAATTACGGTCGGGCTTGCAGTCATTGCTGACTAGAGCGACAGCCTGGGCAGATTTCCAGCGCAGGTAGTCTTCGTAGTTGCCCTCATGGCTGGTGATCGTTCCGCCTTCCACTTCAAGCACACGCGTAGCCAGGCGGTCAATGAAATATCGGTCGTGAGAGACAAAGATCACTGTGCCACTGAAGACCGCAAGCGCATCGAGCAGCACGTCTTTGGCGCGCATATCCAGGTGGTTGGTGGGCTCGTCGAGCAGCAGGAAGTTCGACGGCGAAACCAGAATGCGGGCCAGCGCATAGCGGTTGCGCTCGCCGCCACTGAGCACGCCAAGCGGCTTGAAGACGTCGTCGCCGCTGAAGAGGAAGCACCCCAGCAGCGACCGCAACTGAACCTCGGGAACTTTGACCGCCGCGGCGCTGATGTCGTCGAGCATGCGCCTGTCGCCGTCGAGCACCTTGTACTGGTCCTGCGCAAAGTACTCGCTGACCACGTTGTGGCCGAGCTTGACTTGTCCGGCAGTAGGCGCTTCCTCGCCGGTGAGCAATTTGATGAGCGTCGATTTGCCCGCGCCGTTCACGCCGACCAGCGCCACGCGGTCGCCGCGCTCGATGGTGAATTTGACCCGGTCGAGCACTTTCTTGTCGCCATAACTCTTTGAGAGCGCCTCAGCCTCCGCAACCATGCGTCCCGAGGGCGGCGGCTGGGGAAACCGGAAGTGAATCACCGCCTCTTCTTCCGGAATCTCAATGCGCTCGATCTTTTCCAGTTCCTTGATGCGGCTTTGTACCTGTTTCGCCTTGGTGGCCTGGGCACGGAAACGGTTGATGAAGGCTTCAAGGTGCTCTATCTGGATGCGCTGGTTTCGGTAAGCGGCTACAAGTTGTGTGCGCCGCTCGTCTTTCTGACTTAGGTACTTTGTGTAGTTACCCTGATAGATCGACAGCCGCTTATTCCATATCTCCACGGTGCGATCGATAGTCACGTCGAGAAAGTAGCGATCGTGGGAGATAAGTATGTAGCCAAACGGATAGGTCCGGAGATAGTCCTCAAGCCAGTTACGGGTCTCAAGGTCGAGGTGGTTAGTGGGCTCATCGAGCAACAGAAGGTTGGGCTTGGCCAGCAGCAGCTTGGCCAGAGCGATGCGCATCTGCCAGCCGCCGCTGAACTCGTCAGTCTGCCGCGACCAATCTTCTTTACTGAATCCGAGTCCGGTGAGCACTCCGCCGACCTGCGCGTCCAGCGCATACCCGTCGAGCGAGTGAAAGCGCTCCTGGAGCATGGAATATCTCTCAGCCGCAGCCTCGTACTCCGCTCCGGCGTGGTCGAGCACGGCCAGTTGGCCGCCGAGGTGCTCAATCTCCCGCTCCATATCGTGCAGTTCGTCGAAGACCGTGAGGCACTCGTCAAAGACCGTTCTGCCGGCCAGCACCAGACCTTCCTGCGGCAGGTAGCCGATGCTGATGCCGCGCGTCTGCTGCATGCTGCCGTAATCCAGCGACTCTAGCCCGGCGATCGCCTTCATCAGCGTCGATTTTCCGGTTCCGTTGGCGCCCACCAGTGCGGTTTTTTCCTTGCTCTGGATGAGCCAGTTGGCTTCCATAAACAAGACTCGCGGCCCAAACCGCTTCCCGGCATTTTGCAATGAGATCATCTATCTCTATTTTCGCAGAGAGGCACGCGAAGCTGAGCGCGATGCAGCACCGCGGTTAGAAACGGGCCGATAAACCCGCATAAAAAGACCGTCCCCGACCGGTGAGCGGTTTGATCTGGCTCATCCAGCCGCTGGCCGCGTAGTCGTCGAAGTTGATGCCTCCCAATGGAAGCTCATAGTTCTTGTTCAGCAGATTGTCCGCGGCTGCGTTCGCCCGCAGATGGCCGCGCTGATAACTCGTGTGCAGATTCAAAAGTGCGTACCCCGACGTGGCTTGCTCGAGGCGATGCGGATCGACGTTGGATTTGCAGTCCACGGCCTGGAGGCCGAAGCCGGCAGCGAATCCCTTCAATAATTCGTCGAAGGCCACACGGGTGTACAACGGCATCATCTGGTAGAGGCCGGTCTGTGTATCGATCCTTTCGCCGTGCAACCAACCAGCAACGCCGCTGATCTTGCCCTGCCCGAAACGAACGCTGTTCCAAAGCGAACCGTTGCCGGGGAGATCGGCACCGTAAATGCGGGCGTTGTGGTTGGCAAAGCGCAGTTGGGCAAAGGTGCTCAGGCCGTTATAGGGAGCCGTTGGCATGGAGACGCTCGTCGTTGTGGCCAGCATATCCACATCCACATAGTCCTGAATGAATGATAGATAGGGCGTGAACTTGATCTCCCACTGACTGCGCACACGGTCGCGCCAGGTCGCTGTGCCGCTCACGGTGTGCGCAATCTCCGGCTTGAGGGCCACGTTGCCCACATAGTAATTGCCGTCGCCAAGCCAGCCGATCATGCCACTGACCATCCAATTCGTCGACCATGCATAGCGCTCATACAAATTGGGCGCGCGGGTCTTGCGCGCATAGCCAAACTCGTAGGCGCTCGAAGCATTGGGCTCATAGCGCGCCAGTGCGGTTACATCCAGGTCGACGTCGGCGTGAGCGCGGTTCAATCCATTGAAAGCGCCGGCGTCAGCGGCAAAGTTGCTCGAGTATCCTTCGACCTTGCCGGTGTTCGACCAGACAGTATCGTTGCGCAGCCCGAAGAGCGTGGTCCATTGCGGATTCCACTTGCTGGCCACTTCAGCAAACCAGCCCAGCCGGATTCGTCGGCCATCGTTTATGCTGACGAATGGATTGGAGCCCATATACGGAGCCGTCCCTGCAACGGCGGGCCAAGTGTCGTCGAGAACAAAGCGATGCAATTCGCTGCCCGCGCCCAGTGTGTGCTGCGCGGAGAGCGGGAGCTCATACCTCACGGAGTAGCCAAGGTCTCTTCCGTGCGTATTCATCGGCATACTCATCGCCATAGGGAAAGTAGATTTGTCCCTGCCGATGTTCATCGAGTGCCAGGAGCCCTGCCAGTAGATGTGCGCGTCAAGCTCGCCGCGGTCAAAGTTTCCGTGGTAATGCAGGTTGAGCGACTCGGCGTAGTTGCGCACCAGATCCATCTGCGCGTTCACGAAACCTTCGTAGGGAGTGTGGTGCAGGCTGCCCTCAAGAACCAGCAGGTTTCCGCCGCCTTGAGCAGCCAGAGTTACGGTGTGGTCTGTGCTCTGGGCATATGTGGAAGTAATCTTGTGGCTGCTGCCGTCGGCGTAGTCGCCGTTGGTGGCCCATGAACCGCTGTAGCCTATGCCAAGGTTGCGGCCGGCGACCCATTCCGAAAATCCACCTCCATAATATTCGCCGTTGCTGCGATAAAAGCCCGAGGATAGGCTCTCCGTGTGCAGCCGTTCTTCCGGACCAGCGAATACCGGTGGCTGCGAATCGACAGAGACCGTTCCTCCGATGCTGTCGCCACCCAGGCTCACCGGAGTAATGCCCGCCAAAACGGTAATCTCGGCTGCGTTGGATGGAGCGATAGAGGAGAGCGGTGGATTCATGTGATTCGGGCAGGCTGAGGAGAGCGTCATGCCGTTCACCATCACCTTGACGCGTTCATCTCCCATTCCATGAAGAAATGGAATGGAACCAAGCTGACCGTTCTCTCGCAAGCTGACGCCGGGCATATTTCCCAGCAGCTCCGCTGTATTGCGGCTGCGTGTACGATCGTATTCGTTCACCAGATGCAAGGTTGCCGCGCCCGCTCCGATCTCCGGCTCATTTACCTCGACGAAGATTCTGGCCGTGGCAACTTTGAAAACGATATTGACCGTTGCCTCGCCGCATGCGGTAACGAAAACATCATGCACGACGATGATCTCAAAACCGGTGGCGATGGCGGTGACCTGGTAGCGCCCCACGGGGAGACCATCGAATGCAACGCGGCCCTGATTATCGGCGACGAGTGACCGCCTGATGCCCGAGGCGAGGTGCAGGGCCTCAATCTTGACTCCTGGAACAAATGCGCCGAATTGATCTTTGAAGACTCCGGCAATGCGGCCGGTTGCAGCGGAGTTACCCTTTGCACAGGGAACGGGTTGATTCACCACCGGCGGGATTTTCGAAGTATTGACGCGGAGGTCTTGCTGGGCGCGTGCCAGGCTTATTTGCCAGCACAGGCAGACGGCCGGCAATAAAGCCAGCCACAACTTGCATTTCATAAATTCTCCTCTTGCTGAGAATGCGCAAAGGACCGAACCGGATCGGCGACAGCAATCCCATCCGTAAAGCGCTGCGAATTGTCAGGTGAGAGGAGACGGAGGACCGCGCTTTGGATGCCCGCGGAGAAAGGAAAGCTGGAGGCGGCCCACCCTCTGCGCAAGACACACCGGTCCGCGGATAACTCCAGCTGGGAACTGCTGCCTGATTTTCGGATGAAAGATTGGAGAATAAACCGCGCAAGTGCTTGCCGCTAGGCAGGGGCATTTCCCCGAGATGGACGTGAAGCCTTTTCGATTGCTGCTGAATTGCTCCATGCGCATCATGCAGTGATGCTTGCCGTTCCTGCGGCAGCATGGGGGAAGATGCGCGTCGGCATCGGGGCCAAAAACGGGTGCGATCAGCATCCAGCTGAAGATCATCGTCAGCGCAAGTGCGATCGTGCGGCGCATGGCCAAGAAGCAGTATAGCTTGCGCCTGCCGGGCGGCCGATTGCAGCATGGGCCTGAAAGTCGCGCGCGAGTATGCTCCAATCGATCGTGTGAGCGGTTTGGCGTTCTGGAGCGTCTGAAATGCAGGATCCTGCTGAAAAAGGGCTGCCCTTGGATGCGTGCGGGGGTGCGGGAATGCCTGTTACACTTCCAGCAAGAACCAACCCGGGAATATATCCCGGAGTACATCTAAATTTCGGAGCAAGGCCACACCATGAAACACATTTGCATGATTCTATTGATGGCGGCATGCGCGGCTGCCGCAAGCTCTCAATCCCTGGTTCATCCGGCCACCAAAGCGGCCAGCGCCGCCGCAAAGACCGGCTCTGCACCTAAGGAAAACTGCTCGACAGCAGCTGCGGGCATCGCTCTGCCCGCAAGTATCCCTCCCGTTCAGGGCAACGTGCAGTCTGTTTTCGCCCTTCGCTACCAGGATTACGTGATCGGTACCGGTGCCGAGGCCGAGCCGAACAAGCTCTACAAAGTGCAATACACCTACTGGCTGGCCGCCGACGGAACCAAGATTGACTCCACTCTCGACCACCCCGGCGCACCGCTCAAGGACGCAAACGGCAAGGTGATCGTGGAAGCCGACGGCAAGGCCAAGCTGGGGCCTCCCATGACCGTCAACTTTATCCAGGGCCGCCACCAGATGATCTCGGGTTTTGACCAGGGTCTTGCCGGCATGAAGGTCGGCGGCAAGCGCCGCCTCTATATCCCCTGGCAACTGGCCTGGGGCCCGATGGGCCACCCCCCCGCGATTCCCCCCATGTCCGACATGATTTACGACGTTGAACTGGTAGACGTAACCGATCCGCCGTCAGCGCCCTTGCCGCCCACTGGAAGATCTGGGATCGGCGACCTCCGCGGGCGTCGGCCAGTTGGCGGGCAGCCTCCGTCACCTGGAACACCTGCTCCAGCGTCAACGTCTAGTCCAGCGACAACGACGCCTGCTCCTGCGTCAACGGCTGCCCCAGCAACTCAGTCGCAATCTAAGTAGCTTCATCATTCTCGTCATTGAATGCGGCCGCGCCGGAACGTAACTCCGGCGTGGCCGCTGTTTTCTGATGGGTACTTGCATACCCGCAGTAAGTCCGGTGCCCATCAGTTTAACAATTACGGCATTTACATTAAGCGAATCGTTACAAGTGCAAATGTATGCTGTGATCAAGTGACGAATTCCAATCGGCTGTGTCACACTGAAATTGCATCCCGCTCCGGCCTGCGAACAATTTCGAAGGCCAGCGAGAGGTTGCCATGAGCATCAATTTGCTTTTGATGCGGTAAACACGCGGGCCTGTAGCTCAACGGTTAGAGCAGGGGACTCATAATCCCCAGTCCGCTGTTCCGCGCTCTTTGGCTTCTGCGGCTGAGCAGTCGACCAATGCTGCAAGGAAGAATCATGCGTGCGCTTCTTTTAACCGCACCTCGCCAAGTAGCGATTAGAGAACTCGCTCGCCTTCGACCGGCCGCCGGAGAATGCGAGGTTGCAGTTACCGCGGCGGGCATCTGCGGGTCGGACCTCTCGGGATTTCTGGGGCGTAGCCGTCACCGCACTCCGCCGCTGGTCATGGGGCACGAGCTGGTGGGGCGCTCGCCGGATGGGCGGCGCGTGGTGGTTAATCCACTGATTGGCTGCGGGAAATGCGCGGCCTGTCTGAGCGATGCGCAGAATCTCTGCTCCGATTTTCGCCTGTTGGGCATGGATGGGACCTCCGGCTGCCACGCCGAGTTTGTCGCCGTTCCCGTGTCGCACGTCTACGAGATTCCCGATCATCTCACTGATGCGCGAGCCGTGCTCACAGAGCCGTTGGCCAACATCGTTCATCTATTCCGCATCGCCGCGCCCCCGCCTGATTTTCGCCTGGGAATTGTGGGTGGAGGAACCATGGGTTCGCTGGCTCTGCTGATGGCCAGGCGGATGGGAGCACGGGAGATATTAGTCGAAGACGTGAACGAAGCGCGGCTTGAGGCTTTACGCCAAATGGGCGCAACGATCGCAGTGAGCGCTGGGGAAGGCCGCCGGTTTGCCGGCCAGGGGCTGGACCTGGTGCTCGATGCCTGCGGCACATCTGAGGCGCGGCAGCAGGCCTTCGATCTCTGCCGCCCTGGAGGAATGGTGATCCTGTTGGGCATGGGACACCCGCGCAGTGAGATCGACTTTGCAGCCAGCATCCGCAAGGAGCATCGCGTGGTAATGTCGTTCGCTTACACACCGGCGGATTTTGAGTGCGCGCTGAAGCTGCTCATGGACGGCGAGATCGACCTGAGCCCGTGGACCGCCGAAATGCCGCTCGAAGAAGGCCAGAAGGCCTTCGAGCAAATGACCAGCTCGCCCGGAGCCACGCTCAGGATGGTGCTGCGGGTAGGTTGAAGCGAGCGAGAAAGATGGAACGAGCAACTGGTCCAACACACATCAGCCCATTTTGTGAGCGGAAGGATCGTTCCCTCCGCAGTATTGGACCTCAACCACCGTGCAATCGTCTTGTGCCTCATTGTTGGCCTGGAACTTGCCCACATCGTCGAGGATGCCGTTCAAATCCTTTTTAACCACCACTTCGCTTAAGCGCGCATCTCCAAAAGGCTCGCCGGCGCTGTTCTCGGCCTCGACCAATCCATCCGTCGCCAGCAGAATCCGCTCTCCCGGCTTCATCGTATAGCTCGCTGAGAAATAGGTCGCGCCGGGAAGCAGCCCTACAATCAGGCTGCTCTCTTCCAGCCGGCTCACATTGCCGTTATAGATGAGCAGCGGCTGAATATGGCCGCAATTCATGTATTCAACGCGTCCGTCGGGGAAGAGCTTGAGCAGCACCATGGTCGCGTACTTGCCCACATTGCGCGTGCATAGAAACTGATTCAACTGCGCCGCAATATCCGGCAGGCTTTGCCCGGAGAGCAATTGCGCGTGGATGATGCCCTGCATGATGGCAGCGACAATGGCGGCAGGAACTCCCTTGCCGGAAACATCCGCCAGGGCAGCACACACGCAATCGTCCAGCGCCACCGCGTCGTAAAAGTCGCCGCCGATTTCGTAGCAGGAGATGCTTTTTGCCTGCAAAATTGCGTAAGGAATCACCGGCAGCGTGATGGACATCAGGCCGCTGTGAATCTTGGAGGCGATGGCGAGCTCTTCGCGCGTCCTGCGCGATTTGTACTCCGCCTCGGCAAGCAGGGCGTTTTGCAGCAGCGCAGCTGCTTCCGTCGCAATGGTATCGAGCAGTTGCTGATCCACTTCGCTCAGTTTTCCCGCACCGATCTGGCTATCGAGATAGAGCAGCCCCAGCAACTCTGTGTTCTGATTTTTTTGGTCGCGCTTGCGCAGCGGAATGCAATAGATGCTGCGAATCTTGTTCACCATCACGCTGGCCCAGGCCGATGCGCCGCTCGAGTCAGACAAAGTGTCACTGATGGAGAACTTTGCATCGCTCTCAATGGCCTTCTGGATGGCCCGGTGCGAGATCGTCGAGTCCTCTTCAACAAATTGGCCTTCAGAGTTCAGCCCCCGCGCAAGCTTCATTTCGCCGCCCTGGCTGAGGAAGACGAAGCCGCGCTCCACGCTGGTCAACTGTAGCGTCAGTTGCAGCAGAGTGGTCAAGATATCTTCGATCGCCCCACCGGCATTCAACTGCCGGGCCGCGCTCAGCAGCCAGTTCAACTGCTCCATCTCCCGGGCTGCGGGAGGGCGCTTCTCGTTTTCAGCCGGAAATTCGGTGATGGACGAAAGCAGGCTGGTCACCATGCTGGTAGCCGGGGCCGACTTCGGTTCCGCTCTCCCGTCAAAAAGGAAATGAAGGCGGGGCGCCTCCAGCGAACCCAGTTGCAGCATGTCGCCCGCCTTCAGGACCGCCTTCTCAACGCGCTCGCCGTTCAGGTATGTCCCGTGGCTGCTACCCCGGTCCATCAGCGTGTAAGTCGAGTCCTCCGCGACGATGACCGCATGCTGCCGGGAGACAAACGGGTCCAGCAAAATGATGTTCTGGCCCGGCGATCGGCCCAACGAAGTGGCAGCAGCCTCCAGTTTGACGGTGTGCTGCCCGTCTGTATCGGTATAGCTAAGAGTGGGGACGTTCATTTGGCTCCTTGCCGTCTTGCTGGGCGAATGTCGTATCCAGCCATTTCGTTCTTATTTTTGCTCTGTCTGGAGTTGAACTTTTGCGGACCCAGCTACTAGCCAATTTACCCCCAGAAGCCCCCACCGCGCCCGTATTTTTTTCACCCTTGTTCGCACCTGGAACCCATCCCGGCGTATTATTTCCGGTACCCTCCATCAAAATCGAATACGGAAATCTGCCGGGTTCGAAGGTAGAATTCGCGTATGGCCTCGCAACGTAAGCCAGTAGTGCCTCAGTCGCCGTCTGCAGCGCTGCCTGCGGTCTGCGTCGTAACCGCGGACGAAGAATTTCATGCCCTGCTGACTCCCGAGTTCGAGCCCTGGTTCCAGGTGGTCTTTCTCGATAGCTTTGACGGCCTGGCGCGCTGGACACGCGAAGCGGGCATCGCGGCGGTTCTGCTCGACATTGATACCGAAGGGGAAGAAGCCTACGGTGGGCTGTCCGTCTTGAACGAGCTGCGCAGCCTTAACAGCGCCCTGACGCTGATCTCGCTCAGCCGCGGCCGCACCCGCTCGGTTGAAAAACAGGCGCTCAACGCCGGGTCCGACGCTCATTTCCGTGCTCCCGTCGATGTGGCTGAGCTCCGCATGACCCTGGCCGAGATTATGCGCCGCCGCGGCGAAGAGGCGGAACGCGAGCGCATGCGGCAGCAGTCGCTCGAATCCAGCCGCTTCCAGGGTTTTGTAGGCGCCAGCGAGCCGATGCGGCTGGTCTACGACGCCATTCAGCAAGTAGCCGGCAGCAGCATCAACGTGCTCATCCGGGGCGAGAGCGGCACCGGCAAGGAACTGGCTGCCCAAGCCATCGTCTCGCTCAGCAGCCGTGCCAACAAGCCTTATATCCGCCTCAATTGCGCCGCCCTGCCTGAGAACCTGATCGAGTCGGAACTCTTTGGCAGCGAGCGCGGCGCCTTTACCGGCGCCACGGAGTCGCGTCCGGGACAGATCGAACTGGCCGATGGCGGCACGCTTTTCCTCGACGAAATCGCAACCCTTTCCGTGGCCCTGCAGACCAAGTTACTACGCGTGCTGGAGGATCACCAGGTACAGCGCCTCGGTGGACGCGCCCATCGCAAGATCGACTTCCGCCTCATCTGCGCCACCAACGAGCCACTGGAGGAGCTGGTCCGCACCGGCCGCTTCCGCGAGGATCTTTACTATCGCATTCACGTCGTTCCCATCCAATTACCGCCCCTGCGCGAGCGCAATGGTGACATTCCCCTGCTCTGCGAGTATTTTCTTGAGGTGCACTGCGTGGCCAACGGTCTGCGGATCAAGCAGCTGACCCCTGATGCGCTTTCTGTGCTTGAGGAGCATACCTGGCCGGGCAACGTCCGCGAACTTGAAAATCTGATTCAGCGCCTGGTAGTAACCGTGCGCGGAGATGAGATTGGCGTGACCCAGTTGCCCCCTCGCGTTCTGGCTCAGAGCATTGCCGCACAGGAGGCTATTCTGCTGCCGGCCGAAGGAGCCGACTTCGACGAAGAGATCAGCCGCCTTGAGGTTGCACTGCTCACCACCGCCCTTAGCCGCACCGGAGGAAGCAAGGCCGCAGCAGCCCGCCTATTGAAAATCGACGGCCAGCGCATCAAATATCTATGCCGCAAATATTCACTTTAGCATAGCCATAGTTAAAAATTAACCCATCATAGGTAAAAAATTAACCCAATCTGACAGGACGGCCGCCCTTCTCAAAAAATCGCCCATTTTGCTAAGTGCTTTGATTTCTTTGCGATAAAAATTTATTCGCAGCCATCCCAAGTTTGGCATGCGGGATGCACTAAAGTGGGGCGTTGGTACGAAATCAAAAGACTTCAGGAGAAATCCACAATGGCAATCGAAAAGAAGTCGCTGTTCTCGAGCACAACTTCAGCGAAGCCCACCGCCAGCGCACTGGCCAATACCAGAAATATCAACAGCAAAGTGATTGCCGGCCGCGCAGTTGCTGCGAAGGGTGCTCCGTTCGCGAATGGCGCGGCGCTCGGCAAAGGTGCTCCACTCGGCAAAGGTGCTCCACTCGGCAAGGGTGCTCCGCTCGGCAAGGGTGCTCCACTCGGCAAGGGTGCTCCGCTCGGCAAGGGTGCTCCGCTCGGCAAGGGTGCTCCGCTCGGCAAGGTCATGTTCTAAGAAAAGACAGCACGGCTAGGCTGTTTGGGTCGACGCAACTACCACCAGCACGCCGCAAAAGGCAGCCGCTCCAAACGGCTGCCTTTTGCATTTCACCAGAGGTGTGCTCTAAGAAGATTCATGAGAGAGATCGCACAACGGCCGGCGATGCTGTGCCGATTGCCAAATATTTTGGCCTGACCGGAGATGCCAAAGAGCGGATTACCCGCCGATGCCGGCAATACCATCCTTGAGCAGTAGAAGACCGGCATCTTGATCCCTTTGTAATTCTGGCTCGTCACCAGGCCCGCCGGAAGGCTTTCTGCATCGGCTCCGGGAGTTGCCAGCGTCATCCGAACCACTGAAAATCTATCCGGCAGCGCCAGCGCAACTTCAGCGCCGGGTGGAATGCGGTCGAGCGTGGAGACGGGAATGTAAACCCTCACCAGACGAGGTCCGGCATCCGCCAGATCGAGCAGCGCCTGCCCGCTGCCAACCTCCTGGTCGAGCAGCATTCCAGGATCGTGAGTGAGCACGATTCCATCGAGCGGCGCTCGAATCTCCAGCGCCGTCAGCGCCTGTTGCGCAATTCCGCTCAAACGCGCCGACTCGGTTTGCTGCGCTGCCGCGCCGGCAATACTGTCGCCACGCAGTTCCGCGCTCACAGCCTGGTATTGGGCATTCCCCGTTTGCTCCGCGGCCGTAGAGTCCATCGCCGCGGCCCTGGGACTGCTCATCCTCAGCAACGGCTGCCCTGCCCGCACTTTCTCGCCCTCCTGAACCAGTACCGCGCTCACCCGCCCAGGCACAGCGGCATGCAGCGTCTCAGAACGCATCGGCTCGATGGTGTAGTAAGCTTTTTCCCGGTCGCGCCAAAACGGCACAAAGAGCAGAACAACCAGTGCGGCGACCACCAACATTCGTTTCCTGCGGCCCGGACGGTCCGCGTCGAAGTTGCGTTCCCAAACTCGCACCATCACGTTGCGCAAAGCACGCAGCTTATTCCGGAACATCAGAAATGCCAACGCCGCAGCGGGAATCACGGCGATCTCTGCCAGCCACTTTGACCCGATGTTGTATGAGAGCCGCACCACGAAGAAGAGCAGTGTATAGCTGTAGATTCCCGAAACAATGGCGTAGAGAATAAAGAACGGCGCCCGTTTGCGAGCCACCACTGGAGTCTCCACCGGCAGGCGCAGCACCCGGCTTTGGAACCATCCGGAGAGAAAGGCCGTGGATTGCTCCTTGAGCTCTGGCAGTCCGATCAACTCGGTGAGAAAGTAGTAGCCGTCCAGCTTGATGAGCGGATTTAGATTGATGACTACTACCGCGATGCCGGTAATCAAAATGACCTGGTAAGAAAAATCGTGTACCCACTCGCCGGGCAGCGTGTTCGTCCATACGATCATCGCCACGCCGCACACAGTCATCTCCACCCAGATGCCCGCAATGATGGTAGCCAGCCGCTGAACCTTGGTGGCGGAGACCCAGATCTCCGTCACGTCCACATAGAATGCCGGCATCAGGTAGACGAACATCAGGCCCATGCTGTGCACCTGCCCGCCATAGTGCTTGCAGGTAAGTCCGTGAGCCGTCTCATGAATGAAGCCGAGGGCCAGGAACAGCATATAAAACTGCACCACATCCACAAACGTTTTCTTGGTGAAGTTGTAGTAGAGCGCGATATCGGGTCCCATGACGCTCCATTTTGAAATGAAGACCACGGTCTCAAACGCGAACAGCAACACCACGGCCAGCACGCTCCATGGGCTGTAGATAATGTTGCCGACAGCTTTATCGAGCCAGGTGAGGTAGCGATCCGGGTCCCATCCCGAAAACGTCATGTGGGCGAGGTTGATTTTTGATTTTCGACCCGCCAGGCGGCCACGCCGGTTCAGCAGCTTCTGGCTCATCGCCAGGTTTTTCTCCTGCGGCGTCTTGTACCAGAAATCCTCCTGCTCCATGCTCTCGGCAAACCCTTGCACGTCTTTCGCGGCGATTGGCACGCCGGTTTGTTCTGTGTACAGCTCGGCGATTTCCGAATAGCTCCTTACGCCGTCAAAGAGCTGCACAATTTCCCATTGCGAGGGCGTGAAGCGGAAGAAATTTCTCTTTTCCCTTTTCAGCACGCCGACGATCGGCTCGCCGTTGAGAGTGTCCTCGCGCACAATCAGGTCGGGATCGAGGTACGGAGGACGGCTACGCGCCAGGCGCGTTTTTGGTATCTCCGGAAGAGCGGCGTCGAGGGCTTCACTGAGATTCATGGCGCCAGCCGAACCTGCATTTGCATTCCCGGCTTGAGCAGCGGCGAAGGGTTTACCACCGTGCCAACCACCTGCACGCTGCCGCTGGCCGGATCGACCACCGGGCTGACGCGAAGAATGTGGCCCTGTTGGTGCAGGTCGGGATAATCGGCAGTGGTAAATTCCAGCGGCGCGCCGCGAGTGAAGCCGGCCATTACGGATTCCGGAACAGTAAACAAGACGCGCAGAGGGGCTACGGCCGTGATCCAGAAGAGCACATCGCCCGCCTTGACCTGCTGCGCGGGGCGCACAGAAGCGCGCCCAACTACTCCGCTGAACGGCGCGATGATGCGCGATTGCTCCAGCTGCAGATTGGCCGCGGAGAGGTTAGCTTCGGCCGTAGCCTCCTCATTGCGGTAGCGCGAGACCAGGGCGATGGCTTCATCGAGTTTGTATTTCGTATGTTCCCACTCCTCCTCGCTGATGATTTTTTCAGCGCGCATCCCGTCTGCCCTGCGCAGATCGGCAGTCGCGCTTTTTTGCTCGGCCTCCCAGTCTTCCACTTGCGCCTTTGCCGCGGAGATACGCGCCTGGCACGCATCGACGGCCGTGCGCAGCGCGCGGTCGTCCAGGAGGGCCAGAAGCTGTCCGGCTCGCACATGGTCTCCGATCTGTACCGCAATATTCACCACGCGGCCATCGCGCTCCGTGGCAATATCGGCCTGCTGATCGGCAACCAGTGGCCCGGTAGTGGTGAAGGACTTTGCGTCTGGCGCCGCAGGCGGCGGGGTGGAGACTGGCGCTGCCGCTGGAGTTGTTGCCGGAGTTTCGGCAGCCGCGGCGGCTGCGGTCTGGGAGTGCGAGTTGCAGCCGGAGCAGACCAGCATAACTGAGGCAGCAGCCAAAGCGGCTGCTGCGAGCAGTAGATCCCGAAAAGAAGAGTGAGGGTTCATATGTGTCACCAGCCAATCCAGTTCCACAGAGTCTGCCAAATCCAGAGTGCGGGTCCGCGCAGCAGCACGTATCCAGCCGGCCGCCAGCCGATAGAAATTTTTGCCCGGCCGGTCATTCCGGCGCGAAGAACAGCGTCGGAGTTTTCAACTGGAACTTCAGCGGTAAAGGTGCGCACACCCTCGCCCGCCTGCGCCTCAGGACCTACCACAGAAACAGCATTGCGCCAGGTGCGCTGCGGATAACTATCAAGTTTGATAGCCGCCTTCTCGCCTGTGTGGAGCAGCGCGGCGTCCCGCTCCGGAACGGCAACCTGGAGAACCGCCGAGTTCAGATCGAGCACCTGCGCAAACGGCGCGCCGGCGTCCAGATGCTTGCCCGCTGCATTCTGCAGATTGGGCGTAACCACAATGCCCGCAATGGGCGAACGTAACTGCGCGCTCTCCAGACGGGCACGAGCTCGCGCAACCTCTGAGCGGAGATACTCAGTCTGAGCGCGATCTGCTCCGGCCTGGGCGCTGCCACGCGCAAGATCGTTCTCCATCATCAGTTCAGCTTGCTGATACTTGGATTCAGTTGCCGAAAGATCGGTGCGCCACTGCCAGTCGTTCAATGTGCCCAGCACATCTCCCGCAGCTACACGCTGGCCTTCATGCGCATAAACCGCTTCAACATTTCCATCCACTGGAGCGGCAACGGTGACCATGTGCTGCGGCGCAACGGTCGCATCCCCGCTGACGCGCATCGGCAGCGGGACGAAGACCAGAATAAGCACGACCGCTGCAGTTAGAACGGCCATGCCCATGCGGCGGCTGCCGCTGGTGCGCAGCAGTGCCGCGCGCTTTTGCATCAAAGGCTCAAGCAGGCTGATCAGCGGCACTTCTCGGTAAAGTAGCGCATTGCGAATAGCTACCGTCGTCTGCCCGGCAAGCACTTTGATCATTTCAGTGTGTGGCAATTCGAGGAAATCGGGAACGCTGCTTACATAGAGAAGCAGCCCCACCCGGCCCTGGTCGTCGTTGAGCGGCAGGGAGTATAGGCCGCGGCAACCCGTTTCGTCAAAATAGCGCACCACGGCTTCCGACAGATTCTGTCTGTCTTCTTCAGCGGATTCCTCATGCATATTCAGGTAAAGCGAATCAGGCTGGGAAGAAAGCCATTGCATCAGCTCCTGAAGCCGCTCCACCTGCGCATCGCCCAGCGGCAGGCTCGCCATACCGGAAACGGCCTTTAATTGCAGACGTCCGCGATTATCGAGGGCGATGGCGCACAGCTCATACGGCAGCACATTCTGCGGACTGTTGACGATGATCTGGAGCAGGCGGTCAAGGCGCAGCGTGGAGGTGATCTCCGAGCTGACCCGCACCAGCGCCTCCAGAATCTCGAGCTTGCGCTCGGCAAGCATCAGGCTCGCGTTCTTCAGCGCGCTGCTCACCGTCTCTGCCATGGAGGTGAGGAAGAACTGATCGTCTTCGTCGAAGGGATGTTCGTCTCGATTGATGGCCTCGAGCACGCCGACCTCGGCCTCATCCTGGATCAGCGGAACCAGCAACACGTTGGTCACCGGTGGAATGCCGCTTTCTTCATCCGCGGCGGCGTTACGCAGGGTCAACCGCTCATCGCCTGGGTCGTCAATCAGCAGCGGCTCGCCCTCTTCCGCCATATCCGCCACGTAACCCTCACCAGGCTTTTGCGTCGCGCCAAGTTCCACGGTCGAGTCCGCTCCCTGGCTTGAAACCAGGCGCAGCACGCCGCCCTCGAAGAGCCACAGATGGATGGCCTGGGAGGGCATCATGGCGATAGCCTTCTCCGGAACCATCTGGATAACCGCGTCGAATTCGAGTGTTGAATTAAGCGATTTCTCAAGATCGTAAAGCTGTGACATCCGGTGCACGGATTCAAGCAGCATCTGGCGCTCCTCCTCGTTGGTCTCCGCAGCCAGGATTGCGGGCGTAGCCAGTTGCACAAGGGGAGCAATTTCCTTCAACTGAACCGGATCGAGAACACTGAAGAAGGTCAGAATTTCGATTGCGCCGATCAGGTTTTCTTCACGCAACAAAGGCACATAGGCGAGCGATGCGAAGGAACGCGCAACGCTGAGGTGCGCGTAGTCCTCACGCCGCAACTCAGCCACTGGATAGACCAGTGCCGGCGGCGACTCCTCAAGCAAAGGAAGAAACAGCCGTGTGCCGGACTCCAGATTGGCCTGTTGAATAGAGATATCGCCCACGGCCGCGATCGCAGTCCAGACCGCATTACCATCGTCGCCAGCAACGACCCGGTAAATGGCGCAGGCGGAGTCAGGAATCAAATCGGCAATGGCTGAGGCAATGTGCGTTGCGCGCGATGCGGCGTCAGGCGCGGTCAAAAGCAACGCGGCGGTCTCAACTGCGGCGGCGTCGAGAAGGTTTTTCATCTCTTACTTTGTTGTTGCTTAAATCGTTGCTTGACAAGGGAAGTTGGGGTATTGATTCTGATGTAGTTGGAGATTAGCAAGCCTAATCTCGCGATGTAAAGAAAAATCTTGGCTTGTCGACAAGGGGACGACGTGGATCTCGATATCAAGCAAAACGGCAGTATCTGTGTGCTGAAAGCGAAGGGACGGTTCGTCAGCGGCGAGCCCGTCGCCCAGTTTGAAAATGCGTTTCACTCGGCGCTTGATGGTGGCCACATTCTGCTGGTTCTCGATCTTGAGGCCGTTCCCTATATCGATTCGTCCGGCATCGGTTCCGTCGTCAACGCGCTCAGAATGTCCACAAAACTGGGAGGCAACGCCAAGCTCGTAAGCCCCTCCCCCTTCGTCTCAAAGATATTCAAAATGGTCGGTATCCTGCCCCTGTTCACCGTCTATGAGACGGAGGACGAAGCCGTAGCCGCCTATGGTGCCTAAACCTGTCCCCCCTTTGCGTAGTCTTCTTTGGTTTTCGGGCCAGGAATCCACAGTTTTAATCGAGAATCTCACCTGAAGACTTGCGCTGGGTCAGCTTGAGTGGCAGCCTTCCTCATTGGGAATTCTCCGCCCACGTGTCTCAATAATCAACGTAAGTACATAACAATAAAATACTTATATACAATAATTTATCTTCCCCGCAACTTGAGTAAAGGGCATCTGCCGCGAATTTTGCGCCTTGTGACAGCAGTCACGGTTGGCAGACCCACGCGGCCTTACACTCGGTATATGGTTATCGATATGAATTTATCGAATCTGTTGCCTCCCAAACGGCCGGATGCTCCTGCGATTCCGCAGCCTAGCCTGAGCCGTTTGCCACAGTACCACCATTATCTGGTGGAACTTGAAGCCAAGGGAATCACCCGGGTCTCCTGCAGCGTGATCGGCAGGGATCTGAACTGCGTCCCGGTGCAGGTTCGCAAGGACCTGCAGTATACGGGAATCATCGGTAAGCCGAAAACCGGGTATTCGGTCTCTGAATTGATCCTGTCCATCGAAACATTTTTGGGCTGGAACAATATCAACGAGGCCTTTCTCGTGGGCGCCGGAAATCTGGGCACCGCGCTCCTGGGCCACGAGCGGTTTTCCAAGTTCGGACTGAGAATTGTAGCCGCCTTCGACACCGACCCGGCCAAAATCGGCCAATGGATCCACGAGAAGGCGGTGTTACCCCTGGACAAACTTGCCGATATAGCTCCTCGTATGAGCATTCATCTCGGAATCATCACCACTCCCGGCGAGGTGGCGCAGGCGGTGGCAGACGAGATGGTGAAAGGCGGCATTCAAGCCATCTGGAACTTCGCTCCCGTAAGGCTCAAAGTTCCCCCGCACATCATCGTTCACAACGAAGATCTTTACTCCACACTAGCCTCGCTTTCCTGGAAGATGGCGAGACGTTTCCGCTTGCCAGTTCAAGAAGAAAGAGAGGCCGTTTAAATGGCGACGACGCCAATTGCCGTTGATCGCGCGGAGAAGTTTGAGAAGGTGTGCTGCATTCTCAATCGTTTCGCGCGCCGTCCGTCAGGATTGATTCCGATCCTCCAGGCGATTCAACACGAATACCAATATCTCCCTGAAGAAGTGCTCACCTATGTGGCAACTTCGCTCGATATTCCGGCGGCTCGCGTCTTTGGAGTGGCTACGTTCTACGCGCACTTTGCGCTGGAGCCGAAAGGCAAGCACGTCATCCGCATTTGTGACGGAACGGCGTGCCACGTCAAGCAGTCTCTTCCCGTGCTGAACGCATTGCGCCAGAAGCTGGGAACGACTGAAAAGAGCAAGACCACCGCCGACATGCTTTTCACCGTCGAGACGGTTGCCTGCCTGGGCGCTTGTGGATTGGCCCCAGTCGTCGTTATTGACGAGCAGGTGTACGGACAAATTACGCCGGAGCGCGCCGTGGCTCTGGTCGATGAAATTCAGGCCAGTGAAGCGTCGCTTGAGGTCGTTTCCCCGTCTGCTGCTGAGCAGCCCTCAGCCGGAGTTTCCAATGCCTAACGCGGAACTTCTAACGTTCGCTCCAACGAATACAAATGCGATTTCAAAGCTCGCCCAGGTGCGCCGGGTCATCGTCTGCGCCGGGACCGGATGCATGGCCAATGGCGCCATGAAGGTCTTCGAGCAGTTCAAGAGCGAGATCGCGAACGCCGGCCTGCGTGTGGTCCTCGAACTTCGTCCCGAGGCCGCCAGCGACGAGGTCCGGCTCTCCAAGAGCGGCTGTCAGGGCTTTTGCCAGATGGGACCGCTGGTCTCGATCGTGCCGGACGGCATTCTCTACACCAAGGTTCGCGGCGAAGACGTTAACGAAATTGTGAAGACGACTTTGGCCGCGGGGCAAGTCGTTGAACGGCTCCTCTACAAAGATCCTGCGACGCGCAAAACCTGTCGCGGGCCGGAAGAGAATCCTTTCTACTCCCGTCAGAGCCGCTTTGTTCTGCACGCGTGCAGTTTCATCGATCCTGAAGATATTCGCGAATATATGTTGCACGGCGGGTATGGGGCGGCACGGAAAGCTTTCGTCGAAATGGCCCCCGAGGAAATCTGCAAGACGATTTCAGAGTCGGGCCTGCGCGGTCGCGGCGGCGGCGGTTTTCCCACTGGACGCAAGTGGGAAGCGGCGAGGGCTCAGAATTCTGCCAAGAAATACGTTATCTGCAACGGCGACGAGGGCGACCCCGGCGCGTTCATGAATCGTTCCGTGATGGAGGGCAACCCGCACAGCGTGATTGAAGGCCTGATGATCGCGGCGCGCGCGATCGGCGCCAACGAGACTCTGGTTTACGTTCGCGCCGAGTATCCGTTGGCCGTCGCCCGTATGCGCCGAGCCGTAGCCGATGCTGAGCGCGAAGGAATCCTGGGAAAGAATGTTTTCGGAACCGGCCTTTCAATGAAATGCGATGTGATGGAAGGCGCCGGCGCATTCGTTTGCGGCGAAGAAACTGCCATGATCGCATCCATCGAAGGGCAGCGCGGAATGCCCCGGCCCAAGCCGCCATTTCCCGCACAAAGCGGTCTGTGGGGCAAGCCAACCATCATCAACAATGTGGAGACGCTGGCCCACGTCTGCCGCATTCTCAACGAAGGCCCCGAGGTTTTCCGCTCCATCGGCACCAAAGATTCACCCGGCACCAAGACCTTCGCTCTCACCGGCCACGTGGCAAACACGGGCTTGGTTGAAGTTCCCTTCGGCACAACGCTGCGCGAGATTGTTTACAACATTGGCGGCGGCATTACCGACGACGCGGGAAAGATTTGGAAGAACGGCTTCAAGGCCGTGCAAATCGGCGGACCCTCCGGCGGCTGCCTCACCGTAGACCATCTCGATCTTCCACTGGCTTATGAGTCGCTGCGCTCCGTTGGAGCGATGGTCGGCTCTGGCGGACTTGTTGCGATGAACCAGGGCACCTGCATGGTGGGCATCGCTCGCTTCTTCATGGAGTTCACGCAGCGCGAATCCTGCGGCAAGTGCGTGTTGTGCCGCGAAGGCACGAGGCAACTGCTTGCTCTGCTCGACGACGTGATTGAAGGACGCGCCGATGCTGGAACGCTAGACCTGTTGGAAAAGCTTGGACACGCCGTGCAGGTCGGATCATTGTGCGGACTGGGAAAAACAGCGCCGAACCCAGTGCTCTCAACCTTGCGCTACTTCCGCAAGGAATATGAAGAGCACGTCTTCGAGAAGCGCTGCCGGACGGGCCAGTGCAAGGCGCTGCTGAGCCCGGAGATCAACGCGGCCAAGTGCAAGGGCTGCGGGCTGTGCATCAAGGCTTGCCCAACAGGAGCAATCACCGGAGAAAAGAAGCAGCCACATCACATCAATGCCGAGCTTTGCATCAAGTGCGGCGCATGCGCGACAGCCTGCAAAATTCACGCGGTCGAGGGGATATAGCCAGATGAATACGGTCACACAGCCAACTTTGACCATCGATGGAAGAACGGTAGCGATTGAGGGAGAGCGCAACTTGCTCGAGCTCGTTCGCAAGGCCAACATCGATCTGCCCACGTTTTGTTATCACTCCGAGCTCAGCGTTTATGGCGCGTGCCGCCTGTGTTTGGTGCAGATTGAAGGACGGGGAATTCAGGGCGCATGTTCCACGCCGCCGGAGCCGGGCCTGAAAATTCTGACCACGACCCCGGAGATCCGCGAAATTCGCCGGATTGCGGTGGAGCTGCTGCTGGCCAATCACGACCAGAGCTGCCCCACCTGCTCGCGCAGCACCAACTGCCAGTTGCAGAGTCTTGCTCAGCGTCTGGGCGTGAAGCAAGTGCGCTTCAAGTCAGTGCACCAACCCGTCGCGCTCGACGAGTCCTCTCCATCGCTGGTTCGCGATCCCAACAAGTGCGTGCTCTGCGGCGATTGCGTGCGCATGTGCACGGAGATTCAAGGCATCGGCGCCATCGACTTCACCCACCGCGGCCACGAGGTCAGCGTGCAGCCGGCCTTTGGAAAGCTGCTGGGCGACGTGGAATGCGTCAACTGCGGCCAATGCGCCAGCGTTTGCCCCACCGGCGCGCTGACCGTGAAGTCTGAGGTCGACCAGGTTTGGGACTTGCTTGCCGATCCCGCCAAAACGGTGATTGTGCAAATAGCGCCAGCCGTGCGCGTTGGGCTGGGCGAGTGCTTCGGCATGAAACCGGGCGAGATTACAACAGGCCGGATCGTTGCGGCTCTCAAGCACCTGGGCTTCGATCAAATTTACGACACATCCTTCGCCGCCGATCTCACGGTGGTTGAAGAAGGCACAGAGTTTTTGGAGCGCAAGACGAAAGGAACGCATCTTCCGCTCATCACCTCCTGCTGCCCCGCATGGGTAAAGTACGCGGAGCAATATTTTCCTGAGTTGCTACCCAATCTCTCCACGTGCCGTTCACCGCAGGCGATGTTCGGGTCTCTCGTTAAGGCGATGCTTCCCGATCAGCTCAAGATCGAGCGCAAGAATCTCAAGGTCGTCGCGATCATGCCATGCACGGCCAAGAAGTTCGAAGCGCAGCGCCCGGAGATGGGCGTCGATGGCGATCCGGACGTGGATAATGTCCTGACTACGCAGGAACTGGCGCAGATGATTCAGTCTGCCGGCCTCATCTTCGATACGCTGCAGCCCGAATCCTTCGATATGCCCTTCGGCTTCTACACCGGCGCCGGAGTCATCTTTGGAAACTCTGGCGGCGTGATGGAAGCGGTTCTCCGCTATGCCGCTGAGAAGGTGACCGGCAAGAAGCTCGAACAGGTTGAATTCGCGCAAGTGCGCGGCGATTCAGGCTTGCGCGAAGCGACCATCAATGTGAATGGCACAGAACTCAAACTGGCTGTCGTTCACGGATTGCGGAATGCCCGCGTGGTCGCCGAGCAAGTGAGAGCGGGCAAGAGCCAATACGATGTGATCGAAGTGATGGCTTGCCCGGGCGGTTGTGTGGGCGGCGCCGGGCAGCCGGTAACGAATGCGCCCGACTCACGCGCGCTGCGCACCAAGGGCCTCTATCAGGCGGACAAGATGTTGCAGCTGCATAAGTCGCAGGACAACATGTTTATCGTGGACTGCTACGCGAACTTCCTGGGCGAGATCGGCGGAGAAAAAGCGCATCATCTTCTCCATACCACCTACCAAAGCCGCCACCGGATCATGGATGAATCTCTTCCGCTGATCCAGTCAAAGGACGCGGGCAGAGTGAAAGTCAGCGTGTGCCTGGGCACCAACTGCTACCTCAAAGGCTCGCAGGAAGTGCTGAATGGCGTGCTGCGCCACGCGGAACAGAGCGGGCTCGAAGGCCGCATCGACGTGCGAGCAGGTTTTTGTTTCGAGAAGTGTGAATGTGGTCCAACTGTAATGATCGACGGCCAGCATATTCCTAACTGCACGGCCGCAAAGGCGATTGAAGAATTGAACAACAGGATTGAGAACGACAACCAGGACCAGACCGTTGGCGCGGAACCAAAAGATATCGGCGCCGATTGACCGGTCAGAAAGGGAGTGTACCTTGATTACCCACGAGCGTGCGGATTTCATTAACGAGCAGGAAGTTGAGGGCTTGCTGGAACGTAGCCGGCGCCCTCAGCCGGCGCGAGTCCGAGAATTGCTGGTCAAAGCTCGCGAGTTGCATGGACTCTCCATGGACGAAGTCGCCTGCCTTTCGTTTGTTGAAAGTCCCGAACTGCTCCAGGAAATCTTCTCTACGGCAAAGCAGATCAAGGAAGAGATTTACGGATCGCGGCTGGTTCTCTTCGCGCCGCTTTACGTCTCCAACCGCTGCGCGAACGAGTGCACATACTGCGCCTTCCGCGCGACTAACGCAACTCTCAAGCGCCGTACGCTGACGCAGGAAGAGATTGCGGAAGAGACGCGCATCCTGATCCGCCAAGGACACAAACGGATTCTGATGGTCTCTGGAGAAGCGTTGCCGCCCGAAGGCTTTCAATACATTCTGGACAGTATCGCGACAATTTACGACACCAAAGTTGGCCCCGGAGAAATCCGGCGTGTCAATGTGAATCTGGCCCCGCAAACAACGGAACGCTTCCGTCTGCTCAAAGAAGCTCAGATCGGAACCTTTCAGCTTTTTCAGGAGACCTATCATCGCCCCACTTATGCCGCGGTTCACCTGAAAGGCACGAAGCGCGATTACGATTGGCGCACTACGTCCTTCGACAGGGCGATGGAAGCCGGCATCGATGATGTGGGCATCGGCGTTTTGTTCGGTCTTTATGACTGGCGCTTCGAGATTCTCTCCATGATGCAGCACATTCGTCACCTGGAGGAGAAGTTCGGTGTCGGGCCACACACCATCAGCTTTCCGCGCATGGAACCGGCGGTAGGTTCCGACATCGCTTCCCAGCCTCCGCATCCGGTAAGCGATGCCGACTTTCTGAAGATGATCGCCATCATGCGCCTGGCGGTGCCTTATACCGGCATGATCATGTCTACCCGTGAAGGGGCGGGCGTACGCCGTTCAACCTTTGAGGTTGGCATCTCGCAGATTTCAGCCGGCAGCCGCTGCGATCCAGGCGGATATAAAGATGGTGAAGGCGACCCCAACGGCAGCCAGTTTCAACTGGGCGACCACCGCACCGTCGAAGAGGTTGTCAGCGACGTCGTCTCGCTGGGCTATTTGCCTTCTTTCTGCACCGCTTGCTATCGATTGGGGCGCACCGGGCAGGACTTCATGGATATTGCCAAGCCGGGAGAGATCAAGTACCACTGCCATCCCAATGCGCTCTCCACGTTTCAGGAGTATCTCTGCGACTACGCCGGCGCCAAGGCCAAGACCGCCGGCGAAAAACTCATCTCGATTGAATTGCAACAGATGGACATACAACAAACCGCTTGCGCGCTGCCTATGTTGAATAAGGTCCGCCGCGGCGAACGTGACGTTTTCGTCTAGAAAGGGAAGGAACACCATGATCCGCGCAACACAAAAGGGGTTTCGACTGCACATTGGCTTCTTTGGGCGCCGCAACGTTGGCAAATCAAGCCTGCTGAACGCAATTACTCAGCAGCAGGTCTCCATCGTTTCCGAGGTCGCCGGTACAACCACCGATCCGGTGGAGAAGCCAATGGAACTATATCCCATCGGTCCGGTCCTCTTTGTGGACACAGCCGGAGTGGATGACGTTGGAGCGCTCGGTGAGCAGCGCATTGAAAAAACTCGCGCAGCCATCGCACGTTCCGATGTGGGAGTGCTGGTGACCGAGTCCGGCGTATGGAGCGAATACGAGGAGAAGTTGCTGGCTGAACTCCGCTCGCATGGAATCCCGGTTCTGGTGGTCTTGAACAAGGCCGATTTGAAACGCGCTCCAATCGAGGACATGATTCGCCTGGAGCAGGAAAATCTGCCCTATGTGAAACTTGTCGCAACCACCGGCAAGGGAGTGGATAAATTGCGCGCATTGCTTTCTGAGATGGCACCGGCGGAGTTTACCGAGCCTCAGGTGCTGCTGCGCGATTTGGTTGGTCCGCGGGAAACTGCGGTGCTGGTGATGCCCTTTGACAAGGAAGCACCCAAGGGCCGCATCAAAAACCTGCAGGCGCAATCCATTCGCGAACTTCTCGACGACGATGCAACCTGCATGGTGGTCAAAGACGCGGGACTGGAGAGAACGCTCGAAAATCTTAAGACTCCTCCCAAGATTGTCGTTACCGATGCGGCTGTCTTCGAGCAGGTGGCGCGCATTACGCCGGATTCCATTCCGCTCACCGCGTTTTCAATTTTGTTATCCCGCTTGAAGGGCGATCTCGTGGAGCAGACCCGAGGGGCCGTTACCGTAGATTCGCTGCGGCCCGGCGATAAAGTACTGGTGGCGGAATCCTGCACTCACCACCCCATCGAAGAAGACATCGGTCGGGTGAAGATCCCTCGCTGGCTTGAGCAGTACATCGGTGGAAAGCTCGAATTCATCACTGTAAAAGGTCACGATTTCCCAACGGATCTCTCGCCTTACAAGCTCGTGATTCACTGCGGAGCCTGCATGGCGAATCGCCGGGAGATGCTCAGCCGAATTCGCGAGTGTAACCGTCAGGGAGTGCCCATCACCAACTACGGCTTGGTTATCGCCTATTCCTTAGGCATTTTGGAACGCGCGCTGGAGCCGTTCCCCGAGGCTCTCGCTGCATACAAAGAGGCTCGCCAACAGCGATTGGAATCGGTCGGAGTGCATAGTCTGGCCGACTTGGAAGCGAGCGGCATAAGTCTCGTCCACTAAACCATGAGCGAACTCACCAAACTCGATCTGCTGGGATGGCTCCGCGAGAGCCGTCCCAGCCGTCTCCTGGAGCTATACCAGCGAGCCGACTCCGTGCGCAGGTTGCACGTTGGCGATGCCGTGCATTTGCGCGGCCTGATCGAGATCTCCAGTCACTGCAAGCGGCAATGCATGTACTGCGGCTTGCGCTCAGGCAATCGCGATCTGCCGCGCTACCGCATGACGCACGAAGAAATCCTCGATTGTGCCCGTCAGGCTGAAAAGCTCGGCTACGGGACAGTCGTAATGCAGGCCGGTGAAGACGACAACCTCACTGCCGAATGGATCACTGAGATCGTGCGCTGGATTAAGAGTGAAACTGCACTGGCCGTGACGCTCAGCCTGGGCGAGCGCCAGCACGATGAATTACAAATGTGGCGCTCAGCTGGTGCGGACCGCTATTTGCTCCGCTTTGAAACCTCAGACCAAAATCTTTTTCGAACAATTCATCCCAGCAGCGTTTCCGGAGCACCCAACCGTCTGGACCTGCTGCAGCAACTGAAAGCTCTTGGCTATGAAGCTGGCGGCGGCGTCATGGTTGGAATTCCCGGCCAATCGTTCGACAGCCTGGCCGATGACATTCTGATGTTTCGTGCGCTAAATCTCGACATGATCGGCATCGGTCCCTATATCCCGCACGCCGCCACGCCGTTGGGAGCCGGCGCGCTTCGTCCCGAAATTGACCCATCCGAGCAGGCTCCGAACACTGAGGAGATGGTGTACAAGATGCTCGCTCTGACGCGCATCGTGTGCCCAGACGCGAATATTCCCAGCACCACGGCGCTTGCCACCATCAACAAAGTCCATGGACGGAAGCGGGGACTGAAGGCCGGTGCGAATGTGGTGATGCCTAATCTGACGCCGGTGAAGTATCGCAGTCTGTATCAGATTTATCCCGCCAAGGCATGCATCGAAGAAAGCGCTACCGATTGCAATCAATGCCTACGCGGACAGATTCGTTCGATCGGACGCTTTGCGGGACAGGGACCGGGCGGAAGAGGAGCAATTGAGCTTCCGAGCCACGCTCCAGTAAGCGTCCCGTTTGATATGTCTTCACAATTCGTGCAGTTGCAGGCATAACGAGGTGAACCATGCCCCCCGATGACGGCGTTGTAGAAATTGAGGTTTGTCTAGGCAGTTCCTGCTTCGCGCGCGGGAACTCTGAGAATCTCGCCATTATCAATAAGCACATTCAAACTCGTGGCTTGAATGCTTCCGTCCGCCTCACAGGCAGACTCTGCCAGGACCAGTGCAAGCAGGGCCCCAACGTGATGATCGGCGGAGAACTCCATCACGGTGTAACTGCGGCACGATTGCGCGAGCTTTTGGAGCGGCTCGGCAGTCCGCTGGGAGAAGACCATGGAACAGCTTAATGCCATCTACACCAAGGTGCGCGAGTGCCAGGACTGCCATAAGTGCATCCGCGAATGTCCGGTAAAAGCGATTCGTGTAGAGGCAGGCTATGCGAAAGTCGTGCCCGAACTTTGCATTATGTGCGGCAATTGCGTGCTGGCCTGCCCAAGCAGCGCAAAGCAGGTGCGCGACGATTTGCCCAGCGTCAAAACGCTATTGGCAAGCGGGCGCAAAGTTATCGTCTCGCTGGCTCCTTCGTTTGTGGCGCAATTTGCAAGCGTGCGCCCAGCCCAACTGATTCACGCTCTGAAAAAGTTGGGATTCTTTGCCGTCTCGGAGACCGCGCTTGGCGCTCAGCAGGTTTCGGCCGGAATCTCTATGCTGATGAGCAGCGAGCCGAAACAGATCTGGATTTCCTCCGCTTGCCCTGTAGTGGTGGATTTCATCGGCAAGTATCATCCCGAATGCCAACCTCATATATTTGGCGTGCTGTCGCCTTTGTTGACGCACTGCAAAATGCTGCGTGCGCAATATGGCCAAGATATTGCGACCGTATTTATCGGCCCTTGCATTGCCAAGAAGAAGGAAGCCGAACAGCATCCTGAACTCCTCGATGCAGTGCTTACGTTCGAGGACCTTGACCGCTGGTTGACGGATGAAAATATTGGCCTGGCAGAGATCGCTGAGACACCGGCCGACCGCTTTCAACCGGAAGAAGCCCAAGAGGGCGCGCTTTATCCCATCGACGGAGGAATGGTTCCGGATGTTGCCGGCGACCGCGCGGTCAACCATTCGCAGTTCATGTCCTTCTCTGGAATCTCCAACGTCGAGCAGGCATTGAAAGGCATCTCCGAGTGGAAACCCGAGCACAATATCTTCTTCGAGCTGACAGCGTGCGCTGGCTCCTGCGTGAACGGCCCGAAGGCCGCGCGCAACTCATCGGTCGCTCGCCGGCGCTACGAGATCGTCCACTACGCCAAGCCAGCTGCAGTGCTTCCACGCAAGCTTTCGCTGGGAATTGACGGGCACTATGATGCCGCGCCCATCGCTCGAAACGAGTATAGCGAACTGCAATTGCAGGAGGCGTTGCGCACCGTGGGAAAATACTCCGCCGACGACGAGCTGAATTGCGGCGGATGCGGATACGACTCCTGCCGCGACTTTGCCCATGCGCTGATTGCGCACAACGCCGAGCGCATGATGTGCGCCACATATACCCGCAAGCTGGCCCAGAAAAAGGCTAACGCTCTGCTGAAAAAAATGCCTTCCGCAGTTGTTATTGTCGATGAAAATCTGAAGATTATTGAGTGCAACCTGAATTTTGTGCGCCTCTTTTCTGACGAGGACGCCGAGACAGTAAATCTTGAAGGCAGCGCGCTGAGCGCCGTAATCCCTTTCTCTTATTTGTTCCGCAGAGTGCTTGACTCCGACGAAGATATCGTGGGCCACGACATCCGCTATCAGCGGAGCATTTTGAACACCAGCATCTTCACCATCGAGCCTCACGCCGTGATGTGTGGAATCTTCCAGGACATCACCAAGCCCATTTTTCAGAAAGAGCAAATCATCGGGCGCGCCCGCGAGGTTATCCAGAAGAACCTCAAGACCGTGCAGCAGATCGCCTACCTTCTGGGCGAAAACGCGGCAGATTCCGAGATCATTCTCAACTCCATCGTGCGCTCGTTCAGCCCCGAAGAAGTGGACGACGACGATGCCGGGGGGCAGAAGTGAACGGCGGCGAAAGCTTCATTGAGGTCGATTCCTGCCAGCGCGCAAAGCACGGCCAGTTGATCTCTGGCGACGTTTTTCTATCTCAGAAGGTCAAGCATGAAGACCGGGTAGTCTCCGTTCTTTCTGACGGCCTGGGAAGCGGCGTGAAAGCCAGCGTGCTGGCAAGCATGACAGCGACCATGGCTCTGAAGTTCACGGCCAGCGCCATGGATCTTCGCAGATCGGCTGAAATCATCATGGATACCCTGCCCATCTGCAGCGTGCGAAAGATCAGTTATTCCACTTTCACCGTCGTCGATATGACCAGTACGGGCGAGACCCGCATCATCGAACACGGTAATCCGCCATTCTTGCTGGTCCGTCCCAATGGCGTGCTGAACGTAGAAAAAACCGAGGTGCGTCCGCAGCGCTGGCAGGACCGCGTCATCAGCTTCTCCGCCTTCGACGTTCAGCGCGAAGATCGCATCATTTTCTTTTCCGATGGAATTACTCAGGCGGGCATGGGCGAGTACCGCACTCCACTCGGATGGGGACTGGAAAACGTCGATAACTTTGTTCGCGAAAAAATCGACAGGTATCCTCACATCTCGGCTCGCGAACTGTCACGTCTGTTGGTTGCGGAAGCCGAACAGGTAGACGGCCTCAGCGCAAAGGACGATATTACCTGCGGCGTCGTTTACTTCCGCAGTCCCCGCCAATTACTGGTGATGACCGGAGCGCCATTCAATCGCGCACACGATGTCGATCTGGCCAAGATGGCCGAAAAGACCTCCGGGCGCAAAGTCATCTGCGGCGGAACGACGGCCAACATCATCTCGCGTCTGCTCGATCGCCCGATTCAGATCGATATGCGACAGCAGCTCAATCCGAAGGTCCCACCGTCTGCCAGAATGGAAGGCTTCGACCTGGTGACCGAAGGCACGCTCACTTTGGGAGAAGTGGCACGGCTGCTTGAAGAAGGATTTGCTCCTGAAGACATGAAGTCCAATGCGGCCGTAAAGTTGGCCTCCATGCTGCTCGACAGCGATATTGTGAAGTTTGCCGTCGGCACCAGAATCAATGAAGCGCACCAGGATCCAAATATTCCGGTCGAGCTCGACCTCCGGCGCAACATCGTAAAACGAATTGCTGTGCTTCTGGAAAGCAACTACATGAAACGAGTTCTCATCCAGTACCTCTGAGCAGAGGATTTCCAACGCAAGGCGTTGAGTCGATTTTTTATTGAGCTTTTCGCTCGCCCGGGCTTTCACTCACTGCGCTGAGAATGCGCGCTCGAATCCGTCGATCGATTTTTGAATCCTCTCCAAGGGAATTGTCAGCGACAAGCGAATGTAACTGGAGCGTCCAAAGCCAGTGCCGGGGACGGCAAGCACGCCTTCATTCGCGAGCAATTTGGTGAACGCAATGTCGTCGGGAATGGGAGTCTTGAGGAAGATATAGAATGCACCTTCGGGGCGTCTCACCTCATATCCGATTCGCTCGAGCGCATCGCAAAGCACGTTGCGCTTGTACTCGTAGGGCGCGGCGTCCACTGTCTCGTCCAGTATTTCCAGCATCACTCTCTGCCAGATAGCTGGCGCGTTAATAAAGCCCAGGGTGCGGTTGGCAAAGGCACAGGCGGCGCGTAGATTTACTCTGTCATCGAGTTGCGGCGAAAGCGCCAGATAACCAATGCGCTCGCCCGGAAGCCCAAGCGATTTTGACCACGAGTTGCAGATCGCCGTATTGGCAATGATCGAGGCAACTTCAGGCTGGCGCTTTCCGTCATAAACAAAGGCCTTGTAAGGCTCGTCGCTGATGAGAGTGACGGATTGGCCGCAGCGCGCGAGAACCGTCTGCAAATCGCGCAGACTGCTTTCAGGGTAAACACGGCCAGTGGGATTGTTCGGCGTATTCAGCAAAATGGCGCGCGTGCGCGGAGTGATGGCTGAGGCGATCCGCTCCACGTCGGGCAGAAACGTTGCATCAGTTTCTACCGGGACCATGTGCCCGCCGTGATTGGCAATATAAAACTGGTACTCGGGAAAGAATGGCATCAGCACGATGACTTCATCCCGGGGATCGAGAATCGACTTCAGAATCACGTTGCATGCGCCCGCGGAACCGACCGTCATAAAAACGTCTTCCGTTGTAAAGTCCAGGCCGGTTTCGCGCTGCAATTTTTGGGCGACAGCTTCGCGCACTTCTTTGTAGCCGGGATTCGGCATATAACCGTGCGAGCCCGGAGCGTTGCTAGCCACAGTCTTTCTCAGTGCATCAAGCACAGCGGCCGGTGGCTCAAAGTCGGGATTGCCCAGCGAAAAATCGAAGATCGCGTCAGCCCCGCGCTCACGCTTCAGCCTGACACCTTCTTCGAACATGCGTCGAATCCAGGAGGCGTTCTCAAGTTGCTTTGCGATGGATTTTGCAACCGGCATATTTGATAAACCCTTTACTTGGGCAAGAGCTCTTCGCTCGTCACCAGGTTGATGCCTGCCGCTTGCAACTGCGCCATCGCTCGATCCAGGTCGGAAAAACGAAAGATTAGGATCGCCTCGTTGGTGCGCGAATAGGGAAAGGCATACATATATTCGATATTGATGTCCATGCCGTCCAGCACCGTCAGAATTCCCGTCAGTCCTCCCGGACGATCTGCAACTTCGACCGCCAGAACCTCGGTGACCTTGACGGCGAATCCATGCGTCTCAAGAATCTGCGCAGCCTTCTGCCAGTCTGAAACGATCATGCGGACAATGCCGAACTGCTGCGTATCCGCGAGATAAAGCGAGCGGATATCAACGCCTTCCTCCGCCAGTAGACGCACAGGAGCGGTTAAATGCCCCGGCTTGTTTTCGACGAACAATGAAATCTGTTGAATCTTCATGCGGTCCGCCTATCGATGACACGTTTTGCCTTGCCCTCGCTTCGCTCAATGGAATTCGCCTCGACCAGCGCAACACGGACGCGAATTCCCAGAATATGATCGAGCGCGGACTGAATTCTTGTTTGAAGTCCCTGCAACGCTCCGATCTTGTCGTTGAACATTTGTGGCGTTACTTCAACCTGCACTTCCATCTGGTCCAGTCCCTGCACGCGGGTCAGCACGATCTGGTAATGCGGGAGCGTTCCTTCAATTTCCAGCAGCGCGGATTCCACCTGCGATGGAAAGACGTTGACGCCGCGGATAATCAGCATATCGTCGCTGCGCCGCCCGATGCGGTCAATGCGCCGCAGGGTGCGTCCGCACTCGCAAGGCCCTGGCAAAATTCTGGTAATGTCGCGCGTGCGATAGCGGATCATTGGCATCGCCTGCTTGCTCAATGTGGTCAACACGAGTTCACCCTCGCTGCCGTCCTCGAGCGGCGCTCCGGTTTCCGGATCGACGATCTCGGGATAGAAGTGATCTTCAAAGATGTGCAGGCCTTGATGACGACGGCATTCGCAGCCAACGCCTGGTCCAATAATCTCCGATAGCCCGTAGATATCGAAGGCTTCAAGGTTGCTCATCTTTTCAATGTGCTTGCGCATGGACTCGGTCCACGGCTCGGCGCCAAAGACGCCCGCCCGAAGCGGAAGCTCTTTCAGATCCACGCCGAGTTCTACGGCGCGGTCGATCAAGTGCAGGAAATAAGTGGGCGTGCAGCACATCGCCGTCACACCAAAATCTTTCATCAGCATGATCTGCCGGTCGGCGTGGCCGCCGGAGGTGGGGACCACTGTCGCACCGAGCCCTTCGGCACCGTAGTGCGCACCCAGTCCGCCGGTGAAGAGTCCGTAACCATAAGCGATCTGCATGATGTCGCCGCGATGCAGCCCGCAACCGGCAAAACAGCGGACCAATACCGAGGTCCACACGTCAATATCCTTCTGCGTGTAGGCCACCACGATCGGTTTTCCGGTTGTCCCGCTGGAGGCGTGCAGGCGAACAACATCCTTCATGGGGCTGGCGAAAAGACCGAATGGATAGGTGTCACGCAAATCGCTCTTCTGCGTGAGGGGCAGTCTGGCAACGTCGTCAAGCGAGCGAATATCCTCGGGCGCCAGTCCGAGCCCATCCATGCGTGAGCGGAAGAGCTTGACCTGCTTCCATGCAAGCGTAACCACAGCCTGCAATCGCTGCAACTGCAAATCGCGAAGCTCGGCAAGCGGAGTGTAATCCGGCACGCTGGCGGGATGACAGTCGGATGCCGAAGTCTCCAAAGTCGCGGCGAGTTCCATGATTGAGCTCATTGGTTGCGTCCGATGGAAAATGATATAAGATTCGCCTCGTGCAGCTTCTCCGGCAGGTTGCGCTTTAAAGCGGCGGTCCACGCGTCCACCGGAAAATCCAGATGGTGGCTCAACACGCCCAGCAATGCCACATTGACGCTTTTCTTCGTGGTCAGCTTGGATTCGTCAATCATCGATGGCTCAATGAGAATGCCGCCTGCACGCAGCACCGACTGGTTCACCGCGATCTGATCGGGTGCGATCACCACAAGAAAATCCGCCTCGCCCTCTGGCACCATGGGACTGTAAACGCGCTCGCCAAACCGCACGTCGCTGGAAACGGAGCCACCGCGCTGGCTCATCCCGTGCAGCTCGCTTTTCTTCACGTCCACTCCGGCACTGAAGGCAACGTCGGCCAGAATGTCAGAGGCCTTGATAACGCCCTGCCCGCCCAGTCCCGCGATCACCACGTTCGTCGGTTTACTGCTCATGGCACCTCTCATACTCGCGGATCGATCCAGCTGCCAGCAGGCAGTTACGGCGGGCAATCACCACGGAAAGCTGCAGCGATTCCAGGCAGGTTTCAATCAGCGTCTTGAGTTTTTCAGGCTCCGCTACAGGATCGACCACATGCACATTCCTCACACCCAGCGAGCGCGCCAGATCCTCAAAAACCACTTTGCCGGTTTTTGCATGTTCCAGGGTGCGTCCGGTTCCCGGATGCTCCTGCATACCCGTCATGGCCGTTGTTCCATTGTCGAGAATGATCACCACGTGCCCGGTGGCCGGAGGGTTATACACCATCTCAACCAAGCCGGTAATGCCGCTGTGCACAAAAGTGCTGTCGCCGATCACGCTCACCACTCGCTTGGCTTCCTCAGCCGGCAGCGAGTGGCGCAGTCCAAGGCCCACGCCAATGGCGGCGCCCATGCATACCAGCGAATCCATCGCTTCAAAAGGCGGCAGAACTCCCAGGGAATAGCAGCCGATATCGCCCGCTACAATGCAGTCCAGTTCTTTCAGAATCGTATAGACGTTGCGATGCGGACACCCGGGACAGAGAGCCGGTGGCTTGCCCGGAGCGCGCTTCGGCTCGGGCGTTGAATCTTCAGCCAGAATGCGGCGCACGCGATCGGAGTTCAGTTCGCCAAAGCGATACATCTCCTGCTTGCCCTCGACCTCAATGCCCGCGTCGCCGGCGGCCTCCACCAGGTAGGGATCGCCCTCTTCAATTACCACACACTTTTTAACGCTCCCGGCAAACCGGCTCATTCGATCGATGGGAAGTGGATAAGTCATTCCAATCTTCAGAATGCCGGCCTGCGGAGCTGCTTCGCGCGCATATTGGAACGCGACTCCCGAGGTGATGATTCCCAGCGAAGGCGATCCGGCAAGCAACAGATTCGGTCCCTTTGAATTGTTCCACTCAGCAATCTCGGCGAGTGTTTTGCGCATCCGCAGATGCGCCGGCTTCGCATAAGCCGGAATCATGACGCGAGAAGGAAAATCGTGCTCAAAATGAGCCGGCCGCGGCGCCGGAATCTGCACCATTCCGCGACGTACGAGAGTTTTCGAGTGGCATACGCGCGTGGTTATGCGCAACAGAACCGGCACTTGCCAGCGCTCGGAGATTTCGATGGCTTGCAACGTAAATTCGTAAGCTTCCTGCGAGTCGGAGGGCTCAAGCATCGTGACACCGGCGGCCTGCGCGTAGCGCCGATTATCCTGCTCGTTCTGGCTTGAGGCCATTCCCGGATCGTCGGCTGAAACCACCACCAGCGCCCCGTCCAGCCGGATATACGCCACGGTAAAGAGCGGATCGGCTGCCACATTCAGTCCCACATGCTTCATGGTGACCAGGGCGCGCGCTCCCGCAAACGCCACGCCTACTCCAACTTCCAGCGCCACTTTCTCGTTTGGAGCCCACTGAGCTTTTCCGCCCAGCTTTGCGAAGGTTTCCAAAATTTCTGTCGAGGGGGTGCCGGGATATCCCGTCCCAATTTTCACACCGGCCTCAAAGGCGGCCATTGCAACAGCCTCGTCACCGCTCAACAAGGCCAATGCATCCTCTTGATGAAGAGAATTCACGTAAGAGTCCTAAAAATGATAATTAAGTCAAGTGTACATGAAGCGGAATCTCCTCGTTTTAAAGGCTTGCGTTCCCGATTTAGTAGCTTCCTGCATGTTCCCTGAAATCAAGATCTCGCAAAGATAACTCGCCTGCGACGCCCTCCGCTCCGATACCATCGAACCGTGAGGAGTCTTTAGACCAATGAACTTTGATCTTGAACGCGCACCTGCGAGCCATGCCTACAAACTTCTGGTGGGTCTGGTGGCGCCTCGGCCGATCGCGCTAATCACATCCATGGATGAGAATGGGCAATTGAACGCAGCGCCCTTCAGCGCATACAACTACCTGTGTACTGACCCTCCCATCGTTGGAGTGGGCGTAACTAACCGTTCAGGCCAGCAGTTTGTTCCCAAGGATACGGCCCGCAATATCCGTCGCACCGGCGAATTTGTGGTTAACGTGGTCACCGAGGACATCGCCGAGAAGATGAATATCTGCGCCACCGATTTCCCGCCCGAAATGAGCGAGGTGAAGCTGGCCGGGTTCACTACCGCGCCGTCGCAGATCGTGAAGCCGCCGCGGCTGGTCGAAGCGCATGCCGCGCTGGAATGCCGCGAATACGCAACGATGGAGATCGGCCGCTCTCGCATTATCCTGGGGCGAGTTGTCGCCATTTACGTTGAGGACAGGTTTGTGGACCCGGACGGCCCTTACATCAAGGCAGACGAGTTACATTCAATTGGCCGCATGAACGGGCTGGGAAACTATGTACGCACGCGCGACGCATTCATGACGATTCCGCGCATTTCGTATGAGGAGTGGAAGAGCGGAAAGCGTTGCATGTCAAGTTGAATGATAGACTTGCTGCGAGATGAAAATCCGCTCGTCAGCTGTGTTCCTGTTGATCGTAGTTTCAGCGGTCTGCTCTCAAACTTCCGCTCAGCCGGAACGGTCCGGCAATGCCCGCGCCGCGGCCGCCCAGACTCGCATCTTCACCAGCGAATTGGGATATGAGCTTTCCTATCCTGCGGAGTGGATTTATAACGACATCGGGCCAGTAGTGCCGGCGTCGAAGATGCCCCTGGACAAGGAAGCGGAGCAGGACGCCTACCGGCGCAGCATCGAGTGCTCGCAAAACATCTTCAGCGCCCGATTCGGAGAGCCCCGCTCCAATTTCCTGGGCGGCGTCATCACCACGGATTGCATGCGTGAGAAGCCTGATCTGGATACCTTCACCTCCCACACCATGAGGTTATTGGAAAGCCGCTATAAATTGAGCGATACCCATTGCGCGGCCTATTCAGTGCAGGGGCAGATGTTCTGGGTGATGCGGTCAAAAGCGGCCAGCTGGAATGAACCCGGAGAGTTGGAAACCATCGAGTACGTGGCAACGGTGCTGCCCAAAGGATTGGTTTACTGGTCGGTCCATTCCAAAATGCTGCAGGCGCAGGAAGACTTTGAGCACTCGCATCTCCACCTGGCCAATGGAGTGGATACCGAACTGATTCCCGCGGGCGCATTTGAGGCCACTAAGTCGCCGTCACAACCCTTCACTAGCCTGGGATCAGCTCAAGCAAGCGACAGGCAGATCTTTGAGGAGCCCCACGCTTCGCATTACTTCAATAGCGGTTACGGATTTACCTATGAAGTTCCCCCTGACTTGAAGATTTACGATGCCAAACGGTGGGACGCGGCGAACAGGATGGATTCCCCCGGAAAACCCGTTCCCAGCAAAGTTCCAGAGGCTCGCCGGCTGCAAACACTGCTGGTGGCAATGACTGAAGACCAATCTAAGACGGTGATTCTGACAGTATGTACGCTGGCTTGCCTGGCCACTCCAGTGGATGCATCCAACTCCCCTGCATACGGTCTTGATTACGCGATGGTCGAAGAGGTCGTCAGCCTGGGCAAAAAGTACAATCTCAAGAACACAGAATACGGCACATTCAAGGCGGGTACACATCGATTCTGGGCCATGCGCTCCACGGCGATTCTCAAAGATCGTCCATGGGAAACCCCAAGGTCCCTGGCCGCGCTGATGACTCTTACATCCAGGGGAGTGGTTGAGTACTTCCTGCTGGGCAAGACGCGCTCGGACCTGGACGCGCTGATGGCCACCCACCTCAATTTCGAAGACGGAGCAGAAACAGAACTGATCCCAAACGAGGCCTTTGCCACCACCAGTGGCACACTTTCGTCCAGCGATCAACAGGCGCCGGTTCTCCCTTCAACATCAATGTCTGCCGCGCTCGAACAATCCGACACACCCAAAACTGCACCGGAACCAAGTACCGCGCAAAAGGCCGCACCCGAAGCAGCCGCCGCACCCAAAACTCCGCCCGACTATTCCGCCGAACCCCTCGTCATCGACCATGTCGAACACATCTACACCATGGCCGCCGACGGCACCGGCGTTCGCCAGGTAACCCTAGCCGCACACGTCAATTCCGACGCTTCCGTCCGCCAGCTCGGCGTCCTGAGCATCCCCTATGCCAGCAGCTCCGAGCACGTTGAACTTGCCTACGTCCGCGTCCGCCGGCCCGATGGTTCCGTAACCGAGACCCCTTTGACTTCAGCCATTGAAATGCCTACCCAGGTAACCACTGCAGCTCCCTTCTACAGCGACCTGAAGGAACTGCAGATTCCGGTGCGCAATCTCCGGGCCGGAGATCATCTTGAATGGCAGGCAAAGGTTATCCGCACAAAACCCGACGCGCCCGGCCAGTTCTGGGGACAGGAAACCTTCGTTCCAGACAATGTCGTCCTTTCCGAATCCCTTGAGCTCCACGTCCCCAAAGACAAGTACGTCAATGTGTGGAGTCCAGCGAACAAGCCCGTTGAAACCACCACCCCCACCGAACACATCTACCGCTGGGATACCTCCCAATTGAAACCCACCGTCGGGCCGGAAGCGGAAGCTGAAAAAGATCGCAAGAAGAAGCAGCTCTGGACCGCAGAACAGGAGATCGAAGAGAAGGAGGGCAAGTCTCCTTCCGTTGCCTGGACGACCTTCAAGAGCTGGGACGAAGTCGGCGCCTGGTATCGTGCTCTCGAAAGCGACCGCGTCCTCTCCGGCGACCCAGAGATCAAGGCAAAAGTCGTAGAACTAACCGCGGGCAAAGCCACGCAGGAGGAAAAGGTCCGGGCAATCTACGCCTATGTTTCCACCCAAATTCGGTATGTCGGCGTAGACTTCGGCATCGGCCGTTACCAGCCTCATACTGCCGTAGAAGTACTCGAAAATCAATACGGCGACTGCAAAGACAAGCACACTCTGCTGGCCGCCATGCTTGAAAATCTCGGCCTCCACCCCGCCGCAGTTCTGATTGGCGCAGGCATTCGCTTCAATGAACCCGTTCCCTCGCCTCAGTCCTTCAACCATCTCATCACCTGGGTTTCAGTCGACGGCCAACCCATCTGGCTTGACACCACCGCTGAAGTTGCCCCTTACCGTGTCCTCAGCTATGTGCTCCGCGATAAGGCCGCTCTCGTCGTTCCCAACTCCGGCCTCACGTGGGTTGAACACACACCCGCCAGCCTCCCATTCCCAGCCATAGAAAAAATGGATGCGGTCGGCACACTTGACGAAGACGGAATATCGAATTCGCGCCTGGTGCTGACTCTCCGAGGCGATGGCGAGTTAATAGCTCGCGAAGCCTTCCATCGTGTCCCCCTCGATCAATATGACAAAATAGTCCAGCACGTTTCGCTCGGCATGGGCTATGCCGGCACCACCAGTCATCCTGATGTTTCCCGCCCTGAAGACACCAATGAACCTCTGACAATCAGTTACGATTACAAGCGCGAAAAAGCCGGCGATTGGGAGCATCTCAGGACCGTTCCTCAGGTCGCGCCCGTCGAACTTCCCCGTCCGGGAAATGCAGATCCGCCCGTCAGTTCCATCTTTCTAGGACCACCCCGCACTGAAATCTCAACATCCGCCATGAAGATCCCTGACGGTTGGGGCGCCAAATTGCCTGATGCCGTCGATGTCAAATCCCCCTGGGCCGCATATAGCCAGACCTACCGCTTTGAAAATCGCACCATCTACGCCGAACGCAGGGTCGAGGTTTTTGAGGAAAGAGTCCCTTTCGCCGATTGGAAGGCCTACAAGAAATTCGCCGACGACGCCGACCTGGGCAATGAAAAATTTATCCAGCTCATTACACCAGGCGGCTGGGCTCCCATTTATCCCTCGAGAGGCAACGGTCCCTCCACTAGCACCGCAACCGCCACATCCTTAGAAGACTCCAAAGCCGCCAGGCTCATCGCTGCCGCGCACCTCTCCATCCAGCACCGCCAGTTTGAGGCAGCCCAATCTCAACTGGACGAAGCCCACTCCATTGATCCCGATCAGCCCAGGCTTTGGACCAACTACGGCTATCTTGAATTCCAGCGCGGCAATATGTCCAGCGCAATTACGGACTATCGAAAAGAACTGGCCCTCTACCCCGACAATTACGGCACCTACCCCTCTCTCGCCGAGGCTCAGCACATTCTCGGCCTAGAGAAAGATGCCCACGAAACTCTGAAAAAGTGGTCCATCAGGCAACCCGACAATATCGCGCCAATTACTGCTCTCGTTTCCATGCTCATCGATGAAGGCCAGTTCTCAGAGGCGGTCGCCGCTGCAAAAACCGGCATTGCCCGCCTCCCGGAGGAACGCAAAAATGATCAGCGTCTGCAACTGCTGATTGGGCGGGCCCAAATCGCCGCCGGAATGCAGCAAGGTGAATCCACTCTGCTCGATCTCCTGCACGCCACGACCGATCCCGGCATGATGAACGATGCCGCGTACGAGCTAGGCAAAACCGGACTTGACTTACCGCTGGCTGAAGCCGCTGCCAGGGATGCCATCGACAAACTTACTGCCGAAAGCAAGACTTGGAACCTTCAGGAGAATGTTCCAAATAGCCTTTCGAAAAGTCGCCGCATCGCCTCCACTTGGGACACACTCGGCTGGATACTCTACCGCGAGGGCAAGTCCACGGAGGCCGAAAGCTATATCCAACCTGCCTGGACCAATCGGGAGAGCGCCGAGATCGGCGAGCACCTGGCCGAAATGGCGGAAGCCAAAGGCAATCTGGACGAAGCCTTGCGCCTCTATGAACTTGCCTTGGCTACTTTTCCCTCCTACCTCCAGCCCGGCTTCCGAAAAACTCCCAACGCCACCCAGAAAGAGCTGACTCAGCACATCGAAACTCTCCGCAAAGCCGGCGCAAAAGAGCCTGCTGCGGATGCGGATGATACTCTCCGGCAACTTCGCACCATCGACCTCGGCCCGTCAAGCCACTTCACGGGTGGTGCCGAGTACCGCCTCCTCCTGAGCAACGGCGCGGTGCTCGACCTCGAAAAAACAGGCGATAAAGAAGTTCCTTTGGCTGAAGAAAAAATCAAAGCCGCCAGGTTTCCCGGCTACTGGCCAAATGGATCAGAAGCCAAACTGGTCCGCCTAGCCATGCTCAATTGCAGCGCCGGCAGCTGCGAACTCGTCCTCGAGCCTTGATCTCCCCAGCCTGGAACGGCCGGATCCTATGGAATTTTTGCCGAGGCAGAGTTCAGAATCGGTAACCAGGCTTCAGTTCACATCGATACACTGTCGTCTTTTCCGGGTCCGAGTTAGTTCTCGCGGTGCAGGTGGCCCAGCTAAGATAGAGCGCCGGTCCAAGAGGAAACACCATTGGCTCGCCATTAATTTCAACCTCAATACTTACTCCTTCTTGAGTCGGTGGGAGGGTAAAATTGAGCGCGCGCCCAAAGACGACAGGATATAACTCCCGTTCGTTGGAGACGCTTGCGTCATGAAATACCTCGGCCTCCAGCAAGAATGTAGCTGTATCCGACCAGTTCAGCGCAGAGACAGTGATTGTGCGGCCGCCGCTCGCAAAACCGTTCGAATCGATCTTGGTAAATGGGCACG
Organism: Occallatibacter sp.; assembly: GCA_049515455.1. GTDB lineage: Bacteria > Acidobacteriota > Terriglobia > Terriglobales > Acidobacteriaceae > Telmatobacter. The sequence continues at coordinate 45,679 of JBEKUB010000040.1, forward strand.
GGCCGGCGATACACGAAGCTCTCACATTGCTGAATTCATTGCCGACGCCGGCATCCATTGATTCAGAAGCAATAGACGCCTTCCATCTTCCATCCGGAGAACAGAGAGCTTTATGATCGCAGGGAAGATTTCCGGTATTGGCGACCTGAAAAGTCTTGACCGCGCTACCAATATTAACTCTGGTCTGCGAGTTAGTGGTATATCTGATCCGAATATTCGTCACAGCCAGTGCCGCATGGTTTGAGTCGCTTTCGTCTGGCGAAGGGATTGGCTCCATTGCGGCAATATTCAACTTGCCCGCAGCAAGGCCACCCTGAATTTTTATAGAGAGAGGTTGATAGCCGGGATGCCGAAAACTCAAAATCATAACTTCCCCAGGCCAGATGCTGCGTGGAAAAGGAATGTTGAAGTATCCCGAAGCCTCCGACTGGGTAGTTGCGCTGGTCACGCCATTTGACACGGTCACATCAACGCCGGCGATCGGCAATTCTTTCCGTGTGTCGACGTCGCGGCGGATCACCGCGCCTTTGATCCTCATCGCTCCCACGCTCCAGCGATGCAGGCCCACGCCAAGTGCAACGGCCATCAAGGCCGCTGCCACTCCGATGACTGTCCACATAGCTCTCTTTCTCTGGTTCACACCGGCTCCGCCTATATTCGATGGTAACTTGACACAGCCCGGATTCAATCTGCAGTCCGGATTTCCTGCAACTCCCTGCCATTATTTTGCATCATAACTAACTGCACACGTGTGCACGAGCAGCGTCAATTCCTGATTTAACATCGGCGAGAATGATGATACGGCTTGGCAATTGCGACATCGACGAAATTCCCTGCGCCAAACCTGGAAGCGAAAACTCCCGCCGCAACCTCTTGCGTCAATTGGCCGCTCTATCCATGGGCCTGCCCCTTGCTCAGGCAAAGGTCATGCCTCTCTTCAGCCAATCGGCGGCACAGAAGCAGGCAATGCCGCCGCATGCTCAACCCGCGACTCCTCCGGCGCCGACCACAATTTCACCCTCAGATGAGAAATTTCTGGATGAGCTCGAGCATTGCAATTTCCTCTTTTTTTGGGAACAAGCCAACCCTCAGACAGGAATGATCAAAGACCGCTGCAACGTACGCGCCAAGGATACAAGCGTGGCAGCCAGCATTGCGTCGATAGGATTCGGCCTCACCGCGATTTGCATTGGTGAAAAGCGCGGCTTTGTCAGTAACTCCGACGCCCGTTTGCGAGTTATTAAAACATTGTCCTTTCTATGGCACAAACTGCCCACACATCGCGGTTTTTTCTTTCACTTCGCCAATATCAACACCGGCGAAAGATTCTGGGACTCTGAGGTTTCCTCCGTCGATACTGCGCTGCTGCTCTGCGGCGTCCTGACCTGCCGTGCGCATTTTCAGGACGATACGATTTCGAAGCTGGCCCATGCAATCTTCGATCGCGTGGACTGGACCTGGCTCTCTGAAGATACCTCTCTGCTTTCACATGGCTGGACGCCGGAGTTGGGGTTTATTCCCTCCCGGTGGGATGACTACAGCGAGTTGATGATGATCTACCTGCTGGGGATGGGGTCTTCCGCTTTTCCGCTCAACAACGATGCGTGGTTCGCTTGGAAGCGAACCGTGTTTGAATACGATGGTTTGCGTTATATAGGGTCGTTTGCGCCCCTCTTTGTGCACCAGTATTCTCAGGCGTGGTTCGACTTCCGCGGCAAGCGGGACCGCTACGCTGACTACTTTCAGAATTCCGTGATTGCCACTGATGTACATCGTCGATTTTGCGTTGAGCTCAATGAACAGTTCTCTGATTACAGCAATGCACTCTGGGGCATCACTGCCTCCGACTCCCAAAATGGATATGTGGTTTGGGGTGGCCCGCCAGCCATGGGCCCTATAGACGGAACCATCGTCCCCGCCGCAGCCGGCGGTTCGCTTCCGTTTCTGCCAAACGCGGCCATGCGGGTACTCAGAACCATCCATGATCACTACCCCAAAGCCTGGAGCCACTATGGATTTGTGGATGCATTCAACCCCTTGACGGGTTGGTACGACACGGATGTGATTGGCATTGACACCGGCATTACGATGCTCATGGCAGAGAACGCGCGAACTGGATTTGTATGGGACACTTTCATGAGAAATCCTGAAGCCCAACGTGGCATGGTCAATGCCGGCTTTAAACCCGATCACTAGCCCGTCAGATCGCCGCGATGTTCGTTCGACCGACGAATCATTTTGCAGCCCATAGGAATTGAAAATCCGCAAGCAAGACGCCGCATCCCAGCAGAACATCAATGAACCCTTGATCTCGAACTCAGCGCGAGTGCGATTTGTGTCGTGTCCGGCTGAGGGCATATTCCGTTGACTCCCGCCGAGTAGGCTTGGTCGAACAATCGTGAGGTTGGTGATTTGAGCAATTTTACTAACAGGTCTTCGTAACGGGTGGTATCGCCCATTGACCATTTCCAGGATCAGAGGTTGGAGTCCGTCCCGATGGGGACTATGATCTCAGAGTACAGCTTGAGAGTTCTCTGCTTGGAGGGAGATGTTTTGCGCCAGCTATTTGCTCTTCTCGCGTTCTTTGGCACGATTTTCTTCGCTGAACGATCGCAAGCCCAGATGGTTGGCGAGGGAGCATTTCTTGTTCAGGGTCACAACGGGGTCGTCACAATAAATCAGGCAGTGGGCTCCTCCGGCAATCGAGCCGAGGACCGTGACGCTCCGCGGCCGGAATGGATTCCCGCGTGGGCCGAGCAGGGAAATTTCCACTTCATGCGCCTGGATGGCGGTCCAATTGAACCGCAGAAGACCTCGAAAGCTTGGTGGGGAAAGACCTTTACCGACGCGGATAATGAGGTGCTGGGCAATCTATATGGCAAGTACGCCGACCGGGCCATCGATCTGATTTCCGAGGCCGGCGTGAACTGGGTCTGGATTGAGTGGAGCGTAGGATTCTCGTGGCAGGATGAAGCGGCGCAGCGGGAGCAAGCGAAAAAGATGGTCGACAGGCTGCATAAGCGGGGAATCCATGTCACCGGTTATATGTGCGCATCGAGCATCTTCTGGCAAAGCATGTTTCGGGATCAGCCCGAGTCGGTTGGCTGGCTGAAGTACGATCCCAGTGGCATGCCTTATCGATACGGGGGCGGCACCGATACCTATCGGTTCATAGCCGATGTGAGAAACCCCGGGTGGGTGGCGCTGGAAGAGAAGCGGATCGGGGCGGCCATCGACGCCGGATTCGATGCCGTGTTTCTTGACAACACTCCCGAACGGGCCTGGGCAGATGACAGCACCATGGATGGCTTTCTACGGGAGTTGCGCCGGTTTGTGCATGAAGACAAGCACTCGAATCTTCTCCTGCTGTCCAACTTCGGGATGGATGCGGAAAGATCCGCGCTGAATGTCGAAATGGATGTCGCGTTCAACGAGTACTACGAAGAGCCTGGCGTCTGGGGCGACGAGTGGAACGTGCGCAACATCCGCCGCTTCAAATATATGAGAGGCGTGATTCCGGCGTGGAAACCGATGATCACGGAGTACTCTCAATTCCGGAACGGAACTCGCTCCACGACCTACCTTTCGCCCCGTTCCGAGCACCTGGCAATTGCCGAGGCCGCGGTCTTCGGTGGCAGTTTAGCGCACGACATGGAAGGCCCGACCGACACAGCCCTGATTCACGGGGATAAAACCGCGGTGGCGTCGTGGAACGCGATTGGAGAATACAACCGTTTCCTCTCCAGTCACAGGGAGATCTACCACAACGCCACGCAGGTTGCGAACTACCTGGTGTTGCTGCCGGGCAGCGGAATGTCCTTTGACTGGCGCATTGAACAGAACGATCTATACGATGTGCTGGCGAAGAAAAGCGTCCTTTTCAATCTGATGCTCGCCGGCAAGGTTCATGACGTGGACCTTGTGAAGTACAGAACGGTCGTGATTCCCAAAGGCATTCCATGGCCGGATAGCCTGAAAAGCTACAAGGAACGTGGAGGCCGGGTCGATGTGGTGGATGAAGCGCCGGAGGAAACGATCGTTGCTATGCAGAAAGGGCCTCCGGCATGCGCATCGCTGTCAATCGATGGCGATCGAAACGTGCTTGGCAACATAACGCGGATCGACGGAGGCAAGGCGCTCGCGATCCACATCCTCAATTACTCCACGGCCCCCATCGCCAATGTGAGGATCGGAGTGGAACTGGGCCCGCAATGCGAGAACACGATGCAGGGTGCGCTGCAGGTTCTTTCGCCCGATGCGGCAACAAGCAAGGACGCGGCTCTCCAGCGCTCCGGCAACAGATTGAGCTTCATTCTTCCAATGGTCGATACGTATGCGGTCGTGGTTCTTCGGTGAAAGGCAGGAAGCAGGAGCAAGACACACAGGAAAATTCCACGGTATTGTCGGTTTGTATCTTGTAAGCTATTATTTCTCAATATGAGCTGGCGGTCAGCCACTCGGCCATCTCTCCGCGGTCTTAACTCGGATTATACCGGAATCCGCACCCGTGGCGCGCGGCAACTAGTGCCATGGCATTTTTCGCATATCGCCCGGTCGGGGAATGTAACATTCGTGTAATGCCCCTGCGACCTCATTCTGGACGGCGGAAGATGCTCTTCGTGCCGTTGGTTGCCGCCACCTACTTCATGGTCTCCGGCGGCCCATACGGCATCGAGGATATTCTCGGCGGTGCGGGGTTTCTGAAGGCCATCCTCATCCTGCTGATCTTGCCTGTAATCTGGTGCCTCCCCACCGCGCTGATGGTCGGCGAACTGGCCAGCGCCATTCCCGCCGAGGGTGGCTTTTACGTCTGGGTGCGGCGGGCGCTCGGACCCTTCTGGGGCTATCAGGTGAGCTGGTTCTCACTCTCAGCCAGCATCTTCGATATGGCGATTTATCCAGCCATATTCGTGCTTTATCTGCACAAGTTGCTGCCTGCGTTCACCGCTGGCTGGTATGGCTATGGCTGGGCGTTGGCGGTAGTGGCGGCCTGTTGCTTGTGGAACCTCCTCGGAGCGCCGGTGGTGGCCGACGACTCAGTGGGAATGTTCGTGCTTTTGCTGGCGCCGTTTGCGGTCTTCGTGGTTCTCGGCTTCTGGCATGGATTCACTCTGCACCCCGCAATCCAATGGGGCGGGCCATCCGCAGGCTTTGGCGCAGGGTCCGCTTTTTCAACTGCGGTTTTAGTGGCCATGTGGAACTACATGGGATGGGATAACGCTTCCACAGTGGCCGGCGAAGTGGAGAATCCGCAGCGAAACTACCCGCGCGCCATGATCGCCGCCACCTTTGTGACCGCGGCATCCTACATTCTTCCCCTGGCTGCAATGGCGCTGGCTGGCCTCTCCACAGATAGCTTTTCAACCGGCGACTGGACCACCGCCGCAACCTCGCTCGGCGGTCCGATTCTGGGAGTTGCCGTAGTTGCAGGAGGCGCACTGTCGGGCATCGGCATGTTCAACGCGCTGGTGATGAGTTATACCCGCCTGCCCATGGCCATGGCTGAGGGAGGTATGCTGCCCCAAGTGCTGGCTCGCCGCAACAGCCGTGGAGTTCCGTGGGTTTCAGTAATTTTGTTAGGACTTGCATGGGGGCTCGCGCTCAAGTTGCCCTTCGAGCGCCTCATCTCAGTCGACCTGATTCTCTACGGCTCCGTCCTGCTGCTGGAGTTTATAGCTCTAGTCGTGCTGCGCATCCGCGAGCCCAACCTTGATCGTCCCTTCAAGGCCGGCAACCTGGCCTTTGCTTGCCTGCTGGGAGTGGGCCCGGCCGTACTGATCGGTTACGCTCTCTACGCATCACACGACGAAAAACTCTTCGGCTACACCTCGGCGCTTCTGTTTGCTTCCCTAGTAGGCTTGTTAGGACCGGTCTTCTACTGGCTAATAGCCGCTCCCTTGATGCGCAGACGTCTCAACGCCGGCCCGCTTGAGGATTAGAGAGGGGCCCAGGTCCGAGGTCCGCACGGATAGGACGGTACCCTCTGGGTGGTTCGCGGGGTGGAGAACCCGCTTATGGGGCTTGGGCTCCTACAATCTTCTATTTAGCATCCGCCCTTTTCGCCTTATTCTCCTGGAATTGCTTGGCGCAATACACCACCTGGTCGCGCGCGTAAGCAGCGTCGTGCCACCCTTTGATCTCTACCCGTTTGCCCTCCAGATCTTTGTAGATCGAAAAGAAGTGGGTAATCTCCTTGAGCATGTGCGGATAGATGTCGGTGTAATTCCAAACATTGTTATAGCGGGGATTGTTTTTCCCCACCGCCAGCACCTTTTCATCCAGGATGCCCTGGTCCAGCATCTCCAGCAGGCCGATGGGACGCACCTCCTGTACGCATCCGGGAAAGCTCGGCCCCGGCACCAGCACCAGCACGTCCAGCGGGTCGCCGTCGTCGCTCAGCGTGGAGGGAATAAAGCCGTAATCACCAGGATAGTGAACCGGTGAGTGCAGATTGCGGTCCAGTTTGAAGACGTGCAACTGTTTGTCGTATTCAAATTTTTGCGTTCCATCCAGCGGAATTTCAACGACCGCGCGAAAGATTTCGGGGGAACGGTCGCCGATGGGTAGTTCCAGATAGTTAGGCATTGCTTTTTTGCTTCTCCTTGGGGATTAGGAAGGCGGATCGGCCAGGTGAAATCGAACCGGAACTCAAGGGGAACTCCAATCGTCACCCCGGCCAGACCCTGGAACTACTATAATCGGGGATAATGAAGGCGAATGTCTATGTCACGCTGAAGACCTCGGTCCTCGATCCACAGGGCCAGACCATCCAGAACGCCCTGCACAAAATCGGATTTGCCGAAGTAACCGCTGTGCGCCAGGGCAAGTATTTTGCTCTTTCTCTGGCCGACGGGCTGAGCGCGGAAGCGGCTCGCACACTGGTAGAGCGCATCTCCCGCGAAGTGCTCACCAACCCGGTGATTGAAGAATTCACTTATCGCATCGAGGAATAAAGCTCCACTCTGTATCGCCAATGTGCGCCCTACTCGCCCCAATGATCGCGCGCAGTAGACCGGACGCCTGCCCGGCTGTGATAGTGTGATAAGTCGCCATGCCCAACGATCCAGTACCCAGTCTGCTCTCCCGCGCCACAGAACTACTTGAGGCGGAGTTCGCTGCTCTGCCGCCCTTTCAGTCCGTCCAGGACCCCGCCGCAATGGCCCAGGTTCTAGAGGAAACGGCTCACCGGCTGGGGGACAATTACCCCTATTTCCATCCTCTCTATGCCGGCCAGATGCTCAAGCCGCCGCATCCGTTGGCGCGGGCGGCCTATGCGCTGGCCATGAACCTGAACCCAAACAACCATGCCCGCGACGGCGGACGGGCTAGCTCTGAGATGGAGATTGAAGCAGTCCGTGAGATTGCCGGCATCTTCGGCTGGACGGAGTATCTGGGGCACCTCACTTCAAGCGGAACGCTGGCCAACCTTGAAGCGCTGTGGGTAGCCGGGCAGTTGGCGCCGGGTAAGCGAATTGTCGGCTCCGAGCAGGCCCACTATACTCACCGCCGCATCTCCGCGGTGCTGAAGATCGACTACGCTGAAATCTCCGCCGACAATCGCGGGCGCATGAATATAGAGGCTCTCGAAACCGAGTTGCGCAATGGCGATGTGGGCACAGTGGTGGTAACGCTGGGCACCACGGCCACAGGATCGGTGGACCCGCTGGACCAAATCCTCAAACTCAGCAAGCGGCATGGTTTCCGAGTCCATGTGGACGGAGCCTACGGCGGCTACTTCCGTTTGATTTCCGAGTCGCTCGACGAGCCGGCGCGGCAGGCATACGCGGCAGCCGGTGAGGCCGACTCCATCGTGATCGATCCGCACAAGCACGGTTTGCAGCCCTATGGTTGCGGATGTGTGCTCTTTCGCGATCCGGCAGTAGGCCGCTTTTACAAGCATGATTCGCCCTATACCTACTTCACGTCGAAGCAGTTGCACCTGGGCGAGATCAGCCTGGAGTGCTCGCGCGCCGGAGCCTCGGCCGTTGCTCTGTGGGCCACGCAAAAGCTTTTGCCGCTGAAGCCGGGTGGCACGTTTGCGCGCGGACTGGCTCAGGGCCGTGCGGCGGCTTTAGAACTGGACCGCCGGCTGCGAGATGACGCGCGCTTCCAACCGCTCGCGGCAGGCGCGCCCGAGCTGGATATTGTGGTCTGGAAGCTGGCTGCCAGGACCAGCGAGCAGTCCTCCGATCTGGCTCAAAAAACCTTTGCAGCCTGCGCCGCCCGCGATTTGCACCTGGCCCTTGTACAATTGCCGGTGACCTGGTTTCAGCCAGTAGGCAGTGGAGTAAATGGGTCTGAGGCCGGATTAGTGACCTGCCTGCGCTCTGTCTTAATGAAGCCCGAGCATGAGGAGTGGCTCGACAGAATTTGGGAGCGATGGATCGCGGCTTGCGCTGAGGTCCTGGAAATGTAGGGGACATCTGAATAAGTCGGTGTTTTGAAAGGGCACGACTTTAGTCGTGCCGCAAGTCCAACATAATCTACTTGGGCTCTAGCCCCTGAGGGAAAGCTCGATGGAGAGCAGGACTTAATCAAAGGTTCGTTAGTTCGTTGCGATTAAAACCATTCGAGGAGTGAACTTTCATGCACGATCCTGCCGTTTTGCGTTCCATGCACATCGCCCGCTTCCATGCGGAGCCGGCCGTCTTTGTGGCCCCGGGCCGCGTTAACCTGATCGGCGAGCACACCGATTACGCCGAGGGCTTTGTGATGCCCGTGGCCATTGACTTTGCCACGCTGGCTGCCATTTCGCCGCGCACCGACGGCAAGATCGCCATCTACTCTGAGAACTACCAGGAGGAGCGGTACTTTGATGCGGCGGCGCTTCCCGCCAAAGCCAGCCAACACTGGACTGACTACCCCATCGGAGTGGTCTCGATCCTCACCGGCGAGGGGCATAAATTCCCAGGCTTCAGCCTGACCCTGTGGGGCGACGTGCCGCTAGGCTCCGGCCTCTCCAGTTCGGCAGCCCTTGAAGTAGTCACCGCTCTGGCCGTTCTCTCGCTCATCGGCGCCAGTTACCCAGGCCCCGTGCTGGCCAGGCTCTGCCAGCGCGCGGAGAACGAGTATGTGGGCGCAAGTTGCGGCATCATGGACCAGTTCATCAGTGCCAACGGCAAAAAAGATCACGCGCTGCTGCTCGATTGCCGCGATCTGAGCTTCAAGCTGGCGCCGATTCCCTCCCACGTGGCGCTGGTCATCGCCAACACCATGGTCAAGCACTCGGTTGCCGGCGGCGATTATCCCACCCGCCGCCGCGAATCCGAGGCCGCCTGCGCGGTCATCGCCAGCCATCGCCCCGGAGTTCCCTTTTTGCGCGATGCCACGCTTGAGGATCTTGATAAGTGGGGCTCTGAGATGGCGCCCAAGTCGCTCATGCGCGCACGTCACGTGATCAGCGAAGACCTGCGCACAGTGGCCGCCTGCGAAGCGCTGTTGAAGGGCGATCTGGCCGAGTTGGGCCGTCTGATGGCCGAAGCGCACACCAGCTACAGCAAGGATTTCGAAGGCAGTTGCGTAGAGGCCGACGCGATGGTCGCCCTGGCGCAGGATTTGCCCGGCCTGATCGGTGCGCGGCTTACCGGCGGAGGCTTTGGCGGCTGCACCGTCAATGTGGTCGAGCAAGCCCAGGCCCCGGCCTTTGCTGAGGAACTGGGCAAGCGCTATACCGCACAATTCGGCATCGTGCCGCAGATTCACATCTGCCACGCATCCGGAGGAGCTCACCGGCTGGAGTAGTCGTTAACGACCGCGCCCCACAAGCATTCTTGCTCCCGATCCCGATCCGTCCACAAGGCGGAAACGATCGCCGTCTTAGCTCACAAATGCAAATCAAATCACCTTCATCATTAGAATGATTGGAGGTTAGCAATCATGGCAAAGAAATCGAGTCAGCGCAAACCTCAATTCAAGCGCTCGCCCGAAGCAGCAACCGGCAAATCCGCTCTCGTTCCTTCCGCGACCTATAAGCCGTGGCAAGTTGCCGTCGTTTGCTTTGTGCTTGCTCTATCGACCCTCCTCACCTTTCAAGGTGTGCGTCACAACGGTTTCCTTACCTACGACGACATGGACTACGTCGTGCAGAACCGCGATGTGCACCAGGGCGTAACCATCGAAAGCATCCAGTGGGCATTCACCACTTTTCGCGTCTCCAACTGGCACCCGCTCACATGGATTTCGCATATGGTGGACTGGAGTCTCTACGGCAACAATCCCGCCGGCCACCATCTAACCAATCTGTTTCTTCACACTACCAATTCAATCCTGCTTTTTCTTCTGCTCCTTTACATGACCGGCTTCCTGGGCCGTTCCGCAATGGTTGCATTCCTCTTCGCGCTGCACCCGGTTCATGTCGAATCCGTTGCCTGGCTTGCCGAGCGAAAAGACGTCTTGTGCGCATTTTTCTTCTTAGCCACATTACTCGCATATGCGTGGAATCTTCGCAAGCCTTCCTGGAAGCGGTACTTACTGGTCGTCTGCGCCTTCGCCTGTGCGCTCATGTCAAAGCCAATGGCTGTTACACTTCCGTTTACGTTGCTCTTGCTGGATATTTGGCCATTACGCAGAATCTCCTTCGACCCGGAAGCCTGTGCTCAATGGTTCTCATCCTTTTGGAAGTTATGCCTGGAGAAATGGCCGCTTTTTATCATGGCTATCTCCTCCAGCATCGTCACTTATATCGCGCAGCGTGCCGGTCATTCGGTAGCTCTGCTCGAAGAGTTGCCTTTGTGGCAGCGAACCCTCAATGCGGCAATCGGTTACTGCCGCTACCTGCTGCTCACATTTTGGCCCAACCCGCTCACGGCCTACTATTACTACGATGTAGTTCATATTCAGTATGCTGCTGCAATCTTGTCGATCGCCGCGCTAGCTCTGATCACCATCGCCTGCTGGCACTTTCGCAAAGATAAGCCTTATTGCCTCGTCGGCTGGCTGTGGTTTCTTGGAACATTTGTGCCGGTGATCGGTTTCGTGCAGGTAGGAGAGCAGTTCATGGCCGAGCGCTATACCTATCTCCCTCTGATCGGCATATTTATCGCCGTCGTTTGGTTGATAGGTGAAGCCGTTTCCAAATCGCCAAACTTGAGAATCGCAACCCAGCTACTCGCGATTCTGGTAATCGCGGCGTGCGCAGTCAGGAGTTACGCGCAGGTGAAGATATGGAAAGATAACATAACTCTCTTCAGCCACGTTCTCCAGGTCGACCCGCGCGGTGCGCTTTCCAATTTCAGCCTGGGCATGGCCTACGAGAACGCAGGAAAGCTAGCCGAGGCTCAGGACTATGTTGATCGTTCGCTTCTCTATAACTCCACCAAGCCTCTAATCCTTTCTTACTCAGCCTATTGCATGATGCAACTGATGGGGCAGACCCATGATTGGAGCAATCTCCCGCTTGTGGGTCAACGCCTCGAAGCCGCATTGCGCCTGGATCCCAATTTCCGCGATGCGTTGAATAATATGGCGCGATGGTCGCTCTTGATGAACAAGCCACAAGATGCGGAAACTTATAGCCGAAGAACGCTCGCCGTGGCCCCTAATTTTCAACCCGCGCAGCTTTTTCTTGCCGATGCTCTTCGCGCCCAGGACAAACTTGATGAGGCTGCCCGAGAATACCGCCAGGTGCTGGCCAACGATCCGAATGTATTCGATGCGCATAACAACATAGGCATTATTTTAGAGAAAGAGGGACAGAAGCAGGAAGCACTAAAGGAATTCGAGCTTTCTCTCTCCATCAATCCCAATCAGGCAATGCCCCATTCGAGAATCGGAGTGATTCTTATCGAGGCGCACCAGATCCCCGCGGCGGTCGCTGAGTTTACCAAGGCAGTGCGGCTCGACCCCGCAAGCCCTCACGCGCACGATGACCTCGGCGTGGCCCTGTTTCAGCTTGGAGATTACGAAAAAGCAATCGAGCAGTTCAGAGATGCAATCACAATTGATCCAACTTATGCCGGCGCGAGGCAGAACCTCGATTTAACTCTAGCCCATATGAATGCCAAAAAGGTTGCACAGGCAAGATGATCAAACGTGGCGGACAGGATGCCCAGGCTCCGCATGCGCTGAATTCAGGCATTCCTTGCTAAAATCAAGTGATGTTTGGTTCAATCGAGACCGGGCAGATTTTTCAGTTTTATTCGGACCCTTGTTCCTGGATCGTCGCCTCGCAGCCTGGAAGCGCCGCGGAGAAATAAAAAGACAATGCAAGTGAAAAAATCAGAACCATTTTCCTATGAAAAATTCCCCAGTGAAGGCCTGGTGGCGTACTACTCCATGGAAATTGCGGTCAATCCTTCCATGCCCACCTATTCCGGCGGCCTTGGCGTTCTGGCTGGTGATTCGTTGCGTTCAGCTGCCGATCTGGGAATTCCGCTAATGGCCTTCTCATTGCTGCACCGCAAGGGATTCTTCCAGCAGCATCTCGACGGCAAAGGCATTCAAAGCGAAGACGTTCAGCAATGGAATCCTGCGAACTTCTGCACCGAGGAGCCGGCGCGTGTCACGGTTGCGGTGGAAGACCGCGTTGTTACCGTGCGTGCATGGCGCTATGACCTGGTAGGAAGATACGGGCACGTGGTCCCGATCTATCTTCTTGATACGGATCTTGAGGTTAATTCGGGATGGGACCGCGGTTTGACCGATCACCTTTACGGCGGCGACAGCAACTACCGCTTGCAGCAGGAGATTGTGCTGGGCATGGGCGGAGCTCGCATGGCCCACGCGCTTGGCCACCGGGTGAATGTGTACCACATGAACGAAGGCCACGCGGCACTGCTCACCCTGGCGCTGCTTGAAAGCGAGTTGGGCGGCGGACCGCTCAGCGCGGCCACTGAAACTGATCTCGCCTCGGTGCGCCGGAGGTGCGTCTTCACCACACACACGCCGGTTCCCGCCGGCCACGATCGATTTTCTCTGGAGCAGACCATTCGCATTCTGGGAGGCGACCGGACAGCGAGACTGGAAAAGCTGGGATGCTTTCGCGACGGCATGCTGAACATGACTCTGCTGGCGCTTAACTTTTCGCGCTACGCCAACAGCGTATCCATGCAGCATGCAAAAGTTTCGCGGGAAATGTTTTCGGAGTTCACGATTGACTCGATCACCAACGGAGTTCACGCACCCACCTGGATTTCCGAGCCCATCCAGCAGTTGCTTGATGCGAACTACTCCTCGTGGCGGCGCGACAATCATTACCTGCGTAGTGCCATCGATTTGCCTGAAAAGGATATTCTCGCGGCGCACGCTCGCAACAAGGAGGCGCTGCTCACTGAAGTTGCCTCGAGCACCGGGCTGGTGCTGAATCCAAAAGTGCTGACTCTGGGGTTTGCTCGTCGCGCTGCCACTTACAAACGTGCCACGCTGTTGTTCAACGACCCCAGGCGGCTGGCGGAGATCGCCGCCGCTGCCGGCGGGTTACAGATTATCTTTGGCGGCAAGGCCCATCCGCAGGACGAGCCCGGCAAGAAGTTGATCCAGGAGGTAGTCGAAGATGCGGCCAAATATTCAAACGGCGTGCTGCGAGTTGTGTACCTCGAAAATTACGCCTGGAGCCTGGGCGCGCTGATGACCGCCGGCGTGGACCTGTGGGTAAATACGCCGCGGCGTCCTTACGAAGCCTCTGGAACCAGCGGCATGAAAGCCGCAATGAATGGGGTTCCCAGCCTCTCGGTTCTTGACGGCTGGTGGATCGAGGGCTGCATTGAGGGCTTCACCGGCTGGGCCATCGAGGACGGCGCCAACGACCAGGAGGAAGCGGCCTCGCTCTATAAAAAACTTGAAACGGCCGTGATTCCGCTCTACCTCGATGCGCCTGAGAAGTGGGCGAAGCTGATGCGCCACACACTGGCCTACAACGGTTCCTACTTCAACACCAACCGCATGATGAACCAGTACGCTCGCAACGCCTACTATCCTGTGACGCTGATCGAGAAGGTGAAGGTGGCGGAAGAAGCGTTCGCGAAGTGAGCCGGGGATACCTACCTCAATCCCCCGGCGCTTCCTCCAGCTCCGCACCAATGCGGCGAAGCTTCATGAATTTCCATTGCAGGCGGTCGAAGAAGAGGTAGACCACCGGCGTCGTGAAGAGCGTCAGCATCTGTGAAACGATGAGGCCGCCGACGATGGTGATGCCCAGCGGCTTGCGCAGCTCTGAGCCGACGCCCATACCGATGGCCAGCGGCAATCCGCCGAAGAGCGCGGCCATCGTGGTCATCATGATGGGGCGAAAGCGCAACAAGCACGCTTGGTAAATTGCCTCGACCGGCGGCAACCCTTGTTCGCGCTCCGCCTGCAAGGCGAAGTCGATCATCATAATGGCGTTCTTCTTCACGATGCCGATAAGCAGGATGATGCCGATGAGCGCGATGATGCTCAGTTCGGTTCCGGTGAGCAGCAGCGCAAGTAAGGCGCCGACGCCGGCCGGGGGCAGCGTAGAAAGAATCGTCAGTGGGTGGATCAGGCTCTCATAGAGAATGCCGAGCACGATATAGACGGCGACCAGCGCGGCCACAAGGAGCCATATCTCGTTTTTGAGCGAGTCCTGGAAAGCCTGCGCGGTTCCCTGGAAGGTGGCGTGAATGCCGCTGGGCATGTCCATTTCGCTCTGCGCCTTTTCGAGCGCGGTGACGGCATCGCCCAAAGCAACGTTTGGCGCCAGGTTGAAGGTGACGGTAACAGCCGGGTACTGGCCCTGGTGATTAACCGCCAGAGAAGTGCGCTGGCGCTCAAAGTGAGCGATCGTAGAGAGCGGAACCATTGCGCCGCCCGATGAAGAAGTTGGGGCAGCAGCAGCCGGAACAGCGTTTGCGGCCGCGATCGCCGCAGTGGGCGAAAGTACTGCGGGAACCGTAGCTGAAGAAGAAAAGAGTGCCGCAGCCGGACCGGCAGGTGCTATCGCCGCAACCGTCCTTGGCATAGCTGTGGTGGCGCCCACAACATTGTTGGCCTTGATGTAAATGCCGTTGAGCGCGTCGGGACTGAGCTGGTATTTTGGATCGACCTCCATTACCACGTAGTACTGGTTGAGCGCGGTATACATTGTGGAGACTTCCCGCTGCCCAAAGGCATCGTAGAGCACGCTGTCGATGGCCGCGGCGGTAATTCCCAGTCGCGAAGCGGTATCGCGATCGATCACCAGGTTGGCTGCCAGTCCATTGTTCTGCTGGTCGGTGGAGACGTCGCGCAACTGAGCCATGTTTCTGACCCGTTCCTCGAACCGCGGCGCCCAGGTGTTCAGCTCACTCAGATTTTCGTCCGATAGCGTGTACTGGTATTGCGCGGCTGCGTTGCGAGCGCCGATCTGAATGTCCTGAAAGGCCTGAAGAAAAAGCGTTGCGCCGGGCACGCTGGTGAGCTTCTGGCGCAGGCGGTTGACCACATCGTCGGCGGAGACACGACCGGGGCGCTGATCGAGCGGCCTGAGGCTGACAAACATGAAGCCCACATTATTGCTGTTGCGGCCGCCGCCCGCAAAAGCCGTTACAGAGCGCACCGCCGGATCTTCCAGCGTCATCTGCGCCAGTTGGCGCTGCTTGTCGCGCATGGCGGGAAAGCTGATGTCCTGCGCGGCCATGGTCTGGCCGCCCAGCCGGCCCGTGTCCTGCTGCGGAAAGAAGCCCTTGGGAACGATCGTGAAGAGAAATGCGTTCAGGAACGCCGTTCCAATGGCCACGCAGAGAATCAGCGTCTGATGGCGCAGCACCCAGCGCAGCGCAGCGTTGTATTCGTAGTGAAGGCGCTGGAATGCGTTCTCGCTGAAGCGGTAGATGGGTCCGTGCCGGCTTTCGTCGCGTTGCTTCAAAAACTGCGCGCACAGCATCGGCGTGCAAGTGAGCGAAACCAGAAGCGAGACGGCAATCGCCACGCTGAGAGTGACGGCAAACTCTCGGAAGAGCTTGCCCACAATCCCGCCCATCAACAGAATCGGAATGAAGACGGCGATCAGCGAAGTGCTCATCGAGAGCACCGTGAAGCCGATCTCGCGCGAGCCCTTCATTGCAGCATCGAAGGGCTTCATACCGTCTTCAAGATAGCGAGTGATATTCTCAATCACCACGATGGCATCGTCGACCACAAATCCTGTGGCAATGGTCAGCGCCATCAGCGAGAGATTGTCGATGGTGTAGCCCAGCAGGTACATCACGCCGAATGTGCCCACCAGCGAGAGCGGCACGGCGATCGACGGAATGATGGTGGCCCACACCTCGCGCAGAAACATGAAAACCACCAGCACCACCAGCACCACGCTGATCAGAAGTGAAATCTCCACATCGTGAACGCTGGCGCGGATTGTGGTGGTGCGGTCCATGGCCACGTCAATCTTGATGGTGGGTGGGATAGAGGCCTGCAGACGCGACATCCTGCCCATCACGTTATCCACGGTCGAAATGACATTGGCTCCGGGGCTTTTGAATACGACCACGAGAACAGCGTCTTTGAGCTGGCCGGGCGGGCCCTTGTCAGGATTGATGCCGGAGATGCCTGCGGTGTGAATGTCGGCGACGCTGTCTACCACAGTGCCCAGGTCGGAGATGCGCACCGGCGCGCCGGTCTGCCGATTGTAACCGGCGATGATGGGCGCATAGTCGCTGGCTGTGAACATCTGATCGTTGTCAGCGATCTGCCAGCGATGGCCTGCATCCTGAAAACCGCCTTTAGGCCGATTGGCATTGGCATTGGCCAGCGCCGTGCGCACCGCCTCCAGCCCGATGCCGTTCGAGCCAAGCTGCATGGGGTTCAACTCCACGCGCACCGCGGGGCTCGAGCTGCCGAAGACAAACACCTGGCCCACACCATCGATCTGAGCTATCTTCTGCGCCAATATCGAGTCGGCCATATCGTAAATCTGTGGCTTGGGCACCACATCCGATGTCAGTGTCAGGATCAGGATCGGAGACTCAGCGGGATTGGCCTTGCGGTAGCTTGGATTCTGAGGCAGGTAAGACGGCAACTGGTTGCGCGCAGCGTTAATAGCCGCCTGCACGTCGCGAGCCGCGGCGTCGATATTGCGATTGATGTCAAATTGCAAAACCACTGAAGCCGCGCCCAACGTGCTGACCGAGGTCATCTGGTTGACGCTGGCGATGCGTCCGAACTGCCGCTCCAGCGGAGTAGCAACCGAAGAGGCCATGGTCTCAGGACTCGCGCCCGGCAGTCCCGCGCTGATGCCAATCACCGGAAAGTCCACATTGGGCAGCGAGGCTACGGGCAGCAGTGAGTAAGCCACCGAACCAGCCAGCAGCAGCGCCAGCGAGAGCAGCGATGTGGCGACCGGGCGTTTGATGAATGGCGCGGAGAGGTGCATGCTTGTGGCTCCTCAGTCCGCGCTCGCAGGCTGCTGTCCGTAGGTGGTGTGGATCTCGCGCGGCTTGAACCGCTGCGCCAGTTTATCGAAGTAGAGGTAAGTAACCGGCACAGTGTAAAGCGTGAGCAACTGCGACAGCAGCAGTCCGCCGACAATGGTCACGCCCAGCGGCATGCGCAACTCCGCGCCCACACCCCCGCCTAGCGCGAGCGGCAATCCGCCCAGCATGGCGGCCATTGTCGTCATCAAAATGGGCCTGAAGCGCAGCTTGCAGGCCTGGAAGATTGCCTCCTCTGCCGTTTTGGCTTCGTTGCGTTCGGCATGCAGCGCAAAGTCGATCATCATGATCGCGTTCTTCTGCACGATGCCGATAAGCAGGATCATGCCGATGAGGGCAATGACGCTGAACTCCGTGCGCGTAATCATCAGCGCCAGCAGCGCTCCGACGCCCGCCGAAGGCAGCGAAGAGATAATCGTGATGGGGTGAATGTAACTCTCATACAGCACTCCCAGCACGATATAAACGGTGACCAGCGCAGCCAGAATCAGCAGCGGCTCGTTGGCCAGCGAAGTCTGAAATGCCGCGGCCGTTCCCTGAAAACTGGCATTGATGGCGGCCGGCATCTGAATACGCTGCTCGATGCGATTGACGGCCTTCACGGCGTCGCCCAGTGCCTTGCCCGGAGCCAGGTTGAAGCTGATCACGGTGGAAGGGAACTGTCCCTGGTGGCCGATGGCCAGTTGTGCGCGAGACTGCTCCCAGTGGGCCAGCATGCTGAGCGGCACCTGGGTCCCGTTGCCCGATTTAACGTAGAGATTGCTCAGCGTACCAGGGTCGGTTTGGAAGTTCTGTCCGACCTCCATCACCACGTGGTATTGGTTGAGCTGAGTAAAGATGGTGGAGACCTGGCGCTGGCCGAAGGCGTCGTAAAGTGTGTTGTCAATGTCGGCCATGGCCACGCCCAGCCGTGCCGCGGTATCGCGATCGACCACCAGTTGAGCGCCCAGCCCCTGGTCCTGCAGGTCACTCGCCACATCGGTTACCACTTTTTCCTTGCTCAATTCGTTGACCATCTTGCGCGTATAAGTAGCCAGCTCGTTTTGATCGGGATCTTCGAGCGAGTATTGAAATTCAGTCCGGCTCACGCGATCTTCTACCGTCAGGTCCTGAAGCGGCTGCAAAAAAAGCTGAATGCCCTCGGCATCTTCAACGCCTTCCAGCTTTGCATGCAAACGGCGGATCACATCTGCCGCAGAAATCTTGCGCACATCGAGCGGCTTGAGGTTGATCTGAATGCGGCCCGAGTTCAGCGTGGTGTTGGTTCCATCTACTCCAATAAACGAAGAAACGTGATCGACCGCCGGATCTTCGAGCAAAGTGTCCACCAGCTTTTGCTGCCGCTGGGCCATACTGGTGAAGCTCACCGTCTGTGGAGCTTCGCTGATGCCAAGAATCACGCCCGTATCCTGCACCGGGAAAAATCCCTTGGGAATCACAATGAAAAGTAGAACAGTAGCCACAAAAGTGGAGATGGTGACCATCAGCGTAGTGAAGCGATGGCGCAGCACCACTTGCAAGGTGCGGCCATACCAGGCAATCACGCTGTTGAATACTTTTTCTGACCAATAGTAGAAGCGAGTCTGTTTTGCGACCGCCTTGTCCTGAAGAATGCGCGAGCACATCATCGGCGTCAGCGTCAGCGAGACGAACGCCGAGACCAGAATGGTCACAGCCAGCGTAACGGCAAACTCGCGGAAGAGCCGCCCCACCACGTCGCTCATAAAGAGCAGCGGGATGAGCACCGCAATCAGCGAAACCGTCAGCGACATAATGGTGAAGCCGATCTGTTCGCTGCCCTTGAGCGCGGCGCGCATAGGACTATCGCCTTCTTCAATGAACCGCGAGATATTCTCGATCATCACGATGGCGTCGTCCACCACGAACCCTGTCGAAATCGTCAGCGCCATCAATGTGAGATTGTTGAGCGAGTAGCCCAGCAGGTACATCACGCCAAATGTGCCCACAATCGAAAGCGGCACCGCGACTGAAGGAATGACGGTAGCAGCCAGGTTGCGCAGAAAGAGAAAGATCACCATCACCACCAGCGCTATGGTGAGCATCAGCTCATACTCCACGTCTCTTACTGAGGCCCGGATAGTTATGGTGCGATCCGTAAGCACCTTCACCTGTATGGTGGCCGGCATGCTCGTTTGCAACTGCGGCAGCAGCTTCTTGATGCGATCCACCACGGCGATGATGTTGGCGCCGGGCTGGCGCTGGATATTGACGATCACCGCAGGCTGGCGGTCCATCCAGGCCGCTTGCTGCATATTCTCTGCGGCATCCACGATCGTCGCTACGTCAGAGGCGCGAACGGCCGCTCCGTTTCGATAGGCCACAATCACCGGCAGGTAGTCGGCGCTCGAAAGCAACTGGTCGTTGGCGCCGATGGTATAAGACTGGCGCGAGCCGTTGAGTGTCCCTTTGGCCTGGTCGACGTTGGCGGAGTTGATGGCGGTGCGCAGGTCCTCAAGGCTTAGGTTGTAAGCAGCCAGCTGTGCCGGATTGGCCTGGATGCGCACCGAAGGTTTTTGTCCGCCGGCAATCGAAACCAATCCCACGCCCGTGACCTGCGAAATCTTCTGCGCCAGGTTCGTGTCGGCGGCGTCTTCAATCTTGTCCAGCGGCAGTGAAGTGGAAGTCAGCGCCAGCGTCATGATGGGCGCGTCGGCGGGATTCACCTTGCTGTAAATAGGAGGATTGGGCAGATCGGTGGGCAGAAAGCTGTTGGCCGCATTGATGCCCGCCTGAACCTCCTGCTCCGCCACATCGATGTTCTCGTCCAGGTTGAACTCGAGAGTAATGACAGAACCGCCCCCGGAGCTGACCGACGTCATTTGCTTCAGCCCCGGCATCTGGCCAAACTGGCGCTCCAGCGGCGCAGTCACTGACGAAGCCATTACTTCGGGTCCGCCGCCGGGATAGAAGGTGAGCACCTGGATGATGGGGTAATCCACCTCAGGCAGAGCGGAGACCGGCAACTGCTGGTAACCCACAAAACCCGCCAGCAAAATCGCCGCCATCAGCAGCGAAGTAGCTACCGGGCGCAGAATGAACGGCCGGGAAGGACTCAGGCTCACTGCTGCGTCCTCTTCTGGTTGCCGTTCCCTTGGTTACTGAATGGACCGTCAGCCTGATTCGGATCCTGCCCTGCTGGGCTTTGTTTCGTATTCTGTCGAGCCGTGCTCACAACAACGATCTGCCCGTTGCGAAGCCGGTCCGCGCCGTCCACCACCACGTTATCTCCCGCTTTCAATCCGCCGTTCAGGATGGTGACCTGTCCCTCGGCCAGGGCCACATTCACCTGTTGAATCTTTGCAGTCGCAGTCCCCTTGGCATCGGTAGCGATGGTCCACACATACGATCCCTGCTGGCCGGTTTGAATCGCCGCCGACGGCACCACCAGCGCATTGGGCCGGTCTTCCATCACCAGGTGAATATTGACGAACTGGTTGGGAAAGAGCGATTGATCCTTGTTGTCAAACACTGCCTTCAGCTTGTCGGTTCCGGTGGTGGTGTCAATCTGGTTATCGGCGGTGAGCAACAGGCCCTCCGTCAGCTTTTGCACGTCGCCGCGGTCGTAAGCATCCACAGGCAGCCGCCTCTCCGTGGCCAGCTTGTGCAGCACCTGCGGCAGTTCATTCTCAGGCAGCGTGAAGTAAACGGCGATGGGCTGAAATTGGTTGATGATCACCAGGTTGGTGGTGTTCGCGGTAATAATGTTTCCGGGATCCACCAGCCGCAATCCGATGCGCCCATTGATAGGCGACTGAATGCTGCACCAGTCGAGCTGCAACTGCGCGGTTTCAATCGCTCCCTTATCGGCCTCGATTGCGCCCAGGTACTGGCCCTGTGCCGCCTCGTCGGCATCGAGCGTTTCCTTTGAGGTCACGCCCGCATCGAAGAGCGCTTTGTAGCGCTTGTACTCCACCTGCGCGTCTTTGAGCAGCGCCTGGTCGTGAGCAAGCGTGCCTTTGGCCTGGTCCAGTGCAGCTTTATAGGGTCTGGGGTCAATCGTCATAATGGTTTGACCCTGCTTCACCTGTTGCCCCTCGGTGAATTTCACCGGCTCCAGTTCGCCGCTCACTCGCGCCTTCACCGTCACGCTCATATAAGGAGTGACCGTCCCAAGCGCCGTCAGATAGATAGGCATTGGCTTCCGCTCAGCCGCCGCCACCTGCACCGGAACCGGCCGGCTGAGCAACTCCGCCTCCTGACTGGCGCTTTTTTGGGCAGCCAGTTGATGATTTTCGTAGATTCGCCAGACGCCAAGACCCAACAAGCACGCCAGCGCCAGGTAAACAAAGACTCGAATCCAGAACCCCTTGCTCGAAACCGGCTGTTCGATTGCGCTGTTTGTGGGCGGATAGGACTCCGGAGTGCCTTCTATGGACATAATTTCAATTCCTGTCAATCTCTTTTGTTTTCAATGCCCACCGAGGGCTTAATTGCTTCTAGCCGGGCAAAAAGCAAACCCGCCCGTTTCGTTTTTGGGGAGGCTCAAGTATCAACCAAGTCTCGTCAGGCCCGTCGCCAAACAGAAGGCGAATTCTCACCGCAGGCTGCTGAGCAGTGCATTCCCTCAGGGTGCGAGTTGTGATTATTGTATCGAACCGGGCGACGTTCAGGCTTTCGAAGCTGGATCGGGTGCAAGGCACGCAGGCGCTTCTAAGCCAATACCCGGTCGCCACTCCTGCCGCGCCTGATCCATTCGATGAAATTGACTGCAATCAGAAGCAGGAACGTAACATAAAGCATGCTCAGGGCACGGAGCTCGCCGGGATTACCAAAAAGAAAGTAAAGCGGCAGGTTGATGGCCGCTGCGAATTTGCCGTGGCGTCGCATCACGGGCGGGAGATAACGCCAGCCGCGCCACGCCGTCCAGATCAGCAAGGCCATCGGCAGCAGGGTGTAGGCCGGCATCAATAGCAATCCGTAGGTCTTTTCCAGCGGCGGGTCGCCGAAGATCCACAAGCTCGGATGCAGCAGGAAATGGATCTGCTGCATCAGCCCCCATCCCAATGTCCCGCCCGGGTTCCGCGCGAATCGGAGATTAATGGGAATGTAGACCGCCGCGCTCGCCAGGCAGAGCACACCGGTGCCTATGAGTGCGTTGTTGCGAGAGGTCCGCTGCCGGAGAATGGGATAAAGCGCTGGTATGAAAAACAGGAATGACTCCTTGTTCCAGGTGCCCAGCGCGGCAATGGGCAGTATCCAAAACCAGTCGAACTTGAGCGCTGCCCACACAGCCAGCGCCATAAGCGCCAGTTCGGGATAGTCGTAGAAGAAGCCGCCCTTGCACTGAAGATAGGGAAGCAGGAGGATGAAGACGACCGGGGCAAAGACCGCCGCAATTGGATTCAGATCCAGCGCCCGGCAGACCATCCGCATGGCGTAGACGGCCAGCAGCGCAAACAGGAAAGTGGCGGCATAGACGACCAGGTAGCGGAAGAAATAAACCCGGTCTCGGGCGATCGGCGAATCGAACATCTCATCGGGGAGCTTCTGGTCCCCGAGCTGCGCGTTAAAAAGCCACGCCTTCACCGCTTCCGGCGTCGCTCTGTCCATCCAGTTGGCGGTAGTAGGCAGCATCTGCCGATAGATAAAGGGCCTGAAACCGGTCCCATCCAGCATCGCGTCCAGCCGCAGCAGCGGTATGGTCCTCGAGCCCCAATCGTAAAAGTGAAATTTCGTGTAGAACCCGTTGAACGAGGCCGATGCCGCAACAAAAAAAAGAACGAAGCAGCAGACTCGATGGTAGAGCTTTGAAGAGCGAGTCTCAGGATTCATGGCAGCATTCCACCCCATCGAACCATCTGGCCCTTTTCCCATGCTACAAAACCGTCGCCGGAGAGGTGGGACAAATGATACGCGATTCGAGGGGTCAGGCCTGGAAGAATCAGCCTTGACACTCTCCGCACCAGGTCCAGATCGCCCTCTGGCGCAGGGCGCCGCGCCCGGTCCACGAAATTGGGTCTTTCCCGCCTCTCTGTGCGTCTCTAACCTATGCGCAAAGCTCTTCTTGTCCGATTCTGAGCATTCTACTTCAACTTCGTCTACCATAGTAATTTCAACAGTCCTGGTTTGAGCCCCGGCATCCCGGCAATGGTTGCGTGAGGCTTTTGGAACCAGTGAGCCGGTGCAAACCGGACCGGAAGAATTGCCGCTCCGTTCAGGAGTAACCGGTCGCAGGCGAGATGGTAAAAGCGCCCCGGCTCGGGAGCGAGTACCAGCCTTATGTGGATTGTCCGGTTAGCGCTGCGGCGGCCTTATACCTTTGTCGTCTTTGCGCTCCTGATTTTGATTCTCGGCGTCTTCAGCATTCTGTCGATGCCCACGGATATCTTTCCCAATATCGATATTCCGGTCGTCTCCGTGGTGTGGAACTACACCGGCCTCTCGGCGCAGGAGATGTCTACCCGCATCGTCTACGTCAGCGAGCGCGGCATGACCTCGACGGTCAACGATATCGAGCACATGGAATCGCAATCGCTCAACGGCGTTGCAGTCATCAAGATCTTCTTCCAGCCGGGCGTCAATATCGGCAACGCAGTGGCCCAGGTGACGGCCATCAACCAGACGCTTTTGCGCTCTCTGCCGCCGGGCACCACGCCGCCCTTTATCATCCAGTACAACGCCTCCAGCGTGCCTATATTGATGCTCGGCCTCTCCGGGGAGGGCCTCAACGAGCAGCAGTTGAACGACCTGGCGCAGAATACAATCCGAACGCAACTGGCCACCATCGAGGGCGCGTATACCCCCTTCCCCTACGGCGGCAAGCTGCGCCAGATCCAGGTGGACATCGATCTGCACGCGCTGCAGGCCAAAGGGCTATCGCCAAACGATGTGGTAAATGCCGTCAACGCGCAGAACCTGATTGTGCCCTCCGGCACCATGAAGGTCGATCGCTTTGAGTACGCCGTCGAGACCAACTCGGCGCCTTCCGTGGTCAACGATCTGAACACTCTGCCCATTAAAGCCGTGAACGGCGCTGTCATCTACATCGGCGATGTGGCCCATGTGCGCGACGGCTACCCACCCCAGACCAACATCGTGCGCGTGGACGGCAGCCGCGCCGTGCTGATGAGCATCCTCAAAACCGGCTCGGCCTCCACGCTGGACATCATCGAAGGCGTGCGCGCAAAGCTGGAGAGCATCAAGGGCCAGTTGCCGCCGGCGTTGCGGATGAATGCACTCTCCGATCAGTCGATCTTCGTCCGCAGCGCCATCAGCGGCGTAGTGCGCGAGGCCATCGTCGCCGCCTGCCTCACCGCCATCATGATCCTGGTTTTTCTGGGTAGTTGGCGCTCCACCATCATCATTGCGGTCTCCATTCCGCTCTCCATTCTCTGTTCTCTCATCACGCTCTACGCGCTCCACGAGACCATCAACATCATGACCCTGGGAGGCATGGCGCTGGCCGTCGGCATCCTTGTCGACGACGCCACCGTGGCCATTGAGAACATCAACCGAAGCCTCGAAGACGGCAAGGAGCTGGAGCAATCCATCCTCGACGGCTCCGCGCAGATTGCCACCCCGGCTCTGGTCTCCACCCTCGCCATCTGCATCGTCTTTGTGCCCATGTTCTTCTTGAGCGGCGTGGCTCGCTATCTTTTTGTTCCCATGGCCGAGGCCGTGGTCTTTGCCATGCTGGCCAGTTACGTGCTTTCCCGAACGCTGGTGCCCACCATGGCCAAGTACCTGCTTCTGGAACACGACGACGCCCAGACTATAAAAAAGCAAGCCAGCCGCAATCCCCTGGTCCGTTTCCAACTGGGCTTTGAACGGGGCTTTGAGAGCTTTCGCCGCGGCTATCTGCGCCTCCTCACCGTGTGCGTGGACTACTCCGCCGTCTTTCTGGTCGTGTTCATAGTCTTCGCGTTGACTTCGGTAGGTCTTCTGTTACCCTCCCTCGGCCAGGACTTCTTCCCCTCGGTGGACTCAGGCCAGTTCAAGATTCATGTGCGCGCCCGCACCGGCACGCGTATCGAAGAGACGGCCGCACTCTGCGACCGTATCGACTCCACCATCCGCGAACAGATCCCGGCTAAAGAGGTGGTTACCATCGTCGATAACATCGGCCTGCCTTATTCGGGAACGAATCTCTCTTACTCCACCTCGGCGCCGGTCGGCCCCGCCGATGCCGATATCCAGGTGCAACTAAGCGAGAATCACCATTCCACCTCGGCTTACGTCGAGCGCCTGCGCTATGTGCTGGCCCGCCAATATCCCGGCGTCACTTTCTATGTCCTGCCCGTGGACATCGTGACGCAGATTCTCAACTTCGGCCTCTCCGCGCCCCTCGATGTCCAGATCGTCGGCCCGAACCTTTATGGCAATCGTGCGCTCGCGGAGCGGATACTCGATGAGGTTCGCTACGTTCCGGGCGCCGCCGATGCGCGCATTCAGCAGCCCTTCAACTATCCCAACATGACGGTGAACGTGGACCGTACCCGCGCCCAGACCATCGGACTGACACAGCAAAATGTGGCGCAAAGCCTGCTGGTGGCTCTCAGCGGCAGCTTCCAGACCGCTCCCAACTTCTATCTCGACCCGAAAAACGGCGTGAGCTACAACATTGCCATCCAAGCCCCGCAATACAAGCTCGACTCACTGGCCGCGCTGAATAGCCTGCCCGTTACCAGCCAACTCGCGACGCAACAGGCCGCCGGCGCTCTACAAACGGGCACAAACGCCACCGCGGTTCCCGGAGTTCCCTCACCGGTCAATGTCCTTGGCAACCTGGCCTCCATTGCGCCGGGCACGGAGATGGGAACAGTGAGCCACTATGACATTCAGCCGGTTATCGATATCTATGCCAATGTGGATGGAACTGACTTGGGCAGCGTGACCCGAAAAATAGAGAAAATAATCGCCAACCACCAGAACGATCTGCCGCGCGGCTCGCACTTCATTCTGCGCGGGCAAAGCGAGACCATGAAAAAGTCCTACGTCGGCCTGCTGGGCGGGCTGGTGTTTTCCATCCTGCTGGTCTACTTGCTCATCGTGGTCAACTTCCAGTCCTGGCTCGATCCATTCATCATCATTTCAGCGTTGCCGGCGGCGCTGGCAGGCATCGTCTGGTTCCTCTTCCTCACCAATACCAGGCTCAGTGTGCCCGCCCTTACCGGCGCCATCATGTGCATGGGTGTGGCAACGGCCAACTCCATTCTGGTGGTAAGCTTTGCCCGGGAGCAGTTGGAGATTCTGGTGGGCGACGCGCGCAGGGCCGCGCTGAATGCCGGCTTTGTGCGCCTGCGCCCTGTACTGATGACCGCCCTGGCTATGATCATCGGCATGGTGCCCATGGCGCTGGGCCTGGGCGACGGCGGCGAACAGAATGCCCCGCTGGGCCGCGCCGTCATCGGCGGTCTGCTGCTGGCTACCGTGGCCACGCTTTTCTTTGTTCCCGCATTTTTCTCTGTGGTCCACGGCTGGCTTGAAGGCCGCAGCAGGGCGGCGCGAGGCGCGGCGCGGGCTGGGACGCTGGACGAGTTCGATCTTTCGGAGTAACTGTCTAATGAGTAATGAATCCAATCCGTATTCACAACCGGCCCATCAGGCGGATCACGATCGCGGCACCGCGCCCGAGCAGAAGCCTATCCCGCCGCGGCTGGCTCTCGTGGGCGTGGCCGTAGTGCTCGTCGTGGCCGCGGTGCTGGCGGGCCTTGGCATTCTCAGCCGTTCTCATGCCAATAAGGCGCTGGCCGCCAGAACCACTGAGCTGGCCGCTCCCACCGTCATCGTCGTCGCCCCCAGGCAGGGCGCCCCGGTTGACAGCTTTGTGCTTCCCGGCAATGTGACCGCATGGACCGATTCACCCATCTACGCGCGCACCTCCGGCTATCTCACCCGTTGGTACTTCGATATCGGTGCCCGAGTCAAAAAAGGCGCTCTGCTGGCGGAAATCTCCACCCCCGAAATCGACCAGCAACTGAACCAGGCCAAGGCCGACTTGAATACCGCCCAAGCCAATGCCAACAACGCCCACATTCAAGCCGACCGCTACTCCGGGCTGGTCAAGTCCGATGCCGTCTCCCAACAAGACACCGATACCTTCGTAAACCAGGCCGCCGCCACCGCCGCCACTGTTAAATCCGCACAGGCCAACGTCCAGCGGCTCAACGAATTGCAGGCCTTTGAGAAGGTCTATGCGCCCTTTGACGGAGTTGTCACCGCGCGCAACATAGATACCGGCCAGTTGATCGATGCCGGTGCGGGCAAGGAGCTCTTCCACGTGCAGGCCATTCAAACCCTTCGCGTCTACGCCAACCTGCCGCAGATTGATTCGCAAAACGTAAAGCGCGGCTCTAAAATCGACCTCACCTTTGCTGAGCACGCCGGCAAAATTTACCACGGAACCCTGGCCCGCACCGCCGATGCAATCGATCCGGTGAGCCGCACGCTGTTGGTCGAAATCGATGTAAATAATCGCGCCGGCGAATTGCTGCCCGGCTCCCTCGCCCAGGTCCACTTCAAGACCCCGACCTCCGGCGCCACCTTCATCGTGCCCGCCGCGGCGCTCATCTTCCGCCGAGAGGGCCTACGCATAGGCACCGTGGTCAACGGCAACGTCGCGCATCTGGTCCCGGTCATCATCGGCGAGGACGACGGGGCCAACGTGCAAATCGTCTCCGGCCTCAGCGCCGCCGACCTGGTAATCCAGGACCCGCCCGACTCGCTCATCGAGGGCGAAAAGGTCCACGCAGTCAGCCCCAGCAGTCAATCCAATGCGGGAGGCAAGTAATATGCCGACCCCGCCAACAGCGGAAAGACGTCACAAATCCGCTAACTTGCTAACTCGCTATCCCCGCGAAGCGGTGGTTCACTTGCCGCATTTATCAAGCCCTCCGAATATTCGATTTTCTCTCGCAATCTGCCTGCTTGCTTTAACTCTGCTCACCGCTTGCAAACCCGTCGGCCCCAACTACAATCGCCCCGGCTTCGAAGCTCCCGAAGCCTACAAAGAAACCGGCGCATCCACAGCAATCGTCCCTCCCCCCAATCCCGCCGGAGGCGGCTGGCAGAAAGCAAACCCCTCCGACGGAATGCTTCGCGGAAAATGGTGGGAGATTTACCAGGACCCGCAGTTGAATCAATTGGAAGAACAGATCAGCCCCAATGGCCAGCCTAATGACCAGCAACTCCGCCAGGCCATGGAGACCTATCTAGCCGCCCGCGATCAGATCAAGGTTGCTCGCTCCTCTCTATACCCCACCCTCTCCGCCTCGCCTTCCGCCTCGCGCAACCAAGTCTCGTTCAACGAACCGCTCTTCAATAGAACGAACAACCCCAACTACAACGATTATGAGATCACCGGCCAGGCAAGCTGGGAACCGGATTTCTTCGGCCGCATCCGCCGCACCATCGAAGCCGCCCGTGAAACCGCCCAGGCCACCGCCGCGCAAATGGCCGTCGTTGACCTGAGCCTTCACGCAGAAATGGCCTCCGACTACTTCCAGCTCCGCGGCCTCGATTCCGAAACCAAACTGCTGAAGTCCACCGTAGCCGATCTCGAGCACCAGCTCGACCTAACCCAGCGCCGTCTCTCCGGCGGAGTAGCCACCGATGTAGACGTAGCCCAGGCCCGCACCCAACTTGAAACCGTGCGCGCCCAACTCATCGACGTAGGCGTGGCGCGCGCCCAATATGAGCACGCCATCGGCACCATCGCCAATCGCAGGCTCACCGACTTCAGCATTCCTTTCTCGCCGATCGAAGAGTCTCTGTCACTGCCCCAAATCCCCACCGGCGTTCCCTCGCAACTCCTTGAGCGCCGTCCCGACGTGGCCAATGCCGAGCGCCTCACCGCCGCCGCCAACGCACAAATCGGCATCGCCATCAGCGCATACTACCCCACCATCACTCTTGGCGGCACCGGCGGCTTTCAAAGCACTGACCTCGGCACGTTGTTTCAGGGCCCAAGCGCGCTCTGGTCGCTCGGTGCCCAGGCAACTGAGTTGCTCTTCGACGCCGGCCAGCGCCACGCACTCACTGATCAGGCCCGCCACACCTACGAAGCCCAGGCCGCCGCCTATAGAAACACAATCTTCCAAGCCTTCAACGACGTAGAAGACCAGCTCTCCAGCCTAAGAATTCTCGAGCAGGAATCCACCGTAGAAGACCGTGCCGTAGCCTCAGCCCAGCACTCCTTCGATCTATCCAACAAGCGCTACAAAGGCGGCGTCACCAGCTACCTTGAAGTCCTCACCTCCGAAGCCACCCTCATCCAGAACCAGCGCACAGACATCGATCTTCGCACCCGGCAATTTGTTTCAAGCGTAGGCCTCGTCCGCTCCCTGGGCGGCAGCTGGGACACAACCCAGTTGCCAAAGTAAGACAACAGACATATCTATCTATCATTACGGGAATCCTGATTCACTTGACGTTTTGAAAGGGCACGACTTCACAGCTCGCGGAAAAACTCGTTCGGGCTTTAGCCCCTGAAGGAAAGCTTTTATTGATCCACTAAACTCTGTGCCCCATCCATTCGACTTCTTTTTGTCGAATGAGTGGGAATCCCATTCAATCATCCACACTTCCCCATCCCCTCACTCTCCCTTGCATTTCCCCACCAACTAGCTTCTAATTCCGTTCGAATGGAAGCGCCAATACAGCCCGTCCCCATACCCTGCGCAATCAACCCCGCCTCAGTCGCAGCCTCTCTCGTGCTGATAGGATTCAGCGCCGTTATCGGCCAGATTGTTCTCATGCGCAAGCTGATCCAAGTCTTCAACGGCAACGAAATGTCGTTAGGCATCCTGCTGGCCACCTGGCTATTTTGGACCGCCGCCGGCAGCACTCTGTGCAGCCTCTTCAAGCTCAATAAAACCACCGCCCGCTGCGCAGTAGCCGCCCTCGAAGCCCTCCTAGCCCTCACCCTGTCCCCAACCATCTGGGCCCTCCGCGCCTCCAAGTCCATCTTTCAAACCGTCCCCGGCGAGCTGGTCGGCCCCGTGCCCATGCTGCTTGCCTCCCTCGTCTGCCTGAGCCTCTTTTGCCTGCTTTCAGGAGCGCTCTTCGTAGCCGCCGCCCGCATGCTTGAAACCGAGCGCGCCGTCTCCCCGCGCATCGCCGCCGCTTCCGCTTACCTGCTTGAGGCCGCCGGCTCCGGCCTGGGCGGAATCCTCGCCAGCATCGTCCTGCTCCGCTACCTCGAGTCCTTCCAGATCGCCGCCATCGTCTCCCTACTCAACCTCTTCATGGCTGCCGTCCTGCTCATCCCCATGCGCCGCAGCCGCCTTGCCGCCCTCACTGCCTCAACCGCCCTCCTCACAATCCTTCTCGTCATCTACGTAGCCGCGCCTCTTAATCGCGAATCCGAACAGCGCCTCTGGCAAGGCTTCCACCTGCTAGCCACACGCGACTCCATCTACGGCAACCTCGCAATCACTCAAACCGGCCCCATCCGCAGCATCTACTCCAACGGCGTCCTCCTAGCCAACGCCCCCGACGAAGCCGCCGCCGAGGAATCCGTTCACTACGCCCTCCTCGAGCACCCCGCCCCAAAAAACATTCTCCTCATCAGCGGCGGCGTCAACGGCAGCGTCGCCCAGGCTCTCCGTCATCCCACCGTCCAGCGCATCGATTACGTCGAGCTCGACCCCGCACTCATCTCCATCGCCCGCCAATTCTTTCCCGCCCAGTCGTCCAACTCCGACCCCCGCGTCCACATCCACTTCTCTGACGGCCGCCACTATCTCAAAACCACCTCCGACACATTCGACGCCATCCTCCTCAACGTGCCCGACCCGCAAACCGCGCAGTTGAACCGCTTCTACACCGTCGAGTTCTTCCGTTCCGCCCGCGCCCACCTAGCCCCCGGCGGCCTGCTGGCCCTCGAACTCCGCTCGTCAGAAGAAACCATCGACCCCGCCCTGGCCGAGTTCCTCCGCTGCATTCAGCGAACCCTCAACCAGGTCTTCCCCTACGTCGTCGCCATCCCCGGCGACACCATCCACTTCTTCGCCGCCACCGAACCCAACGTCCTCACCACCGACCCAAAAATCCTCATCGCCCGCCTGCACCAGCGAAACCTGCACACCCAATATGTGAGCGAATACTTCATCCCCTACCGCATGATGCCCGACCGCATGATGCAAGTTCAGCAGCAACTCCAGCCGCTCGCCACCACGCCCGTCAATCGCGACTTCGCCCCCATCGCCTATTACTTTGACGTAGTGCTCTGGAGCGCCCAGTTCAAATCCGGTTACTCCAACTGGTTCCGCGCCGCCGCGCAAATTCCCTTCCCCCACATCCTCGCCACGCTCCTAATTCTCCTGGTACCGGCTGTCATTCTGAGCGCAAGGGGCCCCAGGCGTTTTCTTCAGCCTGGGGGTGGTAAGCGAAGAATCTGCGGTTGTTTCCATCGCGCCCGTTCCGCCGCCGCCTGCTGCGCCGCCGCAACCGGCTTCACGCTCATCGCCCTCGAAATCTTCCTGCTGCTCGCCTTCCAATCCATCTACGGCTACGTCTACCACCAGCTCGCAATCCTCATCGGCCTCTCCATGGCAGGCATCGCCCTCGGAAGCTGGCTCGCCCTGCGCCGCATTCGTTCGCTCGGCCGTCCGCCCCATTCCACCATGGCAATCACGCAACTCCTGCTGGCCCTGTCCTGCCCCGCGCTGCTCCTGGCGGTGAGCCTGCTTGAAAACTTCACCGGAAGCGCAACCACCTGGCTAGCAGCCCAATTGGTTCTCCCGGCCTTGGCGGCAATCTCAGGAATCTTAGGCGGCTATCAGTTCCCCATCGCGGCAGAGATCTACCTTCACGACCGCGCAGGCCGTTCAGGACTAGGAACCCTCTATGCCTTCGATCTCCTAGGCGGATGCGCAGGCGCGCTCCTGCTCAGCACCTATCTAATCCCCGTCTTCGGCTTCTGGAAAACCGCCTGGCTCTGCGCGGCCATCAACTTGGCCCCGGCTTTACTTGCCATGTGTGTAAGCAGAGAAGAGGATAGAAGAGTGGCGGAAGCTCGATAGCAGCGAAGTTTTCGGTTCGCCGGACATCCACTTCGAGCACATACTCCAATAGGTCGTATAATCCGAAGGCAAAGGTGTTACGTCATGCTCATCAGACGGCTTGCGTTAATCGGCATCGGTGTTCTTCTTCTCGCTAGTGCTGCTCAAGCTCCAAAGGAGCCTCGATTCGTAGTACTGCCCTCGCACTCAGTGCCCATAATCCCAGCCCGCGTTATGCATGACGTCGACAGCTACGGGAGTTGGGAGCCATCGACTGCAGACATTGATGGGCTAGAAGCTGGTCTCGCCCATGTATCTGAACTGAAGATTACCGGATGGGCATCGAACATTCACATAGAACATCCAGAACGATACTTCAGGCAGTACATCGGCGTATCTCATCGAAAACAGCGTCGAATCTACATAAACGCCTTTTGCGATGATCCTCCACCCACAGATTGGCGCGATCACCTGTACACCGTAATTGATGGAGCGACCTGCTACTGGCAAGCTCTCTATGATCCGGCCACAAGAACTTTCTCAATCTTGACCATCAACGCTCGCGCTTGAGTAAACAATCAGAGCGCATTCGATCTTGCGGTTCCGTCGGTTAGTCGCTGGCTTGGAAACTACACAACTATCGAAAGCTCAAGACTTATGCTCACTAAACACCACCGCCGCAAACGTCAAGATGCCGGTCTCCTCATCCCCGGAGCGTTCGGACCAGAAATCAGGCTGCTTTGACGGCAATGCGGGCAGTGCGGGAGGTTGGCTTGGACTTGACGACAATTTCTATGTCTTGCCCGAGTGCTACCAGAAAGTGCATCAAACGCTCGACGGAAAAGCCTTCCAGTTTGTAATTCAGGAGGGCGGAGACCTTCGGCTGATTAATTCGAAGTGCAGCCGCGACCTCAGCTTGGGTGAGCCTCTGCCGTTCGACAATCAGGTTGAGCGCGGCTCCCAACCGGGCCTTGGTGTCGAGCTCCGCCGCATCCGGCAGTCCCATGTCCGCAAAGACGTTGCCGCTGCTGCGAATGACCTGTTCTGAGATCCTTTTAGCCATTTCTCTCCTCGT
>JBEKUB010000041.1:0-27734 GCA_049515455.1 Occallatibacter sp.
GTCCGTTGGGTGCTGGGCCTCGATCTGGAACAGGCCGGAGCATTTGTGCAGAATCGCACCACCGGCGCGTTCAACGGCATCCGCTCTCTGCTTCCCGATCTGGAGATCGAATCTTTTGTCCGCATGGATAGCAGAGGACTCAGGGACAAGAGTTACAAGCTGGTTCTGGAGTTTCTAACTCGCCATCCCAAAGACAAGGGAGTCCTGATCGCCGGGCACAACGATACTGTTGCGCTGGGCGCGGTGCAGGCAGTTCGCGAGTTAAATCTGGAGCAGTCGGTCGCTGTTGCCGGTCAGGACGGCATTGCGGAGGCGATGGAAGAGATGATGAAGCCGGGCAGCCCGCTGGTCGTCTCAACCGAGCACTTTGCGGAGAGCTATGGAGAGCAGTTGGTTGCTCTCGGACTGAATATTCTGCGCGGACAGGCTGTGCCTCCCTATAATTTTACCGAGCAAAAGATACTGACGCAGGAGTTACTCAAAGGCGGAGTGGCAAGAGGAGATGTGCGGCTGCAGAGGGCGTCAAATATTTGATTCCCGTTGAACTTTGGTTCAGAGGTGAAGGTAAATGCAAGTACGCGGAATCCAGTACCTGGGCGCTTTCGAGAAGTATTTGAAATTGCCTTCTAGTATTGTTGTGTATTTCTTGTCAGTTTTATTACTTACGTCAATGGCTCACGGTCAGTTCGCCAACTCGGTGGATCCGTTTCTCGGCGCCTCGGGCGGTGGCAATGTTTTCCCAGGTCCAGCCGTGCCCTTCGGAATGATCAAGCCTGGTCCAGATATGGTCGCCTCGGGTGAAAACGATTCCAACTCCGGCTGGAATGCTGATGGCAACATTCGCGGTTTTAGTCAGACCCACGTCAGCGGCACCGGCGGCGGCGCCAAATACGGTAATATCCTTGTTCAGCCCACTACAGGTGACTCATCCCCACTCGATTCGCAGTCGCCCCGGTCGGACGAGCAAGCTTCAGCCGGCCTCTACTCAGTCAAACTCGCCCGCTTTGGTATCGGAGTCGAAATCACCGCCGCCCGCCGCGCCGCCATCTACCGATTTCGCTACCCCCAGGCCACCCGCGCCAACCTGCTCTTTGATGTGAGTCATTGTTTGATAGGAGTCAAGGCATACGGAGAATCGCAGTCCCTCGTGGCCTCAAAAATTCAAGTCCTCTCCCCCACTGAAGTAGCCGGCTCCAGCAGCGTGACCGGCGGATGGAACAAGCAGCCCAACGCCTATACAGTCTACTTTTATGCCAGGACTGACACTCCGGCGGCATCCTGGGGAACGTGGCTCGACGGAACTCTTGAGCCTGGCAGCAAGTCCGTCAGCGGGCCGGCAAATACCAAAGCCGGTGCGTGGTTGACGTTTCCCAATGAAACCGGCCGGCCGGTGCTCATGAAGATCGGCATATCTTTTATCAGCGTTGAGCAGGCTCGCCGCAACCTGGCCGCGGAGATTCCCGGTTTCGATTTCGCCGCAACCCACACCGCAGCCATGGCTGAGTGGAACCGCGCACTTGGCAATGTTGAATTGAAAGGGGAAACTCCCGAACAGGCGCAAGAATTCTACACCGCGCTTTACCATACGATGCTTACGCCCACCGACCGGACGGGTGAAAATCCGTTCTGGAAATCAAGCGAACCCTACTACGACGACTACTACGCCGTCTGGGATATTTTCCGCACTTCCGGCCCGCTGCTCACGCTGATCGCGCCGCAACGCGAGGCCGCAATCGTCCGTTCGCTGGTAGATATTTATCGTCACGAGGGATGGCTGCCAGACGCGCGCAGCGGCAACTACAATGGCCGCACTCAAGGCGGAAGCGACGCCGAGTTCCTGATCACCGATGCATATTTGAAGGGACTCAAAGGCATCGACTGGCGCACAGCCTATGAGGCTGAAGTCCACGATGCCGAAGTTTCACCCGCCGACCACCTCAAGGAGGGCCGCGGCGGTCTTGACGACTGGCGCAATCTTGGTTACGTCTCCATCGAGGGTTCTGACCGTTCCGGTTCGGTCAACATGGAATACGCAGCCGATGACTTCGAAATCTCCCTGCTCGCCAAAGGCCTGGGCAAGACCGCGGATTACAGGAAATACCTCGCCCGCTCAGGCAACTGGAAAAATTTGTGGGACCCCGATTTTGCCTCTGATGGCTTCAAGGGCTTCATCCGGCCCCGCCATCGCGACGGAAGTTGGCTCACGCCGTTCACTGCGATGGACGGTTGCAGTTGGGGCGGCGATTCCTTCTATGAAGGAAACTCCTGGACCTATTCCACCTTCGTTCCCCAGGATGTAGCTTCACTGATCGAAGAGTCCGGCGGCCCACAAACATTTGCCGATCGTCTCGATGCTTTCTTCGCGGTTCCAGGGCGCTATGACGTGGGCAACGAACCGGGCTTTCTGGCTCCTTACCTTTACAACTGGGCTGGCCGCCCTGACAAGACTGCCGAGCACCTACGCTCGATCATTGCCGCGAGTTACCACACCGGACCCAATGGCCTGCCCGGAAACGACGACTCCGGCGCCATGTCTTCCTGGTACGCATTCGGGCAAATGGGTATCTATCCTAACGCCGGCCAGGATGTTTATCTTATCGGCAGCCCAGCCTACCCTCAGACCACACTTCACGTGGCGGCGGAAAAGGACTTCATCATCGAAGCCCATAACCTATCGCGAGAGAGCATCTACATAACCGCGGCCACATTGAATGGCAAGCCCATCGACCGTGCCTGGCTGCGCCATAGCGAGATCGCCGCAGGCGGGCGGCTAGTGCTGACGATGAGCAAGACACCAGGCCACTGGGCCGAGCGCAATCTGCCTCCGTCACACCGGCCTATCGCTGGATTCTCTGGAGAGGGGTCGACCGCCGGTGCTGAAAAATAAGTTTCCGAGTTACACTGGATGCGCTCTATTGAGACTGAGTTATGCCTTTAAAAAAAATCGGCCGTATCTCTTTCCTTTTGCTGCTTGCGTGGACAGGCCATCCGGCCCGCGCCCAGAAGACTCAAGTCGGCGCTTCCCCGCCCATAGTTAACATCACTGCGGACGATCCGCGGCTCCAGTTTTTAGGCCAGTTCGATCAGGGCAATCCGAAGCACCCGCGCTTCGCATATCCTGGGACGGGTCTGCGACTGCGGTTTCAAGGCAGCTCTCTTTCACTGCATGTGAGCGCCGATTCGGATAAATCAGCATTGACTGTAATTATCGATCACGGTGACCCAGAACTTCAGTTGCTGCAGAAAGATGAGCAAACACTGGTTATCGTACGCGGGCTGGCGCTTGGGCCGCACACGGTAGAAGTTTACAAGCGGACCGAAACATGGCAAGGGATTGTTACGCTGCTTGGCATCGAACTGCCGCCAGAAGGCGCATTGCTTTCGGCTCCTCCGCTGCCAGCACGAAAACTCATGTTTGTTGGCGACTCGGTCACCTGCGGGTCGGGTGTGGAGAATAACTCTACTTGCACATCCGACCCGGCACACCCGGCCAGCGACGCCTATCACAGTTACGGAATGGAACTCGGCCGTCGATTGGATGCGCAAACTCACCTGGTCTGTTATGGAGGCCGGGGACTCGATCGCGACTATGGCGGATTAGGAGTTGCCGATAACGTACTGAACGCGCCACAGTTCCTCGACCTGTCGATTCCCGCGGATGATCCGACAAATCGCGCAGCGTGGGACCCGAGCAAATGGATCCCCGATGGAATTGTCGTCTCGCTGGGGACGAACGATTTCAATCTACAGAAGACCAAGCCGCTCGACGGCGGAGCCTTTGTTGGAGACTATGCGCACTTTCTCTTGACGCTGCGCTCGCACTATCCCAATGCATTCATTCTCGTGACCGAAGGAGCTATCGTTACCGATCCTTTGCTGCGCCGGTATGTTCAAGATGCCGTCGGCCGGACGAATGACGCGAGGATTCAATGGGTCAAAGCGAATCACTATCCCGGCAATGGCTGCGACGCTCATCCGACTTATGCGCAACATCAACAGATTGCCGACGATCTTGAACCGATACTGCGAAAAACACTTGTCTGGTAACGTCTATTTCCGAAAGCGCGCGAATTAGGGAGGAGCGGAGATGCAGCGTCGTGGGTTTCTCGAGTGCATTTGCAGGGTATGCGCCGGCCTTGGTATCTCAAGTTCTTACTGCGGACAAAATGTGCTCCAGGCCCTTCCGATCGCAGGCGACCACCCAGGGGGAGGGGGATTGAAAGCACCGACCTTGGTGATCTCGCTCGATGGAGATTGGTCGATCCTCACCGATCCAAAGAACATCGGCCGCGAGCAGAATTGGTTTCGTGCGACTCACCCAGATGCCCAGGCCACCCGAGTTCCATCCATCATTCAGGAGACCTTTCCCGCATACCACGGCGTGGCGTGGTATTGGCGGACGTTCCAGGCCGAGACCCATCCTTATGCGGGCGCCCGATATCTGCTTCGCTTCAACCAGGTGGATTACATAGCGGAAGTGTGGCTGAATGGACAGCACCTGGGCAGCCACGAGGGCGCGGATACGCCATTTGTGTTCGACGCCACCGCGTTCATTCGTTGGGGGCAGACGAACCATCTGGCTGTACGCGTACTGAATCCGACCTACGATCGCATCGATGGCATCGTTCTAGACGAGACTCCACTCCTTAGTTCGTCCCTCCCCTACCTCAACGCCAAAGGTTACCCCATTGGAGGGATTCTCGAATCAGTGGAACTCATTCTCACCCCCGCGATCCGCGTTGCGGATCTCTACGTTCGCCCCGACTGGAGTACCGGTAAGGTTCGGATCCGCACGACTTTGCTGAATGCATTGGAGAAAGCCAGCCGTGCGCGTCTGCGCTTTGCTGTGGACGGTGCAAGCATTGGGCAGGCATTCGTGACCGATGTGGCTGAAGTGGAGGCGAAGCCCGGGGAAACCGTCGTGGATCACGAATTGAAAATCGAGAACCATCGGCTGTGGGATATTCAAGACCCATATTTGTATCGGCTCTCGGTCACTAATGAGTCCGCAGGCGTCGAGGGCTCTCACCAAGCTTCCACCAATTTCGGGTTCCGGGATTTTCGCATCGTCAATGGATATTTCCGGCTGAACGGCCGCCGTATCCTTGTGCGCAGCACGCATACCGGAAACCACACTCCGTTCAGAGTCAACATTCCTCCGCCCGGCTATCCGGATATTCTGCGGCGCGACTTATACAACGCCAAGGCCTCGGGCTTCAATACCATCCGCTTCTTAACGGGAGTCGCGCACCCCTATCAGCTGGACCTTTGTGACGAATTGGGGTTACTGGTTAACGAGGAGCCGCGGGGTGCATGGCTCTTGCGCGACTCGCCGCAGATGAAATCGCGCTATGAGATATCCCTTCGGGAGATGATCCTGCGCGATCGCAACCATCCCTGCATCGCGATGTGGGGGATGCTGAATGAAACGGAAGATGGACCGGTGTTTCGCGAAGCAGTCTCTGCGCTTTCTTTGCTGCGGTCGCTGGATGAGACGCGCCTGGTCTTGCTTTCCAGTGGGAGATGGGACCGCCGTTTGGATATTGGTTCGGCCAGCAATCCCGGCAGCCACGACTGGGAGCCGGTTTGGGGCAAGGAAGGGTCTGGAGGTGGGCAGGTCGAGGGGAAATACCCATCCGGAATTGGTTCCGGCGATTTCCACTTATATCCCGTTGTGCCACAAGCGGCGGACACCAATCAGCTGATGCGCACACTGGGTCACGACAGCAAGCCCGTCTTCCTTTCCGAGTATGGCATTGGAAGCATGATGGACGTGATGCACGAGGCACGCATGTATGAGCAGGCCGGCATTCGCAAAGATGCGGAAGACTATGTTTACATGCGCTCGATGGCCGATCGCTTTGTGGTTGCGTGGAAGCGATATGGCATGGATGCTGTTTATCCCTCTCCGGAAACCCTACTGCAAGTAAGCCAACAGGCCATGGCGCGCCATCGGCTGCTGGGCTTCAATTTGATCCGCTCCAACCCAAAATTCTGCGGATTCAATCTCACGGGAATGTTAGATCACGGAATGACCGGCGAAGGTGTATGGCGATTCTGGCGTGACTGGAAGCCGGGAGCCTTCGACTCCATGCAGGATGGTTGGGCCCAGGTTCGTTGGTGCCTGTTCGTAGAGCCAACTCATACCTATATAGGACGGCCAG
The DNA here is from genome assembly GCA_049515455.1 of Occallatibacter sp. GTDB lineage: Bacteria > Acidobacteriota > Terriglobia > Terriglobales > Acidobacteriaceae > Telmatobacter. The sequence continues at coordinate 6,165 of JBEKUB010000041.1, forward strand.
TTACCCTGGAGGCCGTGATGGCGAACGAAGATGTATTGATTCCCGGCAACTACCCGGCACGCTTCAAAGTATGGGGTCCAATTGACCTTGCGTGGGAACATGAATGCTCCATCCGTATTCCCGAGGTTGCCAAGGGTGAAGATGGTCCACTCGCAGTGCCGGTGATGAGAGAGCAGGTTACTCTGTCAGGGCCGGCGGGATCTTACATGCTCATCCCCATTACCACAAGGGATGTCGCTCCGCCCGACACCTCATGGGAGTTTCATCTTACCGATCCAGCCTCATTGCCGCGCCCCAACACTCACGTTACTTGCTGGTGCATTCCCGATAACATCAGCTCCTGGCTGAAACTGCATGCAGTGACTGCAGCGCCGTTAAGCTATAACGCACCGGGGGCTCGCGAAGTAATTCTGGTCGGAGATGCCTCCCCCAAATCGCAACCCGGCGACTGGGTGAAGCTTGCGGCTCGCGTTGCAACAGGGAGCACGGCTGTATTCCTTTCTCCGCTTGCGTTCAAACGAGACAAAGACCCCACAGGCTGGATACCGCTCGCAAATAAAGGGCGCGTTTACGAATTCTACGACTGGCTTTACCACAAAGAGTGCGTGGCCAAGTCCCACCCCGTTTTTGACGGTCTGCAAGGCAACGGAATGCTCGATTGGTACTACTACGGTCCCGTATGGCCACATTACTTATTCGACGGTCAGGATACCCCCAGCGAAGTAATAGCCGCCGCGTTCGCCACTGGATACGATAAGGAAGGCGGTTCGCCATCGGGAGTACTTTTGGGCGCATATAAATTCGGAACCGGCCAATTCATCGTCAACACTTTTCCGATTCTGGACAATATTGACAGGCATCCTGTCGCCGATCGCTTGCTATTGAACCTCATCCAATACGCGATGGGTTCTGCGCAGGGACCTATAACTCCGTTGCCCGGCGACTTCGAGGGCTGGCTTAAGAGCGTGCATTACCTGGACTAAGGATTCAGTTGCACGTCAGATCCGATTCATCTCCATTTGCATGATTTCGAGCTTGCTTCGAAGCTGTTGTGCGTTTTTTACCCGTTCAAGGCCGAGTTGAGCGACCTGCCCAGCAATGGTGAAACGGTGTACGCACGGCTCTATTCTCTGACCAACGGAGCCTGGCAATATACCGACTACACTTACAAAACCTCGGGCTCGCCGACGCAGGCCGTTCTCACGACGCCAGCGCCAAACACCACCACCCCGTTGACAGGCACCAGCGTTGCCTTTGCATGGACGCCGGGCAACACTGCCACGCACTTCGAGCTCCGCATAGGAACCAGCATAGGCTCCAGCAATCTCTACAACTCTGGGAATGTGACGGCCACAACGGAAACCGTGAGCGGATTGCCAAGCACCGGCGAAAAGCTCTATGCACGGCTCTATTCGCTGATTAATGGAGCCTGGCAATACACCGACTACTCCTACAAAGCGTTCTAACCATGTAAGTACCACACCGGACACAAAAAGCCCGCAGGCCATCAGGTCCGCGGGCTTTTTAAGTAGGCCCCCAGCCCAGGATCCAGTCTGGCTCTCAGACTCACGAGGAGGGCTGGTCCATATTGCTCACTTTGGAACAGGTTTACTGATAATTACATCCAACGGACCCCATCGCCCCTAGAGCGGTATTGCTCAGACTGCGTCTGGGAATGACCGCTATTGTGAAAAGTACCTTATGCGCCTTAGCGCGCGTACTTCAACTGACGCTGCGCATGGGTAGAAAAAGGTGAAGTGTATGAAGAAGTTCATGACATTTGCGGCAATTCTCGGTATGACCACCATCGCCTGGGCGGGCACGACTCGCGAAAACGTGCAAGACCGGTTGGACATGGCGGCCCGAACCCTCCACGAAATCATGGCAGCTCCGGATAAGGGCATTCCGGAAGAAGTACTGGACCACGCCAAGTGCATCGCCGTCGTGCCCCACATGCTCAAGGCTGGCTTCGTTTTCGGGGCGGAAAACGGCAAGGGCGTTGCCACCTGCCGCACCGCGAATGGTTGGAGCGCTCCGGCGTTCTTTGACATCACGGGCGGAAGCTGGGGATTGCAGATCGGCGTTGAAGGCGTGGATCTGGTCCTCGTCATTCAGGACCATGGAATGAACCGCTTGCTCTCCAGCAAGTTTGAAATCGGCGCCGACGCCTCCGCTGCGGCCGGGCCGGTTGGCCGCCACGCCACCGCCGATACCGATTGGAAGCTGGATACTGAAATCCTTACCTACTCGCGCGCCAAGGGCCTCTTCGCCGGAATCTCTCTGGCCGGGTCTGCGATTCGCCACGACTCTGACGCCACTGCGGCTATTTATGGCACCGACGTCACCACCCGTGCCCTTTTGCACGGCGAAATCGCAGCGCCCGACTCCACACGGGCCTTCCTCGATGCCGTTCGCGACGCCAAGGCGCAGTCGATCGCTTCCAACAGGTAACTCGTTGTGAATGCTCGTGGGCGCCCGGAAAATGAATTTGGATTCCATACCGGGCGCCACTCGGGCACGAAGGAAAGAACATCTATCTCTGGACAAATTGCATGACTCTTCTGGCCTCGTGGCTTCTGGACTTCAGCATTCATAGCGCAACCAGCGGCGGCGTGTAATAGTTCAGAACTTTTTTTGTCAAGCATGCTTGGTCAAACTCGGAGCGGGTCTGTTGGAGCTCTCGTTCTCGTGAGCATCAGTTGAGCGTAGTTAGGAGATAAGCTCAAGCAGGTGTATGCTGAAGACAGTAGTTGCTTCTTCCCTTCCTCGCCTCCTGCATTTCAGGCTTCGCTCCAGTCGAGCACCGTTCAAGTACGCAACCGAATTACTTGAGCTGCGAGGTTCTACACAAAATAGCGACGCAGAGATCCACTTTGCAGCCTGCTTGGGCGCGCAACTTTGCAGAGTCCGTGTCCATAACACAAGCGAAAGCAGGATAGAATGCCGTTCACTGAAATGTCACATCCCGAGAAAGCTCTCGGAAGTTCTGTTCCAGCAACCTTGTCGCCCCTCGCGTCGAAGGCGTGCAGCCTGCCTTTGCCGACGCGCATCGCGTTTATAGGGAATTACCTGCCTAGAGAGTGCGGCATTGCCACCTTTACTACCGATTTATGTACCGCGCTTGCAACCGAATACGGAGAGGGACGCCTCTTTGCGATTCCTGTCAACGATCCCGATTCGAGTTATGAATACCCGCAGCAAGTACGCCTGGAGATTACGCAGGAAGACTTAGCCTCTTACGAGCGAGCCGCTGACTTCCTCAACTTCAATGGCAACGACCTTGTTTGTCTGCAACATGAATATGGCATCTATGGAGGACCCGCGGGCCGTCACATTCTGACCTTGCTGCGCCGGCTGAAGATGCCGCTCGTGACCACGCTGCATACAGTTCTTCGCGAGCCGGATGCGGATCAACGGAGCGTTCTCGAAGAGATCGCGCGGCTCTCCGATCGAATGGTCGTGATGAGTGAATTGGCTGCGCAGATGCTGCGCGAAGTCTATGCGATTCCGGGAGGAAAGATCGATGTAATCCCGCACGGCGTGCCCGATCTGCCGTTCATGGATCCCAACTATTTCAAAGATAAGTTTGGCACCGAAGGTAAGTCAGTCCTTCTCACCTTCGGCCTGCTCTCCCCCAACAAGGGCATTGAGAACGTCATTCGCGCGCTTCCCGCGATTCTGGCTCGGCATCCGAACGTTGTCTATATCGTCTCCGGAGTGACCCATCCGCATATTCGCAAGCACGAAGGCGAACGCTACCGCGAAGGGCTGCAAGCACTGGCTGAGCAGTTAGGCGTTTCATCAAATCTAATCATGAACAATCGCTTTGTGAGCGCCGAAGAACTGGTGGAACACGTCGGCGCTGCGGATATTTACATAACGCCCTACCAACACGAGGCGCAGGTTGTTTCTGGCACGCTGGCCATTGCGCTGGGAGCAGGAAAGGCGATTATCTCCACTCCATACTGGCATGCGAGGGAACTGCTGGCGGAGAAGCGCGGCGTAATTGTTCCTTTTGAGAATCCGGACGCCATAGCGGAAGCGGTTCTCGCGTTGCTGGAGAACGATGCGGAGCGCCATGCGATGCGCAAGCGCGCCTACCTGCACTCTCGTGAGACCACATGGCCGAAAACCGCGCGAGACTATATGGCGAGCTTTCAGCGTGCACGCTTTGAACGCTCGCTGCATCCAAGAGCCTCTCGGAAGGACGATGCCAATCTCAGCTTGATCGATCCGATGGACCAACTGCCGGAATTGAATACCGGTCATCTGTCGACCCTGACCGACGACACAGGTATGTTGCAGCACGCCATTTTCACCGTGCCAAATACGCGCGAAGGCTACACGACGGATGACAATGCGCGCGCGCTCATCGTGTCAACACTGCTGGATGAAAATCTGACGCAAACGGGCGGACGAGAGTATCCAAGGCTCTCCCATCGCTACTTGTCGTTTCTATGGCTCGCCTTTCATGCCGATACGGGCAGGTTCAGAAACTACCTTGGTTATGACCGCAAATGGCTTGAAGATGTAGGCTCGGACGACAGTCATGGCCGCGCGTTGTGGTCTTTGGGAAACATGCTCGGCCATTCGCGAGATGCAGGCTTGAGAGGCGCGGCCGGCAGGCTCTTCGAGGCCGCGCTCCCTGCAACGCTGACATTTACCAGTCCGCGAGCATGGGCATACTGCATCCTGGGTATGCAGGCCTACCTGGACTGGTTCCCTGGTGACCGAGCCATTCAAGGCGTTCGCAACACGCTCGCCAATCGCCTTCTCGACATCTACGAGCGCAGTCACTCCCAAACCTGGCATTGGTTCGAGAAGAGCCTTGCATACTCGAATGCAAGACTGCCACAGGCGCTTATTCTCGCTGGATGGCGGAGCGACAATCAAAGGATGATCGAAGTTGGCATGGACTCTCTGAAGTGGCTTGTCGCCGAACAACACTGCGGCGATGCTGAAATCTTCGTGCCCATTGGTTCCAACGGATTCTATATAGAGGGCTGTGACAAGGCGCGTTTCGATCAGCAGCCCGTAGAGGCCTGCGCGACGGTCTCGGCCTGCCTCGAGGTTCACAGGCTGACAGAAGAGAGGCAATGGCTTGAGGAAGCGCGCAGAGTCTTTGCCTGGTTTCTGGGCAGAAACGATTTACGACTGCCGCTCTACGACGCAACCACCGGTGGGTGTAGGGACGGTCTCCACCCCGACCGCATCAACGAGAACCAGGGGGCGGAATCGACGCTTTCGTTCCTCATGGCCCTGCTGGAAATGCAGGCCGCCAGAGTGACAAACGCAGAACAACTTCACGAGGAAACGAGTGTCTCTCTTTGAGTCCATCCATTCCGCTGGCTGAGCCGCAGAAGCCCAGCATCCAGGACGAATTAATTCCAGGGCCATGTGTCGATCATCCTCTGTTCAAGCGGTATTCCGGCAACCCGATACTCGGCAGGGAACAGTGGCCGTATCCGATCAACAGTGTCCTCAATGCCGGAGCGGTGTCATTAGATAGCGGGGAAACCTTGCTTCTGTGCCGTGTTGAAGACCGAACAGGCCTGTCGCACCTCTGCGCCGCGCGTTCCACAAACGGAATCGATCAGTGGCAGATCGATCCTCAACCGACGTTGACAGCAAAACCTTTGGAATATCCCGAGGAAATATGGGGCATTGAAGACCCGCGCATTACCTACGTCCCCGAGCTTGAGCAATTCGCAGTGGTCTACACCTCTTTTGCGCGGGGGGGGCCGGGAGTGTCGCTTGCGCTCACGAAAGACTTCCGGAGCTTCGAGCGCTTTGGGGTCATCATGCAGCCGGAGGACAAGGACGCGGCTTTGCTTCCTCGGAGGATTGGCGGCCGCTGGGCCCTGATTCATAGACCGGTGACCACTCTGGGTGCGCACATGTGGATTTCCTACTCGCCCGATTTAAGGCATTGGGGCAGCCACAAAGTCATGTTGGCGGCGCGGCGCGGCGGATGGTGGGATGCGAACAAGATTGGCCTTTGTTCTCCGCCAATAGAAACCGACAAGGGATGGCTGACCATCTATCACGGAGTTCGGCAAACGGCATCGGGAAGCATCTATCGCCTGGGCCTTGCGCTCTTTGATCTGGAGCATCCGGAAATCTGCCTGCAACGGGGAGATTCCTGGATGTTCGGCCCGGAGGAACCGTATGAGCGCAACGGAGACGTGAAAGATGTCGTGTTTCCGTGCGGACAAACCATCGCCGCAGATGGAGACACCATTTGCCTGTATTACGGAGCAGCCGATTCGAGCGTAGCTTTAGCCACGGGCAGCATTCGTTGTCTGCTCTCCTGGCTGGACAAGCATTCGAGTTCGGCAGAAGCAGGCGCACTTTAACTTGTGCGATGGCACTATCGAGAGGAGCCAGCTAAATGAGCGAGACGAACTGGATTTGGCCCAACTGGATGCCGCAGCTACTGTGGATTCGGCGAGAATGTCCGCGCTGCAACTCAACTCGATTCAAGCCGGCCGAGTTGCGTTCGTTCGATGGCCTCTTCGGTATGTTCGCCCTCCGCCCGGTTCGTTGTATGTTTTGCTGGCGGCGGTACTACTGGTTTTCAATGCGAGGCGCAGAATGAACATTCCGCAACGGGCCTCCGGTCCCAGATCAGATGAGGCGAGGAAGACGGAAATGAAGGTCGTGAGTAGAGCCTTCTTTCTCTCATGTTTGAATTGTGCCGAGTTTAGTTTCCACAAATATTGATTGTAAGAAGCATGGCACGAGAAGCGGGTCTTTATGATTTATTTATTTATGGCTCATCTCTCTCTTATGACTATCTTTAAGACTTATATGCAATCCTTATAGCCTCTAATCTATTGTCAATTCAATTCGTAGTAATTGCTCCTCAGCAAGAGGGCGCAGTAAACCTCAACGCTTTGTTACTTTGATGGACTGGAAGAATGAGCGCGGTCAAATTTGCAGGTACCGGTTCATTCGTCTCGCTTGCAGTCCTAACAAGCCGATTTGCTCTTCCAACATGCCCATGCAGCATCAGGGGATATCCCTGTCCATTGAGACTGTTGCTGCCATAAGCAAGTTACCAACCCATTCGAATCAGTCATCTTTCTTGAAACGGAGAGCCTGAATGCAAATGAATCCATTGAAGTTTGTTCCCGTAGTTACAATGTTTTGCTGTGGACTGGCGCCGATGATCGTAGAGTCGCAACAGGGCGTCGCAACCGCGCCAACAGCTCAAACTGCTTTGGCTGTGCCGCCTGCCAAGTCCGGGCAGGGATCGGATTCGGTCGCGTCATCCGGCGCAGCCACAAATCCGGTCGCATCCACTCCCGCTTCAACCTCGAGCGTCACCGGGACCGCACCCGCTCCCCCCGCAGCGCCACTCTCGCGCGACGCGATCATCAAAGAACTGACTGATTTAAAGGCACGGATCTCGGAACTGGAAGCTATCATGAGCGCGGAAACGGACGCCAATGCATTGCGTTCCGCTACGGGCACGGGCGGTTCGCAGGCGCAGGGCGCACAGGTCACTCCTGGGGCTACTATAACGTCCGTCGCGGTTACACCTGCATCCGCCGCGCCACCCGAGATGAGGGCGGAGGTCACTACCAAGGAGGCGCCGTTCCCCGGCGACTGGACTTGGCTGAACAGCAATGGTCGCGTTGTGGATACACCCATGGCCACCAAGTACTTCACACCAGAGTTTCGCGCCGACGTCAACTACACCCTCGACTATAACCATCCGGAAGACGATAGCCTGGGCGGATCGACAGAGACCTTCCGCTCCGATGAGGTGCAGGTCGAGCAGTTGAGCTTCGGCGGCGACATCCGCATCGACAATGTTCGCGGCAGATTTCTTACCATGTACGGCATGTTCGCCACTACTACGCCGCGCAACGACGGCAGCGTCAATCGCGGGCAGTGGAATCTGGCCGATGCCTACAGGTACGTCTCCGAAGCCTGGGGCGGTTATCACTGGGACGTGAACCACGGCCTTAACCTTGATGCCGGAATCTTTGTCTCCTACATCGGTCTGTTCAGCTACTACAACGCCGATAACTGGACCTATCAGCCGTCGTTCGTATCCTCCAACACGCCCTGGTTCTTCAATGGCATTCGTGTCCAATGGTTCCCGACGAAGAACCTGAAGATCGAGCCGTGGTTCATCAACGGCTGGCAATCGTATGCACGTTACAACGGCAAGCCCGGACTGGGCGGACAGATTCTGTATCGGCCCAAGCCATGGCTGGACTTTGTCTGGAATAACTACGGTTTGGGTGAAGATGACGCAGGCTACCCCGGGCGTTCGCGCATTCATGCCGACTATAGCGGGCAGGTCAAGGTATATGACAAGCCGAAACAGCTTCTTGACAAGATTGCCTTCACCATCACCGGCGACCTTGGGTGCGAATACGGCGGCGGACCTGCCTCATTCGCCAGCGCGACTGGCATGGTGAGCCCCAAGGGCTTCTCCCCGGAGATGGGCACCACCGACACTTACAACGGCGGCGTTAACTGCCACAACAACAGCAACGGCAGGCCGAAGCAGATGTTCGCCGGTTGGATGATGTACAACCGCTATTGGTTCAAGAAGGACAAGTACGCAATTACCCTAGGCGGCGGCCAGATGAACAACCCCGGCCGTTACCTGACGCTGCTTCCGCCCATCGACGGCGCCACGGCCGTCACCGGCACGCCGTACTATACCGAGAACGGCGGTGATCGCGCTCAGATGCACGACGGCACCATCACCTTCGATTACATGCCGAGCCAGTACATCACCTTCCGCGCGGAGACCGGCTACCGCTATTCCGACACACCTTATTGGACCGGCCGTGGTGGCATTACGCCTCCCGGCGGCAACAACGGTTCTCCGGCACAGTATGCCTGCGCAAATGGCGCTCCCTCCGGCGTGGGATACGTAGCCACTTCAGCCTCATTTTCAAGCGGGCTTGCACAGGCGATAGCGAGCTGCGTCAGCTCGGGAAACAGCCTTGTAGGGGGCAACGCTGCGATCTGGTGGCCTGACCTGCGCACGAACCAGACCGTCTCCACGCTGGCTCTCATGGTCAGGTTTTAATCGTTTGCTCCGTGAGGCCGCATAGAGTGATTGTGCGGCTGCAGTCATCGAGAGATTAAGCAGCACCGGGACTGCGGCGGCTCCGGTGCTGCTTCATCAAATTGGCTCGTTCAGCTCTGCGAACATCTCTCAACGCCTGGATGCTGCTGAAAGATCTTTGCGTATCTGAACGGCCGGAAAACGCAAAAGGTGCAGAGATAAACATGAATAGCCGAGTAATGGTATTTGGTTTACTGCCGTTCGCTATGGCTGCATCTGTGATCGTCAGCGGCTGCAAAAGCGATAAGGTAAATGCGGATGCAGAGGCGCCGCCGGCGGCCAAGGTGATTTCCGGAGTGGACGTCTCCTTTTTCGCGGTCGAGCATCCGGAGCGGTATCCGATCGTGACAGCGACCGAATACCAGGCCCCGTCGCAATTGTTTGTGACCGGCACTGTGATTCCGGACATCTCGCGAACTGTTCCGGTGATTTCTCTTGCCTCCGGCCGCGTTGTGGACATCCGCGCTCGTCTCGGCGACAAAGTAAAGAAGGGCCAGGTCTTGCTGCGTGTTCGCAGTGACGACATTTCGGGAGGCTTCGACGCCTACCGGAAGGCAATCTCCGATGAGCTCCTTGCACGCAAGCAGTTTGATCGAGCGAAGCTGTTGTACGAGCACGGGGCCATAGCGCTGGAAGACCTGGAGATCGCTCAAGACACCGAGGACGACGCCAAGACCACGCTCGATACCGCGACTGAGCATCTTCGCCTGCTCGGCAGCGATCCCGATGACCCGAAGGGAATTGTCGACATCCACGCACCGGTTTCAGGCGTGATCACCGATCAGGAAGTGGCGATCGGGGCGTCCGTGCAGGCCTACTCTACGCCGAACCCATTCACTATTTCGGACCTGACCACCGTATGGATCGTATGTGACGTCTACGAAAGCGACATGGCCAACGTGCGCGTCGGGGAACCAACCGAGATCAAGCTGAACGCCTATCCTGACAAAGTTCTCAAGGGCACTATCAGTAACATCGGTTCGATTCTCGACCCGAATATCCGCACAGCAAAGGTCCGTATTGAAGTGGCCAACCCGGGCGAGATGATGCGGCCGGGCATGTTCGCCACGGCCACTTTGTTTGGCAAGGAAAAGCGGACTTACACGGCTGTCCCGGCGTCCGCAATCGTGCATCTGCACGACCGCGATTGGGTCTTCATCCCCGTGCAAGAAAAGTTCAAGCGGATTCAGGTCATCAGTGGCGAACAATTGCCGAACAATATTCAGGAGATTCTATCTGGATTGCGGCCTGGCCAGCAGGTTATTTCAAACGCGATCAATCTCCAAAATGTCATCGACAATGAATGACGCTCAACCGCGGGACCCGAGGAAGAGGCCATGATCCGCAAGCTAGTAGATTTTGCTCTCAATAATCAGTATGTGGTGCTGGCGATTGGGGTGCTATTGCTCGCCTGGGGGGCGGTGTCGTTTCACAATATGCCCGTTGAGGTCTATCCGGACATCGCCGATAATTACGTGCAAATCATCAGCCAGTGGTCCGGGCGTTCTGCCGAGGAAATGGAGCAGCAAGTATCGGTTCCCGTCGAGATTCAGATGTTTGGGATTCCGCATCTCACGACAGTCCGTTCGGAATCGATCTTTGGTCTTTCTCTCGTTACGTTGATCTTCGACGACCAATCGGTCAACGAATGGAACCGCCAGAAGGTGCTCGAACGGCTCACGCAAGTCAACGTGCCGACGGGTGTGCTGCCTCAAATCGGTACGGACTGGAGCACCACCGGCCAGATTTATTGGTACACGATCCGGAGCAACAATCCCGCATATGACCTGATGAATTTGAGGAGCATCGAAGACTGGACTCTGTATAAGGAATTCAGGAAAGTTCCGAACGTCGTGGATGTGAGCGACTTCGGCGGCACCGCGCGCGAATATCAGGTGCGCGTCGATCCGAATAAGCTGATCTCTTACGGCTTGAGCATCAGCCAGGTAGAGAACCAGTTGGCCATCAACAACGTGAACGCGGGCGGCAGCTTCGTCGAGGAGGGCTTGCAGCAACTGAACGTCCGCGCACTCGGACTTTACCGCAGCGTGCAGGATATCGAGAACACCGTACTGACGACTTCGAAAGGGGCTCCCGTTCGCGTAAAGGACATCGCGGTCGTCGACTGGGGTCCCAGAATTCGGCTGGGGCGCATGGCCAGAGCGGATCATCGTCCCGACGGCGTCATTGTAGATGAGCCCGACGTGATCCAGGGCGGCGTGCTGATGCGCAAGGGGGCCGAAGAAGGCCCTACTCTTGAAGGGATTCACAAAAAGGTGGACGAACTCAACAATCACATCCTGCCCGAAGGTGTGAAGGTCGTTCCCATGCTCGACCGCAGCGATCTACTTCATTACACGTTGCACACGGTGCTGCACAACCTCGGCGAGGGAATGATCCTGGTAACGATCATTCTCTTTCTGTTTCTCGGAAATTTTCGCGGCGCCTTCATCGTTGCGCTCACCATCCCATTTGCTCTGCTTTTCGCATCCATCTTTCTTAACCTGAGCAATATCCCCGCAAACCTGATATCCCTGGGCGCGCTCGACTTCGGAATGGTTGTGGATGGCGCCGTGGTGATGGTCGAGAACATCATGAGGCACTTGAGCCATGGCAGGAATGGTTCATCAAAAGTGTCAGGCCGTATCACGATGAGCATCAAGACGCCGGTAGAGATGATCCGTGATGCCGCTCACGAGGTCCAGCGGCCGGTTTTCTACGCCATCGCGATCATCATCACCGCCTACATGCCGATCTTCACGCTGCAACGAGTCGAAGGTCGTTTGTTCCGGCCCATGGCCTGGACCGTTGCCTTCGCACTACTTGGCGCCATAGTATTCTCCATTTTCATTGTGCCCGTGCTTGCTGCCTTGCTATTCCCGAATGGTGTCAGAGAATGGCGCAACCCGGTTATGGAGTTCCTGAAGGACCATTACCGGCAAGGGGTTAAGTGGGCTATTGAAAATCGATGGATCACCGTTGGAGTTGGTCTGGCTTCAATGGCCTGCGCTCTTTTCCTGACATTCAGTGGACTCATTGGCTCGGAGTTCCTGCCCCATTTGGATGAAGGCGCTATTTGGGCGCGTGGCGCGATGGCGAACAGCGTAGGCGAGACGGAAGGCACGCGCTTCGCCCAGCAAAACCGCTATATCTTTGCCTCGTTCCCCGAGGTCACCAAGGTCGTTTCGCAAGCCGGGGCGCCAGACGATGGAACCGACACGGGAGGATTCGGCAACACCGAGTATTTCGTCGACCTGAAGCCCAAGGGCCAATGGCGGCCCATTTTTCATGAGAATAAAGAGGAGCTGATCGCCGCGATGGATCGCGAAGTGGAGAAACATCCAGGGGCTTTCTGGAACTTCTCCCAGCCCATTGAGGACAACGTAGATGAAACGATGACCGGCACGAAAGGCGGACTGTGCGCCAAGCTTTACGGGCCGGAATTGGACGTTCTCGAGGAAAAGGGCGAAGAGATCAAAGATGTTATGGCCAAAATTGACGGAGTCAAGGATTTGGGACTTCAACGCGATACGGGCCAGCCGAATATCGATCTCACCGTCGACCGTCTGGCGGCTGCGCGCTTCGGCATCAATGTAGCGGATATACAAGATGCCGTCCAAACCGCGATCGGCGGTAATCCTGTCAGCCAAGTCCTGCAGGGAGAGGCTGTCTATAACGTGGTCGTTCGCTATCAGAAACCGTATCGCGATACCAAGGAGGCTATTCAGAATATTCGACTGCTCTCTCCCTCGGGAGAGCACGTCTCGCTGGCTCAGCTTACGAAAGTCCAGATTCGCGACGACGCCTACGATATTTACCGGGAAGGCGGTTCCCGCTATGTGGCCATCCGCTTTGAAGTTCGAGGGCGCGATCTGGGCACCACGGTCAAGGAATCCATCGACAAGATTGCGAAGAATGTGCAGTTACCGCGTGGCTATCGACTTGAATGGTCAGGGGAATACGATAGCGAAACGCGAGCCGAAAAAAGGCTGCTCTTGATTGTGCCCCTCACGATCTTTTTGATCTTTATCATTCTTTATGCCATGTTCCGTTCATTCAAATGGGCGCTGCTGATTATCGCCAACGTGGCCATGGCTCGCGTTGGAGGCTTGCTCGCTCTCTTTGTGACCGGCACATACTTCAGCGTATCTTCCGGAGTCGGCTTCCTGGCGCTCTTTGGAGTTTCGGTGCAAACCGGCGTCATTATGCTGGAATATATCAACCAGCTTCGAGCCCGGGGCTACACACCGCAAGGGGCTGCAATCGAAGGCGCAGTCCTGCGGCTTCGCCCCATCATGATGACCATGCTCGTGGCCACCTTGGGATTGCTTCCCGCCGCAATGTCGCACGCTATCGGTTCCGATTCGCAGCGCCCATTTGCCATCGTGATCGTGGGAGGCCTGATTTCAGACCTCCTGTTGAGCATCTTCCTTCTGCCGACGTTGTATGTCTGGATTGCGAGGGAAGGTGACAAGCTCCCGAAACCGGAGGTGGCGCTTGAAGGATGATACGATGTCTTTTTCCACGCGCATGATCGGTGGTTATATCTTGTGTGTTACCTTCCTTGCGAGTTCCGCAAGCGCGCAACAGGTGCTTACATGGGAGCAGGTGAAGGCGAAATTTGAAGCTGTCAACCCCACTTTGAAAGCGGATGCGGCCAACGTGGAAGAGATGAAGGCCGAGGAGATCACTGCATTTCTCCGCCCCAATCCACAGGTCGGTTTATTGGCGGACGGCACGCAGATCGCGCCGCGCAATGGGGTTTGGACTCCCTTCAAGGGCTCGTACGAACAGCCCAGCTTCAGTTACCTCCATGAGCGTGAGCACAAGCGCGAGTTGCGTCTGCAGAGCGCCAAGGAAGGAACGCAGATTACCCAATCCCAGCACGTTGACCTCGAACGTAATCTGATCTTTGGCCTGCGAACTGCCTTTGTGCAAACTCTCGAGGCCAAGGCTGTTCTCGCACTGGCGAAAGCCGATCTCGATTACTGGGACAAGATTATTACCATCAGCCGCTCGAGCTACAACGACGGCGCCTTGGCCAAGATTGATCTTGCCAGAATCGAGCTTCAACGCGTGCAATACGAGTCTGAACTCGAGACTGCAATCGTCAATCTGCGCACCCAGAAGATTCAGCTGCTGCTGCTGCTCGACGATCGCACGCCGGTCGATCAGCTCGATGTGACCGGAATCTTCGATTTAGGCCCGGAGCTCCAGCCGCTCGACGAATATCACCAAATTGCACTCGAAAACAGGCCGGATCTGCGGGCTGCAATCGAAACCATCCAACAATCGCAGACGAACCACAAACTCGCCATTGCCAATGGTTCTACCGATCCGACTTTCGGCGCCTGGTACACGCACAACTCCTCGACAAACAATCCGAATGGTACCCAGACACTGGGCCTTAGCGTCAGCATCCCGCTGCGGATCTTCGACAAGAACCAGGGCGAGAAGAAGCGCACGCTGATTGACATCGACAGAAGCCAGGAAGCTGCCGAGGCTGCAAAAGCTCAAGTCTTCAGCGATGTGGACGATGCCTATGAATTGGTGCGCAGCAATATTGCACTGATCAAGCCATACAAAACGCGGTACCTAGATCAGTCAGTCTATGTGCGCGACACGGTGACCTTTGCCTATCAGCATGGAGGCGCTTCACTGATGGACTTTCTGAATGCGCAGGCGGACTATCGCGTCGTTCAACTTGCCTATCTGCAGTTGATCGGCGCGTATATGACGGCCACCGGCCAAATGAATCTTGCCGTTGGGCGGGAAGAAATTCAATGATAATCAAACCTGCGGTAAAAAGTCCCAAGCCCATTGTCTACCTTACTAACGCTGAGAAGGGTGGAGTCAATGAAGAGACATGAAGTTCGAGCCCGCATCGAAGAAAATGGCATTCTACCTTCAGTGCGTGTTTCATCGCGTGATATGGCGAAATTTGCGGCCGAGACTGTCTATTCGGCCGGAATTTCCGTTGTCGAGATCACGTTGACCATACCTGGAGCGCTGGACGTGATCGACGACCTTGCGAGGCGCTTTCCCGACTTAGCGGTGGGCGCCGGCACCGTACTCGACGAAGAAGCGGCGGTGTCGTGCATCGACGCCGGCGCGAGGTTTTTGACCAGCCCCGGATTTGTGCCCGAGGTGGTGGCTTATGCAAACAAAGTCAACGTCATGGTGCTTCCTGGAGCTTTGACGCCAACCGAAATTATTGCGGCCTGGAAGGCCGGTGCGGATTTTGTCAAGATTTTCCCCACAGGTCATATAGGAGGCGTGCAATACGTGCGCGCGCTCAAGGTGCCGCTTCCGCAGATCCCGTTGATTGCCACAGGCGGCGTGAATCAATTGACTGCGTACGACTTTATACAGGCTGGGGCCTCGGCTATCGGACTTGGTGGAGAGCTGCTGCCCAGGGAGGCTTTGCACTTTCGACAGGTCGATCGGATTCATGAGTTAGCGAGCAGGTTTCTTGGCCTAGTGAGAGATGCGCGGGCGTTGCGAGAAAAGTACTACTAAGGCCTAAGTCAGATCGCGCTTACCAATGCAGTGATATCGCGAAAATCATAATTCATTCCATTCATTCTCCTATGCCCAATCTCACTTGCTCGGGCGAGTTTGGCAGATGGCTGGACGAATTGTCCTGCTGAATCATTCAGTAATGATTGCCGGCCGGATCCCAGTTGTCGGATCCACTAAGAAAGACGCGCGGTTCATATTGCCGTGCCTGCTCCGCCGAAAGCAAATGCGCGCACGGCCTACTCCGGCATTCTGAATCTTATCGCTGGTGAGAAATACTTCCTAGCGCGCGAAGTTGAGCAAAGCTCCGGCAATCGTGGTCAATGGCAGGACTTTGTCAACGCCTCCCAGTTTGATGGCCTCCTTCGGCATTCCAAAGACCACGCAGGTAATCTCGTCCTGGGCGATAGTCATGGCACCGGCGTGCTTCATCTCCAGCATTCCGTGCGCGCCATCGTCGCCCATTCCGGTGAGGATGACGCCAACGGCATTCCGTCCGGCATAGCGAGCGGCAGAGCGGAAAAGTACATCGACTGATGGCCGGTGGCGGCAGACCAGCGGTCCATCCTTGATCTCCACGTAATAGCGCGCTCCGCTGCGCTTGAGCAGCATATGATGGTTTCCGGGCGCAATCAGCGCGCGGCCGCGAATCACTGTGTCATTGGTCTCAGCCTCTTTGACGGTGATGGCGCAGAGGCCATCGAGCCGCTGCGCGAAGGCACGCGTAAACAGCTCCGGCATATGCTGCACGATGACGATGCCGGGAGTATCGGCGGGCAGCGTCTCCAGCACTGACTTCAACGCTTCCGTGCCGCCGGTCGAAGCGCCGATGGCCACCACCTTTTCCGTCGTCTCGGCCATCGCGTGCGTCGCGGGTGAGAGAATGCAGTCGGCGTTCAGCTTGGGTTCGACCGTGTGGCTGGGAGTGAGCGTGTGCAGCCTTGCACCCGCCGCAGCCTTGACTGCATTGCAGATTTCGATGCGTGATTCCTCAATAAATCCTTTGGTGCCCAGTTTCGGTTTAGTGATGATCTCCACCGCGCCATACTCCAGCGCTCTCAAGGTACTCTGCGCGCCCTCATCGGCCAGGCTCGAACAGATCACCACAGGAATCGGGTGCTGGCTCATCAGTTTCTTGAGGAAGGTAAGCCCGTCCATGCGCGGCATCTCGATGTCCAGCGTGATGACATCCGGCGCCTGTTCGGCAATTCGGTCGGCTGCCACAAATGGATCGCCCGCCGTCGCGATCACTTCGATCTCTGGATCGGAATCGAGCACATCACGCAGCGTCTGGCGAACGACTGCGGAGTCGTCCACGATCAGAACTCGAATCTTCTGTATACTCATGATCCAGACCTCAACGCTTTCTTTCGCAACTTCCCGGCATTCAAAAATACCCGTCCGTCTTGCCGCGCAAATTGTCATTCAACAAAGCCGCTTCAACAGCACTTCGCCGGTTTGGGTATTGAAGACGATGGTTACGCCACAATTGCCGCCCAGCGAAGAGGCAACCACATTAAGACCCTCGTCTTTAAGCAGATTCAGCGCAACATCGATATTTAGGCTTCCCACCGTGGGCCGCGCCGCGTCATTGGCTGTCAATAGCACATCTCCGCCTCCGAAGATCTTTACTTCGACCTCGTTACGCCGCGCGCCCAGCGCATCAAACTGCTGGGCGAGATCGCGAATCGCAAAGTCCACATAGCGGAAGCCAGCGCTTCGGTTCAATTGAACCGGCGGCTTGGCAGGAAAACGCGGCAGCATCGGATGGCAGAGCGCGCCCAAACTCAGCCGTGGAACTCGAAAGGCGATGCCGACACAGGAGCCCAGCAAGGTACGCAGAATCGTCGGCTCCCTGACCAGCCGCGACTCGCCCGGCTGCAAATAGATCTCCGGCAATCCTGCATTATCCTCTGCCATCAGCCCTCCTGTAGAGAGCAGGCGCCACTGGCACGAGCGGCAGATTCATGTCATGCAGTGTCTCGGCATGCCCGACAAACATATACCCGCCCGGCTGCAGGCAGTTGGCGAGCTTGAGAAGGATGCGCTCCTGCGTGGGACGGTCAAAGTAGATAATTACGTTGCGGCAGAAGATAGCATCCAACTTCTCGGCAACGCTGTAATCAGCATCCATGAAGTTCAGGCGGCGAAACTCTATCGATCGCCGCAGTTCCGGCACCACGCGCAGCTTCTGGGAGCCAACGGCGCGGCTGCGCATGAAGTATTTGCGCACCAGCGATGCCGCCACCGGGGCGACCACGTCGCCGGCATAAACGCCCAGTTCAGCTTTGGCCAAGACGATATTAGAGATGTCGGTAGCCAGTATGCGAAAGCGAAAGCCGGGGTGCGTCAGAGCGTACTCGCTCAGTACAATGGCCATTGTGTAAGGCTCCTCGCCGGTCGAGCAGCCCGCGCTCCAGATCGTGAACACGCGTCCATTCATACGCTCGGCCAGCTCCGGCAGCGCCTTCTCCACCAGATAATCAAAGTGTCCCGACTCGCGAAAAAAATCGGTCTTGTTGGTTGTCACCACGTCAATCAAATGAATGAGCTCATCCTTGAGCCCCTCACACCCAAAAAGATAATCGCAGTAGTCGCCGTAAGAATTCAGACTCAGGTCTTTCAGCCGGCGCTTGATCCGCACCTCGAGCATGGTCTTGCGTTCCGTGCCCAAATGGATGCCCGCCTCCTGATAGATCAGGCCGCAAAGCCGCGCATAGTCCCGGCTGGAGATTGATTCGTCGCGTGTACTCATCGGTTGAATGGGGCGGGATTCATCCACCCCACTCCTTCCCTTACGCTGCCACCGCCGCTTCCACCAGTGGCTTACCGGTTTCCTGTGCCTGTCCGCGAGCCGACGTCAGTTCATCGGCGGAGAAGACGCGATCGATGTCCAGAATCATGATGAACTGGGTATCGCGCTTCCCCATCCCTTTGATAAAGTCGGTCCGTATCTGCGTTCCAATGCGCGGCGCCGGCTGAATCTGCTCCGGCTCCAGGTCGATCACCTCCTCGACAGAATCGGCAAGCGCTCCGATCACTGTCGATTCGTTGTCCAGCAGCACCTCGACCACCACGATGCAAGTATTGTGCGTACTTACCGTCTTGGTCATTTCAAAGCAAAGCCTGAGATCGACCACTGGCACCACGCTTCCACGCAAATTGATCACCCCGGCCATGAACTCCGGCGTTCGCGGAATTTGCGTAATGGTGGTCAGGTCAAGCACCTCCCTTACCTTCGCCACATCGGTGGCAAAGATCTCGTTGCCGAGCTTGAAGGTGAGATACTGCCGCGTCTCCGTGATTTCGTTTACGCTCATACTTCAACTCCTTTCTTATCCGGAAGGCTGGGCGCGCACCAGAAATGGTGCGCGCCGGGCCGGTCAATAGCGCTCGAACTCCCCGTCAAGGTCGTCGTGTTTGTCTTTGAGCCGAAGGTTAACTCCGCCAGTCGCCTTTGCTCCCAATGAAGTCGAGTGACCAGGCTTTATCTCTCTGGCCGGCGCAGCCTGAGCCTGCTTGGCGGCCTTTGAGCCCGCTCCCTTGTGCGCCGCGCGACAGCTTTCGTCTCCGGTGTGGAAGAACCCAAGCGCGCTGACCAGCTGATCGGATTGCCCGGTCAACTCTTCGGTCGTCGACGCCATCTCCTCCGACGCCGATGCATTCTGTTGAATCACCTGCTCCAGTTGTTGCAGAGCCTTGTTGATCTGCTCGGCGCCAGTGTCCTGCTCCTTGCTGGCCGCCGAAATTTCCTGCACCAGTTCTGCCGTGCGCTGAATATCGGGCACCAGTTTGTCCAGCATCTCACCCGACTTCTCCGATACCTTCAGCGTGGTTGCCGACAGCTGATTGATCTCGCCCGCAGCCTTCTGGCTGCGCTCCGCCAGCTTGCGCACTTCGGCAGCCACCACCGCAAAGCCCTTGCCGTGTTCGCCGGCGCGAGCAGCTTCAATCGCCGCGTTAAGTGCCAGCAAGTTGGTCTGACGCGCAATCTCCTCAATGATCGAGATCTTGTTGGCAATCTCCTTCATAGCGGCCACCGCTTCCAGAACCGACTTGCCGCTCTCCTGCGCATCCTTCGCGCTCTTGTTGGCGATCTTGTCGGTCTGCTGCGCGTTGTCAGCGTTCTGTTTGATGTTGCTGACCATCTCCTCCATCGAAGACGAAGCCTCTTCGGCCGCCGCCGCCTGCGCGCTGGCGCCCTTTGAGACCTGGATCGAAGCCGTCGAAATGGACTGGCTGGCGGCCGCCACTTCTCCGGCAATGGAGCGGATATCGCCGACCGTCTGAGTCAGACCGCTCACCATCGCAGCCAGCGCCTGCATCAGCTTGTCCTTCTCAGAGCGCTCGCGGATGTCCACCGTCAAGTTCCCATTGGCAATCTCTTCAGCCGCCGCCGTGATTTCGTTCATCGCCGCGACTAGCGCGTTCAGATTGTTCTTGATGAGGTTGAAGTCGCCGTAGTATGTGTCGGTGATGGGTGGCGGATTATCTCCCTTGCTAATCAGCTCCACGTATTTTGCGGAAACATTCAGCGGATTGATCACCGCGTCCAGAATCGCATTCACGCCGCGAACGATCTCCGCGTAAGCGCCGCTGAACTGCTCGTGCTTGCCACGCTCGTTCAGCTTGCCGGCGTTTGAAGCTTCGGTCAAGCGCGCCAGCTCCTTATGCAGTCCCTGTAGAACCTGGGCCACATTGTTGATCGCCTGCTTCATCCTCTCGTGGTCGCCCTTGTAGGTCTGGGCAATCAGTTCGTCGATCTTGCCGTTGGAGACTTGAATAAGAATGCGATTGCCTTCACCGATGGGCAGCAGAATCGCATCCAGCATGGTGTTCACTCCGCGCACGATCTCGGCATATGCACCCTGGAATTGTTCCGGCTTGCCGCGGTCGGAGAGTTGTCCCTCCTTCGACGCCTCGATCAACCGTGCCAATTCCTTCTGAAGCCCTTGCAGCACCATGGCCACATTGTTAATTGCCTGCTTCATCTTCTCGTGATCGCCCTTGTAGGTCTGGGCAATCAGTTCGTCGATTTTGCCGTTGGCAACCTGTGCCAGAATGCGGTTTCCCTCGCCGATGGGGAGCAGAATCGCATCCAGCATGGTGTTGACGCCGCGCACGACCTCTGCAAACGCGCCCTGGAACTGTTCTGGTTTGCCGCGCTCGGAAAGCAGCCCCTCCTTGGAGGCCTCGACCAGCCGCGCCAGTTCCTTTTGCAGCCCCTGGACGACCACCGCAACATTGTTGACGGCCAGCTTCATCTTCTCGTGATCGCCCTTGTAACTCTGGGTAATCAGCTCGTCGATCTTGCCCGCGGAAATCTGCGCGAGAACCCGATTGCCCTCGCCGATAGGCAGAAGGATCGCGTCGAGCATCTCGTTGACGCCCCCAAGCATCTCGCGATGAACGCCGCTAAATAAGGTCGCCTTGGCGCGCTCATTGAGGCGCCCATCCTTGGACGCATCCACCAGCCGCATGATCTCCTGCAATACCATCAAGGAATCGTCCTCTTCCGGGCGAGCCTTGACGGTTACGCGTTCGCGGACTCCATGGCCGTTGCCGTTCCCGGATTTCCGGGATTCGCTTGCCGCATCATTTACCAGTGTTGTTGGCATAAATTTTGCCTCTCTTTCTCGTGATTTCGTTCTCTTCGTATCCCTGGCATCCTGCCTATTGATTTGCCCCAGGACCCGGAGAAGTTCAAAACTCAGCAGGTTGAACCGTTATTTGATGGGCGCTGGCGCTCGTGTCCAGCACCGACAATCTCCTGACCAGCTCTTCGCCGCGCAGCCGGACGACCGCGCGCGCTCTGCGACACGGCGCGCACCACATCTGCGCGCGATGCGCCATCGCAGGTCCCGCTCGCCCGCCGCTTGTTGTCCCTGCTTCGCTGCAAAGCGAGCAGGGGATCACAAATCACAAGAAAAGAATCTAGCTTCGATTGGGATGCG
>JBEKUB010000042.1:0-30971 GCA_049515455.1 Occallatibacter sp.
TAGCGGGCCTCGTCCTGGCCAAAGGGCTTATCCACCCCCGGAGTTTCCGCCGCCTCCAGCCCCATGTCGTAAAAAATCTCCGAGCAAGGTCCGCACGGGCCCGTCTCGCCCATCTGCCAGAAATTATCCTTCAAGCCGTACTCGAAAATCCGCTCCTTCGGAACGCCAACCTCCATCCAGTACCGCTCGGCCTCATCATCCCGCGGCACGCCGTCCGCGCCCTCAAAGATCGTCACGTACAGCCGGTCCTTGGGAATCCCGAACCACTCCGGGCTAGTTACCAGCTCACAGGCAAAGGCAATCGCATCTTTTTTGAAATAATCTCCAAACGAGAAGTTGCCCAGCATCTCAAAGAAGGTGTGATGCCGCCGCGTAAAGCCAACGTTTTCAAGGTCGTTGTGCTTGCCCCCGGCGCGCACGCACTTCTGCGAAGTCGTCGCCCGCGAGTACTCCCGCCGCTCGGCGCCAAGGAAAAGATCCTTGAACTGGTTCATTCCGGCATTAGTAAACAACAGCGTCGGATCGTTGGCAGGCACCAGAGAGGAAGAGTGCACCCGGCGGTGCCCCTTTGTCTCAAAAAAGCGCAGAAATGTTTCGCGTATCTCGTTCCCGGATCGATATTGCATGGCGTTATCAGTGTAATTGGAAGCGGTGTTAAGCTGCACCCGGAGATGTGCCGCTTTCTGTTATGGCATGACTTCACAGGCCGCCGGAAATTGACGCTTTGTGTCAGGGCATGACTTCAGTCGTGCCGAAAATGGCGACAAAAGAATGTGGGCTTTAGCCCCTGAGGAACAACGCAGACTTATTCTTCGTGCGGTTCTTCGTCCAGATTTTCAAGCGCCACCAGAGCCTCTTCCGGCACATCCCACTGCCGCAGAATCCTGTAGATCACCCCGGTCGAAAACCCCGCCGCCACCAGCCGCCGCATCACCCGCGCCGTGTCCTTCGGACTCTCAGGTTTTGGTAGGCGCTTTCGTTCCAAATACTCGCGCGCCAACGCTTCCTCATTCGTCTGGCCGTAGCGGGCGTCTACTACTTCGCTCACAATCTCGGGTGCTACGCCCCTCTGGCCAAGAGCCTGCCGCACGCGCCGGACGCCCAGCTTATCATTTTCCTGCCGCAGCCGAGCATAGGTTTCGGCAAAGGCCACATCGTTCAGGTAGCCGTACTCCTTCAACCGCGCCACAACCTTGATGATCGCCGCCTCGCCGTCTTCTCCCGGCTCCACGCGCCTCTTCATCAACCGCCGCAACTCGGCCTCAGTGCGCATCTGCCGACCCAGCGCCCTGGTTGCGTACTCAAACAACCCCGCCTCATTCAAGAAAGCGCGCGGCTTGGCGGATTTGGATTTGAAAGGCATAAGAGAAAGTTGTCAGTCGTCAGTTTACCGTCTTCCACCACAGCTGCGAATTCAGCGGCTTCAGCACCCAGTGGCCTTCGTCGGGGAAATAAAGCATCTTGCTCGGCACTTTGAGCAACTGCAGCGTGTCGAATAGCTGGAACCCCTCGCTCACGTCGAGCCTGTAATCTAACTGGCCGTGAATCACCAGCGTAGGCGTCTTGAAGTTTTTCGAGTAGAGCGAAGGCGACCACTTGCGGAAGGGATTCTCCTGGTCCGGCTTGCCGTAGTAATCCCACGGATGGCCTTTGAATTCCCAGATGTTGAACCAGTCCTCTTCCGTCGTTCCAAAGGCCGACTCGGCGTCGAACATTCCGTCGTGGCTCACGATGCACTTGAAGCGGTTGGTGTGGCCCAGAATCCAGTTCGCCATGTACCCGCCATAGCTTGCCCCCAGCGCGCACTCGCGGTTTTTGTCGATGAAGTTGTAGTGCTGCTCCGCGTAGTCCAGCCCCTCCATCAGGTCGGTAAAGGGCTTCCCGCCCCAGTCGCCGTTCACCGCGTCCACAAACTTCTGCCCGTAGCCGGTTGACCCGCGCGGATTGATCATCACCACCACGTAGCCGTTGGCGGCAAAGAGCTCCGCGTTCCAGCGATAGCTCCAGGAGTCGCCCCAGGCCCCCTGCGGCCCGCCGTGAATGAGAAACTTCACCGGATACTTCTTCGCCGGATCAAACCCCGGCGGCCGGATGATGAAGCCTTCGAGGCCGGTCTTGTCTTCCGCGACAAAAAAGAATGGTTCTAACTCGGGGAGATCCAACAAAGAAAGGATGCTGTCGTTTAGATGAGTTAATTTCGATTCTTTACTTCGTAGAAGGGGAAAAGAGCCCCTTTTAACTCCCTCTGCCGTCATCCCAGTGTGATTGACAAAGTCATTTTGGTCGTTCTCAAGTGCAAATACCTCGGATGGGCTTCGAACGCTCATCATGGAAGCGAGGATCGTTTTCGCGTCCGACAGAACATGCAAATTACTAAATTCGCCTCTTTCCGAGCGCCATAGTATTGCGATTGACTGACCGTTCTGGGCCACTTGGTAGATTGGTGCTTCTCCCTGCTCGCCCGAAACAAAGTAGATCGATTTCGAATCCGCTGCCCATGTGAATTCGTCAATCCAATTATCGAAATCCGGTATTAAAGTTTTCTCCGTTTTTGTTGTGCGATCGTAGACGGCCAACCGGAACTTGTCGCTCTCATATCCAGCCCGCGCCTCCGACCGCCACGCAATGTACTTTCCGTCAGGCGAGTAGGCGGGATTGAAGTTGCCGCCTGCCGAAGTGCTGATCGCAACCGGCTTCGCCGCCGGATTGGTCAGATCGAGCGTAAAAATTTTTGCGCTGATGCTGGTCGCCGGCTCGGGATCGATGTTGTCAGTAAAGGCCAGCTCCTTCGAGTCGGGAGCGAAGGCGCAGCCGCAACCGCCGCCATCCAGCGAAAACGGAGGAACGTCGTGGGGATTGTGCGGCGTAAGGTCGCGAATTCCACCGTCATCAACCGAAGCTAAAAAGAGATGGGATCTCTTGTCGCCGGTGTAGTGGTCCCAGTGGCGATAGAGCAGATGAGTAAATATCTGCGCCTTCACCTTGCTCGCCGCGAGCGCCGCATCCCGATCCGCGTTGCATTTCCACCCCGCAGACATGGACCCGTCTGCGGGGGCTCCGGATTTATCTCCCGCGCCACCGTCCGCGGGGGAAATCGCCGGGCAATCCGGATAAACCGACGACGTAAAGACGATCGACTTGCCGTCCGGCGACCAGATCGCGTTATCGGCCCCGGTCGAAATGCTGGTGAGCTTCTTCGCATTGCTAGCCGTCCCGGTCGCCGGGTCAAAATCCGCCAGCCAAACCTGCTGCCCGCCCTCACGTCCGCTGACGAAGAGAATCCGCTTGCCGTCCAATGCGAACTGAATCCCCGAGTCTCCCGGCCGCGCCACGGCCAGCTTCATCGGTTCTCCGCCCGCAATAGCCTGCACCCACAGCTCCGCCGTCTTCGTGTTCTGCTCCAGATTCACCGTGGTAACTGAGTAAGCCAGCCATTTGCCGTCCGGCGAGACGGCAGTTTCGCCCAGGTCATGGGCCGTTTGGCCGTTGAAGTCTGCGCAGAGCAAAACGGCGAGAGGGCAGAAGCGAGCAGGAGAGCAAAGACGAACGTATATTTCCGCATGGGTTTTCCTCGTCAGCGCGGCGAAACAATCTCTTCCGCGCGAATGAAAAGTTTACACCGAGAGCATTGTCCCTTTCCTTCTTCGCGCATTTGCCAGGGCAACTGCGTAATTGATTCTGTTTGAGGAGTTGGTTCGATCCCTCGCCGAAAAAGAGGGGCAACTGCCCTCTTCCCGGAGGGAAGATATGAAAATAGCCCCGGATGAAGTCCGGGGTTCGCGCCCGAATCCCTTTTCGCGTCCCACAGGGTCGCGATGAACCCATTCCGCCACACGCCCTGTTTCAACCTTTCCGAAGACAGTCTGATGAGGATCAATCCCCTGCCGAGAGCTACTTTTCCGCCCGAAATCGCCCCTGAATGGCTCATTTTTGCATCAAAAATGCCCGTTTTTGCCCCAAAAATGACCTGTCCCTTTTTAGTAATTATCTAATAAAATCAACTACTTACGCATCACACAAGACGAATAAATGGTGAATTGCACCCCCGGGGGGGTGGGTACCCCGGGTGATATGAACCGGGCGGCCGCCTGACAAATTGTTCAGGAAACGGGGCGCGATGCATTTTTGCGGTTTGCAGCTGGGCCGGAGAACAGCTTTTACATAGCTCATCCGAAACCATTGTGCGCCATTGGGACGTAATGATCTGCAAATGCCTGGGCAATCGCATGAATATAGTCGCGCCGGAGAGATCAGCTTACTTGTTTTCGTTGCCGATAAGCCGGAAGGTAATGGTTCCCCAGAACAAGCGCGCCCGCATCTGCACGGGCAGGTGGTGCTCGTCGTCGGTATACCAAATCCAGATGTTGCCGCGATTCTTTACGACGCCCGCGTCTGCCGTAGGCTGCACGCGCAGGGTGTTGAAGGTGCCCAGGGTGGTTTTGATCACCTCGCGGCCTTCCACCTTCATGGTCACCGGCACGGTGCGTTGAGCGTCCACCACGGGGATGACGAAGCTCTTGCCCACCGCCATTGGCTGCGAGGCGGCGTAATAAACGCCCGTCAGCAGGTCAGAGAGGCAGCCGGGGATGCCGGTTTCAACGTGCTTGCTCTGCCCGGCAACCAGGTTCTTTTCATCCAGAATCGATTTGCCCTGCGCGTAATCGAGCTTGAGCGTGGAGTTGATCTGGCGGCGGCCTTCCACGGTCTGCTTATCAAACTCATAAGTACAGCCCTTCTGTCGGTCAAAGGTTGACTGGAAGCGATCGCCCACGTGGAAGAGCAGGTTGATGGCGCCCACCGTGTCAGCATTGGCGGTGATGCGTTCGTTATCGCCTGTGGCCTCGAAATGCAGCACAGCCGTCCCGGCGGGAAAAACGCGCCAGTCCACGGAGTAGGTGAGGGTCTGTTTCTGTGGGAAGCTGTAGCCCCCGCGCGGCGGCGTGAGCGGCACCTTCTGCTGGCCGTAAGCCACGGCGGCCAGAGCAACGGCGCAAAGCAGATTAGCTACGGTCGTGCGCGTTTTCACCGTCAGGCAGGTCTCCTTGAAATTTGACTCTCTGGGCGATAACGCTCAACGTAGCCCATGCACGATTGCACCCACAGCCGGCCGAAGGAATAAAAGGCTGAGGTACAGCAGCGCGGCACCTATAGCAGCATTGTACTCGTGGTGCTTCGAGTAGAGCGCGACGGAAAAGGCGCCGTGGGCGCTCTGGCCTTTTGGACCGGCTTCAGCGGAAAGCCGCGGAATCAAGCGCGGTACGCGGTGGCTATACGCCTCAAATGCTGGAAATGTGGCGCGCAGGAAACGCTCTTCCGAGGCGATGACTGGAATGTAGACCACGCAGAATCCGATCATCAGCGCCAACGCAACCGGCCAACTGAGCACCGCCAGCGCAAAACCGAAGGCGATGAGCATCGATCCCAGATAAAGCGGGTTGCGGGTATAAGCATAGGGGCCGGTTACCGTCAGCTCCTGGTTTTTTTCCACGTAGCCGGAGGCGTAGGCGCGCAGCCACAAACCCGGCAGCACAAGCATTAAACTCCAGGCGACCGCAGCCGGCAAGGGCGCGCGCCGCCAAATTTCGTAGCAGTAGAGAGCAGCCGTGAGAAATCCCAGCGGCACGCGGATGCGGCGGGCAACACGCTGCCAGCGGGTGATCCAGTCCGGCTCCGCGGTGGTTAGCTTTGGAGGAGTATTGTGACTGGTCATCAGGCGTTCTCCTCGGCAAGCAATTCCTCTGCAGCCCGCAGCACCTCTTCTGGCTGGATGGTCAGCAATCCCGCCTCAGGCTCTTTGCGGCGCGAGTGGTCGAGGCGGCTCGCCGGACTGCGCAGCACTTTGAACCGGGTTCCGAAGGGCCCGTTGCGGCTGGGGTCGGTGGGTCCATAAATTCCCACAACGGGCCTGCCCAGAGCGCAGGCCAGATGCAGTGGGCCTGTATCGCCGGCAATCACCAGCGCAATCCTGCGGGTAAGGGCAATTAACTGATCCAGAGAGCATTTGAGCGCTTTGGCCGCGCCGACCGATTGAACAACAGCCTCCGCCATCGGCTCCTCGCCTGGACCGGCGTTGACAAGTACGTGCAAGCCTTGGTCATGAAGCGCCTCGGCGACCGCCGCATATCGCCCCGTTGGCCAGCGCTTGGCGCCCCATCCAGCTCCGGGATTGATGAGCACCGTCGGCTGCGGTGCGGAGGGCCGCAGAATTTCGTCAGCCCAGGCCTCGGCAGCAGAGTCCACCGGCAACCAGGGCTGCGTAAATTTGAGATCGTCACCGCGCACAGCAGAGGCCAACTCCAGATCCTGCTCGATCACATGCGCGCCGCGTGTGATCACGCGCTCAGTAAACAGCCAGCGCGCCGCTCGTTCGCGCGGCTCAGCTTCGCCGATCAGCCGCCCGCTGCCGGCCATTCGCCCCACCACCGCCGACCGGATTGCCCCTTGCAGATCAAGTACCGCGTCGTACCTGCCCGCCCGCAGCGATCTGCGCAAAATTTTGATTTCGCTGAGGGCCTTCCCGCTCAGCGGCGCTTTCTTCCAATCCTTGGTTGGCGCAAGGTGAAGTTGATCCACAACCGGCTGGGCCGGACTGCGGCCATCGCTGCCCTGAGAGCCCAGCAGCGCCCGCCAGCGCGGTTCCACCACCCAGTCGATCACCCACTCTGGATGAGCCTGCCGCAGCGCCGTCACCGCCGGCAGCGCGTGCAGAATATCGCCCATGGAGCCAAGCCGGACCACAAGCAAGCGAAAGTTGGACTGCGTGTGCAAACTTTGATTTTCTCACAGGGGCTGGTTGGTTTGAGCCTGCTTCAGCCAATCGACCAGCCAGCCGATGGCTTCGTCTTCGCGCTCAATTTCCACATGCAGGCCTGCGGTCGTCAACCGGAGAGATTCCGAGAAAGCTGAACAGAGGTTCCCCAGCCGTACTTTGTCTTTGCCGGTGGTGACGAGCACGGTAGCTCCCGTTTTTTGAACCGCACTGATCAGGCGCTTCAGGTCGGCGGGGGTATAGCGGTGGTGGTCGGGGAAGGTTTTGCGGAGAGCGATTTTGAGACCGGCTGCTTCGAGACCGGTGAAGAACTGGTCCGGGCGCGCGATGCCGCAGAACGCAGCCACGGGGCCATTGACGACCGGTACCTGCATTGTTCGGCGCAGCCGCCAAATTGGTTCCACCCAACCCCATGCGCAAAGGGCATCCTCCAACTCCGGATCGTCAGCCGGAATCGCGATCACCCCGGCTCGACGCGCAGCCTTCAGCGGCTCGCGTAAATTGCCCGCCGGCAGCAATCCATCCTCCCAATCCCGCCGGCAAAGCAGC
Source organism: Occallatibacter sp. (assembly GCA_049515455.1). Lineage (GTDB taxonomy): Bacteria > Acidobacteriota > Terriglobia > Terriglobales > Acidobacteriaceae > Telmatobacter. Next base: position 7,319 of record JBEKUB010000042.1, read on the forward strand.
AGAATGTCCACGTCGCGGTAGAGTTGCCGATGTTGAAAACCGTCGTCAAGAATGTGCAAACCGAAACGTGAATCCGCGGAACGTTCCGACTCAGCCAGTAAACCAGCCTCGTACCGCTGCGTGGCTACGTATACCGGCACGCCTGTCTCGCGCGCAATCAGAAGCGGCTCGTCGCCGAATTCCTCAGCGGTTCCGTCAGGGCTAACTCGGGCTGCGTGCTGGCTGTTGCGTCCAAAGCCGCGCGAGAGCACGTCCACACGTAGGCCGTGGCTCTCAAGTTTCTTGGTCAGCGCTATCGTCAACGGCGTTTTGCCTGCACCGCCAGTGGAGAGATTGCCGATGCTCACCACCGGCCAGCGCAGGCGACGCACCGGCTCAAGCTTTGTGCCCAGCCGCAACTCGCGCAACGCGAGCGCCAGCCGGTAAGCCGGAACCAGCGGCAGCAGCAGCTTGCGCGGCGAAAAAGGGTTGCTCATGACGGCCGCTCCTCCGTCGAGTCGGGAGACAGCAGTTCCCGTAAAGCATCCACGCAGCGCCCGGTCGCCCCGGCTTGCTGTTCGAAGACCTGCCGGGCGCGCTCGCCCATCGCCACGGCTTCCGTCCGGTCCCGCAGCAACTCGATCAGCACCTCGGCCAGCTCTTCTTTGGCGGCGATGCGCGCTCCCCTGTGCGCCCGCAGGCTGTTGGTAATGGCGCGGAAGTTGGCGTAGTGCGGACCTATCACGATTGCAACGCCAAACTGCGCCGGCTCCAGCGGATTGTGACCGCCGGCCGGAATCAGGCTGCCGCCTACGAATGCTACGGCAGTGAGCGAATAGACCGAAGCCAGTTCGCCGATGGTATCAAGCAGCACGATCTCGCCGGGCCGTAACGGTGTGAGCGTATTGGCCGGCCGCGCCCACCAATCCGACCGCTTGACCCACTGGAAACCGGAGCGATCGAGCAGCGCGGCAACCGCGGCGAACCGCTCAGGATGCCGGGGCGCCAGCACCAGCACCAGACCCGGATCGGCTTCGAGCAGACGCGGCCACGCCTCCAGCAGCGCGGCCTCCTCGCCTTCCAGAGTGCTGCCCGCCACAACCAGCCGCAGCCCGGCCGCCAGACTCTTCAATTGGATAGTGGCCTCGGCCTCTGCCGCGGCCCGCACATCGAATTTAAGGTTGCCGGAAACCGAAACCCGGTCTGGCCGGCAGCCGATAGTTTTGAGCCGTTCAGCATCCGTCTCGCCCTGAGCCAACGCGCGGCTCAAGCGCTCCATAAATGGCCACCATAGCCCGCGCAGCCTCAGATAACGCGGCCAGGAGCGGTCAGAGATGCGGGCATTCACTACCGCCACGGGAATTCCCCGGCGAAAGCAGCCGCTCAACAGATTAGGCCAGAACTCCGTCTCCGCTAGCACCAGCAGCCGCGGCTTGAGAGCTTGCAGGTAAGACCGCACTGCCCAGGGCAGGTCAAGCGGGCAATAAAAGACCCGATCCGGCCCAAAGCGCTCACGGGCAAGCTCCTGGCCGGTGCGGGTGGTGGTGGAAATTACCAGTTGGTACCCAGGCAGAGCGCGATCCAGCTCCCCCACCAGCCGGCTTACGGCGAGCACCTCGCCCACTGATACGGCATGAAGCCAGATGATCGGCTGTTCGCGGCCTAATTCGACCAATCCAGGTGGAACCGACCCCAGCCTGGCCCCCAGCCCTTCGCGGTACTTTCGCGTGGTAGCCATTCGCCAGAGCCACCACGGTGCTCCGCCCACCAGGACCACCATCAGCGCCACGTTGTATAAAAAGAGAATCATGAGATACGGATCTTGCCTTCCCCGGTCCCCTCAAATAATACAGTCGAGCACAATGAGGAGCTTGTGGGCGGTCCCGGCGATTTTGTTTGGGCTGGCGCTGCCGGCTGTGGCGAGCGATCGCCACCCCCCGCCCGTGCAGCCAGCCACCTCGTTCGCCGCGGTCGATGTGCACGATGGTGAGAATGTGGCCATCGCCGCCGAACCCTACGACACACGCCGAAAAGAATCCATCTTTCGTGTCGATTATCTCAGCCACGGCGTGCTGCCCGTCCGCCTTATCGTGACCAACAACGGCGACCGTCCGATCTCACTGCGCGATGCCCGGATTCTCTTCATGACGGCAGAAGGAGACAAGATTCAGACTGCGCAGCCCGAAGACGTGGAGCGGCTGATGACCCGCAAGGAACGCGAAGGCGCAAAACTCCCCCTGCCCCCTCCCTTGCCCGATATCAAACTGAAGCCCAAAGCCAGCAACAAGGCGATCGAGAAGGACTTCAATGCCTTCGAATACCATTCCCTGGTAGTTGAGCCGCACACCACGCGCACCGGCTTCCTGTTTTATGACGTATCGGATGTCGACCATCCTTTGCGGGGAGGCCTGCTGCACCTGCACGAGGTGCGCGACGCCGACGGCAAAGAGCTCTTCTACTTTGAGCTCCCTTTCGACAAGTACCTCAAGTCGAAATCCAGACAGATGTACTGAGCTTTACCTGCCGGTTGACCGTGCCTACTCGTAATAGGTAGCCGTCGTTGTATCCGTCTCCCAGATAGTGCAGTCCTTCACCCGCACGCGGCCTTCGGTCATTGCTGCGAGTCGCTCGCTGGTCTGGTCGTAGAAGTATTTGGCGATGTTCTCTGCCGAGGGGTTGAGCACCGTGAACGGCTCCAGCTCGTTGAGCATCTGGTGGTCGATGCGCTCGACGATGGGGCGCAGCACATGCTTCAGCAGCTTGAAGTCCAGCAACAGTCCGGCCTGGTCCAGCGAGGCTCCGGCCAGGGTTACGCGCACTTTGTAGTTGTGCCCGTGCGGGTTCTCGCACTTGCCCTGGTAGTTGCGTAAAAAGTGGCCGGAGGAGAAATCGGCCTCCACGGTGACTTCATACATCGGCGTCTGCTCTCGTTCTCAAGGGGAAGATTCCCAGACTTGATTCTAGTTCTTTTCGCCGCGATTCTTGTTCCTGGCTGCCCGCCGAGCCTCTTCGCTGCGCCTGTCCACCTGCTCGAAGAGGTGGCTCATCACGCCAATCAGCGCCGCTCCCAGCCCAAAGAGCAGCATCACCAGCGCCACCGAACGCCACAGCGACGCGTTGGCGGGCAGCCCCGGCTGAAAGCTCGAAGGCACCAGCGACACGCCTGCCGAGACTAGCGCGAAGAACCCCAGCGTTGCGGCCAGAATGTAGAAGTTACGCGACATAAGATCGGAAAGCGGCCCGAAGAGCCTGTTGCGATTCTACCCATCAGCGTCAGATTCAGCCATCTACACCTTTAACGACCGCACACCCACAAGACTGTCATCCTGAGCGGAGTCCGCCGCGGCGGACGCAGTCGAAGGATCTGCGGTTGCTTTTGCTTCTGTTCTTCTTCGTTCAACCTATCAGGGCAGGTTCAATGACGATGCAAGCCATGGGCAGCTTCAAACTCGGCGAAGAATTCTCTCACCGGCCGCAACAATCCTCTTCTTTCATCCTCCAGCCCTGGCGAATGCCTTCCTCGGCATCAGCTTGTGCGGCAATATCGAGTTGCTGCTGACAGGCTTCGTCATCCTGCATCACACCGCCTCGCTTTCGATCAGGATTACTCCGGCCCGATCGAATTCCGCTTCTATCTTGGATGCCGAACTTTCCATGTCGATGGCTCTGCACGCATCGAGGATTACATAGGCCTGCAATCCCAGTCGCCGCGCATCGAGCGCCGAGTAGCCAACGCAATAGTCGTAGGCGAGGCCGGCGAGAAAGACGCGAGTGAGCTTCCGCTCTTCAAGATAACCGGCTAAGCCGGTTGGAATGGTAGGGTCGTTCTCAAAGAACGCTGAATACGAATCGATCTGCGGACGATAGCCTTTACGCAGAATCAGCTCCGCTTGCGGCAAGCGGAGCGCGGGATGAAACTGCGCTCCCTTGCTGCCCTGAACACAATGGTCCGGCCAAAGCGTCTGTACTCCATAACTCAGCTTGACCTGCTCGAAGGGCCTCTTAAATGGATGGGCGCTTGCGAAGGAGGAATGCCGAGCGGGATGCCAATCCTGCGTGAGAATAATATGTTCAAACCTCGGCGCGACGCGGTGAATGACTTGGATCACAGCATCGCCATCGGCCACGGCCAGCGCGCCGCCAGGACAGAAATCGTTCTGGACGTCGATGACGAGGAGTGCGTCGTGGGAAGTGATTTCCATAGAATCTCTTGGCTACTACTTTCTCAGATGAATCCCACTTTGGCGAATCTTGGTTGACAGTACACGGAGCTCTGTTAAAGGGCGCGTTCTGTGCTCAAAGCTACCAAAGAGGCCGCCTTTTTGCCGAAAAACCGCAGTTTTTGAGGGGTCTTGTTTACTGAGAAGTAATTACGATCGTGCGCTTATATTATTGATACTGCGTAGTTTGCATGGAACCCCTTGCTTAAAAACCCTAGTTTTGAGGGTGGGGGGTGGGGGTAGCGTGTTCTTGGGTCCGCTGCTGGCTGAGATCGATAGGACTCAGGTTAGCCCTACATTGATTATGCATTGGCTGGGGATATTCTCTGCAAGAGCTGTACGCGGGTGTTTTCCAAGCGCTAACTTCCGGTTTGGCGGTCATCAGCCCGGAATGGTTCGATGACCCGTCGAAAAGCGGTCGGCCCAAAGGTGGAAACCCTGGAGCCGATCCACTCTTGCAGACTATGGAAGGAGGAAGGTGGAACTAAACCAACTGCAAGGCACTACGCTTCCAGCCGTCAAGCGGTCTGGATCGCCGTCACAGCATCGGACGCGTGCTCGCGAATGAAAACCAGAATCTGCAGAATATCCGCATCGGTCGCGATGCGAATCGTGAACGCCGCGTATGCATTCTAAGGTGTGACACAGGCCACAGACGCCACACCGCCGAAGCACCAACATGGGTAGGCGAAAACGGCGGCGTCCTTTAACACTGGCTCACGGACGGCGGGCATTGCACCTCTTGCCATTCGCCCTTGTGCCGGGCAGCCTTGTTCGCGTCGCCCCCAAGGAGATAAATATGAAACGCTCGATTTCACTTTGGCTGGGCCTGCTGGCTCTTGCCCTCTTGCCTGCGCTTACGCAAACGCCTACTTCCACGCCCTCGGCACCCATGGGTAAAATTCATGGCCGCGTCATCGGTCCGGACGGCCTACCCACACCGGCTGGCACTGTGAGCCTCTCGACCAACGGCGGCGCGACCGCCAAATACACCTACCAGGTCGACGCAGATGGCAATTATTCCGGCGCTGCGTCTCCCGGCAAGTACACCTTAGTCTTCCGCGCGCCAAATACGCCAGCCGACAAAGTTGTCGACCAATTCAATGACATAAAGATCGCGGTAAGTCAGGATTTGGCGCAGGACGACGACATGTCCCGCAAGGAATATCTCGACAAGCTGAGCCCGGAGGCGAAAGAGAAGATCGAGGAGATCAAGAAGGCCAATGCGGTGACGATGGAGCAGAACACGGTCATCAAGAATATCAACGCGGATATCAAGGCTGTCGTTCAGGATTTTTCTGATGCCGTCAATTCCAAGGACCCTGCGGTCAAGATCGCCAAATACCAGGACGCGGAAACCATGATGCTCAGGGACACCGCTGCCAAGCCGGATGCTCCCAGTTTATGGGCGCAATTGGGACAGGCCCAGGCGGGCCTGGGGGCAGTGCAAAACGATCCCAAGAAGTACGACGAAGCGATTGTCAGCTTGAAGAAATCCCTGGAGATGGAAGCCGCAGCCAAAAAGCCAAGTGGAATCATTGAAGCCGCGGCAGACTCCGCCCTGGGTGAAATCTACGCGCGCACCGGCAAGATTCCAGATGCAAACGCCGCATTCGACGCTGCTGCCAAGGCCAATCCAACACTGGCGCCCATCTATCTGAAGAATGAAGCTGTGATCTTCTCCCAGATGGCAAGCTCAGTTCCGCAAGCATCGGCACAGGCAGCGAACTCAGAGGCCCAGGCGGCTGCCGCGGACGAGGCCATCAAGGCCGATCCTAAGTTTGCTGTCGCCTACTACCTCAAGGCTCTGGGTCTTCTCGCGAAAGCAACCGTCGATCCCAAGACGAATAAGTACGTTGCGCCTCCGGGCTGCATTGAAGCCTACCAGAAGTACCTGGAACTGGCGCCGCAAGGCGCGTATGCGAATGATGTAAGAGCCACTCTCGACACCTTGGGCAGAAGGCCGTAACCACCTACAAGGCGCCAAAGAAATAAGCTGACCAGGTGCGTAATCACTGAAGGGCGTTCGCCGCGGCGGATGCCCTTTGTGTTTCCGCGCATAGGCCAGATTCTATTTAAGTCGATTCCGTTCCAATCCTGACGCGTTTGCCGGTCAAGCTCTTCGGTCGATTGGCACAACAGGCAGTTCAGATCGAGCCGGTTCCATTCCTCAAATTGACCAAACCACAACCAGTTGGGGTTGGTGGCGTCAAGTAAATAACCAGATTCTGCAAAAGCTGTGGGCGGGTGTTTTTCAAACGCCAACTTCCGGTTTGGCGGTAATACGCTCCGAACAGGGTGAAAACCGCAGGAGGCGCCCCCTCTGAGGCCATCGCGCTAGGATTCTTCACCTTACTTCCCTTTGGCCGCATCGGCTATATACTTTGTCACGCGTCGTGAACGCTCCAACTCTAATGCATCAAAAGCCCGAGCGCGGACTTCGCCATTCTTGTCATCGAATTGTGGAGGCCGATACCGCGAGTCGGATTGCAACTCCAGATTGACCAACGCCTCAACGAACTCTTTTCTTAATTGGCCTCTCGTGTTCTTGAGGGTGACCTTCATTTCTCGAATCGCAGTTGCCCGGAATGGTGAACCAAATAGTCCAGCCTCGCTGTCCCAGAGAAGTTCATCCGGCCCCATCATGTAGCGTCGCACAAGCTCTCGGGTTGCATCTTCGGAGCCGAGGAACCGAAGGACCCTTATCGCGTGCCTTTTCTGATCTTCAGTTGTATTCGGTGAGTCAAGCACCTTGACGGCGTTGGACAATTGCATAGTCCGCCAAGTTGGTTCTGCCTTTTCGACGCGAATCGTGACCGCGTTGGATCGCAACGGAATTGGAGCGCCGTTCCATGATTTCCAGTCGTTTTCTGTTCCCACGCTGACCCGATTGCCGATGATGCTGACTGTGTAAGATCCAGGCGGGAGTGAGCGCCATTCGTTTAATTCAATCTTGATCGCGGAACTGTGATTAAGTTCCTGCTGTGAAAACAATCCACCCCCCATGAAGCCTTGGTACGAATTGAAGTAGTCCGCGAGTGGATCGTTCCCGCCGTCAGGTTCGATGCAGAAAACCTCCACTCCATCCAAGCGTCCACTGCGGTCGTAGCTTCTATTGTTTAATAAATATTTCCCGTTAGTCCTCGTCGTGTATCGAAGTGTCAGAGCGATGATCTCACCTTCTTGATACACCGTCTGACCACTATTCAGAGTCAGCCTCAGGGACAAGTCAGAGGGCGGCTTTGGGAGCGCGCGACATCCGCCGGGATTCTGTGCCGGTGCAAGCTGGGACCACAGGATGGTCAACATGGCCGTAGCGGCGAATAGTCGAGAGGATGAAGTATCTCGAAGATGCATATTGTCAGCGTGTCTAAAAAGGTCTGGGTTGGCTACGAAAAGTATAGCCCTCTGTGCAGGCGTTGAACGTTCAATGCCAAGGATCCACGCCTGCGGAAGTTTGGAATCCGAGTTCCGAGCGAATTGTCGCCAAACACGAAATACCTTTTCGGCAATACTGCTCACTGCCTATTATTCAAAAGCAATTTCTCGTTCGGGCTGTGATTCGGTCGGAATGCGAATCTTGAGCATCTGCGTCGAAGATATAGTCGAGAATTTGCTTGTAGTGAGCGGGCCGGACATGCTGACGCAAACTGCTTTCGATGCCATGCGGGCCTGGCGGTACAAGCTCAAAAACGAGCCAGTGGAAATTGAGGCAACGGGTACCCACCTGCTGCCGGCTGAAGCTAAAGGCTCCTCTGACTTTCCTGGGCGGTGATTCAATGAACTAAATTGAAGTATGGAAACACCGATGACGAATCCGCCCACCCGTTTAGAACCGCGCTGGCCTGCAATGCTCGCCCTCTTTGCTGTGGGCGGATTGCGCCTGGCCCTACCGGACTCCCTGTCGGTTGGTCCTGGTTGGCTTCTCATTGTTGTCGTTGCGGCGTTGTTGATTCCTACAGCATGGGCGCGGCAACGCGGATTGGATAGTCTCAATAAGATTCTGGGATACGTGCTGACCTCAATCGTGACGGTCGACATGATCTGGTCACTTAGCCTTCTTTTAGCGGCGCTACCTTTACATAAAGAATCACCACAGGACCTGTTGCGCTCGGCATCCGCCCTGTGGATCACGAATATCCTGGTCTTCGCGTCATGGTACTGGCGCCTTGATGCAGGTGGCCCCCGCGCCCGCGAGTTGCGCGGTGTCCACACCGACGGAGCGTTTCTGTTTCCGCAGATGACGCTCAACAGCCAGGCAAAACGTGAAATGGGCGAGCAATGCTGGAGTCCGGGTTTCGTGGATTATCTGTTTCTTGCTTTCAACACCAGCACGGCATTCTCGCCGACTGACTCTCCGGTCCTGTCACCCTGGGCCAAGATTCTGATGATGATTCAGGCGATGATCTCCTTTGCGACCGTAGTGCTGTTGGCGGCGCGGGCCGTAAACATTCTTTAGCGCCCACCGTGGCGGAACAGCACAGATTTTTGCCCTGCATAAGCGAAAATCGGATCAAGGAAGGGTCGGCGGTTCACGTCCCGGAACCCCCTGCGGCCTGAGAGCGCACCTTCCCAGGTCGTGGAGGCGGGGAACAAAGGAGTAGTAAAAATAGAGACAAAGGCCTGGGAGGTTGAGGATGGGGTACGAACTCGAGAACATGATTGCGCTGCTGGAACGCACGCCACTCGCGCTCGATGCGCTACTGCGCGGATTGCCGGAGGTATGGACGGAGACGAACGAAGGCGGGAATACCTGGAGCGTGAGAACCGTGATCGCGCACCTGATTCACGGCGAACACGAGGACTGGATGCCGCGGACCCGGCACATTCTGAAATCGGGCGAGACACAACTCTTTGCGCCCTTCGACCGCGAGGGCCATGTTCGCCATGGAAAGGGCAAGACGCTGAGACAACTCCTGGACGAATTTGCGAAAGCGCGAGCGAAGAGCCTGGACGAACTGCGCGGGCTGAAGCCATCGCCACAGGATTTAGCGCGGCGGGGACGGCATCCGGCACTCGGCTCGGTCACTTTGTCCGAGCTACTGGCCACGTGGGCGGCACACGATTTGACTCATCTGCATCAGATTTCAAGGATCATGGCGCACCAGGTTCGAGAAGCCGTGGGACCGTGGGCGCGGTTCCTGGGCGTGATGCAGTGCGCAGGCCACAGCGAAGCGGCCTGAGAAAGCTGCGCTCCGCTCAGGATGGCAGATCTTTTTTTGCGGGGGGTTGCTGTGGAGGATCGCTGAAAAAGCTTTCCACATCCGTGATCGTCGCGGTCATGCGATAGGGCGGCAAGCTGGCCAGGAAGGTTTGGCCATATCTCTGCCTTCGGATGCGGGGGTCGAGAAGGACCAGGACGCCGCGATCTTCGAGCGAGCGGATGAGGCGGCCAAAGCCCTGCTTCAGGGTTAGAACCGCCTCCGGAACCTGGTAGTCAAAGAATGGCTTGCCGCCGGCTTCTTCAATGGCCTTCATGCGCGCCTGGACCACCGGGTCGCTGGGCACGGCAAAGGGCAAGCGGTCGATGATGACGCAACTCAGCGCCTCGCCTTGTACGTCTACGCCCTGCCAAAAGCTTGCCGTTCCGAAGAGCACGGCATTGGGCGTTTCGCGGAATTGCTCCAACAGAGCTTTGCGCGGAGCGGTGCCGTGCAGCAGGATGGGGAAATCAAGCACCGGCAGCAGACGCTCGTAGAGGTCGCGCATCTGAGCGTAGCTGGTGAAGAGGCAAAAGGCGCGGCCGCGCGTGATTTCAAGCACGCGTCGGATGCAGCGGGCGGCAGCCTCAGCAAACTCGGGATCGCGGGGGTCGGGCATTTCAGGTGGCAGATAAAGCAGCGCCTGTTTTTCATAGCGGAAGTGAGAGGGAACAACCAGCTCACGCGCTTCGCTCAAACCCAGCCGCCTGCGCATGTGCTCAAAGCCGCCCTGCACGGTGAGCGTGGCCGAGGTGAGAACAACCGTCGGAATCTGATCGAAAACCATTTCATGGAGCAGCTCGGAGACGTCGATGGGCGTGGCTTGAAGAAAAGTTGTACGGGATTGCGCGCGGAAACCGCTCGGCCTTCCCGTGGAGGACGAACGCTCAGCAGACCCGCCTGCGATGCGCCGCTCCATCCAATACACCATGTTGCTGGAGTTCGATTCGAGCAGAAATTCGAGTTCCGTGCGCAGGCGTGCTACGCGCTTCTTCAGGCCCGGAGCTTCGTCGACGCCTTCGAGTCCATCCATCTCCGCTTCAAGCAGGCGAAGCGTGGTGCGCACGGCCATATAAAGGTCGCCGGAGGTCTCAAGGAATTCTTCGCGGCCGTCGAAAGGCTGCCGGCCGTCGCCGGCAAAGGGGAGCGCGGCGAAGAACATGCGGGCACGGTCGCGGAGTTGTTGCGTGGCGGCCGGAATGTTTTGAGTGCCTTCCTTGCCGCGCAACAGCACGTCGGTATCGCGCGCCAGCTCTTCAAAGCGAATGTTGCTGACCGAAAGACCGAAGTAGCTTGAGGCAACCTCTTCAAGCTCGTGGGCCTCGTCGAAGATTACCGCGGCGGCCTCGGGCAGAACGCCGGCGTCGGGCGCCCCGGAGGCTTCCTGTTTAACGGAGAGATCGGCGAAGAACAGGTGGTGATTGACGATGATAATGTCCGACTCGAGCGCCCGGCGCCGCATCTCAGTGATGAAGCAGCGGCGGTAATCGGGGCAGGTGGTTCCAAGGCAGGCTTCAGTGCGCGCGTCCAGCTTTTGCCACAATGCGCTCGATTCGGGCATTCCCGATAATTCCGCCCGGTCACCGGTCTCGGTGGTCTGGTTCCACTCGGCAATCTGCCGGTACTGGTCGATCTCTTCAAGGCCCGATAAGATCGGCTGGTTGCGCAGGGCATCGAGCTTGTGGCGGCAGAGGTAGTTGGCGCGGCCCTTCATGTAGCAGACGCGCAGGCCGCCAAGCAGCGATTCGAGGAAGGGAACGTCGCGAAAGTAGAGCTGGTCCTGGAGAGCCTTGGTGCCGGTGGAGACGATGATGCGCTGGCCGGTGCGCAGGGCCGGCAGCAGATAGGCCAGGGTTTTGCCGGTTCCGGTTCCGGCCTCGACGATCAGGTGGCGGCGCTCGTTGAGAGCCCGTTCGACGGCCTTGGCCATCTCGAGTTGGCCGGGCCGGTACTCATAGGGGAGCGAGGATTGCGCCAGAATCCCGCCGGGCGAGAAGAACTCATGCAGGGTGGGCAGGGCTCGGGTTGGGTTTTCAGTGGTGGCCATCGGGACCGGGTGCTCACTCCATCATAGTGAGCCGGGGCTGGCAGGCAGATTCGAGTGGAGTGTGAGAAAGAGCAGCTCGGGTCAGTGAAGGCATAACGCAGTGGGATGCGCAGGCTGGTACAGGCCTACCTCGCCTCCGCCCGGCAGCTTGATCCTGGTGATCGATCCCCAGCGCTCCTTCTTTACCGGCGAGCAGACGACGCCTCTTTCCGCGAGCGTTTGCATCTCGGCCTCTATGTCGTCGCAGAGCAGATAAAGTTCGTGAGGGCCATTCTGTTCGCCGGGATGGAATGCGGCCTCTGATGGCGGCAGGGCAAAGATCAGCCAGCCGTGGCCCGCATCAACCGATGGGAAATGAAGTGTATCGCGGAAAAACAGCCGATCGGCTTCCGCGTCTTTGCTATAGAGAATCACATGAGCGCCAGAGATCATCGGTTACCTCCGATGCGTCATTCTAACCTGCATTTATCGGCATTGTCGGCAATTTGGCAGCTGATAACCCGTTGGTGCTATGGTGCTACGCGTTCAGATGCCCGGAGAATCTTGTGTGGGGGCAACTCTGCGCCAAGCGGAATCCAGCCCATTTCGACCTAGGAGCGAAGGCCATGAGCCGGAATCCAGCCAGGAGTACCTTCGCCGCGGCGGCATTGCTTCTGATGTTCGCCGCTCTGATGGGCTGCAGGGCCGACAATATCTTCTTCTCTGTCGAGAATCACTCGGGCGGGACGTTGCACAACGTCAAAGTCACCTACCCTGGTGAGAAGATCACGATTGGGCCGCTCATCGGCTCGAAGATCGACATCGGGACGCTCAATAACTCGACAATCCTCGGAACCTATCGCCACTTTGACGGCCCCGGCAAGGTCACCGTCTCCTACTCAACCGAGGACGGACGCGCCCACAGCTTTTCGAGCCCCCAGGTGACCGGCGACGAAAAGGGTAATGTCACGATCAGCATCGAAGGCAACAGCGTGAGCTTCGACATGAAGTTCGATGAAAGTCAGCACTAGAGTTTTCAATGCCATGGTGGCCTCGGATCAGGGGTTCAGCGAGTCACTCGAGTCCACCGCCTCATCCGAAGTCGGAATCCCTGCCTGAGGCGGCGGTGTGGTATTGGTCGGCGCTCTCCACCTGGCTGTGCCGCGAGTCTGTCCATTGGCCGATCATGAAGGCTTCTTCGGGGCTCGAAGCGCCTTCAATGCCGGAGGCGCTCTTCATCAGTTTTTTACGGACATCGGCGGCGCGCTGCGCTGCGGCTGCCTTCTCCGCTCCGGCGGCGGAGTAGAGGCTGGCCGAGTTCATATTCATTTGAGCGGCGTGGATATGCATCGTTCCCCCCTCATGCAGAGCGAGGGCAATTGCGATGCCGGGATTTTGCCGGGGAGATGAGAGGAAGCTCACGCCAGCCACAACGTATGATGAGGACAGTGAGTCTGGATTGACGTGCGCCGTTAGGGCTGGCGGCTGGAGAGTATTTTGGCGAAGTATCGCAGATCGGTCGAGGCACGCGAGCCCGGCGCCGCGGCGCTGCCGCTGGTGGCTATTGTGGGACGGCCCAACGTGGGCAAATCCACGCTCTTTAATCGGCTTACACACAGCCGCCGGTCGATTGTCGGCGATGAGCCCGGCATTACCCGCGACCGCATTTACGGCGAATATGAGTGGGCCGGACGGCAGTTTCGGCTGGTCGATACCGGCGGCATTGTGCCTGACGATCCGGAGCTGATTCCGACGGAAATTTATAACCAGGCCAAGGTTGCGCTCCGGGATGCCGACGCCCTGGTGCTGGTGGTGGATGCGCGTACGGAGCTGGCCAGTCCCGATTACGACCTGGTGAAGTTGCTGATCCGCGGCGGGAAGCCGGTTTTTCTGGCGGTCAACAAGGTGGAGGGCGATGCGTTGGATTCGACTGCGCAGAACTTTCGCCAGTTGGGCATCCGCAATTTATTTCCGATCAGCTCCGAGCATGGGTTGGGGATTGGCGATTTGCTGGACGCTATCTCTGAAGCGATTCCTGCGCCGGCAGAAGCAGCGATGACGGAGGAAGAGAAGGCAGCTGCTCAAGAGGCTGAGGACGAGGAAGCTGAAGAAGATGAAATCTTTGAGGGAGGTCCTGTTCCTCCGGATCCTGAAGAAGCCCCGCAAGGCGCGAAGCTCCATCGCACTCACGGCGAGTTTGAGCAGTTCGAGACCTCTGTGGCTATCATCGGCCGGCCGAATGTGGGCAAATCCACGCTGCTAAATGCTCTAACCGGGACCTCGCGGGCTATCGTTTCGCCCGTTGCCGGGACCACCCGCGACGCCGTGGACGAGGTGGTGGAGTTCGAGGGCAGCCAGTTCCGCTTTGTCGATACGGCGGGCATTCGCCGCAAGAGCAAGACGCACCTGATGGCGGAAAAGATGAGTGTAGTGATGGCGCGACGTCACCTGGAAGCAGCCGATGTGGCTTTGCTGGTGCTCGATGCGACAGAGGGAGTGACCGGCGCCGACGCTACGATTGGCGGCTACGCGCACGAGAGCGGCCGCAGCGTCATCATCGTCGTTAACAAATGGGACGCGGTGACCACTGGCCGCACCGACGGCAAGCCTGCAGCCGATCGTGAGATTTTCGAAACGCAGTTGCGTAGAGTGCTCAAATATCTGAGCTATGCGCCGGTGATCTTTCTCTCGGCACTGGAAGGAACGGCACCTGAAGGCAAAGGCGCCAAAGCCATGCTGCGCGTGCTCAACGAAGTGAAAGCGATCGCCGCCGAGCGCCGCAAACGCGTCACCACTGGGCAGATGAACCGCTTCCTTGAGCGCATTGACTTTCAGCGCGCTTCGGTGCCGATGTCAAAGCGGGTGCGCATTTTCTACATGACCCAAGCCGCCGTCGCTCCCCCTACTTTTATTCTGTTTACCGATCGCGACGTCAAGCTGCACTTCGCCTTCGAGCGCTTCCTTGAAAACCAGATCCGCGAAGCCTTCGGATTCAAGGGCACGCCGATCTGGTTCAAGGTGCGGGCGCGAAATGCGGCAAAGAAAGACGGATAGAATCGGGCAATGAGCAACTAACCCTCACTTCAACGTGAAGGTAATTCCTCGATGAGTGAAATTGGCCGTTGGTGCTAGCCGAAGATTACTTCCGTCGATTTGAAACTACTGTGAGCGGGCACGGGCCAATTCCACGATCCTATCGATCATGGCAGTGTACGAGTAGCCTGCCTTCTTGGCTGCCATGGTGAATTCGGCGGCGCTGGCCAGCCACGGATTCGGGTTGGCTTCGATCACGTAAACCTCGCCTTCCTCGTTCAACCGCATATCAATGCGGCTATAGTCGCGCAGCTTAAGCGCCCTATAGGCGGCCAGTGCCGTGTCTTGAAGTTTTTTCGTAATCTCTTCGTCGAGGTCTTCAGCCGGCGCGGATTTTGTGACCTTGTAGGCGTCGGTCTCGAAATCGAACTTCACATCCTGGCCGGCGATCCGCCGGGCGCCCTCGGGAAGCTTTGAAAGGTCAAGTTCAATAAGGGGCAGCACCTCGGCGTTATCGTTGCCAAGAATGGCGGCGTAGATTTCGCGGCCTTCAATATACTCCTCAACCAGAGCCGGGCTATCGAATTCCTCCTGGATGTAGTCGATGCGCTCCATCAGTTCTTTCACGCTATCGACCACAGAACCGTTGTCGATGCCGATGGATCCATCTTCGGAGACGGGCTTCACGATCAGCGGAAACTTGATATCGTGCGAGTGATCGGTGCGGCCTTTATACGAGGTTGCGAAGTCAGGGTTCTTTATTTTGTGAAAGTCGAAAATCTTTTTGGCGATCGACTTGTCCTGGGCAAGATAGAGTGCCTGCGGGCTACTGCCGGTATACGGAATGTGCAGCAGTTCCAGGTAGGCGGCGATGTTCGTGTCCATCGTGTCGTCGCCGGCGTAAGACTCCGTGAGATTGAAGACGAGATCGGCGCCGCACTTTGCAAGCGCGAGCAGCGATTGATTCTTGCCGTCGAGAACATGATAGGAAGGTTCGTGCCCGAGCTTTGTCAACGCCTCGAAGATCTCTTCGCGGTCGTAAAGCGGATCTTTTTTCTTCTTCTGACGTTTGCCGAACTTGCGGCGCGGCGCCTTCACTGGCTCCGGCTCGGGCTCTGGCGGCCCTTCTTCCCAAATGTCGTGCAAGATCGTTATTTTGAGATTCGCCATGTTGTCTCTACGCTCTTCGGTCTGTCCACATCTGCTGCAAAGCACGCATCAGGGCAGAATGAATTTGCCTCGAGTGATGTAGTTCATTGCCAGCGCGGTCGCGTATACCGCGACCTCAGTCAAGTAGTCCCTCTCACATTTTATGTCGGCGTGCAAGCCCAGGTTGTTTACTTTTGCTTCAATTGCCTCCACTAACTTCTTTACCAGCGGACGCTGAACCCCTGTCCAATAGTTCACCTTATCGATGAGGACTTTGCGGTTTTCACGAAGAAGATCGACCGCGGGGCGCACATTAATCCGGCGGCGCTTCGAAACGTTGAAGATGTCGCTCAAATCGGTGTCGAGAGGCAGCTCGCCTGGTGTGAGCTGCTGATCGAGGGCATGTTGATAAAACTCGCCGACCGTCACAGCCATTTCGTCGACGGTAATATCAGTGTCACCGTGCACGAATAATGGATCGGTGCCGCCGAGCTTATGGCCGATTCGATCCATGTAGAGCAGCTTCTTCATTGCACCCCAGCCTTTGTAACGCTTCCGCCAGTTGGAGCGAGGCGTCAGCCATACCGCGAACGTCTCAGCGAAATCTTCATCGGGATGTTTTTGCGCATACCAGCCCTCCAGGTGACGCACGAACTGGCGCGAAAACGGAACCGGTTTGTAGCTGTCACGGTAAGGCCGCCGGAACGATCCGAAGATGCTGCGCCATTCTTCAGTTTTGTAGAGCGCATAGGCGTAATTGAAAGCGTGGCCGGCTTCGTGGCGCATATACATCATGATCTGACGCGCGTCTTCGATGTCGTTCATCTCCGACTCAAGACGCTGCAGTTTCGGATCGGCCAGATAGAACGGGATTCCGATAACGGGCTCCATATTCGGGCAGCCCCACTCATCGGTCAGATAACACTTGGGGCGGAACCTGTTGAGCTTTTTGGCATCCAGCTCTTTGTTGAGCTGCAGGACGAAGCGTTCAAGCGGAGAGCCTTCCAGCTTTAAGCCGAGCTGCTGAATTGGTTTGGAAAGGAGCTCCTGGACATCTGCCGGTGCTTTTTCGAAGTTAGCCACAGATGGAAAAAGCGTATCACAGGCCAAGGTGGAATTCGACTGAATGCCAGGTGGCCTTCCGGACAACAGTGGGCAATGGCCGACATTTTGCATTGCGGTCGTGTGACGAATGAACCGAAAGTTTACGGCTGTGGCGGGCTGGACTTGCCCGGTGAAGGCAGGTTCGTCTCCGGCTGGTCGAGCTTGGTGATGTGCACGCTGGCCTGGGTTTCGGGTACCGTGCCGTCGTTCACCTGCACCTCGATCGGCTTGCCCTGGATGAGAACGCGCTGGACGGCTTGGCCGTGGGCGGGAACCAGAACCCGCTGCGTGGCTGTGTTATCGGCGGAGCGCACGGTAACCGGAACCTCGGCGGCTGCATAGCCGTTGTTGACCACGTTGACGGCTACCAGCCAGTTGCCGTTTTGGACAGCGTTGGGGAAGACGCTCCCGATGCTCAGGTCGGGCAGGCCCTTGTCCGCATCCACCCAATCGGCGAAGAACCAGGAGAGGTCGCGGCGAGCGCCGGCCTGCTCGAGGAGCTTTTCAAACTGGCTGTGGCCGGTGTCTTTGCCGAAGTCCTGGGCGGGATCGTAGGCGCGGAGAGCGGCGGAGAGAGATGCGTCGCCGGCTACGTCGCGCAGCATCCAAAGCACATAGGTCGCCTTGGTGCGGTAGTAGACGGGCGAAATGGCGAGGGCGAGCGGTTGGCCCAGGTTTTGGCCGGGGCTCTCCGGCTCGGCCAGGGCCAGCGCGGGGCGCGAGGCTTCAAGCGCTTGCAGAGCCTGGGTGCGGCCACGCTGTCTTTCTACCCACAAGGTGCCCATAAAGTGGGCCACTCCCTCGCTGAGCCAGGCGCGGGGAGATTGCACCCATGCGTGGGTGAGCGCGTGGGCCAGAATGTTTTCAAGCTGATCCGGCTCAGATTGGCGGATGCTGGTGGCCAACAGCGCGCCGGTCTCAAAAGGCGCGTCTTGAGGGTCGGGCAGGTCAAGAATCGTGAGCTGGGAGCGGGGACTTACGCCCAGCCAGCCTTGCAGAAAGGGCGTGACCGTGGCGGCCGCGGTGGTCCAGGCTGGCACGGAGGGTTCGTCTTCAGGGAGCGCAAAGATGGTGGTGTTTGTGGCCGAGTGAGGCGTGCGGATGGCTACAAACAGGCTGGGCGCCTCAAATCCGAGGGCTGCGCTGTCAGAGCTGGCGGTAGCTACGCCGTCCACCTCCGGGTCAAGGCTGCTGGTATCGGTAACGTTAAGCGGGGCCGGATGACCGTTGATGAGGGCTACCGTGGGCACATAGCCGTGGGGGAACTCGACCGTAAGCCGCAGGCGGAAGTGCGCGCCGGCCATGCGCAGCTTGTGCTCGCCCATTTCGTCAAAGAGCCGAGCTCCATCGCCCAGCATTACGGGCACGCTCGAAACCGGATACCAGCCCACGTTGCCAAAGCCGCGAAGACCGGTGAAGGGCACTCCGATCTGGTCCCAGTCAGAGTGCAGCGCAACTTCCTCGGGGGTTCCGATGGCTAGAAGGCGCTGGGCGTTGGGCGCGATGACGCCTGAATAAGTGACTTCGAGCGAGAGGCTGGCTCCCGGAGCTAGGGGTTGGACGAGCGGAACGTCCGCCTCATGTAACTGGCCCGTATGGTCCGCGTCAGAGTTCAGCGTGGCTACGGTGATGGCCGCGTCTTTGCCGTTCACGCGAATCCGTTCCCAGTTAAGCGAGGAGGAGATTTGCAACGGAACGCGGGCGAGCGGAGTTTTGCCGTCGTTGCGCACCGTGACCAGCGCGCGGACGGCGATGTGCTGCTCGGCGGTAAGCAGACGGAGGTCCATATCAAAATCAGTGAAGGTAAGAGCCTCGCGCTCGGTGTCTTCAGCCACCCGCGCCACCTGCGGTGGGGCTAACTGCGCCTTCGGCGCGGCGGCGGCCGGGGTTGCGGTGGTGGTCTGGCCTTTTTCATCAGTCGAACGCGAAAAGATTAGCTGGCCACCGGGTTGCTTTTGTGTCGCTGCCGGTTGCTGCGCCGGAGGCATGGACGGGGTGGTCTGTGCCGTCGAGAACAAACCCGCCATGCCAAAGGCAGCTGTAGCCACAAGACCGGCAATTGATAACTTCATGAACCCAGGCCTTTCTGTTTCTTTGGTTTTTGCGCGACCCCTGCGGTGGGGCTAACTGCGCCTTCGGCGCGTCGTGCCGCATTTCGGCGCTGGCGGAAGGCCTCATAAAGCACCACCGCACCGGCCGTCGACACGTTGAGCGAGCTGACGCCTCCGGCCATGGGAATCCTCAAGAGATGGTCGCAGGTGCGCCGGACCAACTCATGTAGCCCCGCACCCTCGCGGCCAAGCACGATCACGCAGTCTCCGGTCATATCGAATTTGTCATAGTCCGTTGTGCCACGTTCGTCGAGACCGATGATCCAGAGATTCTGCCGCTTGAGTTCTTCAAGCGAACGCACCAGGTTCACCACGCGTGCAATGCGCAGGTGCTCGGTTGCGCCAGCACTTGCTTTGACGGCCACCGGACTCAAAGGCGCAGCTCGCCGCTCGGTCAGCACCACGCCGTCCACTCCGGCTCCATCGGCAACGCGCAGCAGAGCGCCCAGGTTTTGCGGGTCTTCCACGCCATCGAGAGCCAGCACCAGCCGCCTCGCGCCGGCTCTATCCGCAGCCGGCTCGAAGAGGTCTTCAATGGAAAGAAACTCCTGCGGTTGGACCATGGCCACCACGCCCTGGTGCGCCTCGGTTTTGGCCAGCACAGTCAACTGCTCGCGCGCCTCCTGGCGAACCCGAACGCCGGCCTGGCGGCACAGATTCACCACGCGCTCAAGACGATCGTCCTGCCGCTCGCGGGCTACCAATACGTGGTCGAAGCGCCGCCTTCCGGCCTTGAGAGCCTCTTCCACCGGATGCAGCCCGTACAAAACTTCCATAAGAGATAGTGTAGAAGATCATCCAAGATGGACGAGCAGTCGAGCGGAGTGAGAACAATTGCACTAAAACTGCTCAGCCTGCCCCACAAGCGTTAAGCTGTTTCCCATGCCATCAGTTACTCCCTCAGGGGCGCTCTGTCATCGCCTGCTCCGTCTCGCGCTCCGCCTCACCATGGCTGCTCTCGTGCTCATCGCCCTCCTTTACTGCGGTCTCCGCATCTACGCTGGCTACCTCGCCCATCGCGCCGTCTCCCTGCTTGCTGAGGCAGATTGCATTCAAGTGGGCGCCACCGAGGACTCTATCCTGCCCCTTGTTGCACGCTACGGCGCCTTCAAGTGGAAACCTGAGTCTCCCATTCCGACCGATGGTTGCCCTGACAAAGCGCGGTGCGAGTATTACAACGCACATCGCTCCGACTACGCCTACGGAATCGCACTCGCACCCTTCAATGTCATGTCCGCGCCGTATCCGCAAACCGGACACCTCCGCCGCACTATTGCCGCCTTGATGATTCAGACTCCCAGTTCATGGCGCGATCCACTCTCTCTTCGCGACTGGGAAATCGAGGTAGAGATTTACATCCGAAGCGGGCGCGTCGAGAAAGTCTTGGGTTCGATCTTTGTGGAGGGCCGCACTCGCTGGCTCGGCAATACCTGGGTGCTTTCCGCGGACACGCACGACCAGGAGATCGGACCGAGAGCTTACAAGATTATCGGGACTGCTTTGACCTTCCCGGGCAACGGCGGTGGTGGTATTTTGCAATACCTGACGCCCGCTGCCACAGCCGAGCAATTGCTAGCCGCCCACAGCTTCGATGCCCGCTGCCTCACCGGTGTCGTCCCCTGTCGCCGCCTCTGCGACCTCACACCCCGCGCCTTCCAGTACCTCAACCAACATCCTGAATTCGGCAACATCGTCGCCTCGGACGACTGCCTCGGTCCCCAGAAGCCCTAATTGTGAAGTTCCACGAGGCGATCCGCTAGTCCGCCTTCTTGGATTCCGAGAGGAAGGCCGGAAATTCGTAGGCTGAACACATATCGATTTTCCTTCTTGTTGGAGAATAGGCCCGGCCGCATACTGAACTTGCCTGAAGCCATGAGCGCATCCACCATAAAATCATTCACCGCCGTGCTCGAGCCGCTTCGGAACGGGCTTGGGTGGGTGATTGCGCGCGTACCCTTCGACGTTGCCAAGGCATGGCCAATGCGGAGGGGGTTGCGGGTGCGGGGCGAGATTGAAGAATTTCCCTTTCGCACTTCGCTCTTTGGCGCTGCGGGAGGCGGGGCACACTTTCTGCTGGTGAACAAGAAGATGCAGAAGGGCGCGAAGGCCGGGGTCGGGTCCAAGGTAAAAATCCGCATCGAACCGGATCTGGAGGAGCGCGCGGCAATCATCCCACCGGAGCTGGCCAACGCGCTTAAAGGCGAACGGCGCCTGAGGAAATGGTTTGACGGGCTCAGCTACTCCTGGCGCAAGGAGATCGGAGACTGGGCCGCCGAGCCGAAAAGTGCAGAAGGCCGTCAACTGCGCGCTGAAAGAATGGCCGAGCGGCTGCTGCTTACGCTGGAGGGCGAGACGGAACTGCCGCCGATTCTGCATGTTGCCTTTCAACACCAACCCCTGGCACGCAAGGGCTGGGAGGCCATGACGCCCATTCAGCGGCGGAGACATCTCATGGCGATTTACTACTACCAAAGCGTGGAATCGCGGGAGCGCCGCGCCGAACAGACCGTGGAAGAAGCCTTGCGGAGGGCGCGAAACCTCGCTTCCGCCGCCAGGTAACTGAAGAGACTTCTCCACGACCGAGACTTTTGCGGCACTTTTAGGGTCTAATTGAATAAGATGAGTACCGACGACCAGTTCATTCGCCATAATTTCGCTCAATTGACCGTCACTGCAGCTCAGGACGAGGTCCGGCAAGAGAGCCTGGCTATCTCCGCGGGTCTCAAGCGTCAGGATGTGGGACTGCTGGACGAGCTGATTGTCCGCTATCAGCACCGGCTGCTTCGTTACCTGCTCTATTTGACCAGCAATCGCGAAATGGCCGAAGACCTCTTTCAGGAGGTCTGGATGAGGGTGCTGGTGCGCGGGTCTCAGTTTAACGGGCAGGCGCGGTTTGATACCTGGCTCTTTACCATTGCTCGCAATCTGGTGATCGATCTACGCCGCAAGCGGACCATGGCAAGCCTGGACGAGCTCTTCGAGGGTTCGCGCGACGACGATCGGCCGATGAGTTTTGAGGTCGCCGACGACGAACCGACTCCTTTCGACCACTTAGCGAGCCTTGAGGATCGGGAACAGATTGCGACGGCGCTGTTGCAATTGGATACGATTCATCGCGAGGTGCTGGTGCTTCGTTTCCACGAAGAGTTGTCGCTCGATGAGATTGCCAAGGTCACGCGCACTCCTCTTTCTACAGTTAAATCAAGACTTTACAGAGGCATTGCAGCCATCAAGCCCAAGCTGGAAAACGCTATTCCGCGCTTGCAGGGGGCAGTGTGACCACCTGCGGTGGGGCTGGCGATGGCGACCGCAGCGAGACAATTGGCACCTACGGCAAAGCTGGGGCGGCTTCGAGTACCAGCGTTGACCGCGATCTGATCTCAGCTTGTGCCGGGAAAGAGGCTGACCGGGAATGTGACGTGGCCCACCGCACCTGCCGCGTGGTCAACGCTTCACAGGGTGTGATGCAGGAGCAAAAAGCCGGCCGCAAGCGAGTTCGGTCCCTGGCCCTGGCAGCCACGTTGGTGATCTTTCTTCTTCTCGGTCCCCTGGTCTGGTGGATTGCAGACACCTTGATCGAGGAGGAGCATATGACCAGCCCCATGAGCGAACTGAGTGTGTGGATTATCTTCCTCAGTACAGCTTTGCTGGCCTCGGCACTGCTGGCCGGCTGGCTGCGGCGTAAACCCTGACGCCCAACTCTTGTAAAGCTTTACTCCCGCACTAAATGCATGCAACTTCCCGGTGCTGCTTCCCGTCGATCTAAATACAGGTTAAGCTGTGTGAGACCTCTGTTAGGTCCCCTCTGGGAGGGATTGATTGATGCACGACCCGCAAACCATCACCGCCAACGAAGACGCGCGCCTGATTCCAATCTGGTCCATCGTAGCTGCCACCGTTGCATTTTTGGTGGTGGAGTATTACTTCTGGATCATTCTGCCCACGCAGCAGCATCATTTGACGCCCATCGGCCTGCGCGTTTATCTGAACCTCTCCTGGGGTCTGCTGGCTGCGATTTACTTCCTGATGGTCGGTTTTGTCAGCAAGGACGCTCCGCGGCGCGCAATGAGTTCGCGCTTCTGGATGGTGATCTGCTTCGTAATGCCGGGCGGCATCGGCGCGGTGCTTTATTTCCTGCTGCGCCAGCCTGAGGTTTCCCGCTGCCCCGCATGCACTTCGCATGTGCAGAGCAACTTTCACTTCTGCCCCCAGTGCAACTACCGTCTGGCGGCCAGTTGCGGCACTTGTTTCCGCACCGTGCGCGCCACCGATCAGTACTGCACCCAGTGTGGCCATGAGCTGGCCCGGGATCGAATGCCGGCGCGGTTGCGCGCATTGAGAGATTGAAGCCGGGCATGTTATAGAAAAGACACGGCTTTAATGGGTGCGAAATTGCGCCATAAGTGTCAGGGCATGACTTTAGTCGTGCCGATCGTCGCTCAATTTAGAAGTTGGGCTTCAGCCCCTGAGGGTGCATTGTTTCAGCGCTATGGATTCCCCAGCGGCTAAAGCCGGAGTCTTTTTTCCTTTCTGCGTCACGACTGAAGTCGTGACCTGACACTTCTTGGCACCCACAATGAGCATTTACGCAACCTGTAAAGACACCGATCCGGCCCACCTCGCAATTGACCGAGGCGGGTTCACTTCCTACAATCGAAGTTCGATTGGCATGAACATCTCCGCGCTCATCATCGACGACGAACAACTGGCCCGCGACGAGCTTAGCTATCTTCTGGCCGAGATGGGCGGGGTGGATGTGGTGGCGCAGGGAACGAACGGCATTGAGGCCGTTGACCTGATCGAGGAGCACCATCCCGACCTGGTTTTTCT
>JBEKUB010000043.1:0-27044 GCA_049515455.1 Occallatibacter sp.
ATCCCCTACCGCATGATGCCCGACCGCATGGCCCAGGTTCAGCAGCAACTCCAGCCGTTCCCCTCCACACCCGTCAATCGCGACTTCGCCCCCATCGCCTATTACTTCGACGTAGTGCTCTGGAGCGCGCAATTCAAGTCCGGTTACTCCGGCTGGTTCCGCGCCGCCGCGCAAATCCCCTTCACCCGCATCCTCGCCGCGCTCCTCATTCTCCTGGTACCGGCTGTCATTCTGAGCGCGAGGGGTCCCAGGCGTTTTCTTCAGCCTGGGGATGGTAAGCGAAGAATCTGCGGTTGTTTCCACCCCGCCCGTTCCGCCGCCGCCTGCTGCGCCGCCGCAACCGGCTTTACGCTCATCGCCCTCGAAATCTTCCTTCTCCTCGCCTTCCAATCCATCTACGGCTACGTCTACCACCAGCTCGCAATCCTCATCGGCCTCTCCATGGCAGGCATCGCCCTCGGAAGCTGGCTCGCCCTGCGCCGCATTCGTTCGCTCGCCCGCCCGCCCCATTCCACCATGGCAATCACGCAACTCCTGTTAGCCCTCTCCTGCCCCGCGCTGCTCCTGGCGGTGAGCCTGCTCGAAAACTTCACCGGAACCGCAACCACCTGGCTCGCAGCCCAATTGGTTCTCCCGGCCTTAGCGGCAATCTCAGGAATCTTAGGCGGCTATCAATTCCCCATCGCGGCAGAGATCTACCTTCACGACCGCGCCGCCCGTTCAGGATTAGGCGCCCTCTACGCCCTCGACCTGCTAGGCGGATGCGCAGGCGCGCTCCTGCTCAGCACCTATCTAATCCCCGTCTTCGGCTTCTGGAAAACCGCCTGGCTCACCGCAGCCATTAACCTTGCACCGGCGCTGCTTGCCATGCGGGCAGACCTGGAAGTGAAGCCAATGTGTAGATAGCGAAGGCTTGGTTTGGAATAACTGGGTATGAAATACCGGACGCGAAAAGGGCTTCAATGGCTCTATTGCTTGGTTTTCGCCTTGTTGATTGCGTCCTTGAATATATCCTCCTCGCCCCACAAGACGGCTGTAGAGTCAGGCCAGTCTTTGTCTTTGCAGGCTGGTTTCTCTCGCGACCCCTTGTAAGTTGAGCTAAGAGTGATACTCTTGGCAACGAGGTCGGCTCGTAGGGTTCTGACAATGCAAGGTGGTGAACTATCCACCGCGATAATCTCTCTGCCATCCCAGCGAAGAATGTCAAAGGAGTCGAGGGAAACATTGGCCTCAACGCCAAACGTAAACGCAGTGGCAACATCGCAAAACCCAAGTGCCTTATAGCATTGAATCTGAGTAGAAAGCGACCCGATATGGTCGCCAGCGTCCGACCATTTCCCCTCCGCATAAAGGTAGAGTGTTGGAATCCTTTGCGCTCCGATAACGACGTTAGAGACATCGAAGATTACTGGCTTTTGGGCAGCAACCGGAATCACTACTAGCACAAAAGCAACGTAATTGGACAAGAGCCATCGCATAAATGCGTCTCCTTGCACGAGCGGGTCGTGCGTCCTATTGGTGCTTCTTCAAGAGGTATTGCCCAAGAGTAAGTTGTGTTGCGTTGAACTCCTTCTGTAACGGGTCAGGCACATTGCACTTGGAATCTGTCATAAGCAGACAGGCTTGTAGAGCCTCCCTCAGATTGTCTTTGCTTGTATCGTCGAATCTCTCCACAATGTCTTGCGCAATCGCCCCAAGGAAATTATCTGAAACCGCATCCGCGCTTGTAGCGGCCCACATTCCCCCACCTAAGAAGGTCTTAAACGCTGGCCCGTTGAAGTGTGCGACATACATGCACAAGAAGGGGTCGGTTTGCTTGCGCGAAGAACATGAAACCAGCACAACAACCTCTGCGGTATCATTCTTGCCCACCACCTCAAATGGTTTTGAGGCATTCAGCTTCTTAATCAAGGATTGCGCGACGGGCGCGGCATCATCTAACCCCGTCACGAATATGGCAAATTTGCCAGATTTGTTTTGTGGGCTGACGGGGAATGCAAACAAAGCGACTATAAGGAAAATTGTTAGGCGGCTTTTCATAAGCTCCCTTCCAGTTTTGGTGCGGTTTGGTTCCCTTCAGAGGATTGCGAAAAGTCTACCACTCTGAGGGCAGTATGCCTCTACAATTTAATGCATGACGTTTTGGATGGAAGTATTATCGGGCTGTCTCGGCGGCATCCTCGCTGGTCTATTCTTCGTGTTCTGGTACGTGATGCTCCAGCGTCTTGTGCAATCAACAGATGTACTTGTCGGCTACAACTGGCGTTACAAGGGTGTTGACTTTCATCCGAGCTTCGACATTCGTAATCGTTCCAAATCTCGAACTTACCTACTAGCAAACATCGCATATATGAAGAAAGGATTGATGGCTCCCCTTGGAATTGACAACAAATCGCTGTGGGGAATCGAAATGAAACCGGGAAGCATAAATTATTTTGACGAAGTTGCGCCTGTTAGGAATGTTCACTCGATGGGGGATTGCATACAAATGCAAGTGAGGGTTAGGGTGCAGACGGGGAGAGAATTCTCCGGAATAGGACCGGGGCAGGATAGAAAGCAAGCAATGAGCAGAGGGCAGCGTTTCGCATATTGGCTACGCGAGTTCTTTGACAAGAATGCCATCCCGATGGAGCGTTAGCGGGTGCCCCAGGTCCCGCGTTTGGGACCTGGGATGTAGGCGAATAGTCGCCAATCCGGGAACTGCCCTGCTAGAAGCGTCCAGGATTTATGCTCCCCAAACACGACCGCCGTAAACATAAAGATGTCAGTCTCCTCATCCTAGGCGCTCGCGGACCCGAAATCAGGCGGCTTTGACGGCAATGCGGGCCGTGCGGGAGGTTGGCTTGGACTTGACGACAATTTCTATGTCTTGCCCGAGTGCTACCAGAAAGTGCATCAAGCGCTCGACGGAAAAGCCTTCCAGTTTGTAATTCAGGAGGGCGGAGACCTTCGGCTGATTGATTCGAAGTGCAGCCGCGACCTCGGCCTGGGTGAGCCTCTGCCGCTCGACAATCAGGTTGAGGGCGGCTCCCAACCGGGCCTTGGTGTCGAGCTCCGCCGCATCCGGCAGTCCCATGTCCGCAAAGACGTTGCCGCTGCTGCGAATGACCTGTTCTGAGATCCTTTTAGCCATTTCTCTCCTCGTAATCCTTCTGCGCCAGCTTCAGACGCGCTTTGACCAATGCAACGTCGGATTGCCGGGTCGCAATTCCATGCGGCGACTTCTTCTGAAATGCGTGCAGAACGTAGACGGCATTTGCGAAGCGAACAGTGTAGAGCGCCCTGTAAGTATCGCCGTCATAGTCTTTGACAACCTCCAGAACTCCCGGCCCTTCACCCTTCCACGGTTTTGCCGACGGATGCTTCCCGCCGTATTGAGCCGCACTGAGAGCAAAGCCGACAGAGCGCTGAACCTCCGATGGAAATCGAGTGATGTCCTTGAGCGACGAACCAATCCAGAAGAGTGGTTTTTCACCCGGCACAAGCTTTCTTGTCATTAATTATCCCAGTTCTGGGATGAACCGTCAAGTAGAATCGCATTTACTCGAATGTACTCAGCGGCCCAGATCCCCTACGACTTATGCTCCCCAAACACCACCGCCGTAAACATAAAGATGTCGGTATCCTCATCCTTCCAGCAACCGGTCGTCATCCCCGCCTTGCGGCAGGTCTGCTCCAGAAATGTCTGCCGGTCCCATCCCTGTTCCACCGGCACCTGCGGAAGCAGCAGCCCCTCGCTTCCGCCGTTCTTCATCAGCAAGCCGTGCTGGCCCACCTTGATCTCCTCAACATCGATTACGCGCCGCAAGGGCGAGAGCACTGAGATTTCGTACTCCAGCTTCGGCAGCTCCGCCACCGAAACCCGCTGAAACCGCGGATCCTGCAGCGCGGCCAGCGTAGCCGTATCGCGCACCGTCATATAAAGCGGCTTTCTCGCCGACGTATAGCCGATGCACCCCCGCAGTTGCCCCGCTTCTTTCAGCGTTGTAAACGCGCCCCGCTCCTGATTCAGAGTTTCGCTCGCGCTTGCGTCCGGCGCATACGGATCACCAACCTCCACCGCGTACTCCACCGACTTCCGCGCCAGGGCCAGCAGCTCAGCCTTCTCCTTATCTGTAAGCGAGAACGGCGTCTCTGCCGCCTTTTCGTGATGCGCCTTCACAAACACGTCGGCGCTATAGCCCACCACGCGTGACTTGTCTCCGGTCACATCGCCCGAGTTGGCATACTTCAGCACCCGCGCCTGGTTCGCTCCCATGCGCTCGGCATAAATCATCGCCGCCACAATCGGCGCCCCGCCGCAAGCCTCCCACACCCGCGTCTGGAAGTTTTGCGACATGCTGTAGTAGTCCCACGCCTGCAACGCACTCAGCGTCTTGTGGTCGATCGTCGCAGCTTCAGCATAAGGATGATAGTGCGACAGATCGGAACTGGCCAGCACCAGCGTATCGCCGCTCTTGCCTTCAGCCTTGATCAGCTTCGCCAGCGCCACTCCCAGCGCGCGACTGCTCTCGTAACTCTGGTCCCCCATATCGATGGGCACCAGCTTGAAATCTCCCAGCACCCGTTGCAGCCAAGGCAACTCCACTTCGATTGCATGCTCCGCGCCTTCCGAAGTAGCATCGTGGCCCCGGCCGGATAGCTTCATAGTCGAGCTCATCTTCACCAGCTTGGCGGCAAACTCTTTATCGACCTTCACATTCCCCAGCGGCGTAGCGTAAGCATCGCCATCATAGACCGAGGTGAAATCGAAGCTCTCGTGATGAGACGGCGCAATCACCACCACGCGCGAATACTTGCGCCCCTTCAGCGCCGCATAAGTGTAAGCAGCTACCGGCCCCGAGTACTGATAGCCGGCGTGCGGCGCAACAACAGACAAAATGGTATCCGTAATCGGCGGCTGCGCAGCCTTCGCCAGCATATCGTCGATCATGGCCGTGAGTTCTTTGGGGTCGGCCGGATAAAAACTCCCTGCAACACCGGCGGGTCTCACCTTCTGCTGATCTTGCTGATCTCCGGCGCGAACATGCTGCAACGGAGCTATCCCCAGGAGCGCGACAATTTGAGCTGCCACCCAATACATTTTGGTACTCCTCACGAACTTCATTTGCCAAACCTCCTCACGCGTGCCAGACGCCTGGGATCGGATGCTGGCAAAACGGGCAACGCCCCTTGCGGATCAGCACCTGGTTCGCCGTGAACCCCACGCGCTCCACCACCATTTTGCGGCACTGCGGGCAATAAGTGTTTTGTGCCGGATGCCCCGGCACATTCCCAATGTAGACGTAATGCAGTCCCTCCGCATCGGCAATTGCCTTGGCGCGTTCCAGCGTGGGAACCGGCGTGATAGGCAGATTCTTCAGCAGATATTGCGGATGAAACTGCGTAAAGTGCAGCGGCACATCCGTGCCTAGATTATTTTTGACCCACTGCGCCAGCCCGCGCAGCTCCTCGTCTCCGTCGTTCATCCCCGGCAGCACCAGGTAAACAATCTCCGTCCACTTGCCCATCTTTTTCAAAGTAACCAGCGACTCCAGCACCGGCTTCAACTGGCCAGTCACCACATCCCTGTAGTACTTCTCGCTGAAGGCCTTCAGGTCGATCTTCACCGCATCCATCTTCCCGTAGGCCGCCTTCAGTGACTCCTCCTGCATGTAGCCGTTTGAAACCACAATGCTTCGGACGCCGGCTTCGTGCCCTGCGTCAGCCACATCCATCAAGAACTCCGAGAAGATCACCGGCTCGCTGTAGGTATAGGCAATCGTCGGGCAGTCATACTGCTTCGCCATCTCGGCCACTCGTTTGGGTGGTGCGTACTCGGCGGGAATCTGCTCCGGCCGCGACTGCGAAATATCCCAGTTCTGGCAGAACTTGCAGTTCACGTTGCAGCCCGCCGTGGCAATCGAGAAAGCAACCGTCCCCGGCAGATAGTGAAAGAGCGGTTTCTTCTCCACCGGATCGACGTGCGCCGCGCACACCCGCGAGTGCACCAGCGAGTAGTAGGTGCCTCCGCGATTCTCGCGCACGCCGCAATAACCGCGTTCCTTGTCGCCCACCACGCACTCGCGCGGGCACAGCTTGCACTTGATCTTGCGGTTCGGCTGCTTCTGGTAGAACTTCGCTTCCACAACAAATTGCGAATCGTCCTGCTGGCCAGCCGCGGAAGAAATCGCTCCCGCCGGCTCAGCAAATTCATTCAACCCCAGCGCCGCACCCGAGGCCAGCGCACACTTCAAAAACGAACGGCGATTAAACGTACTACGCTCCCCGCCGAACGCTGAACCTTCCCGCATCAATAATTCACAGAACATATCGAACCTCCCACTCACGCTCTCAATTAAACTTCCATCGTCGAGATGCGTTTCGGATCGTTCGTACCCAGTCGATGTTCTTTGTCGGCTGCCGTTTCAATATAGTGTGGCGCCCGTCCGTCGCCTTCGAGCGTCTTCAATCCTTTTTCCGCCCGCTTGCGCTCGATAATCTGCCAGCCCGTATAGTCCAGCGCGACTGGATCTTGCGAAACCAGCAATCCGTTGTAATGCCAACTGTGTTCCGGCTTGAATCCCGGCCCGCCATCGTACATAGCCGTCGTCGCATCGCAAATCGTCAACCGCATCCGCGTCCTGATCTCCGGCAGCATGTTCAAATCCGCAATATAAGGATTGCACCCATTCGGATGGTACTTATTCGGGTTATGAATCACGCCATACACATTTTTCAGCGCCATAGTTACGCCTGCGCCATCATGATCTTTCAGCACCGGTATATTGATCAGCAAATTCGAGCACTGGGTAAGTATCTTCGACAGCCGGCTGCCCACGCTGCCATACGCAACCAGATCCTGTTCATAATCCACCCGGTCGGTGCCGAAGCACTGCACCCCGTTCCCATTCGTCGCGATATGGAACCCGGCGCGCTCCAGTTCCTCCGTCTCGCGGTCCCACACCACAATAGCGTTGGCCTGGATTCCCGCCTCCTGCAGCCGCTCGCAAATCGCTTCCACAAGCTGCAGATTGCTTGAGATTCCGCGCCCGCCCAGCGTATTCACTTTTAGTCCCACCAGTTCGCCCGGCTTGACCAGCATCTTCCAGGCCTCACTGGCATGATCCCGATCGAAGAGCGCCTGCACGGCGCGATCGAGAAGCGCAAGCAACCGGCGAGAATCCACTGCGGAGCCCGAGCCGCGCAACTGCGCATCGCGCGCAATCACAACTTTGGATTTCGCCGCCCCCTGCTCCGCCGCCTGCAGCTGTATTCCACCACCGGCCCGCAGAGCCGCCGCTCCAAGAAGCGCCTTTTTAAGAAAATCCCGCCGGCTTGCGCTGTGCATTGAGTTCACAAGGGGTCTCCGCTACAGCGGAACCAGAGTCGATGCATCCCAAAACCACAACACTAAAGTCGACGCGCCCCTCAGGGGGCGGGGACCTCGTATACAACTCAACAGGACGCCGTAACTCTGGTTCCGCTTTGAGCCTATAATCGGCAGCGAGCGCCGGGCTGTAAAACAATTCGTACTGCAATCCCGACTGCCTTGGTGTGATGGCGCTCACCTATGGCAACTATTGTCTAACCGCCTTTGCCCAGATAGCAAGAATCATCACTTTGTTGAGGGGTTAATAACTTAAGTAAATCAACAAGTTATAGCCTTAAGGACGCATTATCGGCTCAGCACAACTGACTTCAATCATGCCTCACACGCCGGAATGTTTCACACAGACCCAATAGCCTGAATCTTACCAGCGATATCGACCGCCAGAACCTCAATCTCAGCAGGAAACAACCGGCGCTCCCGGGTAGGGAGTTCGGCCAACAGCTCAGAATACGACATGGCCTCGCATCCCTGAAATGCGGGAAAACCGGCTGCATCCGCCATTCTGCAGCTCACCTTGATCAATTCAGCAAAATCCCATTCGCTTTCCTTCCTCCTGGGCGAATGATGCTCCAAGACCACCGCTTCAAAGTCGGGAGGCAGTTTCCAATCCGAAATCAGATGGTGCCCGATTCCGCAATGATCCATGCCAAACAAATTCCGTTCCGGCTCAAGGATGCTCTCGCCGGATCCGTTGTGAGTCTGCAAAAGCTCCGCGTATTCTTTGGGCCGCACCGTGGCCAGTGCCAATCGCCCGATATCGTGCAATATTCCCGAGGTGTACGCAATATCCTTGTCCATGAAGCCGGCAGAGGCCAACTGCTCGGCAATCAACGCACAAGCCAGGTTATGGCGCCAGATAACCTGCATCGCGGGCTGGTTCAGCGCTTTCCCCATATAGGTTCTGGCAGCCACGGTCAGGCACATTCCCAGCAAATTGTTGATCCCCAGCACCGCAATCGCCTGCAGTATGCTGCTGGCGGGGAACCGCGGAGCATACAAAAGCGAATTCGCAATGGTCAAAACCTCGCTGGCAAAGGCCATATCGGAAGAGATCAAGTTGCTCATTTGGTGCAACTGCGCATTTTCCTTGTTCGCCAACTGCAGTACGCGAATGGCAACCTGAGGAAACGGCGGAAGACGCAGATGGGTCCAGCTCATGCTCTCCACTTCGGGCCTCTGCCTCTCGATCCGTTCCATCCAAATATCTCCTTAGCGTCATCGATGGACGCCTCGAATAAAGTTGCCCGGCCGTCCTCCCCTTCGGGCACAATCAACCTGCACTTTGGCATCCCCTGCACTGTCTATTTCGGCAGGAGAGCAGCTTTTCATGAACAGGTACTGCATTTGGCCGGCAATCAGTCATTTAAGCAACGTCGCCTGCAAAAGCATGATAAAAAATAGGCCAATCGAAGCCGTGAAATGAACATCGGATGAAGGCTCTATGGTTTCAGGAGCATCGCAATGGCGAACGGAAAATCTCGATACGGAGGGAGGCGGGGGGTTTAACCCCCGCATAAGGGACCAGCAGAAACGTGGGCTTTAGCCCCGGAGAGAATGCCAGCGTTAGCGGACGAACCGAACCAGAAATCCTCCCTAATCTATTGCGCCGTCCAGATCACTCCGTCCGCACTCACCCAGGTTAGATTTTTATCATTCCGCAACTCGAAGACCTCGGCAGGAGCAGTCGGCGCCGCCGCCGCCGCCCTGGTGGGAGCAGCAACGAATGATCTTCCATTCAATGTCGGGAGAAGACTCACATTTACAGCACGCCCGGTCCACTGCCGCGCAACAGATTCCCAATGACTTCCTGAGTCTCTACTAAGAAACAGCGCTCCGGCCTGGTCGATTGCCAACGTGCAATTTGCCGCCGTCACGCTTGAAACAGCACCCAACCCGCTAGGCAGCGGCGCAATACTTGCCCCGCCAGCAGCCGTAAATTGGACCAACGGCATTTGTGCGCCGGCATCGAAACCACTGCTCGGCAAAGCCTCGTTTTTAAGCTGCAAAGTTGAAACCCCGCCCGAACCGGCATACTTCGCTTTCGTCTTTCGACTCGCCTGGGAGCGTTCATCCATCTCATCCATCTTTGCCCCGGGTGCGCGAACAACCGTCGCATTGCTCGAATGCGACGCGCCCAAGCTTTGCCGTGCTTCGAGCATCGGCTCCGGCTTAAATTCGTTCATTCGAATCCCCTGCCCAATCAATCCATTCGTCGTCATGAGCGGCGGCGCTGAAGTCACTGTTACTGTCTCGGTTGCAGCTGCAGGCAGAGGTGCAGTCTCCGCTGGAAGCGGAACGTAGGCCGACCCGACCGGAGCAGATTCAACCTTGATTTCCGGTTGCTTCCCCATAACATTTGAAACCGGCGCATGCTCTTTCTTCGCGAATACCCGCTCCTTGGCGGCAGGCTTCGCAGCGTTCCCGTCCTCGTGTGGAACAGCTTGAGGGACGACTCTTGCCATTTCCGTCCCCGTCTCTTCATGCCGTCCGTGAACCAGAAAAGCCAGCCCGACCACCGCCGCCAGCGCAGCCGCCGGAATCCATGCCAGCCGCCAGCCGCTCAGCCAGGACCAGCCTCTCCACGCGGTACGAGCAGCCGGAGCCGCCGCAACTTCCATCTCCATAACTGCCTGTTGAGCAAGAAAAATCACATCCCGGCAGCGGCTGCACACGGCCAGATGGGCCACAATCTGCCCGCGTTCCCGTTCCGGCAGAGCCCGCTCCGCAAAAGCGCTAAGGCTCTCCGCGTCAGGATGAAATTCGAGTTGGGTGGATGAATTCATGATGCAGCCTTCTCTTGGAACGCGTCCGTCTGCGAATATTGCAGCAGTTTTTTCAGATTCAAATCAAGGTCGCGCGGATCGGCTCCCAGCGCCTCTTCAGCAGCCCGCCTGCTCAGCCCGGAATCCTGCAAAATTCTGAGCACCTGCTTCCTCAACCCATCCGTCACGCGCCTTACTCTACGGCTGACCGTAGCCTCATGCACGCCCAGCACCTTTGCAATCTCCAGAAGCGTCCGCCCATCAAGATAATAGGCGGCCAGCAATAACCGTTCCTCCGCCGCCCGCCGCCCGAGAGCCTCTTCAATCGCTTTGCCCAGCGCCCAAATCTCGCCCGCAGGTTTTTCCGGCTCTAGTGCAGGCGCGTCAAACTCCTCCAGCGGCTGCTCCCTGTGGCTCCGCCTGTGATGATCCACAAATCGCTGTGCCAGCGTAGTCCGCAGCCAGCCGATCAGCGATCCCCTGCCCCGGTAGGATTCGAGCGGACAGCGCCGTTTTCCATCCCGCTCCGTCAGCCCGTAGAGCTCCGCATAAAGCTGATCGGCCAGTTCGCTACCCAGCGTCTCGCTGCCGGTTATCGCAATCGCCGCGCGCAGCAGCGTCTGCCGGTAAAGCGCAACAAACCGCTCCCATCCGCGCTCGTTCCCCTTCGCGCAGGCCCGCGCCAGCACCAGGTCGCCCAGCCTGAGCCCGCGAAAAAACTCCGTCTGCTGACCCTGCGAGGCAATCTCCAGCGCAGCCAGTCCAAAGTTCTGCTCCGTCCCAATCGAAATCAGAATCTCCCTGAACTCAACCTGATCCAGTCCCCAGCCGCCCGCCTCGCATTCTCTCCAAAGCTCCGCAAGCAACTGAGCGTCGAGCCCCATCGCGGCTTCAACACCCGGCAAAACTGCGTTTTCAACGGATTGGACAGGCGTAATCCCCACGCCCTCAAGATACGCTAAAAAAACTCTGCAAGAAACCAGCGCGCCTCCGTTCTTCAGTCAAAGGCCGGCGGTCTTTCCCCGGCGGAGGAGAGCGATGAAGAATTTATTCAGGTTCGGGCTGGCGGGCGCAATACTGCTGGCTCTTGTGGCGTTTCAGCACCAAAGTACAGTCAAAGCAGCCGGCGCACCGCAGGATTCGGAAAACGGTCCTTACCGCGTGCTGGCTCCCATCGAGAGTGGCAATCTGCTGCTCTTTCCGGTCGTTCGAGCAAGTGGGAAATCTCCCGGCGCAACCCCGTTCCTCACCCTCGACGAAGGCATCAAGAGCGAGGAAGTTGAAGTAACTGAAGCAGGAAAAGCGCGCGGCCTCGTCCGGCACAGGGGAACGGTCGGCGTCCCACCCACTTACCACGATGACCGTTTTCGCGGCGCTCCTGATTATCCTGACGAAAACGTACGCGGTGACGAAGTAAACACTCTGATCCTCGTCAACCACTCAGATAAGCCACTCCTTCTGCTGGCCGGCGAAATCGTAACCGGCGGCAAGCAGGATCGCATCATCGCAAAAGACCGCATCGTTCCCGCCGGTGCCGACCCTATCGATCTGGGCGTCTTCTGCATCGAGCCCGGCCGCTGGACTGAAAGTTCAGCCACATTCGGCGCGTCGGCAAAAGCGTCCTCTCACAGCATCATGGTTCAGCCCTCTGTCCGCCAGAAGGCAATGGTCGCCAAAGACCAGCAGCAGGTCTGGGACTCGGTCAGGGGAAGCATCTCTCAAATGGTGATCGTCGCTGCACCCTCCGCTTCAACGGGTTTGGCCATCAACGGATCGGCGGGGTCGGTCCACTCGCGCAACCTGGGCACCACCAGTTATGCCCAGGTCATGCAGGATAGCGCCGTCAGCGAAAAAGTCGATGAAGCCGCAGCGCCGGTCATGAAATCGCGCGACCAGGTCCTCGCCCAGCTTCGCGAGCAGCACGCCGTCGGCGTAGTAGTCGCCGTCCGCGGAGAAATCGTCTGGGCCGACCTCTTTGCCTCGACGGACCTTCTCGCCCGTTACTGGACCAAGCTTGTCCGCTCCTACGCGGCTGAAAGCCTCACCGAAGGCGAGACCCACTCCGCGCCCACTGCAACCGAAGCGCAGCGCTTTCTCAATGCGCCCTCCGGCGGCACTGAAACCAGCGAAGGCGACGTAGGCGTCTACCGTTATCGCGAGCTAAAGTCCGGAAGCACAGAAACCTTCGTGCTCGAGTCGCTGCTGCCCGGAACCGATTACGACGTCCACGTCAGCAAACTAAAGTTGCGGAACTCTGAAGCGCGCCGCACAGAGGGTATTCGCCCCCCGCGTGCCTACGAACCTCAGATTTACCGCTGATAACCCTCAGCCCTTCATCTCAAACCACGAATTGAAACGACGAATGTGGGTGCCCCAGGTCTCGATTTTGAGACCTGGGATCCCACTTAAGCCGAAGCCGCGCCTTTCGTCTTCTGTCCCATCCGCGCAATAGGATGCACCGCAATCAACGTAACCGCGAACAGAAAAATTGAAGCAGCAATAAACTCCAGATGCCCAAGCCTCAGGTCTTCAAAAACCATCTTCACCGCAACCAGCGCGAGCATGGCGTAGCCCATCCAGGTCAATTCCTTCCGGCGCCAGTGCGAACCGCAGAAAGCCAGCGCCAAAGCCGCCGCGCAAAGAGTCAATGTGCGAAGAAAAGCAATGTGCTGAGGCC
The DNA here is from genome assembly GCA_049515455.1 of Occallatibacter sp. GTDB lineage: Bacteria > Acidobacteriota > Terriglobia > Terriglobales > Acidobacteriaceae > Telmatobacter. The sequence goes on from JBEKUB010000043.1 coordinate 12,812, forward strand.
CGGGATTCACGCTGAGCGCAGCCAGACCCATTAGGCTTTCCACCAACATCGCCGCAATGGCGCTAATTGCCACAGAAGCGAGGACAACAAAAAGAATCTGACGCTTCCATGACTCTCGCTGACCGTCCCTTCCAGCCGCATAGCAGAGCGCCGCGCAACCCGCGACAAAGCAAATGCTCCACGACGGCGCTCCAGGCAGCGTCCCCGCAAGCGCGCGTAAGACATACCCCAGCAGTCCCGAGACCGCCGCGGCAACCACAAGATAAACCATGCCTTGAATCTCAAGAGTCAGCCTCGTCAGCCGAACGCCCAGAACCGTACAGATGATTGAAGCCAGGCCCAGGCATAACGCAAACCACAACGGCGGCATGCACAACCATCCGCCGGCGAGAAGAAGCGCCGTGCTCCAGCAGGCAAATATTACGTAATTGCGCCGTGCAGAGTGACCTCCAAGGTCGAAGATCGCAAAGACCGCCGCATAACCCGCAGCCGAAAGTGCCAGGCAGACGACTCCCAAACCGGCTGCGCTGCCGACCGGCCCAAAATAAAGCCAGCCACAGGCGGCCAACAGAAACGCAACCATCGTCTGCACCGTCTCGAAGACCGTAATCGCCCTCTTGCTCACCACGGTCTTGAAGATCACGCTCGTTCCATAGATCAAAAACAAAATCAATCCCGGAGCAAGCAGCGTAGCAGTCCCGATCACCGGATAATCCGGCCGCGAGCTTACCGGGCTCGCATAGATATAGATCAGAGCCCAAACTCCCAGGTCCGCACCCAGCGCCACCACCGGCCGAGCGCCCACTTCCCTATTTCGTCCCGCGGCGTACTCGCAAATCAGAGCCATCAGCAAGAGCACCGCGATAAATGGCGTCAGCTCAAGCGTGGCGATGGAGAGCGCCAGTGCAACCGCGGCGGCGGCAAGATTCGCGATCCATAAGACGGATGCAACGTTGCGTCTCCACCCCAGAGCCGTCGCCGCAATCACAAACACGCCCAGCACCCCCGCCGTCACCGCAACCGGCATTACCTTGAAGCGCAGCGTAAGCTCCCACAGCATCGGCGCCAGAATCAAAGCGGAAGTACACGCATAAGTGATGCTTGCAAACCACGCCCCGGCGGGTACGCGCGCCGCCCACACCAACCAAAGAATCGCGTACGCAATTGCGAGACCTGCAACCGCCGGCCTGGGCAGCAGGCTCGCCTCCGCCACGGCTCGCAGCAGATAAGCCCCGGCCATGCCCAGCATCGCCCTGCCCAGCACCGCGAAGATTCCGCTCGCCGGCGCACCGGTGCGCACTTCCGAGCTCTGGACCTTAGTTGAAATATTTTGCTTGACCGCGGCCACCGGAGCAGCCGCCTCGGAAGGATGTTCCAGCGCATAGACCCGCCGCTCCAGAACTTCCAGGCTTGCCGTGAGCCGTTCTAACGCGTCGGGAAGACCATCCATAATTTCCACCCGAACTTGAATGATCGCGCTTAGTCCGCCGCCGCGACCGGGTACCCTCTGGGTGGAGCGCTCTTCTCAGGCCACGGAGGCAGCAGCTTTACCAGCGCCCACAAAAAAATCAGCGGCAGGATGGTCAGGAAAATCGCCACCAGCAATCCTTCGCGCGTAACCAGGCTCATCTTGTAGGTGGTGTACCCCAGAAAGCTCTTGCTGAACAACTGCCCGCCGATCACCACGTTCCACCGCATGGCAAAGACGCCGATCAAGGTAAGGCAACCGGACACGGAATAAATTCGCTTGCGCGCAATCTCCGGCAGCTTCACCACCTGCGTAATGCCCAGCAGAATGATAGGCGTAATCGTGCCCAGGAATATCTGGATCACGATGTGCGGAATATAAAGCTGCGTGTGCACCAGAAAATTCAAGCTGCGGAACGATTCGTCAGCCTCGTAGATGCGGTGAATCAGGTCCAGCATCTCCAGGCTGAAGTCAATAATGAAGATATAGAACAGGTACATCGCAATCGTATCCACGCAGCGCATATCGATCTTCTGTTTGCGCAGCTTGGTGATCGCCATATACAGCACCATCACTCCTGCAATCCCCGAAACCATGGCCGAAAAAATAAACACAACCGGCATCAGCGGCGAAGACCACCACGGATTCGCCTTGATCGACCCGAAGATAAACCCCACATACCCATGCAACAGAAAAGCGGAAGGAATTCCAATCAACGTAACAATCCAGCCCACCCGCTCATCAATCGCCAGCGAGCGCGGGCTGATGTTGCTCGATCCCAGCGTCATTACCTTGTAAATCAGCCGCAACAGCCCTTTGCTCGACTGCGAAAGCAGAACAATGTCGCGCCGGTAGTCCAGCCAGATCTCCAGCACCAGCACCGCCATCAGGTACCACAGGTACACATACCCGAACATCGCCATCGCCGAAGTGCTATGCGGAGTAAAGTACATCTCCGGCGAGCGAAATGGATGCCCCAGGTGCAGACAAAGTGGCAGCGGCGCAACCAGCAGGAAGGCCAGCGCCGTCAGCAGCGCCAGCCGGTAAGTCGGCTTCACCGCTTCCACCAGGAACACACGCTCCAGCGAAGCCAGAATGAATGCTCCCGCCACCAATCCCGTGATATACGGATACAAAACGATCAGCACGCTCCATTGCAGCGCAATCTCGTTCGGATACATGAAGCCTTCAACGCCGCTCATAACTTAGCCCCCGGCTACTAGCTGTATAGTCCCTTAGTCCCAAGTCTCTGGTCCCTGCTTTTCTCACCGCACCGATCCGTCCAGATCGTTGTAAAAAACTTTCGCGCCCGTGGCCATCTGCGGCTTCAGCACCTGCACGCTGTGCGTCTTCAGAAACTCGTGAATCGGATCCTTGGGATTCTTCAGGTCAGCCAATTGGCGCGCTCCGGTCGGGCATGCCTCGCAGCACGCGGTCGTCAGGCCCTGCGTAATCCGGTGGTAGCAAAGCGTGCACTTATCCGCCACTTTCTTCACCGGATGAATGTAACGGCAACCATACGGGCAGGCCTGCACGCAATAAGCGCATCCCAGGCAGTACTTCGGGTCCACCAGCACCACTCCGTCCGGACTAATGAAAGTGGCGCCCACCGGGCAAACCTGCGTGCAGGGAGAGTCCGCGCAGTGATTGCAAAGTTTTGGAACGAAGAAATACTTCTCCCCATCTTCCGTGGCAACCGGAAACCCCTCCTTGCCGCCGTCCGGCGAGATCACCGTCGGATTGGTCATATTCTCATCCGATACGTGGTACCGCTCTACCCAGGTGCGGAAGTTCCCATCCGGCACATCGTTCTCCGTCTGGCAGGCGCGCACGCAGTTTCCGCAGCCGATGCACTTGGGAATATCGATCAACATGCTCCACCAGTGCTCGCTCATCTTGTAGTTGGGCGATGCTTCCGGAGTTCCGGCCAGCACGTATTTCCACGCGACCGCCGCCGCCGGCAAAAGAACCATCACTTGACGTCGGGATATGTTCACTTCGCACCTCCCGCATTCATCCCCGGATCGTGCGGCTTGTGGCAGCTACCGCATGCTAGCCCCTGCGCGTGTTCAGCCGGGTCAACCTGCGGAAACCCCTTGGGCTTCGCTGCGCTGGCCGTGTGGCATCGAACGCAGAGCACCGCCGTATCTGGCAGTGGAGGAATCACCGATCCCGGATCGTCCGCATGACGTACAAACGTGCTCTCGACTGGCATCGGCGGAATCACCAAAGCAAGCAATCGCCGGTAGAGGTTCGGCGCAGGCTGCGGAGCGGCAGGCAAACGTTGAATCAGCGCGCCGTGGCAAGCCTCGCAGTTCACGTGCGCATGCTTACCCTTCATCTTTACTTCCTGAACGTCCGAGTGGCAGCCTTCACAGCTCTCGTGCCCGGCAAATTTCGCCGGATGCGCTGCAATTTCGCCTATGGCCGCCCCGCGATAGTGCCCGTACTGCCCAAAGCTTTTAGGCACAACGTAATGGCGCACCACCAGAAACACTGCAAAGGCAAGCACGAACAGCCCCGCAAACCGGAAAAGGTGCCCTGCATCCTTGAATCCACTCATCAAGCTCTATCTCCGTAATGCCCAACCTAGAGGTCACGTAATGCACAGCCTAGAGGTCACGCGATATCACCAAAATGTGATCTGGAACACATCGCGTAGCCTTGACCTTATAGGAGTGCGCCGTAAGGCTGTATGTGAGATAAATCACAAGGGTTCGTGATACAGATTCCTCGCTCGTGCGGTAGGTCCGGGATTTATCTCGGACATTACCGCAATGAAATCAACGCGGGCTTTAGACCCAGAGGGAATGCGGTATTTCATATGGAGACTTGTTCAGAGTCTCCTTGACGATTTGTTCCCTCAGAGTTTGAGTCCCACCGCGCGCAAGCAGGAAACGATACGATGGATATGTGGAGTGCCGAATGCCAAAAATTCTCGATGGCGTTGCAATTGCATCGGAAATCAAGCGAGAAGTAGCCGAAGAAGTAAAGCTGCTCGCCGCCCAGGGAATCCGTCCAGGCCTCGCCGCGGTGCTGGTGGGCAGCGTGGCTGCCTCGGAGATCTACGTCCGCAGCAAAGTGCAAACCTGCGCCGATCTCGGCATCTTCAGCGACCTCATCACCCCGCCCGAGTCCGTCACCACCGCCGAAATGCTCAACCTGGTAGCCGGCCTAAACGCCCGCGAAGAGATCGACGGCATCCTGATCCAGTTACCATTGCCCTCCCACGTCGACACCAAGGCTCTGCTCGACGCCGTTTCTCCTGACAAAGATGTAGACGGCTTCAACCCCATAAACGCAGGCCGCCTCCAAGCCGGCCGCCTGTCGCTGGCCCCCTGCACCCCGGCAGGAATCATTGAAGTTCTCAAGCGCAGCAGCATCCCCATCAGCGGCCGTCACGCCGTAGTAGTAGGCCGCAGCGATATTGTCGGCAAGCCGGTCGCCATGCTACTCCTCCACCAAAACGCAACGGTCACCATCTGCCACTCCAAAACCCGAAACCTCGCCGAAATCACCCGCCAGGCCGATATTCTGGTAGCCGCCATCGGCCGTCCTGGCTTCATCACTCCAGAGATGGTCACCCCTGGCGCAACCATCATCGATGTAGGCATCAACCGCCTCACCACCCGCGAGGAATTTGACCGCTACTTTGCCGGCGTAGCCTGGCGCGAAGCCGCCTTCGCCAAGCGCGGTTCCACCATCGTAGGCGACGTTCACCCCAAGGCCTTCGAGCTTTCCGGCGCCTACACCCCCGTCCCCGGCGGCATAGGTCCGCTAACCATCGCCATGCTGATGTCCAACACAGTGCGCGCCGCCAAAATGCGGCGAGGACTATAAATGTCTCTTTTCGAAGTAGTATTATGAGTGGCCATGAAGACTTTCTGCACCTCAATGCTCATATTGGTCTTTTCAACGATAGTTTTTGCCCAAGCACCTATCAACGGAAAACTGGTCAAAATCGTACTAGGAAATTCTGAAAGCGACGCGGCAACTGTCAGTAAAATCCTTGACCTTTCTTCTGAATCGAGTATCAATGTTGAAGAAAAAAGTGAAAATACTAATGGATCTAAACAAGCTGCGGCCTAATCATCAACGAATATCAGCATCAACAACTCCGGATACCCTAATACTCTGTATCTGATCATCGAGGCCGATGGAATACGTTATTTCTGCTCTCAATACGCGCGGCATACCTCCAGCCTGCATTCAGGCAATTGGTTGATAGGTGGTGCTGTCACACTCAAGATTCACTCAGACAAAGCGGAAATTCGATCATCGGACGGCTACACGGCCAAGACAACAATCCTGAAGAAGGAACGAATTCAACCCTAGAATCAACTTCCAATTCGGATTAATGGAAACGGGCTGGTAGGTCGGGGTTTTAGAATAACCTGCAATCTCGGTCAGGCTTTTTTGAGGACTGCATAAGTAATGTCCGCGCTAACGCGCCGGAGGCGCAGAGTTAGTTAGCCCCGCGCTTCAGCGTGGGGAAAATGGATTCCACAATTTCGTTATGGAGTCCTGTAGGGACGGCGCATGGCACGATTTATGCAGGAACTGATTGGTTTAAAGTTTCAACACGTCGTTAATGCATCTGCTGTCTGCCTTGAAAGGGCACGACTTCAGTCGTGCCGCAAATGCACCAGAAATAATGCCGGGCTTTAGCCCCGGAGGAAATGCCAATGTACAAAAGCAAACCTGATTGGGAGTTTTCGATCTCATGCTAAGAGTAGGACTCACCGGCGGCCTGGGCAGCGGCAAGAGCACCGTCGCCGGATTCCTGCGCAACCTCGGCGCAAAGGTCATCGAGGCCGACGAGCTTGGCCGCAAGATGATGGAGCCCGGCCAGCCCGTCTATTCCCAAATCGTGCGCGCATTCGGTCCCGAGGTGCTCCATCCAGATTCCAGCCTCAACCGCGCCCGCCTCGCCAAGCTGGCCTTCGAAGGCGGCCGCCTCAACGAGCTGAACGCGATCGTCCATCCGGCAGTCATCGCCGCCCAGCAGCAATGGATGGAAGAGGTCTTCGCCCGCGACCCAGCCGCCGTAGCCGTTGTCGAGTCGGCGTTGATCTTTGAGGTAGTCCGTGACGCCAGAGCCCGAGGCGAAAGCGATTCTGTACAAGCCGACTGGCGTCGCCGTATCGATCGCGTCATCGTAGTCACCGCCCCCGACGAACTGAAAATCTCCCGTTACGCAGCCCGCCTCAGCCCATCCGTCTTCGGCCGCGCGGCTGTCGAAGCCGATGCCCGCCTTCGCCTGACCCACCAGATCCCCGATGCCGAAAAGTCCCTCATGGCCGACTATGTCCTTGATAATTCAGGGAGTATCGCCCACCTCCAGGTCCAGGTTGCGGCCCTCTGGCCCCGCCTCAAAGAAGAGAGCAACAAATCTCCCCATCGCGAGTCTTTAAAATAGTAGAGAGTCCGCCGAGCCGTGTCCCCTGGAACCCAGGCAGCGCGCAAGTCGTATCTCAGTAGTCAATTGTCGCAGGACTTCTCGCAGTCGAGTCATTTAACTGATCCCTGATCTCTGATCTCTCAAGAAAGGCTTTCGGGTCAAGAAAATCATGAAGCTATTGCGCCCCTTGTTTTTGGTCGTCTTGCTGGTAGGCGGATTCTGGTTCGTCTCCTCGCATCTCCCCGCCAGTCTTGACCGTTTTTCCCTTAAGAATACCTCGCTCTTTGGAGCGCATGGCTCCGGCTCTCCGCTCGAGCTCACTGAGGCTCAGGCCGCTCCCGCCTACGACCCCGAGGAGCAGAACAATATCGCCGTCTACAAACGCGTGCTCCCCTCGGTCGTCAACATCACTTCCACCACCCTGGTCTTCAATTTCTTCTACGGCACGGTTCCCCAGCACGGCCAGGGCTCGGGCTTCATCCTCGACCACTCCGGCCACGTGCTCACCAACTTCCACGTTGTCGAGGGCGCCAATCGCGGCATTGAAGTCATGCTCAGCAACAAGCGCCGCTACGCCGCAAAGGTGGTCGGAACTGACCGTGCGCACGACCTGGCCCTCCTGCAGATCGACGCGCCCAACCTGCAGCCAGTCACCCTCGCCGATTCCGGCGGCCTTTCCGTAGGCCAAAAGGTCTACGCCATCGGCAATCCCTTCGGCCTCAGCGGAACCATGACCCGAGGCATCATCAGCTCCATCCGCTCAATTCGCGGCGCTGAAGGCGCACCCATTGAAGACGCAATCCAGACCGATGCCGCCATCAACCCCGGCAACTCCGGCGGACCTTTGCTCAACTCCCGCGGCGAAGTCATCGGCATCAACACCATGATCGCGTCCAACGGCGCAGACCAGAGCTCAGGCATCGGATTTGCCATTCCCATCAACACGGCCAAGGCCGTCCTTGCCGACCTCACCCGCTACGGCCGCGTCAAGCGTCCCTCGCTCGGCATCGTGTCTTATGGCATCGGTCCCGATCTCGCCTCGCAGATGGGTCTCGCCGTCGACTCCGGCGTTCTCATCCAGAAAGTGATTTCCGGCGGCGCGGCCGAGCAAGCCGGCCTCCGCGGCGGCGACCAGCAGGCCTACGTAGGCAACACCCCCATCATGCTGGGCGGCGATCTGATCGTGGCAATTGACGGCCAGGGCGTCAGCGATCCCCAGGACATCAACGCCCTCATGGACAAACACCAGGCCGGCGACACCATCAGCGTAACCTTCTATCGCGGCCGCAGGCAGATCACCCTCAAACTGATCCTGGGAGAATCGCGAGACGCCGCGAGTTAGCCGCACACCAGTGACCAGAGCATTTCGTTTACAGGTGTAGAGTGATTCTCTGCTGGCCTTAAGATTACCGGTCCCGGCAATAATAGGTAACCACAGAAATACGTAGCCACAAGAACGAGTAGTGCCGGCCTCCCGGCCGGCTGTAGCCTGGACCTCCCGGTCCACGCTCACTCTATGCCTTCAGCAGTACTGCTTTAATTGAACGGAAGCCTCGAAGCTGGGCCGAGATGAAAACCGGGTCCAGCCTTCCCTGCCCCTCCTGCCAAAATTCCATACCCGAAACCCCCGCATCACCGATGCCATCGCGGCCAATTCTGTACAATCGCTTCCATGTTTCCCAATCGCTCGCATCTCCGCTGCTCAGCCATCCTCAGCCTATTCGTTCTAGCCTCCGCGCTTCTGGCCGAACCCGTCGATCGTGTAAATCTCCACATCGGAACCGGCGACGGCGTGGTTGCATACGGCGGCACCATGCCCTTTGTCAGCACTCCATTCGGCATGACGAATTGGACCCCTCAAACCCGCCAGAACAAGGTAGGAGGAGTCTCTTACAAATACCAGGACTCAGCGATTACCGGCTTCATCGGCACGCATCAGCCTGCAATCTGGATGGGCGACTACGGCTACGTCACCATCGTGCCTGAACTCGACACGATCAAGACCACCCCGGAAGAGCGCAGGATGTCCTTCAATCATGCGGACGAAGTAACCACACCTTACTATTATTCCGTCTCCGCCGACGCTGGGCAGTATCGCAGAATCAGAACCGAAATCACCGCCACCGAACACAGCGCCATCATGCGCTTCACATTTCCCGCCATCCACAACGCGAATATCGTCGTTGAAGCAACCCGCCCCGGCATCAAAGGCATGATTCACTTCGATCCGGACAAGAACGAAATTTCAGGCTATAACCCAGATCGCATGGACGCCGGCCTGGGCCCGTTCGTTCTGCCTAACTTCAGAGGTTACTTCGTCGTTCAATTCAGCAAGCAATCTTCGAGTCACGGAACCTATGCCGATTCCGCGCTTCGCCCCGGAGCTGAAACGGCAATGGACAGCAACGTCGGCGCATATCTTACCTTTGAGACCAAAGGCAGCGAAACCGTTGAAGTCAAGATCGGAACCTCCTTCATCAGCATCGATCAAGCCCGTGAGAATTTAAATCGCGAAATTCCAGACTGGAACTTCGAAGCCGTGAGCGCCAGGCTCAAGAAGCTCTGGAACGATAAGTTAGGCATGTTTTCGATCGAGGGAGCCAGCCCCGATCAGGAAAAGATCTTTTATACCGCCTTGTATCATGCCATGCTCTATCCCAAGCTGTTTTCCGAGTACGGCCACTACTACAGCGCCTTCGACGACAAGATTCATCCCGGCGTCTCTTATACCGCCTATTCAATCTGGGATATTTTTCGCGCCGAGCATAGCCTGCTCACTCTCGTCGCGCCCGAGCGAAATGGCGATATGATTACTGCATTGCTGCAGGACTATCGCGAAGGAGGCTGGCTGCCGAAGTGGCCCAATCCGTCTTATACAAACATCATGATCGGCACGCACGCGGATTCGCTCATCGCCGAATCCGTCAACAAAGGATTTCATGGCTTTGACTACAAACTTGCCCATGAAGCTGTCTACAAAGACGCCATGACTCGCCCCGACGAAGATACCAAGCATCGCTGGTTCGATCGCGAGCCGAATACTCCTTACGAAGCTCGCGCCGGACTCACTTATTCAAAGCAGTTAGGATATATTCCCGACGATAAGACGGCTGAGGACGCATCGAGTACCCTTGAAGAGTCTTACGATGACTGGTGCGTTGCCCAGGTGGCAAAGGCGCTCGGAAAGACCAGCGACTATGAGTATTTCCTGCGCCGGTCTCTCAATTACAAGCTACTCTTCAACCCCGCTACCGGTTTCATGCAGGCAAGAAACAGCGACGGATCATGGGCCGACCCCTCCTTCGGCTGGACTGAAGGCGATAAGTGGGTCTATACCTGGGCTGAGCTGCACGACATACCCGGACTTATGCAGCTGATGGGCGGCGCGGACAAGTTCAACGCTGAGCTCGACGAGCATTTCCGCGGCGGCCACAACCAGCACGATAACGAGCCGAGCCACCACTACGGTTATCTCTACGACTACAGCGGGCAGCCCTGGAAAACCCAATCCAAGGTGCGCGAGATTGCCGCCAAATTCTATGCCAACGATCCCGGCGGAATCGACGGCGACGATGATTGCGGCCAAATGTCAGCCTGGTATATTTTCACGGCGCTGGGCTTCTACCCTTTGAACCCCGCCTCAGGAGATTATTTGATCGGCAGTCCGCTCTATAGCAAAATCACCTTCGACTTACCCGCAGGAAAAGCTTTCAGCGTTACAGCAGTGAATAACTCAGAACAGAATATTTATATCCAATCCGCAAAGCTCAACGGTATGCCTCTGAAGATTCCAGTTATTCACTACGCCGACATAGTCGCCGGAGGAAAGCTCGAGTTTCAAATGGGGCCAACCCCATCCCGCTGGGCCGCGGACTGGAACCCGCCCGCCATATCAGCCTCTCTGCCGAAGTAGGCATTCATGACCCTTCGTTTCACAACTAGGCATCGGAACAGTGACCTCAGAGTAGCGCCAGTCCAAATGTAGCGCTGGCCTCCTGGCCGGCTGTAGCGTGGACCTCCCGGTCCACGCTCACTCTATGCCTTCAGGAGAGTTGCTCTAAGTTTCTGAATGCTATCGGCGCCCATAAGGCCGATTCACCGGATTTCGAGTTACAGAGCCTTTAGTGTCATTAAATCTGAAGGTCCTTGATTTTTTCAGAAACCTGCCTGAGCTTCGCCATGTTCAGCCCGCGCAACCTGAACCCGCGCCGCCCCAATTGTTTCGCCGTAGTGCCCAGCCACCATCTCCGCAGCCTTGCCCTCATTCCGATAAGCCCGCACCTGCGCCAGCTTAATGCTCGATTGACCAGCCATCAGCGAAACCTGAGCCTGACTGGAGACTGAAATCACCAGCGCCAGAATTGCATTGATGATGGTGCCCACCGCATCGATCGCGTTCATAGCCAGAGTTTGGCTTTTCTGGTCGACAATTTTCAGTCCCGATAAAGTTGCCGCACTTACATTCTGTTGCAATGCGACCACGGCCGCCTGCAATTTTGCCAGCGCGCCCGCCGATGGATTAGCCAGGTAGGCCTTCGCCTGCGTAACCAGCAGATTTGAAGCAGCGTCAAACCCCACCGTCGCCGCGGCAAAAATCGGCGCATCCGCCGGAGCCAGCATCGCCGCAGTCGAATCCACCGTCGCCACCGCACTTTGCAAAGCCGGCGTCCAGTTCACAATGTCCTGCGCAACGCTCTTGCCAGAGCACCCGCTCACAAACGGCAAAGGCAGCAAAAGCGCAATCAGCGCCCACACGCCCAACTTCGCCGAAGAAGCAACCGAACTGGAGCTTTGCGACTGACCCGGGTCCTTGGCCAGCAGCCCGAGCAGTGCAGTAGCCAGCGATCCCACCAGCGCAACCACTGTGCCCGTCCCCGCCGAGCCCAGAGTTATGCCCTGTTGCGAAAGAACGCCGCTGATACTGATGATCGCAATCATCAATCCGGCGGCTGACGTTTTCGGATGGTTCCAGATATTCGAGATGAAGTTCATGTGCAGCTCCTTCCAGAAGCAGAAATGGCGGCAGGAGCCGCCGTTGTTTTTCAAGATGTTTTGAAGTTTTTCTCTACCTTCGAGTCCCGCCATCGGCCAACCCGTCATGAAAGGCTGGCCGCTGGTCCTGGGTATCGGCTGCTCTCAGTGCCGGAGGTTGCCGTCGTTCCGATCTGGCCTCCGGTGGAGAGCCCATGCCGCGCAGACACAAGCCGTCTCGCGCCCTCAGCAGAAAAAAGGCGAACTCATTCGCCCTGGCGCCGCATCTCCGTCATTTGTCTGGCTATCTATAAGCCTAGTCAATCCGCAGATATTCTCTGCAATAACTCGCTGGAAGTTAAAGACTCTGGAATCATCTATATAGAAATTAATTCTGAAATCGGTCGCTTGACAGGACAATTGGCGAACCAAGAAGCAAGACCATTCGGCGTTCGGGATCCCGGCCTGCGGCGCAGAAGGTTTCTCAGCGTTCCCGCTTAACAAACCGCCGTCCGCGGATCTCATACTCTCCGCTCGCCACGCGCGCAATCGCCTCTGTATAAGCCAAATGCTCCTCAACCAGAATGCGCCCGGCGAGCGAATGTGCATCGTCGGTCTCCCGCACCGGAATAGCCCGCTGCAGCACGATCGCCCCGTGATCCAAATGCTCATCCACAAAATGCACCGTGCATCCCGCCACCTTCACGCCATAATTGAATGCCTGCTCCTGCGCATCCAGCCCCGGAAACGCCGGCAGCAGCGAAGGATGAATGTTGAGAATTCGATTGGGAAACGCGGCCACAAACTCCGGCGAGAGCATCCGCATATATCCAGCCAGGCAAACCAAACTAACGCGGTGCGCCTTCAGACATGCAATCATCTCGGCGTCGTGTTCTTCGCGCTTCCGCCCCTTTGAAGCAAAGACCTGATGTGCCAGCCTCAGCTCCCGTGCCTTGGCCAATCCTTCCGCCTCAGCCACATTCGAGATCACCACTGCAATCTCAGCGCCCTCAAGCCTGCCCGCTCTGATCGATTCGGCAATCGCCAGAAAGTTCGACCCGCGCCCTGAGAGCAGGATGCCGAGGCGGACGGGGTTCTGTGCTGAGGGATCAGTCTTCATCTACTCAATCTTCTCTCGGGTGCAGTGACTAGCGCCGCTAACTCCGCTAACCCCGCCAGCTCCGCTACTACGTGTACTGCACCCGGCGCTCACCCTTTACCACGCGCCCCACCACAAAGAACTTCTCTTCCGCCCGGTCCAGCAGATTTTTCGCACGGACAAACTTTGCCGCCGGAATCGCAGCAATTAGCCCTATGCCCATGTTGAAGGTGCGCATCATCTCTTCCTGCGAAACCTGTCCCAGCGCGCGCAGATGCTCAAAGATCGGCAGCACCGGCCAAGATCCAATCTCAATCTGCGCAGCCGTATTCTTCGGCAGAATGCGAGGCAAATTCTCCGTAATCCCTCCGCCGGTAATGTGAGCCATCCCCGTGGTCACTCCTGCCGTCACCAGCTTTTGAATCACGTGGAGATAGCTGCGGTGCGTCTTCATCAGTGCCGCGCCCGCTTTCTCCTTGATTGCAGTCACATATTGCGTAGGCTTGTAGCCGCCCACCTCAAACAGCAGCTTCCGCGCCAGCGAATAACCGTTGGTATGCAGCCCGGTCGAAGGCAGCCCGATCAGCACGTCCCCCGCCTTGATCTCCACGCCCGTCACCAGCTTCTCCCGGTCCACCGCGCCAACAATAAATCCCGCCAGGTCGTACTCGCCTTCCTGGTAAAAGCCCGGCATCTGCGCCGTCTCCCCGCCAATCAGCACGCAACCGTTGGCCTTGCATGCATCGGCCAGCCCGCTCACCACGCTCTCGGTCACTTCCGGGTCCAGCTTGCCGGTAGCCAGGTAGTCCAGGAAAAACAGCGGCGTTGCTCCTTGCACTGCAATATCGTTCACGCAGTGGTTCACCAGGTCCGCGCCCACCGTCTGGTGCAGTCCCAACTCGAACGCCACCTTCAGCTTGGTTCCCACTCCGTCCGCCGAGCTCACCAGAATCGGATTCTTCCAGCGCTGCATATCCAGCCTGAAAAGCGCGCCAAAGCCGCCGATCCCTCCCACCACATTGCGGTTGAAAGTCTTCTTCGCCAGATACTTGATGCGTTCCTTGGCGCGATCGCCGCTGCTGATGTCCACACCGGCGTCGGCGTAAGTCACGGATTGGGGGGCTGCGGATTGGGTCTCGTCTGGCACGGTAAGGGCTTTCTGCGTAGGAGTGCTTACGCTCAAGAGGAAGACTGAAAAATCGATTTTATCAGGATTGCGTGAGCCAACCCTTATTGAATGAGACTGGCTTAGTCCCTAGTCAAAAATAAACTTGAAAACAATGGAAAGCCAGCT